>CAXTBC010000119.1:0-2084 GCA_964242595.1 uncultured Acetobacteraceae bacterium | reverse complement strand
ATGGGGGTCTGGGGCCTCGAGGCCCCAGCGGGGTTTGGGGCAGAGCCCCATTCTTTCTCAAAAGTTACAACTCCGACCAGTTCGCCACCTAAACGCCGGAGGCCACAGCTCGACGCGCCTGCACCTGCTGGAAGAAATCGATAAACGCCCGCAACGGCGTCGGCACCAGCCGCCGCCCCGGGTAGTAGAGGAACGGCCCGGAAAACGCCTGCCACCAAGCAACCAGGACCGGCTCGAGCAGGCCAGCGTCCAGATGCGGCTGCAACCAGCTCTCGAACAGGTAGATGATTCCGGCCCCGTCAATGGCGGCCTGGACGGCAAGCTCCGTGGCCCCGCCTGCGCTCACGATCAGCGGCCCCGCAGGCTCGACGCGAACAACCTGGCCGTCGCGTTCGAACTCCCAGGGCGGCATGGCGCCGCTGGCGAAGCGGCTGCGCAGGCAGGCATGGCCGAGCAGTTCGCCGGGGTGCTCCGGGCGGCCGTGGCGGTCGAGGTAGGACGGCGCGGCGGCGGTGGCGAAGCGCTGCACCCGCGGGCCGATCGGCACCGCGATCATGTCCTGCTCCAACCGGTCATCGTAGCGGATGCCGGCGTCGCAACCGGCCGCCAGCACGTCGACGAACCCCTCTTCGGTCACGATCTCCAGCCGGATGTCCGGGTAGGCGGCGAGGAACCCGGGCACGATGGCGGGCAGCACAAGACGGGCGGCGCTGACGGGCACGTTGAGGCGCAGCGTGCCCGCCGGTGTGTCGCGAAACCCGTTCAGCGCGTCGAGCGCGGCCTGCATCTCGCCGAGTGCGGGGGCGAGGCGTTCCAGCAGCCGCGCCCCTGCCTCGGTGGGCGCCACGCTGCGGGTGGTACGGTGAAGCAGCCTGACGCCGAGCTGGGTCTCTAGCCGGCGGACGGCTTCGCTTAGCGCCGAAGCGCTCTTGCCGTTGGCGCGGGCCGCGTCCCTGAACCCCCGCGCGCCGGCGACCACCACGAAGGCGTCGAGGTCACTGAAATCGGCCCGCACTGTCCGCCGCTCCGCACAGCCTGTGCGGATTGTGGCCGGTTATCGCGGCAAAGGGCAATCTCCAGCTCTGCTAGCGTTTAAAGGAGGCACACCATGTCCATTGATCAATCCGGCACGTTCAAGATGGGCGACAGGACGGTCAAGCGCCTGGGCTACGGCGCCATGCAGCTGGCAGGTCCCGGCGTGTTCGGGCCGCCGAAGGACCACGCGGCCGCGCTGGCGGTGCTGCGCGAGGCTGTGGACAGCGGCGTGGACCACATCGATACCAGCGACTTCTACGGCCCGCACGTGACCAACCAGGTCATCCGCGAGGCGCTGCATCCCTACCCGGACGACCTGGTGATCGTCACCAAGATCAGTGCGCGGCGCGGGCCGAAGGGCGAGTGGCTGCCCGCGTTTTCACGCGAGGAGCTGACCGAAGCGGTGCACGACAACCTGCGCAACCTGGGCGTGGACGTGCTCGATGTGGTGAACCTGCGCAGCATGCTCGACCCGCACCACCCGGTGGAAGGCTCGCTGGAAGCGCCGCTGAGCGTGCTGGCCGACCTGCAGCGCCAGGGTCTGGTGAAGGACATCGGGCTGAGCCACGTGACCCCGACGCAGGTGGCCGATGGCCGCAAAATCTGTAACGTCGTGTGCGTGCAGAACCAGTACAACTTGGCGCATCGCGGCGACGACGCGTTGATCGACGAGCTGGCGCGCGACGGCATCGCCTACGTGCCGTATTTCCCGCTGGGCGGGTTCACGCCGCTGCAATCTTCGGTGTTGTCGAAGGTGGCGGCCCGGCTGGAAGCCACGCCGATGCAGGTGGCGCTGGCCTGGCTGCTGCAGCGTGCGCCGAACGTGCTGCTGATTCCCGGCACGTCGTCTGTCGCGCACCTGCGGGAGAACCTGGTGGCAGCCGGGATGGTGCTGCCGGAGAATGCGTTGCGGGAGCTGGAAGAGGTTAAGTAATACCAACGGCCTTTAATGTTGACCTGTGAAGGAAGGCCAAGGGCTCTGCCCCTGGACCCCGCTAAGGACAAGTCCTTAGAACCTATTTTGTAGGATATTCTAAACAGATGGGGGT
>CAXTBC010000118.1:0-2125 GCA_964242595.1 uncultured Acetobacteraceae bacterium | reverse complement strand
ACAACCGCACGCGCGGCATTGACATCGTCTTCAACCAGCAGGACCCGCATTTCACTCTCCTCTGTTTCGATACCCAATCATTATCATTCCGCAACTTGTTCTGCAATTGTTCTTTTGCAGGGTGGCGCATTTTTTTAAGAGTTTCCCGTCGTTTCGACCCGACGGTTTATCCGGAACGCTACCTTAACGTTTTTAGGTGACAAGCAGTAACGAATTTGCAGGGAAATCTTTAAAATGACATTAAGCTCCTGCCGGGCTTCCCTCGCGTGGGTGCAACCCTACACCCTGCACGGCGCCACGCGTTCTGTCGGCTCGCTCGGGATCGAGATCGCTGGCCTGGCCGCCCACTTGGCGGTTGGCGACCGTGTCTGGGTTGCGGGGCGGGGCGGCAGCCGCACGCTGGCCGAGGTGATCACAGCCAGCGCGGACCGGCTGACAGCGGCGCCGTTCGGCGCCACCACCGGCCTCGGCGCAGGCGCCGACGTGCAGGCCGCCGTGCTGCCGTCCCAGGCCGGTGACCATGCCGGCATCGCCCCGTGCGACTCATGGCTGGGCAGGGTGATCGACCCGCTGGGCCGGCCGGCCGACGGCGGTGCCGAACTGGCGCCCGGGCCGATACGCCGCCCCGTCCGGGCGGCACCGCCGCCGGCCATCAGCCGCGCCCGCCTCGGTCCGCCCATCGACCTCGGGGTGCGCGTGCTCAACTGCTTCGCCACCTGCCGCACCGGCCAGCGGCTCGGCCTGTTCGCAGGTTCCGGCGTAGGCAAGTCCACGCTGCTCTCCATGCTCGCCCGCCACACCGCCTGCGACGTGATCGTGCTGGCGCTGGTCGGCGAGCGCGGGCGCGAGGTGCGCGAGTTCATCGAGGACGACCTCGGCCCAGAGGGCCTGGCCCGCGCCGTCGTCGTCGTCGCCACCTCGGACGCGCCGCCGCTGCTACGCCGGGAGGCCGCCTACACCGCCATGGCGGTGGCCGAGCACTTCCGCGACGAGGGCAAATCCGTCCTCCTCCTGATGGACAGCGTCACCCGCTTCTGCCTGGCCTTGCGCGAGATCGGCCTGGCCGCAGGCGAGCCGCCTGCCACACGCGGCTACCCGCCCAGCGTGTTCGCTGAACTGCCCTGCCTGCTGGAACGCGCCGGCCCTGGGCCCATGCGCGCCGACGGCACGGCCGGCCAGATCACCGCCCTGTTCACCGTGCTGGTGGAGGGCGGCGACCACGACGAGCCGGTGGCGGACGCGGTGCGCGGCATCCTGGACGGCCACGTGGTGCTCGACCGCCGCATCGGCGAGGGCGGCCGCTACCCTGCGGTCGACGTGCTGCGCTCCCTGTCGCGCGCCGCTGCCGGCTGCCTGGCCCCGGCGCAGACCGCCCTGGTCCGCCAGGCACGCGCCATGCTCGCTTTGCACGCCGAAATGGCCGACATGGTGCGCCTCGGCGCCGCCCGCCCCGGCACCGATCCCGCGCTCGATGCCGCCCTCCTCGCTGTCCCCAGGATCGAGGCCATGCTCACCCAGGGCCGCCAGGAGCCCACCGGCATTGAGGCGAGCTTCGCCGCCCTGGCCGCCGCCCTCGGCGTGCCGTGTGGCCGATAAACTCGCGACCCTGGCCCGCCTGCGCCGCCTGCAGACCGACCTGGCCAAAGGCGACTTGGCCCTCGCCTTGAAGGCGGAGGCCGAGGCGCAGGCGAGCCTGCACGCCGCCCGCCGCGCGCCGCGTGCGGAGGCGGACCTGGCGGAGGCCGCTCCCGCCACGCTCCTCGCCGCCACCTTTGCTGCCTGGCTGCCCCGCTCGGCAGCGGCGGTCGCCCGCAGTGCCGAAGCAGCCCGTGCCGCCACGCAGGTGCGCGACCAGGCCGCGGCCGCGCTCGCCGGCCGCAAGGGCGCGCAGGAAGCCGTGGCCACGCTGCAACGGGAACGCGATGCTGATGCTCGGCGGGATGCCGTGCGTCTTGCGCAGGTGCGGCTCGACGAAGTGGGGGCGCGAAGAAAGAAAGCAGTTCTTTTTTGAAAAAAGAACCAAAAAACTTTTGCTTACTCTCGGGCGGTGCGGAGAGGTGCGCGCCAAACTCTGGGATTGACCCGTTTCGGTGGACACCCTGAAGCTTTCACCAGAGGTGTTCCT
>CAXTBC010000117.1:0-2313 GCA_964242595.1 uncultured Acetobacteraceae bacterium | reverse complement strand
GGTTCTCCCGCATTTGCCGTGCAGTTGTTGCGCTGTCATGCGGCGTTCAGGACACGGGCGCGGAGGAGCTGGAAGCCGGCGCGGCCGTACATGGATCGCTTGATGGTCTTGATGCGGTTGACCTGGCCTTCGACGGGGCTTGTGGTCCAGGGCAGGTCGAGGGCGGCCTGCACGGCGGCCTTGTCGCGGCTCAGGTTGGCGGCGAACCCGGCAAGTGGGGTATCGGCGGCGGCGGCGAGCACCTTGTCCAGCGCTTCGTCGCTTTCCTTGCGCAGCACGCGATGCAGGCGCTTTGCTACTGCCACGGCGCCGGCCAGCTTGGGCGCATCGGCAAGCAGCCGTGCGACGAGCCGGCGTTCATCGTCGGCGAGCTTGTCCATGTCGGCCATCAGCAAGCGCCCGACACGCCGGCCGGAGGGCGGTGTAGCTGCCGAGGCCTGGCACGCCTCTGATGCGGAGTGGTCGCCACGGCGCTGCGTGGCCCAGGCACGGACGGTGCCGGGCCGTCCGGCATAGCCGGCAGCGGCGGCCTCGCGCCAAAGCTGGGCAGCGTTGTGGCACCCCTCGGCCCAGCGCCGCTCCAGCAGCGGCACAAACGGGTCCAGCGCGCTGCCGCGCCTCGGCTTTTGCCATGACGGCGCACTGCCCCGTCGCAGCCAGCCCCGCACGGTCTTGCGCTCGGCCCCGAGGAGGGCTGCGATGCGCCGGATGGACACGCCCTGGCCGTGCAGGCGGGCTGCCTCCTCGTAGCGCACCTGCCTGCGGCCGAGCGACGCCTGGCTGGCCCGCTCGGCCGCGTTCGGCATGCGCGGCGGCGCTGGGGGTGCTGGATCGGCGGCGGCGGTTGCGGCACCCTCCTCGGCGACGGCCTGCGCCGCCCGGCGGATCGCGTTGCCGTGCCGGTCGGCCAGCGCGTGGACGGCGTCGCCCAGGTTGCGCAGCAGATGCCAGCGGTCGGTCACCTGGACGGCCTCTGGCGCGCCCTGGCGCGCGCCGTCGGCATAGGCGCCGGCCCGGTCGCGTGCGATGACCTCGACACCAGGATGGGCCTGCAACCAAGTTGCAAGGGTATCGGCCTGTCGATCCGGCAAGAGGTCCACGACGGTGTTGCGTTCCAGATCCACCAGCGCGGTGCCATAGCGGTGCCCGCGGCGCCAGGCCCAGTCATCGACGCCCAGAACGCGCGGAGTTGGAGGTGTTGGACCGTTGCTGCCCGACGTACGCACAGCCCGGAGCAGCGTGTCCGCGCTGGTGTCGATGGCTAGTCTCGATGCGAGACGCGCGCCAGCTTCCCCGCCCAGCGCCAGCCCGAGGCAGCTGTGCAAGCTGCCCAGGCGCTCGGTGCGACGCGCCGCGGCAGCGGCAACACCGACCAGGCGCTCGGCGAAGGTCCGACGCGAACAGGCCGGGGCGGCGCAGCGGAACCGCCGGGCCTGGATGCGCAGCGCGACCGGGCGACCCTGCCAGGGCAGGTCGCCAAGGTGGCGCTCGTAGCGGCTGTGAACGCTGTGAGACGATGCGCCGCAGTCGGGGCAGGCGGCGGTGGGCGACCGCGGCTGGGCGACGATGGTGACGCGATCAGGGGTGGGTAGGACCTGCACGACGGCCAGGCCTGGCGGGATTAAAGGCAGCAAACGCTTGGACAAGATCGGCTTTCAACGCAGGAGGAGTGTTCCTTCCATGTGCTTACCCGGCCCCGCAACGGCCACCCTCTGCACGGCAAACGCGGGAGAACCCAAAGTTCATTGTCACAGCCAGGCGTGCGGTTGCGACGTGGGCGCGTGCGGTTTTGCCATCGACGTAGCCTTTGGATTTGATGATCTTGGGTTCGCGCTTGCTGGTGGCGACCTGGCGCGGGTTGATGTTGCGGGCCAAACGGAGCAGGTGCTGAGCCAAGCCGGCCGGGTCGGCCTCGTTCCAACGCGGCCAGTGTTTGGGCGGCAGGGCGATGAGCAGCCCTCGTAGCCGCTCCTGACCTGCACGGTGAGGTGGAAGCAGGACACCTCCAGCGGCGGCGGTGACGGGACGTGCGATGGCAAGGCGGGCGGCGGCTGGTGCGCCTGTTCGACCGCGCGCTGCAACAAGGCCAGGACGGTGTAAGCCAGCACGGCTGCGGCAAAGCCGAGCAGTGCGGCGCGGGAATGGCCGAGGCTGCGCAACTCGCTGTGCAGCACGCTTTCCAGGCGCCCGAAAATGCCTTCGATGTCCGGCGGACGCTCGCATTCGACGCGCCAGCGCGTGCGGTAGAGTTCGGCAATCCGTCCGGCCGTGACCGCCTCGGGCAGGTTGCTCCACAGCCACAGGGTGGTGTCG
>CAXTBC010000116.1:0-2712 GCA_964242595.1 uncultured Acetobacteraceae bacterium | reverse complement strand
GGCCGCCCCGTACAACCCCCAGCACGTCAGTGGCGGCTGCTACATAAGACCGGAAACAGACGCCCGCGTCCTCCAAGCCCCGCAGCACTGTGCGGGTGCAGTAGTGCCGGTCCCGCGCAAATCGCTTTGCGATTTCGCTGCGATCCACAGCTCCCCGGCGCGCGCCTTCCAGCAACGGCGCCACCCCGGCGCGCTCGTTCGCGTGCGCGTCCTCGCAGGGCACCAAGTCCACAACCAAGCCAAGATCGGGGGCATATGCCACCAGCGAGTGCCCCGGCAGCGCTGCACCGCGCAAGGCGCGCAGGGACAGCAGACGCGGCCCCAGCGACACCAGCGTGGTCAGCTCGACCACGGTCGAGAACAGCAGCTCGCGCGCATACTGCCGCTTCCGGTGCGCCTCGAACACCTCGTCCACCCAGCCCGCCAGCAACGCGTGCTCCAGCGCCAAGCGCGCCATCACGCCCGTCGACGCGTGCCGCTCAAACCGCTCCTGAACCGAGGACCACACCGAACCAACCCCAATAGGACCCTTGCCCATCCATTGAAGCTGGAGCGCCGACGAACACCCTGAAAGGGGTGGGCCTCAACCCCAAAACCTTCCTGAAATGGCGCAACCGGGCCCATCACCGCCGACGCCACCATGGGACCTAATCCACGCAGCACCATCGCGCAGCGTGCGGCACCCGTTCGACCGCATGTGCGACGAGCACGCCATCGAGCACAGGCTTACCAAACCCTACCACTCCTGGACCAATGGCCAGGCCGAACGCATGAACCGAACTGTCACGGACGCAACCACCAAGGCGTTCCATTACAGCACCACCAAAGCCCTGTGCGCTCATGTCTGCGCCTTCGTGTCGGCCTACAACTTTGCCAAGCACCTCAAGGCACTCCGGTGGCGAACACTCTTCCAAACTATCTGCGACGCCTAAAAAACCGACCCAAACCCGTTCAAGATCAACCCGCACCATCTCACCCTGGGATTAAACACCTCGCTGTCCGGCACGGCAGGCAAGAAGGCGCGTCGAGCACAGCGCGAGCTTTATGCGTCTGCTGGTAGACGAACTTGCGGCTGACCTCGTGCCGGGCCGCCAGGTCGCTGATTGCGCCAGCGCCTGAATGGCCAGGTCCTTACGGTCGCTCTTGGGCAACCTCGCCGCCGCACCACCGCATCGAGTCATACTCGCACCATTCCTGAAAGCATGAGGGTCCCATCATTCTTCCTGACAGCGCCAACCCAGCTTCCTGTGTGACTCGGTTTTGAACCACGCCGCGGCGGCGGTCACTCCGGCGGGCCGGACGCTCCCGCTCCTAGACCACGATTGAGGATGCGATCGAAAATTGGACCAAGGCTCGCATCGAAGTGGCTCCAAAGGACACGTTCTTGCTTCAAAGTATCCTCAAGGCGACGTGACCTTAGAACTACGGGCGCGACTCGAACGTGGGTCTGGCGTAGTAATCGGAAGTGCGTCCTACGTTTGTGTTAGAAGGGCGACCTAAACGAGCCGATGCCTGTTGAAGGGGAAATGGATGACAACAGAAGCGCATGTGCCATCCGTCCTTAGCGACGAGAGTTGGTGGCTGGGCAACGTCGGCCTTGGGGCAAGGTTCAAACATGGTCCTTCGCGAATCGTTCGAAGGGCGACGTTCTCATGCTGTAATATCGTAATCGATGATGATGATGAGATGATAGTCGTCGTAGCCCTGAGTGAAGGCTACTCGGCTTTGTCGAGCATAGATGGACGTCAGGAAAGGAGCTCGCCACGCATTGGATTGATCAGCTTCTTCACCCCGGGACAGTTGGTAAAGCTCAACATAATTGGACCGGCCCGCTACTTGACTTTAAACCTATCTCTTTCTAGGCTACGTTTATACCTTGCCAGTCACTTTGAGCTTTATGAGGATCGGGTCATTTTCCAGAGTATCTTTCGTCGCCAGGACGCAGATTTCGAGCGACTCTTTTACCGATTGGCAACAGTTGAAGACGAAGCTTTGTGTGAGATTGTCTGCGAAGCCATAGGCTGCTTGCTGGCTCGATATACTGCACCTACTGCATATCAGCTTTTTCCGAGGCGAAAGGCTGGCCTTTCTCCCAAAAGGTTGGGCAATGTTTGTGATCGAATTGAGTCGGAGCTAACAACTCGCCTGCCACTATCGCTGCTGGCAGAGACTGCGCAAGTGAGCGCGTTCCATTTTGCGCGAGAGTTCCACGCGATGACCGGGTTGTCGCCCCATCAATACATTATCAGACGAAGGATTGATCGCGCATTGCGGCTTCTAGCGCAGCCTGACATTTCAATCGAGCAAGTCTCACACCAGAGTGGCTTCAATCGGGCGAGCCACCTATCCAGACATATGCGGCGGCTGATTGGGGTCACACCTAGGGTTTTCCGTTCAAAGGTTTTGCTTTGAGTGTTCTGAGGAGGCATGCGGGAGAGGACGCCAGCGTCGGCACCGAGACCGGCCCCGTGACGCCGTGGCCTATTCATAAGCTGCGAGGCCGAGGGCTCAACTTCGTTTGCCTTGATGTAAGGCATGCCAGCGTGGCGCTGAAGATGTAGATGAGCAACACCGACTAGAATGACGCCGAGGGCTTGGCGCGACCTTAGGTGTTCAGTCCCGGAGTGTGGTGGCACAATCAGCCGCCAGGCAGCAAGGGACGAGCTATGGGCCAGGTTCTCCACGGCAGCGCCACAACGACTGAGGCAGTGC
>CAXTBC010000115.1:0-2957 GCA_964242595.1 uncultured Acetobacteraceae bacterium | reverse complement strand
GGCCTGATGCTGCGCGAGGGGCTGCTCAAGGAGAACATCGACGGCGAGGCGCTGCTGTGGGCCTACCGTCGGCTGATGGCGCGGCCGGAGCACCGCCGCATCCTGATGGTGATCAGCGACGGCGCGCCGGTGGACGACAGCACGCTCTCCATCAACCCGGGCAACTTCCTGGAGCGCCACCTGCGTCAGGTGATCCACGAGATCGAGAGCCGCGACACGGTGGAGCTGATCGCCATCGGCATCGGGCACGACGTGACGCGCTACTACCGGCGCGCGGTGACGATCGTGGACGCGGAGGAGCTGGGCGGGACTATGATGAAAAAGCTGTCCGAGCTGTTCGACGACGACGCGGCGGAGGCCTGGGTGCGGGCGTCCATCGAGAGGTCTTCGATCATCGTGTAGGCAAGCAAGCAGTTCTTTTTCGAGAAAAAGAACCAAAAAGCTTTTGCTCCCTGTCGGGTGGTTCAGGGCAAAGGCGCGACAGCGGAGTCAAAGTTTTTTGCTTCTTTTTTTCAAAAAAGAAGTGCTTGCTTTCTTCGTGCTATCCCTGACCGCAGCCGCCGTAACCTTCGTGGCCATCCACCTAGGCGTATCCGGCACCACCCTTCGAAATTACCTGGTCGGCAGCATCGGGCTACGGGCCTACATGATTGCGTTTTCGGTGGCTTCCGTCGTCGCCATCGCCTGGCTGGTGGGCGCCTACAACGCGGCCGCCTACGTGCCCACCTGGGGCCAGCTGCAATGGTGGAAGCCGTTCGCCATCGCGCTGATGCTGCCGGCATTCCTGCTGGTGGTGATCGGGCTGACCACGCCCAACCCCACGTCGGTGGCCCAGGACGGGGTGGTGGACCGCCCGCCTGCCGGCATCGTGCGCATCACCCGCCACCCGTTCCTGGTGGGTGCCGCGCTTTGGGCGGCGATCCACCTGATCGGCAACGGAGACGAGGCCTCGCTGCTGTTCTTCACCGCGCTGTTCATCGTGGCCGCGGCCGGCACGGTCTCGATCGACGCCAAGCGGGCGCGCGTGCTGGGACCGGCCTGGACCGCGTTCGCCCGCCGCACCTCCATCCTGCCGTTCGCCGCCATCGCCTCCGGGCGGAACGCGCTGGCGCTGGGTGAGCTGGGCTGGTGGCGGCCGGCCGCGGGCGTGCTGGCCTACGCGCTGATGCTGGGCGGGCATGCCCACATCATTGGCGTCAGTCCCTGGCCGCAGTAAGAAACGCGCGATCCTGGCGTCGAGAGGTAGGCCGTGCGCGCGTTGATTTCCGTCTCCGACAAGGCCGGTCTGGTGGGTTTCGCACAGGGCTTGGCAGACCTGGGCTGGGAGATCCTCTCCACTGGAGGGTCAGCGGCGGCGCTGCGGGCGGCCGGCGTGGCCGTCACCGAAGTGAGCGCGCATACCGGGTTCCCGGAAATCCTGGACGGGCGGGTGAAGACGCTGGTGCCGCAGATCCACGGCGGCATCCTCGGCCGGCGGGACGTGCCAGCGCATCTGGCACAAATGGAAGAACACGGCATCGCGCCGATCGACCTGGTGGCGGTGAACCTCTACCCGTTCGAGGCGACGGTCGCCTCCGGCGCCGGATGGGACGATTGCGTCGAGAACATCGACATCGGCGGGCCGGCGCTGATCCGTGCTGCCGCCAAGAACCACGACTCGGTAACCGTGGTGACGGAGCCGGCGCAGTACGAGGCCGTGCTGGCCGAGCTGCGCCAGGCCGGGGGCACCACCCCTGCCCTGCGCCGACGTCTGGCCGCCGCGGCCTACGCGCGCACGGCCGCCTACGACGCGGCCATCGCCGCCTGGTTCGCGGCCCAGGCGGGCGACATGTTCCCCGAGCGGCTTGCCCTGGCCGGTACTCGCAGCCACAGCCTGCGCTACGGCGAGAACCCGCACCAGCAGGCGGCCCTTTACGTGACCGGCCCACGCGCCGGCGTGGCCCATGCACGACAAATGCAGGGCAAGGCGCTGTCCTACAACAACATCAACGACACCGACGCGGCGTTCGAGTGCGTGGCCGAGTTCGAGCCGCCGGCAGTGGTGATCGTCAAGCACGCCAACCCGTGCGGCGTGGCGGTGGCGGCCGACCTGGCGGCCGCGTGGGAAGCGGCGCTGCGCTGCGACAAGGTGAGCGCGTTCGGCGGCATCGTCGCCTGCAACCGCGTGCTGGACGAGGACACCGCCGGGCGGATCGCCCAGATCTTCACCGAGGTGATCGTGGCGCCGGACGCGACCGAGGGCGCGCGCGCCGTGCTGGCGCGCAAGAAAAACCTGCGCCTGCTGCTGACAGGCGGCATGCCCGATCCCCGCGCGCCAGGGGTGACGTGGCGGAGCATCGCAGGCGGCGTGCTGGTGCAGTCGCGTGACGCGGGGCGCGTGGCCCGGGCGGACCTGCGCGTGGTGACGCGGCGCGCGCCCAGCGAGGCGGAGACGGACGACCTGCTGTTCGCGTTCGCGGTGTGCAAGCACGTGAAAAGCAATGCCATCGTCTACGCCAAGGGCGGCGCCACGGTGGGCATCGGCGCGGGGCAGATGAGCCGGGTGGACAGCGCGCGCATCGCCGGCTGGAAGAGCGAGGCGGCCGCCCGCGCGGCGGGGCTGGACGTGCCGCTGGCCCAGGGCAGCGTGGTGGCGTCCGACGCGTTCTTCCCGTTCGCCGACGGGTTGGAAGCCGCGGTGGCCGCGGGTGCCACCGCGGTGATCCAGCCGGGCGGCAGCATACGCGACGACGAAGTGGTTGCTGCGGCGGACGCGGCGGGCTTGGCCATGGTTGTGACCGGGATGCGGCATTTCCGGCATTGAGGGTGGCGAGCCGGATGCGAAGGCAAGGCCAAGGGCTCTGCCCCTGGACCCCGCTGGGGCCTCGAGGCCCCAGACCCCCATCTATCTAGATTCCTTACGAACAGGTTCTAAGAGTCCGTTTCTAAAGTTGTTGGTCAGGCCAGGCGTGCCAGCA
>CAXTBC010000114.1:0-3386 GCA_964242595.1 uncultured Acetobacteraceae bacterium | reverse complement strand
CCTGATGCTGGCACGCCTGGCCTGACCAACAACTTTAGAAACGGACTCTTAGAACTTGTTTGTAAGAGCGCCTAACAGATGGGGGTATGGGGCCTCAAGGCCCCAGCGGGGTTTGGGGCAGAGCCCCATGCTTACTCTACCTTAGCGCAGCTCGCGCCCGATCCAGATCCGCGATCAGATCCTCCGGTTCCTCCAACCCCACATGGAACCGCACCATCGCGCCAGTTAGTTGCCCCGCCGTCCGCGTCACGAACCCTGTCGTCGGCAACGCCAAACTCTCAAACCCGCCCCAAGACGCGCCGATCCCGAACAGCTCCAGCGCGTCGACGAATCTGTGGGTGGCCGCCACGCTCACATCCCCGCGGAACACCACGCCGAACAGGCTGCACGCGCCGGTGAAGTCCCGCTTCCACAAATCGTGGCCTGGCGCGCCGGGCAACGCGGGGTGCAACACCTGCGCCACCTCCGGCAGCCCGGCCAACCACGCCGCCACTTCCAGCCCGGAGCGCATCTGCCGCTCCAGCCGCACCGCCATCGTGCGCAGGCCACGCAGAGTCAGCCAGCAATCGTCCGGCGATGCGTATTGTCCCAGCACCAGCGCCGCGTCGCGCACCGTCTGCCAGTGCCGTTCGTCGTTCGTGGTCGCCGAGCCGATCAGCACGTCCGAGTGGCCGCCCGCGTATTTCGTGAGAGCCTGGATCGACACGTCCACCCCGTGGCCGAACGGCTGGAAAGCGTGGATGCCCCAGGTGTTGTCCATCAGCACCGCGGCGCCGCGTGCGTGTGCCAGCGCCGCCAGCGCCGGCACGTCCTGCACCTCGAAACTGTGGCTGCCAGGGCTTTCCAGGTAGAGCACCCGCGTCTCGGCGCGGAACAGCGGCGCCAGCTCCTCGGCCGTGCAATCCGCCCGGTAGTACGTTGTCGCCACGCCCAGCCGCTGCAGCATGGTGTCGCAGAAGGTCCGCACCGGGCCGTAGACGCTGTCCGGCATCAGGCAGTGTTCCCCCGCGGCAAGGTAGCCCAGCAGGGGCGTGGTGCACGCGGCGATGCCGGTGCAGAACACCTGGCACCGCGTGCCGCCCTCTATTGCGGCTACCACGTCCTCCAGCGCGTGGTGCGTCGCCGAGCCCTGCGTGCCGTAGGTCAGTGCCTGGTCGAGTCGCCGCCGCAGATGCGTGCGGCGCTGCGCCATGTCCTCGTACAGCACCGTCGACCCGCGATGAACCGGCGGGTTGACGAAGCCGTGCACCTTCGTGCCCGCACGCCCGGCATGCGACAGCAGGGTCGCGAGCTTCATTGGGCGCTCCGTCAAGAGGCGGACACCTTCGGCGTGTCCGGCCGGCTTGCCCACTCGGTCCAGGAGCCGTCGTAGAGCGCGCCCTCGTCCAGCCCGGCCACCGCCAGGCCGAGCGTCAGGATCGCCGCCGTCACCCCGGTTCCGCAGCTCGTCACCACCGGCCGCCCGGCAGTCACGCCCGCCTGCGCAAAGCGGGCCCGCAGCGCGTCGGGCGGCAGCATCGTCTGGTCGGCGGCCAGCAGCTCGGTGGCCGGCAGGCTGACCGCGCCAGGCATGTGTCCGCTCGGCAGGCCTGGCCGCGGCTCCGGCGCCGTGCCGGCGAACCGGCCCGCCGCGCGTGCGTCCAGCACCAGCGCGGCGCCGCTCGCGGCGTTGGCCAGCATGTCGCCCAGGCCCCTCAACCGGGCCGCGTGCAGCGTGGCGCCGAACCGCCCGGGTGCAATGGTTGGAGGCGCGCCCGCCTCTGTTGCGCGCCCCTCAGCCCGCCATTTTGGCAGGCCGCCATCCAGCACGGCCACCTGCGCGTGGCCGAACAGCCGCATCAGCCACCAGCCCCGTGCGGCCGAGAACAGCCCCTTTTGGTCGTAGAACACCACGCGGTCGGAGTCGCCGACGCCCAGCCCGGCCACCAGCCGCTCGAACCGCCCGGCGGTGGGCACCATGTGCGGCAGGCTGGTCTCCTGGTCGGCCACCTGCTCCAGGTCGAAAAACCGCGCGCCTGGCACGTGCGCCTCGGCAAACAAGGCGTGCGGGTCGCGCGCCTCGGTCGGCAGGTAGAACGAGGCGTCCATCACCCGCAGGTCCGCAGCGCCCAGCTCCCCGGCCAGCCACGCCGCCGAGACGAGCGGGCCGAAGCTCACAGCCAGCGCTCCCGCAGCCAGTCCCGCCGGGCAGCGAACCACAGCAGCCCGATGGTGGCCACCGAGTTCGGGTAGGCGCCGGCGATCGCCTGCTCGATCACGTGGGACGCCGGCAGCGCGCGCACCCGGATGTCTTCCTGCTCGCTGGCCAGGCCGTGCGCGCCAAGCAGGCCGTCAGGCCCCACCTCGCCCAGCCGCACCCGTCCGGCGAACAGGGTGCACAGCTCGTCGCACCCGCCGGGGGTCAGCAGGAAGTCGCCGATGCGCTCCATCTCGCCGAGCTCCAGCCCCATCTCCTCGACCGCTTCGCGGCGGATCGTGGCTTCCGGCGATTCGCTGCCGTCGGTCAGCCCGGCGGCCAGCTCCACCATCACGGGGGGCAGGCCGGCGGCGTAGGCGGGCAAGCGGAACTGCTCGATCGTTACCACCATGTCGGCCACCGGATCGTAGGGCAGCACGGCTGCGGCCGTGCCGCGGCGCAGCAGCTCCCAGTTGCGCGGGCCGGACATGGTGCCGTCGAAACGGCGCTGCCGGAAGCCGATGCGTTGCAGGGCGAAGCGGCCGTTCCAGACTGTTTCCTGCTCGTCGATGTGGACGTCGGGTGACGAGAGGAGGGGGGGTAAGCTCATGGCGGCGCGAAGGAAGCACTTCTTTTTTAAAAAAAGAAGCAAAAAACTTTTGAAACTTAGCCTCGTCGGTGAAACAAATCGTTTCAAAACACGCATCAGGCAGAGCAAAAGTTTTTTGGTTCTTTTTTCAAAAAAGAACTCTTTCTTGCTTCCTTACGGCTGCCCCGCTCCCCCCGATGCCCCGTAAACCTGCCCGGTCGCGTAGCTTCCGCTCGCATCAGCCAGCTGCACGTAGATCCCCGCCAGCTCGGCCGGCTGCCCCGCACGCCCCAGCGGCGTCTTGCTGCCGAAGGTCTCCAGCTTGGCCTGCGGGGCGCCGCCGGTCACCTGCAGCGGCGTCCAGATTGGGCCGGGCGCCACGCCGTTTACGCGGATGCCCTTAGGACCCAACTGCTTGGCTAGGGATTTCACGAAGTTCATCGTGGCAGCCTTGGTTTGGGCGTAGTCGTACAGCTCCGGGGTCGGGTCGTAGGCTTGCTCGGAGGTGGTGGCGATGATGCAGGAGCCCGCCTGCATGTGCGGCAGCGCCGCCTTTATGATCCAGAACGGCGCGTAGATGTTGGTCTTCATCGTCCAGTCGAACTGCTCGGTGGAGATGTC
>CAXTBC010000113.1:0-3708 GCA_964242595.1 uncultured Acetobacteraceae bacterium | reverse complement strand
CCGGCAGCAGCTCCTCCAGCGCGCGCGGCTCGATCACGCAGCCGGACAGGATGTGAGCGCCCACCTCGCCGGCCTTTTCCACCACGCAGACCGACGCTTCGGGGGCGAGCTGCTTGAGGCGTATGGCGGCGGCCAGGCCCGCGGGGCCCGCGCCAACTACCACCACGTCGAACTCCATCGCCTCACGCTCGCTCATCGCCGTCGCTTCCCCGTGTGTAAATCCGGTTGCCGTATAAGGCAGCCAGTTGCCGTTGTTAACGACGGATGTGGGTAGGAGATGGAGGAAGAAAGGCCCTCGTACTGGAAAAAGCAGCAGAACAGCTCTGCCCAGCAAGCACGCGCCTCTTTCCACGCCTGACAGGGAGCAAAAGCTTTTTGGTTCTTTTTCTCGAAAAAGAACTGCTTGCCCACGCCGTCAGCCGTAAGACACCACCATGGACATGCTAGCAGCCCTGCGCCTGCAGTTGGAGTGGGGCGCCGACGAAGCGCTGGAAGACGCGCCGATCGACCGGATGGCACCAACGGTAGCGCCCGTTTTGCCCACCGCGCCGGCCGCGTCGCCTGCTGGCCAAAGGCCGGTCCCGGCCGCCCTGGCGCAAGCGGTGGCTGACGGCGCCAACACCACCGAGGCGCTGCGCCAGGCGCTCGCCAGCTTCACCTTCTGCCCGCTGGCCACTACGGCGACCAGCCTGGTGTTCGCCGACGGCAACCCGCAGGCCGGGTTGGTGGTGGTGGGCGAGGCGCCCGGCGCCGAGGAGGACGTGGCCGGCCGTCCCTTCGTAGGCCCGGCGGGCCAGCTGCTGGACCGCATGTTCACCAGCATCGGCTTGGCACGGACGGACATGCTGTTGACCATGCTGATCCCGTGGCGCCCTCCCGGCGGCAGGCCGCCCACCGAGACCGAGGTGCAGACCTGCGCCCCCTTCTTGTGGCGGCACCTGACCCTGCTGCGGCCGCGCCTGGTGGTGGCACTTGGCACGCTGCCCGCCCGCACGCTGACCGGCCGGGGCGACAGCATACGCAAGCTGCGAGGCCGCTGGGTGCAGGTGCAGGTGCCCGGCCTGCCCGCGCCGGTGCCCACTCTGCCGATGCTGCATCCGGGATATCTGCTGAATACACCAGCAGCCAAACGGGAGGCCTGGGCAGACTTGTTGGCTTTGCGCAAAATGATGGATGGTTTGCAGACGTAATTGGATCGGCAAATGCAAGTAAGCAGGCAGTTCTTTTTGCAAAACAGAACCAAAAAACTTTCGCTCTCCTTGCGCACGCTTCCGGACAGGGCCGCGACGACCGGCTAAAAGTTTTCCGCGTCTTCTTTTCTAAAAGGAAGACTTTCTTTCTTTCCGTCATTTAGCATTGCGCCCGCCGCCCGAACGCTGTTACAGGCACCGCCATGCGAGGGATCGGGTTCACCATCTCCCGCCTTTCCGCCGCCCGCGCCGTGTTGGCCGGGGCTGCCATCCTGGCCGGAGCCGCGTTGCGGCCCGCCCAGGGACACGGCAGCAGCGGAGTGGCGCCACTGTCTGACGACCTGGCCATGGCCGTGCCCCGGATTCACCCCGCGGTGGGAGCTAACGGGCTTGGCCTGCCACAGCCGCTGGCGCCAAGCGAGGCCGCACGAGTGCGCCGCATCCTGGCGTTGCAGCGCCAAGGCGCCATCCCGGCCGCCATCGCCGAGACGACGCGGCTGGACGACGACACGCTGCTGGGCCACATCCTGGCCGACCGGCTGCTTGCCCGGCCAACGCGTGCCAGCGCACCCGCTCTGTCGGATTGGCTAGGCCGCTATGCGGACCTGCCGGACTCCTGCGCCATCTACGCCCTGCTGCTGCGCCGGCTGCCTCCTGGCGCCGCACGTCCTGCGGCCCCCCTGAGCGCCGCACTCGGCTCCGTCGTTCGCGGCAGCGAGGCGGACACCCAGGCGGCCGTGGCTGCCCGCATCCTGCTGACCCGAGGACGCGACGCCCAGGCCGAGCGGCTGGGCGCGCTGGCCTTGGCGCGCAGCCAGGGACGCGACGGCCAGGCTGGTTACGTCGCCGGCCTGGCCGCCTGGCGACGCGGCAACCTGGCCTTGGCCCGGCAGCTGTTCGAGGGCGCGTCGGTGTCCAACGGCGCGGGCGCCAGCCTGCGGGCTGCCGCCGCGCTGTGGGCCGCGCGGACGCATCTTGCCCAGGGCGACGTGGCTGCCTGGCGCCCGTGGATGCTGCGGGCGGCGGCCGAGCCGCACACCTTGCACGGCATGCTGGCGCGCCGGGCCCTGGGGATGCAGGTCCAGGCCGCGCCGGCCAGCCCGACGCTCGCCGAAGCCGATCTGGAGGCGATCAGCGCCACGCCGCACGGCCGCCGCGCCTTCGCCTTGCTGCAGGTGGGCGAGCCGGCACGCGCCGAAGCCGAACTAAGGATGCTCTGGCCGGCGGCCCAGGGGACCCCCGCACTCTCCCGCGCGCTGTTCCTGGTGGCGGGCGCCGCGGGGCTGGCCGATTTGGTAGCCGACCTGTCCGGCATAGTGGATGCCACCGAGGCCGACCTGCCCGTGCCCATCCTGCGCCCGCGCGGCGGCTTCCGGCTGGACCCGGCGCTGGTCTACGCCGTGACCCGAGTGGAATCCAACTTCGACGCCAGGGCGCTGTCCGGCGCCGGGGCGAACGGCCTGATGCAACTGATGCCGGACGTGGTGGACGCGGTGGGACGGGGCGAAGCCAGCCGGCCGCTCACCGATCCCGGGCAGAACCTGAAACTCGGCCAAGCGTACCTAGCTTATCTCAGCAGGCCGGACATGGCTGGCGACAGCCTGTTGCGCGTGCTGGCGAGTTGGAACGCGGGTCCGGGCGCCGTGCAGCGCTGGGGGCCATCGGATGACGACCCGCTGTTGTTCCTGGAGACCATACCGGTGGACGAAACGAGGCATTTCGTGGCGCGCACGCTGACCAATTTGTGGGGGTACGCCGCGCGTTTCCGCCTGCCCGCGCCGAGCTTGGACACCCTGGCCGCCGGCGCCTGGCCGCGCTTCGCCGTGGAGTTGCTGGCGGCTGCTATGCGGCCGGTGCCGGGCGCCCACCTGGCCGCCGTCCGGCTGCGCTGAGGATGGCGAAGCTCGACGACAGCGTGACGTTCCTGCCGGTGCACATCGCCGTGCTGACCGTGTCCGACACGCGCGACGCCAGCAACGACACGTCCGGCGACACACTGGCCGCCCGCATCACCGCCGCCGGCCACGTGATCCGCGCGCGCACCATCGTGCGCGACGATGCGGACGCGATCACGGTGCACCTGCAGGGCTGGATCGCCGACCCGCAGGTCGACGTGGTGATCACCACCGGCGGCACCGGCGTCACGGGGCGTGACGTGACCCCGGAAGCGTTCGACCGCGTGCTGGAGAAGCGGATCGAGGGCTTCGGCGAGCTGTTCCGCATGCTGAGCTACCAGAAGATCGGAACGTCCACGATCCAGTCACGCGCCTTGGCCGGCGTGGCGAACGGCACCTACCTGTTCGCGCTGCCGGGGAGCACGGGGGCGGTGAAGGATGCGTGGGACGACATCCTGGTGTGGCAGCTGGACGTGCGGCACCAGCCGTGCAACTTCGTCGAGCTGATGCCGCGGTTGCGGGAGAGGTAGCGGCGGCTTGCAGAAGGCCAGGGGCTCTGCCCCTGGACCCCGCTAAGGACAAGTCCTTAGAGTCCGTTTCTAAAGTTGTTGGTCAGGCCAGGC
>CAXTBC010000112.1:0-4812 GCA_964242595.1 uncultured Acetobacteraceae bacterium | reverse complement strand
GGGGCAGAGCCCCATGCTTGTCTATAGGTCAAAGTTTACGGCCGTTAGTATAAGCGAGGCCTTCTTTTCTGAAGAAAAGAAGCAAAAGACTTTTGACTCCGCTATCGCGCGTTCACCAGAGGGTCGCCGACAGGGAGCAAAAGTTTTTTGCTTCTTTTTTCAAAAAAGAAGCGCTTACCTTCCCTTAAGCCGCGATAGGTAATCGCGCCCGTATCAGCTTTTCAATCCCACGCAGCTGCGCGCGCTCGCCATCGTCGCACAGGCTGATCGCACGTCCCGCCGCACCCGCACGCGCAGTGCGGCCGATGCGGTGCACATACGCTTCGGGCACGTCAGGCAGGTCGAAGTTGATGACGTGGGTCACGCCGTCCACGTCAATGCCGCGGGCGGCGATGTCGGTGGCGATCAGCACGGGAACGCTGCCCTTCTTGAAGTCCGCCAGCGCGCGCTCACGCTGGCCCTGGCTCTTGTTGCCGTGGATGGCGCTGGCGCTGAGGCCGGCGGCCGTCAGGTGCTGCACGATGCGGTCCGCGCCGTGCTTGGTGCGGGCGAAGACGAGCGTGCGGCCCATCTCCGGGTTCTTCAGCATGCGCGTCAGCACCACGCGCTTCTCGGACTGGTTGACGAACACCACGCTCTGCTCGATGCGCTCGGCGGTGGTGGCCACCGGCGTCACGCTCACACGCACCGGATCCTTCAGCATGGCGTCGGCCAGCACCTGAATCTCCTTCGGCATGGTGGCCGAGAAGAACAGCGTCTGGCGGACGGCCGGCAGTTCGCGCGCGATGCGCTTGATGGGGATGACGAAGCCCAGATCGAGCATGTGGTCGGCCTCGTCGAGCACCAGCACCTCGGTGCGGTCCAGCCGCACGTGGCCCTCGCCGAACAGGTCCAGCAGGCGGCCGGGTGTGGCTACGATCACGTCAACGCCGTTGGCCAGCGACGTGATCTGACGTCCCTTCGGCACGCCGCCGAAGATCAGCGCCACGCGGATGCTGGTCTGGCGGCCGTAGGTGCGGAAGCTCTCGGCGATCTGTGCCGCCAGCTCACGGGTGGGCGCCAGCACCAGGCAGCGCGTGGTCTTGCGCTCGTAGGGACGCGGGTGGCCCATGAGGCGATGCAGGATGGGCAGGGCGAACGCGGCGGTCTTGCCGGTGCCGGTCTGGGCGATGCCCAGCAGGTCCTTGCCTGTCAGTAGGTGCGGGATCGCCTGCTGCTGGATCGGCGTCGGAGTGGTGTAACCGGCAGCGGTCAGGGCCTTCAGCAGCGGGGCTGCAAGGCCGAGTTCGGAGAATTCTGTCATGGGTGGAGGTGAGCTTTCTATGCCGCGCCCTTGGAGGGGACGGTAAAGCGGTCGGCAGGACCGCAAGCCGGCGCGTTGAGTCAAAGAAACGGAAACCGGCCAGGCTCTGAAAGCGAACGGTCGCGTTATTGCCGCGCCGCAGCATAATGTTGATTCGGGAGAAAAAAGTCAAGAAAGCAGTTCTTTTTTGAAAAAAAGAACCAAAAAACTTTTGCTGCATCGATGGGTGGTCGGAGGGGCGCGCGTCGTGCCGGCAATTTGGCGAGCATTGGTCATGCCCCAGACCCCATCCGGTAAGGACTTTTACGAACCGGTTCTAAGAGGCTGTTTGGAAACTCGCATCCAAAGCCCGGAGTCGCTCAATCCTTGCCGGTAGAAGGCGAAATTCAGCCTGGATTGTGGTATGTAGTTACCGCTTTCGTCGGATTCGGCGTTCCCCAGGCAGCTTGTGAGAGTTCTCAAACGGACTCTAAGGACTTGTCCTTAGCGGGGCCCAGGGGCAGAGCCCCTGGCCTTCCTAGAGAGCCAACACCTCAGCCCACAGGCATGACGCGGTGCTGTTGGCAGCACGGCACACCGGGAGGATAACCCGCCCATGCCGCCAGACAGCCGGATCCTCAGCGAACCCTATGCCGGCCTGCAGGCACAGGCCCTGGGGCTGGCCGAGGCGGCCGGGTTGGCGCCGGAACTGGTGGAACTGCATCCCCGCCGGCCATGGTCATGGGTAGCGGCGGCTGCCTGGCCGGCGCCGCTGCGCGCGGTGGGGCTGGATGCACCGCCGCCCGGCGTGCTGATCACCGCCGGCGGCACCGCCGGCGCGGTGGGGGCCGCGTGCCACAAGCAGGGAAGCACGGTGGTGCAGGTGCAGAACCCGCGGATCAGCCTGCGGCATTTCGACCTCGTGGTGGCCAACCAGCATGACGGGCTGGCCGGGCCCAACGTGATCGTCACGCGCACGGCGCTGCACAGGGCCACGCCCGCCCGGCTGGCGGCGGCGCGCGACGCCTGGGCGCCCCGCCTGGCGCACTTGCCGCGGCCGCTGGTGGCGGTGCTGGTGGGTGGCAGCAACGGGCGCTTCCGGCTGGAGGCGGCCGAAGGCGCCGCTCTGGCCGCGCAGTTGTCCGGCCTGATGAACCGTGACCGGCCAGGGCTGGCGCTGACGCCCAGCCGCAGGACGTCGCCCGCCGTGCGCCAGGCCCTGCGCGACGCGCTGGTGCCGCGCGGCGCCTGGGTGTGGGACATGCAGGGCGAGAACCCGTATTTCGGGCTGCTGGCGTTGGCCGACGTGGTGGTGGTGACGGTGGACAGCATCTCCATGGTATCCGAGGCGGTGGCGACCCAGGCGCCGGTGCTGCTAGCCGACCTGCCGGGACGCAGCGCCAGGATCGGCCGGTTCAGGCGGGCGCTGCTGAACGAAGGGCGGGTGCGGCCGTTCTCCGGCCGGCTGGAGACCTGGCCCGTGGTGCCGCTCGACGACACGGCGCAGGCCGGGTGCGAAGTGCGGCGCAGGTTGGGGCTCTAGGCGGCTTGCTTGTTTCTTCAGGAAGCCCGGCTTCCTCTGAGGTTGTCTCATGCTGAACATACAGACCTTCGATGCCAGGCGGGGCGGCAACGTCCTCTACAAGGCGCTCACGCACCCGCTGGCGGCCGAAGCCATCGCTGCGTTGGGCGCCGAACTGCGGCAGGCCGGACCGCTGGCCGTGTTCGATCCGGAGGGCACCGCGGCGGCACTCTACGCGCTGCACCCGCAGATGCCGGTGCCCGCCGAGTACTACGTGCAGGACGTGGACGCGCTGGCGGGGAACCTGTGCGGCGTGGCCGCCCGGCCAGTGACGGAGCTGGCGCAGAGCCGGGCGGCCAGCGTGCTGGTGGCGGCGTTCGACACCGGACGCCTCGAGCAAAGGCTACGCACCGGCGGTGCGCGCGTGCTGTCGCTGGACCGCACCCGGCTGCCGGCCGCGATGCTGACCGCGCGGGCCTACCTGGACCGGCTGAATTTTGCCACCAACCACGCGTTCTTCCGCGACGAGGGTGCCAGCAGCACCCGGCTGACGAGCGCCAACTACTGGGCCGGCTACGGCGCGCACGCCGTGCGGCTGTGGCTGCGGCTGTTCGGCGCCGACGGCGCCGTGCTGGCAACCTGGGAGGAAGCGTTGCCCGCGGGCGCCGGCGGCTTCACGATCGACAGCGCAAAGGTTCGGGCGCGCTTCGGGCTGGGCGCTTTCACCGGGCAGCTGTTCATCCACGCCATCGGCGTGGCCGGGCACGACGTGGTGAAATACGCGCTGGACACTTACGGCACGGACGCGTCCGGCACGTGCGACGCGGCGCTGTCCGTGACGCACGACGCCAACGCCTGGCCGTCCGACCGCTACGCCGGGCTGCCGGCGCCCGGCGCGGACGAGCAGGTGCTGCTGTGGGTGCAGAACAGCCACGCGGCGCCGATCCCGGAGGGTGCCATCACGCTGGACCGCATGGGCGCGGAAGCGCCGGTCAGCGTGCCCGGCGAGGTGGCGCCGTTCGCCAGCGTGGCGATCGACGTGGCGCGCCTGCTGCCCGGCGTACTGTGGCCGGCGCAACTTGAGCTGCGCACCGGGCGGCACGTGGTGCGGCCGCGCTACGAGATCATCAAGGCTGGCCACGCCAGGATCGCCCACGTGAACGTGGAGCGCGCGGACCTCAAGCCGGACGCCGGGATCCCCACGCTCTCGAACCTGCTGGGACGCGGCTACATCCTGCCGTTCCCGGTGCTGCCCGCGGCTGCGTTCCGCACCATCGTGCAGCCCAACCCGATGGCCGAGTGGCAGGACAGCCTGCCGCTGCGGCTGGACGTCTTCGCGGCTGACGGGCGGCTGGCGGCCCAGCGCTTCCTGGGCAACCTGCCCCGCAACCACGACGTGGCGGTGGACCTGTCCGAGTTCGGCGCCGAAGAAGGCCACGCCGAGCTGGTCTATGATTTCCGCGACGGCGGCCGGGCGGACGGCTGGATGCACGGCCTGTTCCGCTACGAGCACAGGCAGAGCGGGCACGCGGCGGACACCAGCTTCGGCGCCCACATCTTCAACACGGCGATGACCTACAGGGACGAGCCGCAATCCTACGCCGGCCCGCCACCCGGGCTGACGACGCGGCTGTTCCTCAAGCTCGGCGACCCCAGGCGGCGCAGCTTCGCGGTGCTGATCTACCCGGCATCGGCGGACTGGCACCCCGAATCGGCCACGGACCTGCAATTGCTGAACGGCACCGGCGCGGTGATTGAGACACGGCCGTTGCGGATCGCGTGTTCCGGTTCGGCGACGGTACGGCCGCATTTGGTGTTCGGAGAGGCTGCCTTGGGGCGGGCTGGGTCGGGCGGGTACGTGCTGGTGCGGGATGCGACGTGCCGGCTGTTCGGCTACCACGGGCTCGAGGACGGGTTTGGGGGATTCTCGCTGGACCACATGTTCGGGTTCTGATACCAACGGCCTTTGATGTTGACCTGTGAAGGAAGGCCAAGGGCTCTGCCCCTG
>CAXTBC010000111.1:0-4851 GCA_964242595.1 uncultured Acetobacteraceae bacterium | reverse complement strand
GCAGAGCCCTTGGCCTTCCTTCACAGGTCAACATTAAAGGCCGTTGGTATTAGCTTCAAACGATTAAAAACGTTGGGCGGCATCGATCGCCTGGCGAGAACCTGGCCGCTGGCATACTTTGATCGTCGCGGTCCTCAACGAGGAGCTGGCAGGCCAGATCGTCGACCCCCCCCCAAGTCGGCCGAACCAAACCCAGGCGGCCGCCTCTCGCTATGGCGAGCCTGGCAGATGGCACGACGCTATCTGCTTCGCGCCATCATGCCCGCGCCGTCTTGCCATAACCGGCGACGGAAGCGGCCACTCTTTCCCTCCAAACAAACGCCTGTGGCCGGAATACCTCGTTTTGGCAGCACCTGAACCTTCTTGTTGATGCATCGCCCCAATCGCGGCACTCTGTAGCACTCTGAAGTCGGAAACGAAGGTTTTGGGGTCTGTGTCACGCGAGCAGGGCGTCGCTAGCACGGCTGCACGGCATACGCTGCCGCTGCTCCTCCTGTGCGCGTTGTCGGCCTGCGGCGGCGGGGGCGGCGTGCAACGCCCGGTCTACAGCGGCGCCGGCTACGCCCCGAACTACGCGCCGCCCGGACCGGCCAGCGATCCCTGGGGGCCCTACATCGTCCAGGCCTCAAGCCGGTTCAACGTGCCGCAGCCCTGGATACGCACCGTGATCAAGCAGGAGAGCGGCGGGCGGCAATACGCGCACGGCCAGCCGATCACCTCGGACGCGGGTGCGATGGGCCTGATGCAACTGATGCCGGCCACCTATGGGGAACTGGCGACACGCTTCGGCCTGGGGCCGGATCCTTACGAACCGCACGACAACATCATGGCCGGGACCGGCTACATCAAGGACCTGTACGGGCAGTTCGGCGCCCCCACCTTCCTGGCCGCCTACAATGCCGGCCCGCACCGGGTTCAAATGTACCTGGCCGGGCATGGCAGCCTGCCTAATGAGACGGTGAACTACCTGGCCTCGGCCGCCCCGGGGTTGGGCTCGGAACGGCCATTGAGCGGGCCGCTGGCCGCCTTCGCCGACAGCAGCGCCCTGCCCACGCCGGTGCCCGTGCTGCACGACTTCGTCCGCGCACCGTCCGCCCAATGCTGGCAGGACCCCGACGCGGCCTACGATCCGGACGCGCCCTGCCGTTCGGCGCCGCCGATCCGCGTGGCCGCGGCCGTGGCCCGGGTGCAGCCCGCGCCCGCGTTCGTGCCCGCGCCCGCCTATGCCGCCGCCACGCCGCAGCGGCCGGCTGTGGGGTGCTGGCAAGATCCGGACGCCGCCTACGACCCCACCGCCCCGTGCCGTGCGGCGCCGCCGGTGCGGGTGGCGGCACCCACCCCGCCCGCGCGGATCTACGCCGCCGCAGCGCCCGCGCCGTACCACTTCCCGGGCAACCTGCAGGTGGTGCGCTACCAGGTAGCCTCGGCGCAGGCGGCCCCCATCCGCCGCGCCATGGCCACCGGGCGCTGGGGCATCCAAGTGGGCGCCTTTGCCACGCCCGGCGAGGCAAGGCGCACGGCCGAGAGCGTGCGCTCCCTGGCGCCGGCCGAACTGGGCGGTGCGCAGGCGGTACTTGGCACCACGGCGCCGTTTGGCGGCCAGGTGATGTATCGCGCGCGGTTGCTGGGGCTATCCGCGCAGAACGCGGCTACCGCGTGCCGTGACTTGCACGCGGCGTCACAGGCTTGCGTGGCCGTGGCGCCTGGGGGGTGAGGAAGCAAGTAGTTCTTTTTCGAGAAAAAGAACCAAAAGGCTTTTGAC
Organism: uncultured Acetobacteraceae bacterium; assembly: GCA_964242595.1. GTDB lineage: Bacteria > Pseudomonadota > Alphaproteobacteria > Acetobacterales > Acetobacteraceae > BOG-908. The sequence continues at coordinate 3,089 of CAXTBC010000111.1, read as the reverse complement.
TCCGCTGCCGCGTGCTGGCCGGTAGGCATTCGACAGTTCGCAAAAGTTTTTTGCTTCTTTTTTTCAAAAAACAAGGCCTTTCTTGCTTCGACCCTTCCAAGGACTCCACCCCACCATGACGCACCCTACCGGCCTGCGCGCCGCGCTGCTGGCCGCAAGCCTGCTCCTGTCCGCCCCCGCCCTGGCCGACGCGCCTTCCAAGCACGACGCGGAGAAGGACGAGGCCAAGAAGCCGCATTTCAGACCGGAGACCAGGACGTCCGACGGCTCGGTCACCATCGGCGGCCGTCCGATCGCCTACCAGGCGGTAGCCGGGACTCTGGTGGTGCACCCCAAAGGCTGGGACGACGCGGCCAAGCGGGCCCACGGCGACGACGCGTCCAAGGACGACGAGGAGGAGGACGACCACAACCCCAGCGCCGAAGCCTCGATGTTCTACGTGGCCTACTTCGCCAAGGGCGCGCCGGCGGAGGGCCGCCCCGTCACGTTCTTCTTCAACGGCGGCCCAGGATCGTCCAGCGTGTGGCTGCACATGGGCGCCTTCGGCCCCAGGCGCGTGGTGACGCTGGACGACAGCCACACCCCGGCGGCGCCGTACCAGGTCGTCAACAATGACCAGAGCCTGCTGGACGCCACCGACATGGTGTTCGTCGACGCGCCTGGCACGGGGTTCAGCCGGATCGCCGGCCACGACAAGGAGAAGGCGTTCTACGGCATCGATGCCGACGCCCATGCCTTCAGCGAGTTCATCACCGCCTTCCTCGGCAAGTACAACAGGTGGAACGCGCCGAAATACCTGTTCGGCGAGAGTTACGGCACCACGCGTTCGGCGGTGCTGAGCAACATGCTGCAGTCGGATTACGACGTGGACCTGAACGGCGTGGTGCTGCTGAGCCAGATCCTGAGCTTCGACACCAGCGTGGACGGGCCCGAGACCAACCCTGGCATCGACATAGCCTATCCGCTGGCGCTGCCGACCTACGCGGCCACCGCCTACTACCACCACAAGCTGGGCGCCAACCCGCCGGCCAACCTGTCGGCATTCCTGGCCGAGGTCGAGCACTTCGCCATGACCGACTACACGCTGGCGCTGGCCGCCGGCAGCGCGCTGCCGGCGGCCAGGCGCGAGGCCGTGGTTGCCAAGCTGCACGACTACACAGGGCTGCCCGCCGCCTACATACGCAAGGCGAACCTGCGCATCACCGGCGGCGAGTTCGAGAAGACGCTGCAGGACGATACCGACACCACCACCGGCCGGCTGGACAGCCGCTTCTCCGGTCCGACGATGGACCCGCTGAGCAAGGAGGCCGATTACGACCCGCAATCGGCCGCCATCTCCAGCGCCTATGTCAGCAGCTTAAACGACTACGCCCGCCGCGTGCTGCATTACGGCGAGGGCATCGCCTACAAGCCGGAGATCGACAACGACCACTGGGACATGCAGCACCAGCCGCCCGGCGCCGGCGAGAAGCTGCCCCAGACGGCCAACGTGATGCCGGACCTCGCCGCCGCGCTGAAGACGAACCCGAACCTCAAGATACAGCTCAACGCCGGCTACTACGACCTGGCCACGCCGTTCTACGAGGGCATCTACGAGATGCAGCACCTGCCGATCCCGGACAAGCTGCAGGCCAACATCGAGTTCAGGCAGTACGAGTCGGGGCACATGGTGTACGCGCACCAGGCCTCGTTGCAGCAACTGCACGACAACGTGGCGGGGTTCATCGGGCGGACACACGGCAAGTAGCGTCGAGACAGCAAGGAAGAAAGGCCTTCTTTTTTGAAAAGAAGAAGCAAAAAACTTTTGTCCGGCTGTCGCGGTTCTCTCCGGCAGCGCGCGCCATGGGAGCAAAAGTTTTTTGGTTCTTTTTTTCAAAAAAGAACTGCTTGCCTTCACGCTGTTTGCCGACGCCCCCGACTGTTGCCAAGAAGCCGCAGTTCGCCGCGACCATCTGCACAACTGTTCCTGCGCCCGGACAGGCAGCCTAACATCGCCTCACCAGACCAACCTTCCAAGGGCTGACCCCCATGACCATGCGCCGCGGCCGCTGCAACAATCTCGGGCTGTGCGAGAACGCGACGCGCCAGCGCACCATCGAGGTGCCGGACAACGAGGCGTTCGTCTGCCCCAAATGCGGGACCGAGCTGGTGGCGGTGGCCGAGCGCGGAAGCACGCGCAAGGCCTCCTCGGCCATCCTGCCGGCGGTGGCCATCACCGTGGCGGTTGCCGCCATCGGCTACAAGGCGTGGGACATGTTCGGCCGTCACGCGGCACGCCCGCCGGCACAGGTGGCGATGACGACGGCCCCTATCCCCGCGCCAGCCCCGCCGCCTGAACCCGCCCCGGCCGAGCCGGCACCCGCACCGGCCGCACCCGCGCCGACGGCACCGGGCCAGGCCGCGCCGGCGGATCAGGCTGCCGGCACTCCGCCCGCCCCGCCTGCCGCGGTGGCGGCAGCTTCGCCGCCGCCGCCCGCCGTCAGCCCGCCGCTCGGCGTGGTGGTCCCGCCGCCGCCCGCCGCTGCGCCGCCTGTGGAACCGGCGCCCGCTCCGCTGGCCTCTGCGGCACCGGACGTCTCCGCCGAGCCGCCTACCCCGGCAGCCCCCGCGGCCGTTACGCCCGCCCCGGCGGCCGACCCGGCCGAGCGCGTGCACGCCTTTCTCGGCAACGCGGCGCGCGTGCCGGTAACGTTCACCTTCAAGTCCGGCTCCGTCAGCCTGACCGGCCGGGACTCACACGAGGTCGAGCGGCTCGTCGGCTACCTCGGCCAGCACCACGCAACGGGCGAGCGGGTGCTGCTGGCCGGCTTCACCGACAACCAGGGCGACGCGGCTTCCAACGACGCGGTGGCGCAGAAGCGCGTGGTCGCAGTGGCCGCCGCGCTGACGCAGGCCGGCTTCAAGCCCGGCCACGTCGCGAGCTTCGGCTCGGAGCTGCCGGTGGCCGACAACACGACCCAGGCCGGGCGCGACAGGAACCGGCGGGTGGAGGTCTACCTGGCGCCTTGAGGGTTGGGGGCGAGTATAGGAACTGAGTAAGCTTGGGGCTCTGCCCCAAACCCCGCTGGGGCCTCGAGGCCCCAGACCCC
>CAXTBC010000110.1:0-5298 GCA_964242595.1 uncultured Acetobacteraceae bacterium | reverse complement strand
GGGGGTCTGGGGCCTCGAGGCCCCAGCGGGGTTTGGGGCAGAGCCCCATGCTTATCTATAGGTCAAAGTTTACGGCCGTTAGTATAAGGACTCGTCTTTAACAGGGTCCAGGGCAGAGCTCATGGCTTTTCCCAAGAGGCAAGATTTCGGGCTATGGCATAAGCGCGGTCCCGCCGGGCACCGGATGCCGAGAGGCCGCCCTTGGTCGCCGCTCGTTGTTACCATCGGCCCGAGCAGCCGTGCTGTTTCACACTAATCCCATGTGAAAAGTCTCCCCAACTGGAGACAACCACGAGCCGCACCACCTCGCCGCGCTGTCGGCCACCCTGCTGTTCTCGGCCGTCTCGGCACAGGAAGTGCGCGGACGGGAAGCCAACCAGCAGGCCCGCATCGGCCAGGGCGTCGCCAGCGGCCAGGTCACGGCGCGGGGCGCCGCCCACCTGGAGAACCGGGAGTCACGCATCAACGCCAGCCGCCGGGCCGACCTGCGGGCCAATGGCGGCCACCTGACCGCCGCCGAGTTCCACAACCTGAACCTCGGGAGAACGCGACGTCGGCCAACATCTACCAGGACAAGCACAACGACGTCGCCCAGCCGGGGCTGGTGCCGGAACAGGTTAGGTAAGGCCTTCTTTGAAAGAAAAGAAGCAAGAAGCCTTTGCTCCCTGTCGGGTGTTCCCGGAAAAACGGCGACAGCGGCGTAAAAGCTTTTTGCTTCTTTTTCTCGAAAAAGAAAGCCTTACTTGCCTACAGGCTGTCGTTGACAGGCCGCCTTACGACGCCGCCACCTGTCCCGGCGCCACGCTCCGCCGCGCTGGGTCTCGCAGGATCGTATCGCGCATGATGTCGCGCGCCAGCGGCGCGGCCACGTCCGCGCCGGCGTTGCCGTGCTCCACCACCACGGCTACGGCGTAGCGCGGCGCGTCGTAGGGCGCGAAGCAGATGAACAGCGCGTGCGGCCGGAACTCCCATGGCAGGCTGGCGGAGTTGAAGTGCCCGTGCTCGCGCGCCCAGCGGCTGACGTGGCGGACCTGGCTGGAGCCGGTCTTGCCGGCGAGCTGCATGCCGGGCAGGCCCAGGCGGGCGTGCGGCGCGCCGCCGCCTGCTTCGTTCACCACCGCGAACATGCCGCCGCGCACGGCAGCCAGGTGGGCGTCCGGCACGTCCAGCGCGGCGAAGTCGTCCGGCTTGGCGCCGCTCTGGGCCACGCCGGCGACGAGGCGGGTGACGTGCGGCACCACGGCGCGGCCGGTGGCGATGCGGCTGCAATAGGTCGCCAGCTGCAGCGGGGTGGCCAGGACGAAGCCCTGGCCAATCCCGCAGCTGATGGTGTCGCCCACGTTCCAAACATGACCGTGGCGCCGGCGCCAGGCGGTGGTCGGCATCAGGCCCTTGCGGGCACCGGGGAGGTCCACGCCCGTGTCCACGCCAAGCGTGAAGCGGTTCGCGGTCTCGGCCACCGTATCGATGCCGGTGCGGCGCGCCACCTCGTAGAAGAACACGTCGCAGGAATGCTTCAGCGCTTCGTGCAGGCTCTGCGAGCCGTGGCCGTGTTTCTTCCAGCAATGGAAGCGCGTGTCGCCGAGGTCGATGTAGCCGGGGCAGTTGATCCGGTCCGTCTCGGTGATGGTGCCGGCGCGCAGGCCGGCCATGCCGACCGCCATCTTGAACGTGGAGCCCGGCGGGTAGACGCCGGCGGTAGCCTTGTTGATCAGCGGCGTCTTGCGGTCGCTGGTCCACTCGATCCACTGCTTCTGCGACAGGCCGCTGTCGAACAGCGCGGGGTCGAAGCTCGGCGTGGTGGTCATCGCCAGCACCTCGCCGTTGGTGCAGTCCATCACCACGGCGCTGGCCGCCATGTCGCCCAGCCGGGCGAGGATGCCGCGCTGCAGCTCCACGTCGATGGTCAGGCCCAGCTCGTCGCCGGGGGTGCCGTCAGTGCGGTCCAGCTCGCGTATGATGCGGCCGACGGCGTTCACCTCCATCTGCACCTCGCCGGCGTCGCCGCGCAGGTCCTCCTCGTGGAACATCTCCACGCCGGCGCGGCCGACGCGCACGCCGGGCAAAGCGAGCACCGGGTCGTCGCCCAAGTCGGACTCGCTGGGCGGGGCCACGTAGCCCACGATGTGGGCCAGGTCCGGGCCGAACGGGTAGTGGCGGGTGGTGCCCACGTCGACGAACACGCCGGGCAGGTCGGGCGCGTTCACCTCGATGCGCGCCATCTGGTCCCAGTCCAGGAACTCGCGGACTGTGACGGGGATGAAGCGGCGGTTGTGTTTCAGCTCGCGCTCGATGCGGGCGCGGTCGTGGTCCTCCAGCGGCACCAGCCGCTCGAAAGCGGCGAGCGTGGCGGCCACGTCGGTGGTCTCCTCGGCCAGGAGGAGCGCGCGCCAGTTGAGGTTGTTGCCGGCCAGCACCTGGCCGAAACGGTCCACGATCCGGCCGCGCGGCGGCGCGATCAGGCGGGCGCTGACCCGGTTGCTCTCGGCCAGCGTGGCGTATTTCGCGCCCTGCTCCACCTGCACGCGGTAGAGCTTGACGGCCAGCGCGCCCAGGGCGGCGGTCTGGCCGGCCATCAGGACCAAAGCGCGGCGGGTAAACACGCCGTTGCGGGTGCCTTCCTGTTTCATGAAGAACGCAAGGCCTTCTTTTCTGAAGAAAGGCAGCAAAAGACTTTTGGCCGTGCCGTCGCGGTCTTGGGCAGCATACACATGCGGGCTTGCATCAGCTTGCTCGCTCCGGGGCAGCCAGGCCGCGGTGCAGGCCGATCAGGTAGTAGGCCAGGAAAGGGTAGAGGCCGGCGGCGATGCCGAACTCGAACGCGCCGGGAGCCGCGGGCAGCAGGCGCCAGGTCAGCACCGTCACCAGCAGGTACTCCAGCACGGCCGCAGTCAGGGCCACGCCCATGAAGACCAGCCATACGGTGGCGAAGCCGCTGCGCGTGAGGCCGCGGCGGGCCTTTAACGCGACGGCATGGATCAGCAGCAGCACCAGCACCTCGATCCCAACTGGCGCCTGCGCCAGCAAGTCCAGCAGTAGGCCGATGGCGAAGACAAGCGGGGCCGGCATGGAGGCCGGCCGGTAGAGCGACCAGAAAAACACGCAGGCCTGCGCCCAGGCCGGCTGCAGTTGCGCCTGGCCCGGAACGCCGAGCGGGGCGGACAGCAGCAGGAGCACGGCTATGGTTTGTGCGCCGGGCAGCGCGTAGCGGGAGGCGGTGTCGAGCAGGTGCCAGAGGCCTAGGCGCGGGCGGACGCCGGGGGATTTGTCCACTTCAGAAAGGAAGCAAGCAGTTCTTTTTTGAAAAGAACCAAAAAACCTTTGCTCCCTGTCGGGCCGTCGCCGGAGAAGTCCGTGATAGCGGAGTCAAAAATTTTCTGCTTCTTCTTTTCAAAAAAGAAGGCCTTTCTTACTTGCTTGCAGCACGACCCGGCGCCTCGGGCGGCACAACGCCACCCAGCCCGTAATCGAAGATCCGCACAACCTCCAGCCGTCCCAGGTCGGCCGCCGGAGCCACTTCCAGACGGTCGCCCTCGCCGTAATGCACGGTACCGATCAGCAGCCCAGCGGGAAAGGCGCCGGCCTCGGCCGAGGTGACCACGCGCTCGCCCTCCTCCGGATGCGTGCCGTCCTGCACGTAGAGCAGGCGCGGGTTGGGCGCGTTGGCGCCGGCCAACATGGCGCGGGCGCGGGATTTCTCCAGCAGGATAGGGATTCGGCTGTTCATGTCGGTGATCAGCAGCACGCGGGCGCTGCGCGCGCCCACCTCGGTCACCCGGCCGGCCAGCCCATTGGCGTCCAGCGCCACCTCGCCGCGGCGGATGTCGCTATGAGGACCGACTGAGAGCAGCACGGAGCGGGCATACACCCCGCCGGCATCGGCCACCACACGGGCGGTGACGTAGCTCAGCGTGGGGTCCGGCACCCAGTGCAGGTTGTCCTTCAGGGTCACGTTCTCGGCGTCCAGTGCCATCGCCACGTCATACCAGTGGCGCAGGCGGTCGTTCTCGGTACGCAGGCGCTCATTGTCGGCGCGCAACAGGAAAGTCTCGCGCACGGTGCGGGTGCCGGCGCGGACGGCGCGGAGCGGAGCGTCCACCACGGCGTAGATCGGGGCCAGCGCGTCCGACAGGCTGATGCGCGCGCGCTCGGGCACCAGCGGGGTGGCGCGGCCGAGCAGCATGAGCGCCATGGCGGCGAGGATGAGAACGGGGAGGGTGAGGCGGGCGAGCGCCTGGCGCGCCTGGATGGAAAGCCTGATCATCGCTGCCGGCCTTGGTTTGAAACTTGCGTTCGGTGTTTACACGACCTAGCGAGCGAGCAGTTCATTTTCAAAGCAACGAACCGAAAAAGTTTGTGCCGCGGAATTTTGATCGTGAGCGGTACTACTTCATTTCAGCTGCGATGGCGGGCTTTGCGCCTGCTCTTACAAACGGTCGGAAATCCGGACCAGGAGAGCAAGAATGGGGCTCTGCCCCAAACCCCGCTGGGGCCTCGAGGCCCCAGACCCCCATCTGTTTAGAGTCTCTACGAACAGGTTCTAAGGACTTGTCCTTAGCGGGGTCCAGGGGCAGAGCCCTGGCCTTCCTTCCTGCGCCCGAGCAGCCGCAACATCATGCTCAATACATCGTGGTGAGCACGTTGCGCAGCCGCTTGAGTTCCTCCAGCGCACGGCCGGTGCCCAGCACCACGCATGAGAGCGGCTCCTCGGCCACCACCACGGGCAGGCCTGTGGCTTCTCGCAGCACCTGGTCCAGCCGGTTGAGCAGCGCGCCACCGCCGGTCAGCACGATGCCCTTGTCGACGATGTCGGCGGCCAGTTCCGGCGGCGTGTTCTCCAGCGCCACCTTCACCGCTTCGACGATCTGGAACACCGGCTCGGCCAGGCTCTCGGCAATCTGCGCCTGGCTGACCAGAACCTCGCGCGGCACCCCGTTGATCATGTCGCGCCCGCGCACCTCCTGCCACGGGCCTTCGTCCCCGTTCTCGGACGGCCGGGCGGCACCCAGGCGAATCTTGATCCGCTCGGCCGAGCTCTCGCCGATGAGCAAATTGTGGTGGCGGCGGATGTAGCTGGTGATCGCCTCGTCCATCTTGTCGCCGCCCACACGCACGCTGCGCGCGTAGACGATGCCGCCCAGCGAGATCACCGCCACCTCGGTAGTGCCGCCGCCGATGTCGACGATCATGCTGCCGGACGGCTCGGTCACGGGCAGGCCGGCGCCGATGGCGGCCGCCATGGGTTCCTCGATCAGCAGCACCCGGCGGGCGCCGGCGCTCTCGGCGCTCTCCTGGATG
>CAXTBC010000109.1:0-5427 GCA_964242595.1 uncultured Acetobacteraceae bacterium | reverse complement strand
ACGTGGTCGGCAAGCTGAGCAGCATCGCCGACGAGGCCAAGGCGGCGTAGGGAAGAAGGCCAGGGGCGCCGCCCCTGGACCCCGCCAAAGGCGGTGCCTTTGGAAACCGCTTTCGGCTATGGTCTTCCGGATAAGTCTTCAACGGCACGCGCCGCGTCCAGAGATCATCCAGATGAGCGATGATGCGTTCGCTAAACTCAGCCTGATCGCCCGCCAGCAGGCTCAGGTCCTCGCCGATATCGGCAGCATGCGGGACGACATCGCGGTCCTGATGGCGATCCTGACGCGCCAGGACGCCACGGTGACCACGCTGCTATCCGAGACCCGCGCGATGCACTCCCAACACGGCCGGGCTCAAGAACCGATTTGAATGCTTTTTCTTATCTCGAACAGCGGTGCAGGATGACGATGACGCCGATGGTCATGAGACCGTTGGACGATCCAATCGCGGAGCAAATCCATGATGGAAGCAGACGGCGCGATGACACAGCGGGCGGCTGCCATCTTAGCAACGTGCAGAGCCACTATTTCCTCCGGGGCGAACACACCGGCGGCGCGTTCTCACTCCTTACCGACAGGCTGATCCTAAAGTCCCGTAGGGCAGCGCGCTGGTATAGCTATCGCTGAGTTCGACCCGAAGCGGTCATAGAGGCACAGCTAAAACAGATCCTATGGCCTGCTACCGCCAAGTCCGGTGCTACAGCGGAGGCCGCGGCGGAAGGATGAAAAGACGCCGACGTAGGAGGCCCATGAAGGAAGTCAGGGTCCAGCCCGGTGTCGGCGCCGCTCGACGAGGAGGTCCGTCAGCCTGTCCAGGCGACGCCCAAACACCTCGTTGTCGGTTAGGCCACGGCGATACAGTTCGCGCTCGGCCTCGCTGCCGCCATGCCGTCGGATGGTCATCGGCTGCGGCTGGTTCTCAAAAAAGTCCGCAGGAACGGTGATCATGTCCTCATCCCCTGCCAGGACCGTCATCAGTACTAGGGAGAGCAGGTCCGCCAGGCGGGATGGAGGTATCTCCTCGGCTTGCCTGCTCCACTTCTGGCCGCTGTGCCGAATGGCTTTGGCCGAAACTTCCTTGTTGTCCCACTGCGACCAGCCGACAGAAAGGTACTGGCAGTCAGTGTTTCCCTCGCGACCGGGGTCATGGTCGAAGAACGGGATGGCGAACATAGGCTTATGCTGCAGATGAAGAGGTAAGGGTACTTGAGTGGTGGGACCGGTCATTTGGATCTCCTAGAAGGCGAACAACCCCTACTCCTTTTAGTAATCTTACTGTTATCAAAAAACTGGAGCTGATCATGGGGGACAACGGTGGACCTTTGCAGGACATGCAGGTGTCCACCGAGTAGGTCACCTGGTTAGTTGATGTCGTAGCGCTTCCAGGGGATGCGGTTTGCCGCCACTGACGACATAAAGCGCGAGATGTCCTGCCGCCCGTAGTAGGTCGGCACCCCGCGGTGGTCCTGGGCCATCAACACCACCGGTATGCCCGGGAAGGCCGGCATGAAACCCCGGATAGCGTCCTGCGCTCGGCTGCTGCTGTCGAGAACCTCGCGCTTCACCACCACCACGGCAAAAGTGACGCCTTGCTCGCGGATGACCGCACCATCAATATGCACGGTGTCCTCCTACTTCTTGTGCTGGTGGTGAGCGGGCTTCGCTACGACGTAGCCCTGGCCGGGCCGCTGGGTCGGCGGCAACGGCTTGTGCTGCGTCGAGACGACCTGCTCGCCAGTCGGACCACCACGGGGACCGACCATGTTGTAGATGGCGGATGCGGGCGCTGGCTGGCCCGGCTTGAGCATCTTTGTCACTGCGAATCCTTTCGGCACCTGCTATCCCATGGTACATGTCGTTGACGACATTCCTGGTTGTCGTTACCGTAAGAAGTCGATTTAGATATGTCAACAATAGCGGAAGCGCCATGTCCGATAATCCTACAAAGGATGTGTTCACCGAGCGTCTGAAGGCGGCCAGGCAGATCCGAGGGCTTGGCCAGGCGGAGTTGGCGGCCAAGTCTGGTCTCCCCACCACGTCGATCTCTCACTTCGAAAGCGGCAACCGGAAGCCATCCTTCGACAACCTTCGACGTCTTGCGAAGGCACTGGACGCGAGTACGGATTATTTGCTGGGTCGAGTCGCTGACATCGGCGGCACTGGCGCCGCGGGCGACCGACTCTACCGGGATGTGAAGAACCTAAGCGGTCGCGACAGACAGATTGCAGAGGACTTTATGAAGGTCCTGGCGGCCAGAAGTCAGCCGGGAGAGGAAACGGAGGAATGAGGCGCTTCGGCCCGGAGGACGCTGAGGCGAAAGCCGAGCACTGGCTGCGGGAGCACGGCATTACCTCCCTGCCGGTCGATCCTTTTGAGATTGCCGCGGCACTGGAGATAGAGGTTCGCCCAAAGGGCGATGTCGAGCCGGGCGTGTCCGGCATGCTCCTGCGTCACGGAGACAACTTCGGCATCCTCTACGCGACGCACATTCGGAGCATAGGCTTCCAGAGGTTCAGCATTGGACACGAACTGGGGCACTATCTGCTTGAGGGCCATCCTGAACTACTGTTCCCGGTCGGCAACGGCGTCCACGCCTCGCGGGCTGGCTTTATGTCCAACCTGCTTCACGAACGGGAGGCCGACCACTTCGCCTGCGGCTTGCTCATGCCCGACGGCCCGTTCAAGTCGGCCCTTCGGCGGTGCGGCGACGGCCTTGAGGCCATCGAAGAACTGGCCGACAAGTGCCTGACCTCCATCACTGCGACGGCTATCCGGTACGCTCGCAAGGCGTCTATACCAACCGCCGTCGTGGTGAGCGCGGATGGTATAGTGGATTTTGCCTTCCTGTCGAAGGACATGCATGAGTTCCCCGGATTGGCCGTTCCGCGCAAAGGCGACCCGGTGCCGGATGGCACGGCAACCGCTATGTTCGCTCGCTCCCGGGACAACGTCGTGCGCGCCCGGCGCAAGGCAGGGGAGGTCGACTTACGCTTCTGGCTGGGCGGGTGCCGCAGCTTGGAGGCAAGAGAAGAGATTCTTGGCCTTGGCGCCTATGGCAAAGTCCTCACGGTCCTGACAACCGACTTCCTGGCTGACGACGAGGACGAAGATGGCGACCTGGAGGAAAAGTGGACACCCCGCTTCCGCCGGTAACCCCTTTTAGTAGGAATCAGGTTAAGGAACGCGCCATGGTTTGGAAAGATAGAACGATCAAGGCCATTGCAGAGATGATCGCCGTACACCCCAATTATCCAACTCCTCACTTTATCTATCGCAGCAGCTCCCATCTGACCCGGTTCTTCGAGGACGCCGACACTGATTACGTGCATGATGGGACAACTCGAAGCGACTGGACTGCTGCCGCGCTACAGGAAATTCTTGAGGAGCCGCACGCAGATGATCTTACGCCACCGGACACGTTCTGTCGTGTCATTGCCCGCCTTATGGATCAATCCGATGCGAAGGACGAATCGGAGGAACGCCCAGCAGCTTTAAAAGCGCTCAACATCGTGCTGGGTCGGGAAGGCTTTGAAGCGTTTTACGCTGAAGACAAGCAGTGCTACATTCGCCACGTCGGAACTCAAAAAGTCGCGGGTCTCTCAACAAATCCGCATCGCCCACTCTCGGCTGTTGAAGCTGTACGGCGAGCGCAGCTCACCGTCTATCTCGACAAGTGCTCGGAGGACGACCTAATCGGCGAAATACTTTTGCCTCTACTTAAGCACGCCGGCTTTCATCGCGTTACCATCGCCGGCCATAAGGATAAATCCAATGAATTCGGCAAGGATATCTGGATGCGGTATCAATTGCCAGCCCAACACTACATCTACTTTGGTATCCAGGTAAAGAAGGGGAAGCTAGACGCTTCGGGGGTAACTAAGAGCGGTAACGCCAACATGGCAGAGGTGTACCATCAAACACTGATGATGCCGGGCCATGAGGTTTTTGATCCAGAAACTAACCGTAAGGTGCTTGTAGACCACGCCTTTATTATTGCTGGTGGAGAGATTACAAAAGCAGCTCAGCAATGGCTCGCTGGCAAACTCGACGCCAGCAAGCGAAGCCAGATCATCTTCATGGATCGGGAGGACATCCTCAGCCTGTATGTGGTTAGGAACGTTCCTTTGCCGGCAGGCGCCTTACCAGAGCTACCATCTAAAATTAACGACGATATTCCTTTCTAGTCATGAAAGGCCCTGATACCAACAACGCGATGCTCTGATACTTTGTAGCTGCTTTCGACTTACTTCATGACTATAGCTTATCACAACTATATCTATATTTTTATAAGTCGCTGATAGCAGTGATCGTTCGACATGAAGCGCAAAGCAGTCATACAAGCCCCTCAACGACACCATCAGTCTCGCGGTGACGTGTATGGCACGACAAAGTTAATCCTAGTGATTTCTCCCACCTGCCCGACGGGTAAAACTCCTTAGTCCCCACCATTCGTCAAGCCCCTCGCACAGACATCGCGAGATCGCCCCCTCGATCACCTGCCGACGTCGACTCCCGGCCTAAAACCGCCCGGCGCACGTTCATGACACCATTTCGTGACGCCACGCCCGACCACCCTCCGCCCCCGGTCCAAGCCCCCGACCTCGCGATCCCGCTACCGCCTCGCCCTTGGGACAGCGTAGCCTCCGTCCCATGCACCAACGACGCAGACCAACCCCATGCTGACCCGCCACCCCCGCCGGACCCGCGCCCCAGCCGTGACGACGACCGCGAACCCGTCGCACGACGGCCAAGGCCCGCCGGGCGCACCGACCTCGCCGCCGCCCTCAGCGTAGCGGCAGCGGCACGTTGTTCACCAGCAGCGTCCCCCCCCGCCACGACAGGGTCCAGCTGAGCGCGTCGCCGTCGCGGTGCGCGACCAGGCGCGCCAGGAACAGGGCGGTGTGCAGCCGCTCCAGCCCGGGCACTCCCGCGGCGGCGACCAGCGCGTCGTAGCCGCGCACGCTGAGCTCGCCCTCGCCGGCGCTGGCCTGCGGGTCGGGGCCGATCAGGGCCTGACCGTGGCCGTCGAGCGCGCTGTCGGCCCGGGTCGCATGCAGCCGCTCGATCGTCGCCTGCACCGCGCCGCCGCGCCCCCCGGCCAGCAGCGCCGGCAGCTCGGCCGCCGGGACCGAGACCCGCAGCGTCAGCGCCTCGGGCATCAGCGCCGCCGCCTCGTCGTTGCTGACCGCGCCGTCGAGGGCGGCGTTCAGGCGTGCGGTCGGGCCGCCGGCGAGGTGCAGCGATAGGCGCCGCGCACCCAGCCGCGCGCGGCCGGAACGGATCGAGACATCCGACCAGGTGAACTCCGCGTCGCCCCCACCCTCCAGCGCGTGCGCCAGCGGCCGCAGCGCCTGCCGTAGCACCGGGTCGGGGCAGCCGCCGTCGCGGTGGCCGGACAGGGCGGTCAACAGTGCCGTCATGGCCGCG
>CAXTBC010000108.1:0-5608 GCA_964242595.1 uncultured Acetobacteraceae bacterium | reverse complement strand
AGGCATCCGCCTCCATTAAACCCGACCCTCGCAGAAGTACATAACACCTTCTAGTTTGAGGTAAGCAATGAACAGAAGCTTCGTTTTTCTTTTGATGGTGACCCTCGCGCCTGCTTCAGCCATGGCGGTCAGTGCGGAGGTGACGATCGACTCGAACCTGCCGTCGATACCGACCGGCCTGGCATCGCGGGGGGACAGCTTCTACGGCGGCGCCGTGACGGGCGTAAATTCGCTCGGAACCATATATCAGCTGGTGCCGCCTTCGAAATCAGGCACCAAGTGGTCGACCAAGGTCATCTACGCTTTCTCGGGTCAAGGGGACGGCGCTTACCCTTCCGCTCCGCTGACGCTGGACAAGGCAGGCAACCTGTACGGAAGCACCTTCTGCGGTGGCCTTCCCATGCCGTCGATCCAGGGGTATTGCAGCAACAACGCTGGAACTCTTTTCAAATTGACACCGCCCTCGGGTTCGCAAATTTCTTGGTCGAAACAGACGATCTACCAATTTCGGACTCCGGTTCAGCCGAAGGTCAAGCTGGCGATCGACGGGGCCGGCTCTCTCTATTTGGCCTATCGCGACAACGTTCTGCAGTTTACGCCCCCTGCTTCTGGCAGCGGCGCCTACACAATGATCACGCTGCCGATCGTTGCCGGTTACGAAGCGGATAACAGCGGCGTCGTCTTGGGGCGCGCCGGCCGTCTGTACGGTGTAGCGCGCGCGGTCGAAACCTCTGCGCCGGTTTACGACATCGTCTACCAGCTTACGCCACCGTCCACCCCGGGCGGTCAGTGGAAAAGCCGGACGCTGAAAAAATTTGCAGCGAGCGCGCATGTCGGTCAAATTGGACTGTCCCCGGATGGCCATCTCTTCGGGACGACAAGTCCTACCGGAGCGGGATGTGGCAGGACAGACTGTCTGGTGTTCGAGCTTGTGCCGGCGCAGGGCGAGGAGGCCTGGACAGAGCAGGTGATACACGACTTCGCTGGCGATCCGCTTGGAAGCCCACCCAACAACGGCTCGAACGTGCCCTACGTCGCAAGCGACTACCAGCTCACTTTTGCGAAGGGCGGCTTCATTTACGGCGCGATCACGCCGAGCCAAGCTGAAGGCGCGGCAAACAGCACCATCTATCGTCTTGCTCCGCCGACAAGTGGACAGACATCGTGGACAGAGACGGCATTCTACACGTTTACGGGTGCGCCGAATGGCTTCTCTGCAGGAACCCCGATGTACGTCACCGGGAATGGCAGGGTGTACGGGACCGCCATCGGCGGCAAGATCGTGAACAACGAACCACAATCGATCGCGTTTCGGATTGCTGTGCCCTAATAGGTCCAGTTCTGCGTTGGGCTAAGGTGCTGGACAGGAGAGGTGTAATCCTGTCCAGCAGATGCAGGCCTCGCCACAAAGCTTCAAACCTCACGTGCGTCGTCAAGAGGTGGCCGAGGCCTCACAAGTCCGGCTTGTTTAGCTCTTCAAGAAGCTCAGCAGGTCGTTGTTCAGCCTGTCACGCTCCGTGTACATCAGCGCGTGCGGCGCCCCGCCATACACCTCGAAGCGCGCGTGCGGCACCAGCTTGGCCGTTTTGGCGCCGGATGCTGCCAACGGCACGGTGGCGTCCGCGTCGCCATGGACGATCAGCGTGGGCACCGTCAGCTTGGCCAGGTCGGCGCGGAAGTCCGTCTCGGAAAAAGCGCGCACGCAATCCACCGTCGCCTTTGGCGAGGCGAGCAACGCCATCTGCAGAGCCCATTGCAGGATCTCGCTGCTGACCGAGAAGTTCAGCACGCCGGCGCCGAAGAACGCCTTGCCGAACGGCGCCAGGAAGCCGGGCCGGTCGCCCTGCAGTCCGTCCACCATCTGGTCGAACACGCTACGGTCCACGCCGTCCTCGTTGGTGGCGTCCTTCAGCAGGTAGGGCGTCACCGCGGAGATCAGGGCCACGCGGGCGATCCGGGCGGTGCCATGCGTACCGACGTAGCGAGCCACCTCGCCGCCTCCCATGGAGAAGCCGGCCAGCGTGACGCCGTTGAGGTCCAGCTTGTCCAGCAGGGTGGCCAGGTCGCCGGCCATGGTGTCGTAGTCGTAGCCGCTCCAGGGCTGGCCGGAGCGGCCGAAGCCGCGGCGGTCGTAGGTGATGACACGATAGCCGTTGCGGGCGAGGAAGACGGACTGGTACTCCCACATGTCCGCGTCCAGCGGCCATCCGTGGACCAGGACTACGGGCTCACCGGTGCCCCAGTCGTTGTAGTGGATGGCGGTGCCGTCTTTGGCTTCGAAGTAGGGCATGGGGCTCCTCCTGAGGGTCGAGCCGTGGATACGGGTCAGCCGCCGGGCTGGTTTCCTGTCCCGCATTCGGCTCGATGTGGTAGGTTCGGCGCATGAGCGACTTCGCGCATGCACCCATGACATCCGACGAGTTCATCGCTTGGGCGATGCAGCAACCGGACGGCGCACGTTACGAGCTGGTGGGCGGTGAGGTGGTGCGCATGGCCTCCGAGCGGGTCGAGCACGGACGGGTCAAGTTCCGTGTCGCACGCCTCATGGCCGACGCAGTGGAGAAGGCCGGCCTGGCTTGCGAGGTCTTCACGGACGGCATGGCGGTGCAGGTGGACGAACATACGACGTACGAGCCGGACGCGCTCATCCGATGCGGCGACAGGCTCGCTGGCGCGCTGACCAAGCTGGTCGATCCTTTGGTTGTCGTGGAGGTTGTCTCTCCCAGCACGGCATCGGTGGATGCGGGCGCGAAGCTGGCGGACTACTTTCGCATCCCGAGCCTGCGGCAGTATCTGATCGTCCGGACGAAAGACCGCACTGTCATCCAGCACACCCGGGCAGACGACGGCGGGATCCTGACCCGTATCGTACGCGACGGCGCCGTCGAGCTCGACCCGCCTGGCATCGTGCTCGCCGGCCTGTTCGACTGAAGATGCGGCGCCCGGCATTTCGCCTTCTGGCAGCGATCGCCGGCCTCGCGTTGAGCGGCTGTGCGGACCACCAGCCACCCAAGCCGCCGGCTGTCGACGGCAACACCCCGGGGTTCAGGCCTGCCTGCCCGTGCCGCAACCTTCCGACGGGCCGTTCTCCTTCGGCATCGTCGTCTTCTTCGATCAGCGCGCCACGTTCCTCACGCCGCGTGCCCGCGGCGTGCTCGATCTCTACAAAACCTACGCGGCCACAGCGGGTATCCAGGCGATCCGCGTCGAGGGGCACGTCGATGCCAGCGAGGACGCGAGCGGCGACCGCAACCTCGATAAAGCGCGTGCCGAGGCGGTGGCCGATTACGTCAGAACGACGGTCAGCATTGCGCCGTTGAGCAGCAAGGTGCCTCTCGTTCGAACCCGCTGGGCGCAGCCGAACCGCAGAACCGGTTCGTCCGGATCATCCCGACCGGCTACCTGCGGCTTCCAAAACGCGATGACCGGCCGCTGCTCTGCCGGAGCTGGCTGCTGGCGCATTGCATCGGGGCGGCAGCCGATTCCGGCGTGAAGGCCTGCACGGCCGCCGCGGATTTCCTGGTCCGCCGTGACGACGTCACCATCGACCTCGACTGGCGGACGAGGTTCGCCCAGTGACCCACGCCTTCCGCCTGCCGCCCCGCCGCCCTATCTTTCGCCGATGAGCGCCACCACTCCAGACTTCCTCGACACCAACCGCCCGGACGTGCCCGACATCGTGGTGGCCAGCGGCATCACGCCGTTCCACCTGCCCAGCCGGCCGGTGCGCGGCCGGCTGGTGCGCCTGGGCGCGCTGGCCCACGCCCTGCTCGGCCGCCACCAGAACGCGCCGGCGGTGACCAGGCTGGCCGGCGAGGCGCTGGCGCTGACGGCCGGCCTGGCCAGCGCGCTGAAGTACCGCGGCAGCTTCCAGCTGCAGGCCAAGGGCGACGGGCCGGTGCCGATGCTGCTGGCCGACTGCACGCAGGAGGGCGCGTTGCGCGGCTACGCGCGCGCCGACGCAGACAAGCTGGCCGCACTGCTCGCCAATTTTCCGGAGCCCAGCGCCGTCCAGCTCATGGGTAGCGGCTACCTGTCCTTCACGGTGGACCAGGGCGGAGAGATGGACCGCTACCAGGGCATCGTCTCGCTCGAGGGCGAGACGCTGACCGAGATGGCGCTGCACTACTTTCGCACCAGCGAGCAGCTGCAATACGACGTGCACCTGGCCGCCGGCCAGACGCCCGACGGCTGGCGCGCGAGCGCGCTGATCCTGGAGCGCGTGGCGGGCGAAGGCGGGATAGACCCCGAGCTGGACCTGGCCGCGCAGGACGAGGCCTGGCGCACCGCGACGGCGCTGGCGGCCACGCTGACGGACGGCGAACTGCTCGACGACGCGCTCGCGCCGGACGCGCTGGTCTGGCGCCTGTTCGGCACCGAGGGCGTGGAGATCGCGCTGTCGCGGGCGCTGGCCTATGGTTGCCGGTGCTCGCGTGCCAAGCTCTCCGGCATTCTGGCCAGCTTCCCGGACGCCGACCTGGACGAGATGGCCGTGGACGGCGACATCGTGATGACCTGCGAGTTCTGCAAATACGACTTCCGCTTTCCCCGCCAGGACGTAACCAGTCAGGCAGCCGAATGAGCACTCCCAACCGACCGAGGCGTAATGTACCTGCCCTGCACGCCGGGCGCCTTGCCTGCCTGCTGCTGCTCGGCGGGCTGTCCGGCTGTGGTAGCGACACGCCCGTCGTTACGCAAAGCTTCACCCCGCTGCAATACGGCTACCTGACAAAGCTGCGCCTCAACGTGGGCAGCATCACCGTGCAGGACCGCAGCCTGCCGGTCAGCCCGCAGGACGTGGCCAGCAGCTCGCCCGCGATCCCGGCCGAGGCACTGGCGCGCATGGCGCGAGAGCGCCTGTTCGCCGCCGGAACCCAGGGCCACGCGGATTTCGTGATCGACCAGGCCAGCATCGTCCGCAGCCCGAGCGGCGCGCTGGACGGCCACCTGGCGGTGCACCTGGACCTGCTGACGGATGGCGGCGCCCGCAGCGGCTTCGCCGAGGCCCAGGTGGAGCGGCAGTTCGTGCCCGGCACGGACTCCGACAGCGGGACCGGAGCGCTGTACATCCTGACCCGGCAGATGATGGACGCGATGAACGTGGAGCTCGAGTATCAGGTGCGCCACAGCCTGCACGCCTGGCTGGTGACGCCCGGCAGCACGCCGCCGCCGGTGCTGGCCCAGCCGCTGGACGTGCCGGGAGCGCCGTTGCCCGTGCCGCCGCCAGTGCCGGCCCCGCCGCCGCTGCCGCCGGCCGCCCCGCAGGACCAGGCGCCCACGCCCACGCCACCAGCGCCGGACCAGGACGGCTACGTGGATCCGGCAGCGCCGCCGCCCCCCGTGCAGATGTCGCCGCCGCCCGGTTTCCTGCAAGCGCCGGCCCTGCCGCCAGCGCAGTAAGCAAGTCTTCTTTTCGAGAAAAAGAAGCAAAAAGCTTTATCTACTGGGCGCGGCTTTGTCCGGGCACGCCCGACAGGGAGAAAAAGCTTTTTGCTTCTTTTTCTCGAAAAGATGGACTTCCTCGCCTTGCTACGTTCCTTCCAAACACGGCTAATACTAACGGCCGTAAATTTTGACCTATAGACAAGCATGGGGCTCTGCCCCAAAC
>CAXTBC010000107.1:0-5612 GCA_964242595.1 uncultured Acetobacteraceae bacterium | reverse complement strand
GAGATTGTCGACGCTTGCTGTGTCGCCTGGAACGCGCTGATGGCCATGCCAGAGCACATAACCTCAATCGCCACGCGAGACTGGGCGCAGGTCAGTGTTTAGGGCCCTTGGTATGAGCGCTGACCCAAGGCGACGCCGTTGCGTGCGCCCGTGCAGCCACCAACAGCCGGTCTACACTAGACGCCTCCAGCCTGGCCCGGCAATCTATCACCAGCGCCATCGATCGATAACCTGTTCGCCAAGCTCAAGGACAGGCGCCATATCGCCGTGCGTTACGAGCGATGCGCCGACGTCTTCATTGGCACCATCAACGTTGCAGCAACGGTTTTGTACTTGAAATAAGTCCACAAGGCGCACGAACGCCTATTATGACGTGGCATGGCGAGGCACGTTACAATCACAAGAGCACGAGGTTTGTTGTGGCCGTGACCCCTGACCACATCAAATGCACGCCAGGAGGCATTTTAGAAAGCGTTTGGAAAGTGGGGGCATTCTGTTGCCCGGGGCCCCCTAACCGCGCGTGTCACTGCTTACGCAGCGATCGCGAGCGCCTCGAAGTTATCGTTGGCACTTGTGAATTGACCCGATAACGGCGGTATCATGCCGGGCAAAAGGTGAGTCTTTACCACGCGTGTCGAGCCTGTGTCGTCCCCGTAAATGGTGGAAACGCCGGGCACTGCCCCCGGGTCCACAACGCTTATTCCACGCATCGTTTATCGCCATAGCCGGCTTACGCCTGCACCCCGATATGTAGGCGCTTGGAGGGAGCAACACAAGGAAGGCTTTCTTTTCTGAAAAAAGAAGTGAAAGACTTTGACTTTGCTGTCGCGCGCTGGCCTGCGGGCACCACCCGGTTCACGATCGGGGATTTGGCCAAAAAACGTTCTCTCCTTGACCCGGCAGCCTCCCGGCCGCATGTTGCTCCCCTTTCGGCGCCCGGCAACGGGCGGTCCCTTTGAGGTGCGTTATGGCCAAGTCCAACACCGTGCAGATCCGCCTCGTCTCCAGCGCGGATACCGGCTACTTCTACGTAACGAAGAAGAATGCCCGCACGAAGACTACTAAGATGGAGTTTAAAAAGTACGACCCGGTCGCTCGCAAGCACGTCGTCTTCAAAGAAGCCAAGATCAAGTAGGCGTAGCTGCCCGGCGCCCAGGGTTAACCAGGGCTCATGCGCGCCGGTTGCCGACGCTGGTTCGCTGGGATCACGGCCGAACTTCCATTCTGATGCTGGGCCTCCCATCGGTGCCGCTTCCGGTGGCCAAACGGCATTGCTTCTCCGAGCGGTGACGCCTCGCCGGCCTAATCCTGCAAGGCTTTCCTGTATCTCGGCGCTGCCGCCGAAGAGGTATAGGCTGCTGCCTTGCCAACGGGCTTGGATGACGCTGGCCTCCCCGCTAGCCAGGCGTTTGGCGCTACACGCCGTTGTCATCGCCGGCTGAGGGGCGGTTAACCGACTGTTCATCCGGCACGCGGAAACTGAGATTCCACACGTGCCGCGAGACATCCTGAATGACTTTCATCTACGACGGCTTCGGCCCGGACGCTGACCAAGGCCGCCAGCCTACCTTGCAGGACGGCCGCGCTTGGGCGTGTGCCACCAGGCTGCCGCCCGCTGCTGGCCTGGCAGCGCGGGCCCGCAACGCGCTGTGCATCGCTCCCCGCCACCATTTGGCCGGCGGGGCCTTGTGCGGAGCCGAGGTGAGTGCGGCGCCTGGCGGTCTCGACGCAGGCCCCGTTTCCGGTGCCTGGCTCTTACGCGCAGCGTGTGCCGAGGCGACATCCTGGCCGTTGCTGCGCATGCAACAGGCCGGGCTAGGGGTGACGGTGGCGCTTCCCGGGCTTGGCCTGTGCGCTGGCACGCTGCTGGCGCAGGCTGAAGCGGCCCTGCAGGGAAGCGGCCTGGAGGAAGGCCGGCTCGACCTGGCCTTCCCGGCGGTCGGCCTGGAAGACGCCGGGCCGGACCTGATCCTGCTTGTCTCCGCTCTGCGAGACCTGGGCGCGGGCGTGGCATTGGACGGCGTGGTGCGCAACACCGACAGCCTGCGCGTGCTGCGGCGCCTGCCGCTGACCACCATCCGCCTGCATCCCATCCTGGTGCGCGGCGTGGAAGCCGACGCCGGCGCGCGCGCGGCGCTGGCCAGGATGATCCGTTCGGCTCACGCACTGGGCGCCGTCGCGGTGGCGTTGGGCGTGGAGACGGCGTTGCAGCGCGACATCCTGGCCGACCTGCGCTGCGACTCCGCCCAAGGCGGGCTGTTCGCCGGCCTGCTGACCGCGCAGGCGTTCCGTGGGGCGCTGGCGGCCGGCGTGTGATGCCGACATCTCCACCGGTCGGAGTTCCTGACCTGTAAGCAAGCATGGGGCTCTTACGAGTCAACATCATCCAGGTCGGATCAGCTTGGAAGGCCAGCCGATGCGGACAAGCAGACCGTCCGGTCCGCATATTCCCACCTCGTAGAGGCCCCATTCCCGGTGGCGCAGCACACCGCCGGGACGAATGATCAAGTCGTCCACCCGCGCCGCGATGGCGTCGACGTCGGGCGTGCGAATGAACACGCCAAAGGGGTTCTCCTCCGGCACGCGCCAGGGGCCGGTGCCCGCCTGGGTCAGGTGCACCTCGCAGCCCCACCCGGTCATGATGACGTACGTGCTGTTGCCGCCCGTGCGAGCAAAGCTCAGACGCTCCCAGAACGGCAGTGCCGCAGGCAGGTCGTTGCTCGGAACTATCGCGAACGCGCCGACGCGCGGGGTCTCGGACCTTCGTCTGCTCCGTTGGGCGGCACGAGACACCGCGCCAGGGCGGCCCTTACTCAGGCTTCGCAAGCTATTGAAAGAGGGTGACACCTGCCAGTCGGCGATCGCTGCAGGCTCTGTGCAGAATTGACGGATCTGACTGTCACCACGAGCATCGCCCGGAGCCAAGGAAAGCGCCGCAGGCGATCGCCAGGGCGTGTTTTCAACGGACGCGATTGGGGGCTGCGCCGGCCTTGCCATGCCGCCGACGGGCGGTCATCGTCAGGCCACAAGGACGGCAAGGCACTCATGGACCAGATGACCCAAACGGCGCCGGGCACCGAGTTGGGGCTGCAGGCCGCGCTGGACCGCCAGCGCCGCGCCTTCGAGGCGGCGCCGTTCCCCACCGCCGCCCAGCGCCAGTCTACCTTGCGCCGGCTGGAGCAACTGGTGCGCGACCACCAGGAAGCGATCGTGGAGGCCATCGCCGCCGATTTCGGCAGCCGCTCGCGGGTTGAAACCATCGTTTCCGAAGTGCTGCCTTCGATCTCGGGCGCGGCCTACGCGCGCCGTCACGTGGCGGGCTGGATGCGGCCGGTGCGGCGCTCGGTGTCGATGAACTTCAGGCCCGGCACCAACCGCATCGAGTACCAGCCGCTGGGCGTGGTCGGCGTGGTCTCGCCGTGGAACTACCCGATCTTCCTGACGCTCGGGCCGCTGGTCGACATACTGGCGGCCGGCAACCGGGCGATGATCAAGCCCAGCGAGCTGACGCCGGCGACCGGCGCGCTGCTGGCCAGGATGCTCGGCGAGGCCTTCCCGCCGGAAGAGGTGCTGGTGGTGCAGGGCGACGTGGAGGTGGGCCGCGCCTTCTCCCGGCTGCCGTTCGACCACCTGATCTTCACCGGCTCCACCGAGGTTGGGCGCGAGGTGATGCGGGCGGCGGCCGAGAACCTGGTGCCGGTGACCCTGGAGCTCGGCGGCAAGTCCCCGGTGATCGTGGCCGAGGACGCCGACACGGCGCAGGCCGCCAGGTCGGTCGCGGTGGGCAAGTTCTTCAACGCGGGGCAAACCTGCATAGCGCCGGATTACGCGCTGGTGCCGGGCGGGCGCGCCGAGGCGTTCGCGCACGGGGTGCTGGAGGCGGCCGAGACGATGTTCCCCGCGCTGGACAACAACCCGGATTACACCGCCATCATTTCGGACCGCCACCACGCGCGGCTCACCGAGCTGGTGGCCGAGGCCGAGGCGGCCGGCGCCACCGTCCTGCGCCACCACGCGGCGCCGCGCGGCAACGTGCGGCACTTCCCGCCCACGGTGGTACTGGACCCGCCGCTGGACGGCAGGCTGATGCGCGACGAGATCTTCGGCCCCGTGCTGCCGGTGGTACGAACCGAGGGCACCGACGCGGCAATCGCCTTTGTCAACAAGCGCCCACGGCCGTTGGCGCTATACGCGTACACGAAGGACGCAGCCACCGAGCGGAAGATACTGGACCGGACGATCTCCGGCGGCGTGACGCTGAACTCCACGCTGCTCCACTGCGCGCAGGAGGACCTGCCGTTCGGCGGCGTGGGACCGAGCGGCATGGGCGCCTATCACGGGCGCGAGGGCTTCGCCACGTTCAGCCACGCACGCGGCGTGCACAAGCCAGGATTCTTCTCGGGGTTCGAGTATTTGCGGCCGCCGCACGGGGCCAAGACGCGCTTCGCGTTGAAGGCGATGGGGATACGTGCGCCAAAGTAAGCAACGTTTTGTCAGGCGGCCACGGCAACATCCGGAGACGTGCTCCATGAGAGCAAAAGTTCTTTGGCTCTTTTTTTCAAAAAAGAACTGCTTCCTAGCTTGCCTTCTCGCCCTCACCACAAACGCCACCGCCGCAGGCTTCCAGGTCGTAAGCGTGCCAGACCCGGGCAACCCGCCCCTTCAGGTGGGCATCTGGTACCCGAGTGCCGCACCTACGCATCCGGAAAAGCTTGCTTTGGACACGCAGACCGTGGCGCCGGGCAAGCCAGTCACGGGCGCAAAACTGCCGTTGATCATGATGTCGCATGGGCAGGGCGGGAGCTTCTCGAACCATTACGACACCGCCATCGCGCTAGCCGATGCGGGGTTCGTGGCCGCGGCGCTGACCCACACGGGCGACAACCTGCACGACCAGAGCCGGGTCATCATGATCCAGGACCGCAGCCGTCAATTGCGCGTCGTGACGGACTGGATGCTGCACGATTGGCCCGCGCACGGGCAGGTCGACGCGTCGCGGATCGGCGTGTTCGGGTTCTCCGCCGGCGGGTTCACCGCGCTAGTAGCCGCGGGGGCGACACCCGATCTGCGCCTGCTCGGGCCGCATTGTGCCGCGTATCCCACCGAGTTCACCTGCGCACTGATCACCCGCAACCACGGCGACGCCAGCAAGCCGCCTGCCATTCCCGCGAGCGCCTGGGTGCACGACCCGCGGATCAAGGTGGCCGTTGTGGCAGCCCCTGCGCTGGGCTTCACCTTTGGCCGGGCCGGGCTGGCAGGCGTGCACGTTCCGGTGCAGCTGTGGCGGGCAGAGCTGGACCGTATCCTGCCGCAACCGTTCTACGCACAGGCGGTGCGTGACTCCTTGCCGTCGCCGCCCGACTACCACGTGGTGGCGGGTGGCGATCACCTGGATTTCCTGTCCACGTGCGACGCTAGGAAGGCGGCGATCGTGCCGGTGATCTGCACGAGTCCTCCGGGGTTCAACAGGGCGGCGTTCCACGTGCAGTTTGATACGGCTGTGGTGGCGTTCTTCAAGTCAGTGTTGAAGGGCTGAGGCCCGGCATTTAAGCAAGCTCGGGGCTCTGCCCCAAACCCCGCTGGGGCCTCGAGGCCCCAGACCCCCATCTGTT
>CAXTBC010000106.1:0-5672 GCA_964242595.1 uncultured Acetobacteraceae bacterium | reverse complement strand
TCCGGCATGTCCCCGGACGGCGCCATGTGGCCACGGTCGTAGCCGGAGCGCGCGTAATCGGCCAGCTCGGATCGGTCGGCAGGCGGCAGCCGCTTCTCCGGGTGGAACCGGTTGGTGCGCCGCACGTTTCGGGCCGCCTCAACGCGCCCGGCTGTGAGGTGCTCGGCCGACCACAGCGGCGTGCGCGTCAGTCCGGAGTGCAGCACGGCGTAGCCGCGGAAGCACAACTCTCGGGCGCGCGTCTCGAGGCGCGGGTTAGCCAACGCTGGTGCGATGCCGGACGCGAAGTGCTCGGGGCAGCCCGCGGCGGCGGCGGGCGTGGCCGAAAAGAGCACAAACAGGCCCAGGATGGCGGGGATAGCGCGCATATCCTCCTTTTGGCGACCAGCTCGGCGCCGTCCAGTGGTTCTAAAGCAAAGCCGCATTCGGTCCAGGGCACGCGGCTCCGGGGTCGTTTGCCGGTGACCGTAAGCGTCCAGTCTAGGCCGCAGCATCGACTGTTCAGCGCTGACTTGAGTGGGGCTACGGTGTCCAAGTCCAGGGCAGCAAGGCGTCGAGCTTGCGGCTGGAGTGGCCTGCGATGCGCCCGAGGATGTCGGCCAGGTAGGCGTGCGGGTTGAGGCCGTGCATCTTGGCGGCTTCGACGATGGTGTAGATGCGGCGTTGGTGCACTCGACAGATCCAGGGCGAGATGGTCCCAAATCCCAAGCTGCTACGCGATGACCGGCTGGCGACGGACAGAGTCCGGGCGCCCGGCCGGGCACCGTCAACTTGTTAAACTGAGGCCGCGACAGCGCGCGATTAGCACGGCGTGCTCGTGGTTACGCCCCAGCGGCGACGCCGGTGACCTCGGCCCAAACCTGAAAAGCCTTGGTCCAGGCGGATCGATACTGGACGGCTGGAACCTGGTGGCGGCGGAACAGGAAGAGGTTGTTGATCCCGTCGTGGGCGAAGAGGAAGCGTTGTGCCTGGCCGGCTGATTTGAACCGCTTCATCTGCCGCCCTCGTCGTCGCGTCGGCTGGTGCGAGTTCTCCGCCCTGTTGTTCAGCCCCTTGTGCTTTCGGTGCTCGACCGAGGGCATCACCTCGCGCTGGGCTGCTCCATAGCTCGCCAGCTTGTCAGTCACCATGACACGAGGCGCCCGGCACTGCCGCTTCAGCAGCTTGCGCAGCAGGCGCTTGGCGGCCTGCGTGTTGCGCCGGCTCTGCACGAGGATGTCCAGCACCATCCCAGTCTGGTCGACTGCACGCCACAGCCAGTGCTTCACCCCGCAGATCGTCAGCACGACTTCATCGCGGTGCCACTTGTCCCCGGCCGCGGGCAGCCTGCGGCGGATCTGGTTCGCGAATGCCTGGCCGAGCTTCTGCGCCCACTGGCGTATGGTTTCATGGCTAACGATGATGCCGCGCATCGCCAGCAGCTCGTCCACCATCCGCAGGCTGAGCGGAAAACGGAAGTAGAGCCATACGGCGTGGCTGATGATCTCAGCCGGGAAACGGTAGCCGGCGTAGCTCGGGCAAGCAGGTGTCGTCATCCCGCCCGCCTACCTAGCTCAGCCGCATCCCGCAAGCCGGCCAGCCGCCAAGTTGATGGTGCCCCACGAACACTGTGCTTGGAAAAGGACGTGGGACACTAACTTGACGGTCGATTTGCGAAGCGGCGTCATGGCTTGACGGCTTAGTCCTACTGCGCTTAAGTCACTCGTATGACTGAGAAGGCCCTAAAAACTGCTTTGTCAAGCGTCGAAGACGCTGGTACCAAAGCAGCTATCTTGGAAGCTGCGATCCGCCTTTTCGGAGCCCAAGGTTTCGATGTTGTATCGATACGCGACATCACGGCCGCAGCAGGCGCGAACGGCGCGGCCGTGTTCTACCATTTCGGAACCAAAGACGAGCTGGTCCGGCAAGCCTTCGGTGCAGTGATCCGGCCGATCAACGCGGAGCGGCTACGCCTGCTGGGCGAGCTGTTGGAGCGCGCGGGCGACGGGACTGTCGATCCAGCCTGCGTGGTCAGAGCGCTAATTGGCCCAGTGGTTCTCAGCCTCGGTCGGGACTCCCGGAGCAGCAGCTATCATCGCTTCCACATTCTGACTTACGCGTTACAGCGTCCCTACGTCACCAAGATGATCCGAGATGAGAACGATGATGTCGCGCGGCGCTTCATTGATGCGCTCGCCCGCGCGCTGCCAGGTGTGCAGCGGCCTGCACTCTGGTGGAGGTTCGACTTCATCATCGGCAGCGTGGTGCATATCCTGCTTGACGTCGACCGTGATGGACGATTGCGAGACCTGTCGGGTGGCGCGTGCGAGACGTCCGACCCAGCCCAGGTGTTGGAGCAGTTGGTCGACTTCGCCACAGCCGGGCTAAAGGCGCCGGCTTCGCCTGCGCGCGCCAGCCGCTCCAGCCAAAGTAAGCAAATCCGGCCGCGACAGTCGCAAAAGAAGGCGAAACCATCTTGACCGTATCTCCAGACAACATCCGAGTTCCTGCCTGGCCCGAAGACCGGCCGATCGCAACGTCCGTCAGCGTCATGCTGGAAGGATGGACCGACGATTCTGCCCCCGGGCTCGGGCCGATGGGCAACCCGCTGAAGGCAGGCGTCCAAGATACGCAAGGCCGATCCTGGGCGGAGTATGGGCCCAAAGTCGGCACGCAGCGGCTGTTGGACGTGCTGGACGACGTGGGCGCCAAAGCTACGGTGTATTGCAGCGGCATCCTGGCCGCCCGCTACCCGGCACTGTTGCGTGACGTCGTAAAGCGCGGCCATGCACTTGCCGCGCATGCGTGGGCGCAGAACATCATACCCGCCTATCAGACGAAGGAGCAGGAGGCGGAAGACCTGCGCCGCACTGTTGACGCGTTGCAGCAGCATTCCGGCATGGCCGTGACCGGCTGGATCAGCCCGCGCGCGACGCCGAGCTTGAACACTCCGGAAATTCTGGCCTCGCAAGGCCTTCACTGGTACGCCGACGCCTTCGACCAGGATCTGCCCTACGTCGTGCCTACTGCGCAGGGCAGCGTCGTCGCCATTCCGTTCACGGTCGAAGTGAACGATTTCCCGCTCTACATCCGCTACGGCAACCGGCCAGAAGCGTTCACCGGCACATTGCAGACCATACTGGAGGGTTGGTCCTCAATCCGCAGCCCGCGCGCCTGCCTTGACATCACTGCTCACGCGCATGTTTTCGGGCGGCCGATGGGCGCCATCACCTTCAAGCGAGCGATAGAGATGGCGCAACGGCATGAGAGCGCCTGGTTGACCACGCATGCCGATCTCGCCGGCCTGTATCATCCTGATCGAGCCGGTTAGGAAGTGGTATGCGCCTCGTCTCTTTCGTGACCGATGGTCTGCGCGACGTTGGCCTGTTGTCCGGTGATGGCCTGATCCGGGTCGGGCCGCGTCTCGGCACCACCAGCCTACGGCAGATACTAGCCGAGGGGCGTATGACTGGGGTCGCGGCTTTGCGGGCTGGCCCGGTGGATTGCAAACTGGCAGACGTCACATTCCTTCCCGTGATCCCGGACCCACTGCACTTTTATTGCGTGGGGACCAACTACGCTGATCACCTCAAGGAAGTGCAAGACGCCGGCATCGCGCGGCCGACACCGAAGGCACCTGCACTATTCACCCGCTTTCCGGAAACGCTGGCAGCCGAACGTCAGCCCATTCTCATTCCGGGCGTGTCCGATAGCCTGGACTACGAAGGTGAGCTTGCCGTCGTCATCGGCAAACCTGGCCGCTACATCGCCGAAGCCGATGCCCTTGCGCACGTTGCAGGCTATGCTTGCTTTAACGATGCAAGCGTGCGGGACTGGCAGTTTCACACAAGCCAAGTCACGTCCGGCAAGAACTTCCTGCAGACCGGCGGCTTCGGACCCTGGATGGTCACGGCGGATGAGGTGCCTGATCCACAGGCCCTGACAGTCACGACGCGCGTCAATGGCCGTGTTCTACAGCACGGCAGCACGCGTGACATGATTTTCAGCGTCTCGCAGATTGTCGCATATGCATCGGCCCTCGTGCCGCTAATGCCCGGCGATGTGATTGCTACCGGTACGCCGAGTGGCGTGGGCTTTTCGCGCAAGCCGCCGCTTTTCCTCGCAGACGGCGACATTTGCGAGGTGTCGGTCGAGGGTATCGGCACCCTAACCAACCCGGTCAGCAAGGAGCGGATTTGAACATATCGAGTGCAACAATGGTCTGATCAAAGGTTCGATGATAAAGAACGGGAGCACCTAGGATGAAAAGCCGTTTGCTTTGGGCGTCCGGCCTTCTCGTCATCGGGTGCGTGTACCTGGTGTATGTCTGGGATCGCCAAGTTGTCGCGGTCGAAATGGTCGAGGTCCGGAAGGCGTTTGACCTGTCGCTCGCGGCAGGCGGCCTCATCGCGACTGTTTTCACCTTCGGCATCACCGTTGGATCGGTCCCGGCCGCATTGCTGACGACGCGGTTTGGTACCCGGTCCATGTTGGCGGTGGGAGCCTTGCTGTTCTCCCTATGCACCGCCTGGAGCGCGGTTGCCCCTAACGCGACAATCATGCTGCTTTCCCGCGTCGCGGGAGGTTTTGGGGAAGCGATCTTCAGCGTCGCGCTTTATACCTTCCTGGCATCACAGGCGCCTCGCTACAAGGGTGCGGCGGCGGGTGCCGCGGCGACCGTGTTCGGTATCGGGCTGTTCACCGGGCCATTGATTGTCGCCGCCCTACTCAGCCGGTCTACGACGTGGCAGGGACCATTCTATGTCCTCTCCGCGCTGGGTATGGCCGGCGGCATCGCGATCTGGCTGATCCTACCCCGCCGTCCCGGCGTGGCCGTAGTGCCGATCCGGCCACGCCCAGTAACGTTAAGCCGCGTGTCACGCGTGCTAAAAGGTGGCACCGCGTCCTTGTTGCCAGTCGTGGCAGTCAACGGAATTGCGATCTACTCTTTCATCGCCCTGTTCCAGACCTTCCTGCGGGAAAACCAAGCCATGGCTTTATCGGGCGCCAGCCTAGTCGTCAGTCTGTTCGGCGTCGGCCAGCTTTTCGGTGGTGCCCCCATGGGATACCTCGCTGACCGTGTAGGCCGGCGCCGCTACCTTGCCGCCGCTGCAATCGTCACCGCAGGGGCGGGCTATGCAGTATTTGGCAGCCTGACGCCGCTGACCTGGGGCATGGCCGCCTTCGTGTTCGGGCTTGGTACCAACTCAATCTACGCCAACTGCATCGCGCTGGCGCAGGAGGGCGTTCCTGATGACGACCATGCACTCGCCACCGGCCTGCTAGCCACCGTGTACTTCCTTCCCGCAGCGTTCTCGGGCTGGATTCTTGCCGAGCTAAAGGAGGCGCTAGGCTGGCATGGAGCTGGCACGCTGTTGTACACCGCGCCGTTCCTGGTCGTGGGCATCGCCCTGGCCATCACCGGAGGCACGCGTCGGGCTTCCCTGACCGGCTGATCAAGAGGGCGGCCGACAACGTTACTAAGCCCTGCCGTCCGAGGGAAGCGCGCGTGCGGTGCTGAACGGAATCCTCAAGGACGCTTGCCAGCGTGGTGCACGGATCAGGGGTGTGGGCGCAGTGATCCCAGCCCCGTGCGGGGTCAGGCGACGCGGACGTAGCTTGGGCATCCCAAGGGGTGATGTTGACCCACCTGCGTGGAGTGTTGGTGGGCTTCGGTGGCTACGCCTGTGCTT
>CAXTBC010000105.1:0-5911 GCA_964242595.1 uncultured Acetobacteraceae bacterium | reverse complement strand
CGGGGTCCAGGGGCAGAGCCCTTGGCCTTCCTTCACAGGTCAATATTAAAGGCCGATGGTATTACCATGCGAATTGCGCGCCACCCGATCTGCTTTCTTACACGAGTTCATGCGTCATTCCTCCCGGTTTTCTTGCTCGCCGCCTGCGCCATCAGCCAGCCCGCCTGCGTGGCACCCGGCCGGTGGGTGTCACCAGGCACGCTGCGCCGGCTCGCCGATCCTGTACCCGCAGCCCGGTCCCGACCTGTGGTTCTCCTGGGCGAGCAGCACGACAGCACCGCCGATCACGGCTGGGAGCTGGACACGATCAAGCGGCTTTACGCCGCCGATCCTTCCCTGGTGCTTGGTTTCGAGATGTTCCCCCGGGCCGCGCAGCCGGCACTGAACGAGTGGGTGAGCGGCCGGCTCTCCGAGGCCGATTTCCTGAAGAACACCGACTGGGCGCATGTCTGGGGTTTCCCGCCCGAGCTGTACATGCCGATATTCCGGTTTGCGCGTGACCACCACGTAGAGATGATCGCCCTGAACGTGTCTCACCGCCTGGTGCATCTGACGGCGCAGCAAGGCTTCTCGGCCGTGCCCGCCGCCGACCGCGAGGGTGTTGGCGTGCCGGCGCCGCCAAGCGCCGGCTACCGCGCCGACCTCGCCGACGCGATGTCAGGGCATGGCGGCCCCGTAACGACGCCAGCCGGCCTGGAGCATTTCATCGAGGCCCAACTCGTGTGGGACCGCGCAATGGCCGAGGCCATCGCCGCGCAGCGCGCTCGCGCTCCGGGCCGGCCAGTGGTGGCCCTCATGGGAGCCGGGCACCTTGAGCATCGTTACGGCGTGCCGCATCAGCTTGACGCACTTGGCATTCACGACGCGCTTGTGTTGCTGCCCGCTCATGGCCTGTGTGCTCCGCCTGGCGAGGATTATGCCGATGCGGTTTACGTGGAGTGATTCCCTCACCCTGGGCTCTGCCGTTCCGGAAAAGATCATGGTATGACAAATCATTTACAAAACTAACGCGGCCGTCACCTCGTCTGCAAATTTATCCACTGCTTCTGCTCCGGTTCCGTGCCTAACAGCGCAGAGAGCCAGCGCGTGCTCCGCAAAGCGGTCACCCGTCTGCCATACTAGCCAACACCTGCACGGTGTTCATGTTGCGCGCAGTCCCGCCCGCAGCGGCAGGCAACCTTAGTTTGGATGACCCCTGGCCATTCGGATAGTGCACGTAGATCTCCCGCAGCCCCGTCGCAATCTGTTCTTCCGCATGACCAGCGGCGCCGGACATCACGTCGCGGGGCGGTGCCTCGCCAAGGAAGATCGCCATGACCTTGTTGGGCGGCGCCGCGCCGAACGGGTTGGCTGCCAGAACGGCGGCCATCTGCTCGCCGGACCGCACCATCGCGCCGATCGCTTTCGAGGCGTAGGCCTGCAACGCAGCCTCAAGCCTGGCCCGGACCTCCGTCTCATCCATATCGGCATCGAACACCACGTTGCCACTCGCGATGTAGGTGCGGGGGTTCCGGAAGCCTTGAGCCTCACAGAGTGAGCGCAAATCCGTCATCGCAAGCTTGCCGGTTCCGCCCACGTTGACGGCCCGGAGCAAAGCCACGTAGCTCGTCATAGTCTCCTCCGAGTGACCGTGAATGGCTCGGTTGGGTTGTTCAGCCTTGGGAAGTCTATTGCTAAGCCGAACAATTCGATCCTGGTGAGCTGACGTGTTGACTTTTAGAAAAGGCCAGGGGCGCTGCCCCTGGACCCCGCTAAGGACAAGTCCTTAGAACCTGTCTGTAAGAGATCCTAAACAGATGGGGGTCTGGGGCCTCGAGGCTCCAGCGGGGTTTGGGGCAGAGCCCCATGCTTACCCACAGGTCAAAAATTTTTCTTTCCAAACTCTTGCACTTAAGTTTGATGACTGACTCACCTTCAGGATGCGAACTAGCGAAAGCCGTGGTGGATGGCCAACATCGAGCGCAAGGCTAGGCGTTACCCGTCCGACCTGACCGACGAGGAATGGGCGTCATGGAGCCGTTCATGCCGAAGGTGGCCCGAACAAAGCGACGACGCAGCATCGACTTGCACGAGATCCTGAACGCAATCCGCTGACCTTGGCTAACGCTCCAAGCCTCTGATCGTGGACACCAGGTCCTGGATGCGACTGGCCAACGCTTCCATGGTGAACGGCTTGGTCAGAACCTGGATATCGGCCTCCTGGTTGGTGTCCTTGAAGACCGCACCCTCCGCGTAGCCGGTGATGAACAGGACCCGCAACTCGGGCCGGATCACCCGCGCCGCATCCGCCATCTGGCGGCCGTTCATGCCGCCGGGCAGCCCGACGTCGGTCACCAGCAGGTCGATGCGCACGTCCGACATCAACACTTTAAGGCCCGAGGCCCCGTCGGCCGCCTCGATGGCGGCGCAGCCGAGGTCCTGCAATACCTCGAGCACGAGCATGCGCACGGTCGGTTCGTCGTCCACCACCAGCACCGTTTCACCATCGACGGCCTTCGGCTGGACGGTCAACGGAGGTGGTGCTGCCTCGTCGGCGACCTCGCCCCGGTGGCGTGGCAGGTAGATGCTGACCGTGGTGCCGCTTGCCTCCACGCTGTGGATGCGCACCTGCCCGCCCGACTGCTTGGCGAAGCCGTAGACCATCGACAGGCCGAGCCCGGTGCCCTCGCCGAGCGGCTTGGTGGTGAAGAACGGGTCGAAGGCGCGCGCGACCACGTCCGGCTTCATGCCGGTACCCGTGTCGGTGACCGAGACCGCCACGTACTGGCCGGCTGGCATGTCCCGGCTCCTGGCGAAGCGCTCGTCGACCTCGGTGTTTTCCACCTGGAGGGTGATACGCCCGCCGTCCGGCATCGCGTCGCGCGCGTTGATGCACAGGTTCAGCACCGCGTTCTCGAGCTGGTTGGCGTCGCACAGCGTGGGCCACACCTCGTCGGAGGATGCCATGCCGACAACGACGGACGGCCCCACCGTGCGTCGGACCAGGTCCAGCATCTCCGCCAGCAGGCGGTCGGTCCAGGTGGGCTTCGGCTCTAGGGTCTGCCGGCGGGAGAAGGCGAGCAGGCGGTGGGTAAGCGCCGCCGCCCGCTGTGCGGCACCCTGGGCCGCCCTGACGTAGCGGTCCACGTCCTTCAGCCGCCCTTGCGAAAGGCGGGTCTGCAGCAGCTCGAGACTGCCGGTGATTCCGGTCAGCAGGTTGTTGAAATCATGCGCCAGCCCGCCGGTGAGCTGTCCCACCGCCTCCATCTTCTGGCTCTGCCGAAGCTGTTCCTCCAGCTGCCGGTGCCTGGTCGTCTCCACGCCCACGCCCGTCCGCCGGGTGGGCCGCCCCGCATCGTCGAAATAGGTGTGCCCGCGCGACAGCACCCAGCGCACCGCGCCGCCAGGGTGGACGATGCGGTATTCCAGCTCGAGGTCGCCGCTTTGCTCCAGGCCGCCAGACATGGTCGCTTGCAACCCGGCACGGTCGTCAGGGTGCACGTTCGCCAGGAACGCGCTCCGCTCGATCCCGGCCGCCGCACGGTCCGGGTCCAGGCCGTAAAGCTCGGAGATCGCCGCGTCGCCGGTGAACCGGTCGGTGGCCACGTCGTAGGTCCACACCCCCACACCGCCAACGGCCGATAGCGCCAGCCGAGCGAAGTCCTGGAAATTGCGCAGCGCCGTCTCGCGCTCGCGCTCCACCGTCACGTCGCGCCCGACGCAATAGAGCAGGCCGTCTTCCGGGAACGCCGTCCAGTTCAGCAGGCGGTAGTCGCCCTGCCTGGTGCGGAAGCGGTTCTCGAAGGCTAGCGTCTCGTGGCCGGCCGCGAGGTTCGTGACCTCGGCGCGCGTCCTGAGTCGGTCGTCGGGGTGCTCCAGCCACTCGGAGGTGCGGCCGCGGATCTGCTCGCCGTCCCAGCCGAGGACACGGGTCCAGGCCGGGTTGATGCTCAGCCACACGCCGGTGCTATCGGCCACGCCGATCAGGTCCCGGCTCAGCCGCCACACGCGGTCGCGCTCGGCGGTGCGCTCCTCCACCCGCCGTTCCAGCGTGGTGTTCATCTCCCGGATCGCCCGGTCGGTCAGCACGCGCTGCGTCGTCTCGCTGGTCACGCAAAACATGCCGACGACCGCGCCGGCCTCGTCGCGCAGCGGCGAGTAGGAGAACGACCACCAGGTCTTCTCCTCCACGCCGTGCCGGGTCATGGTCAGCGGCAGGTCGTGAAACCGGCTCGGGTCGCCGGCCAGCGCCCGGGCGGCAATCGGCCCGACCTCGTCCCAGACGTCGGACCAGAGCTCGGCGAGCGGCGCCCCGAGCGCGCCCGGCAGGCGGGAGCCCAGGATCGGCACGTAGGCGTCGTTGAAGAAGAACCGCAGCTCCGGGCCCCAGGCCAGGAACATCGACTCCGGGGAGGCGAGGATCAGGTGGATGGCGGTGCGCAGGACGGAGGGCCAGGACCGAGGCTCGCCGAGCGGCGAGGCCGACCAGTCCATCGCCCGCATCCGGGCACCTACCTCGCCGCCGTCGGCGGGAAATGCCGGCGATGTCATCGGTGGGGTGAGCTGCAGCCGTCCATGCTGCAACATAGCATTTCCGTGATGCTTCCACAAAGGCGCAGCCCGGCGGCGCGCTGGCGGCCAGCTTGCCGCGATCGGCCGTTCCTACCTAACCTCGCCAGCGACGGGCGGACACGAGCCTGCGCTCAGGGGAACCGAGATTTGCTGCCCGTCCGGACGCGCCGTTGACGATCCTGATCTACGGGGCCACCGGCTACACCGGGCGCCTGTGCGCCCGGCACGCCGTGGAGCGCGGCCTGCGGCCCATGCTGGCAGGCCGAAACCTGGACTCGCTGCGCCCGCTCGCCGAGAGCCTGGGGTTGGAGTGGCGGGCCTTTGGGCTCGATCCCACGCCGGCACAGCTGCTCGGCGTGACGGCCGTGCTGAACGCGGCAGGCCCGTTCTCGGCCACTGCCGCGCCGCTGGCGGCGTCCTGCATCGAGACAGGGATCCACTACTGCGACATCACCGGCGAGATCGACGTCTTCGAGATGCTGGCGCGCCGTGACGCGCAGGCACGGGCGGCCGGCGTGATGCTGCTGCCCGGGGCAGGCTTCGACGTGGTGCCCAGCGACTGCCTGGCCGCGCACGTGGCAGCGCGCCTTCCGCGGGCGGTGCGGCTGCGCCTGTCGGTCGGCGGGCTCGCCAAGGCGAGCCGGGGCACGATGAAGACGATGCTGGAGGGCGTGGGCACCGGCGTCCGCGTCCGGCAAGGCGGGCTGATCGTGCCGGGCGACCCCCGACTGCGTCAGGCGGCCGATTTCGGTGCCGGCGTCCGGTCCACCGTCGGCGTGCCCTGGGGCGACATCTCCACGGCGTGGCGGTCCACCGGCATCCCAGACATCGAGGTGTTTTTCGAGGCGACGCGCGAGATGGTGGCTGCGGCGCGCCTGCCGGCCGCGGTCCGCAGGCTGGTGTCGCACGGCCCGGTGCTGCGGTTCCTGCAAGGCCGCGTCGACCGGCACCTGCCGCCCGGGCCCACGGACGAGGAGCGCGCGCTCGGCCGCGCCGCGGTGCTGGCCGAAGCCTGGGACGCGTCCGGCCGGCATGTATCATCCCTGCTGGCCACGCCGGAGCCGTATCACCTGACGGCGCGCACGGCGGTGGAGGTTGCCCGGCTGGCGGCGGAGGGGGAGGCGGTGCCGGGGTACCAGACGCCGTCCACGGCGTATGGGGCCGACTTCATCCTACGGTTCGATGAGGTGGTGCTAACCGACGTTGTGGCGACGGAATGACGTTCTGTTTGGCGTTGCGGGCCGGCTGACGGGGCCTGTACTAGTCCGGTGAGGGTCAATTATGGCCTGGAGCCTTGACGCGCGACGCAAGCATGGGGCTCTGCCCCAAACCCCGCTGGGGCCTCGAGGCCCCAGACCCC
>CAXTBC010000104.1:0-6263 GCA_964242595.1 uncultured Acetobacteraceae bacterium | reverse complement strand
CATCAGCCGATTTGGGAATCCCCCGCCGACTCGGACCCATCACATCCCGCTCTAAGGCTAAGTTCTAACGTGTTTACAAGAAAAGCTATCAATCAGATGTGCAGCATCCAAGCCCAGTAGGGTTTGGGCCAGAGCCCCATGCCTGATTGTAGGTAGGATTTCGGCCCCGCCAGCAACATAATGCCAGCCAGGGCCGTCGGTGTCAGGCGGCCATCGCCATACGGCGTTCGACCACCTGGGTCTTCATCGCCTTTTGCAGCTTCTCAAACGCACGTACCTCGATTTGCCGCACGCGCTCGCGGCTAATATTGTACTGCTGGGAAAGCTCCTCCAGCGTCGTGGGGTTGTCCTTGAGGCGGCGTTCAATAAGGATGTGTCGCTCGCGGTCGTTTAGCGTGGTGAGCGCGCCGCCGAGAAGGGCCTTGCGGCCTGTGAGCTCCTCGCGCTCGGCAAGCTCGCTCTCCTGGTTCTCGCCGTCGTCGACCAGCCAATCCTGCCACTCGCCCTCGCTATCCGCGCGAACCGGGGCGTTCAGGCTGTGGTCGGGGGCGGCCAGGCGGCGGTTCATGCTGACCACGTCCTGTTCCGGCACGCCGAGTGTGGTCGCGATCTTGGCCACGTGCTCAGGGCGCAGGTCGCCGTCCTCGATGGCCTGCATCTGGCCCTTCAGCCGGCGCAGGTTGAAGAACAGCTTCTTTTGCGCCGCCGTGGTGCCCATCTTCACGAGCGACCAGCTGTGCAGGATGTATTCCTGAAT
Source organism: uncultured Acetobacteraceae bacterium (assembly GCA_964242595.1). Classification (GTDB taxonomy): domain Bacteria; phylum Pseudomonadota; class Alphaproteobacteria; order Acetobacterales; family Acetobacteraceae; genus BOG-908. The sequence goes on along the minus strand of CAXTBC010000104.1, from coordinate 5,506 downwards.
GGCGGCACGGATCCACCACATGGCATAAGTGGCCAAACGGAACCCACGGTCCGGATCAAAACGCTTGACCGCCTGCATCATGCCGACGTTGCCCTCGCTGATCAGCTCACCTACCGGCAGGCCGTAGCCGCGGTAGCCCATGGCGATCTTGGCGACGAGACGAAGGTGGGAGGTGACGAGCTTGTGGGCCGCCTTCATGTCCTCGCTGTCACGCCAGGCGTGGGAGAGCGAGAGCTCCTCCTCGGGCGTCAGCATCGGAAACTTGCGTATCTCCTGCAGATAGCGGGAGAGGTTGCCCTCTGGGGCAACGTTGACAAAAGCTGCAGCCATGGAAACGGCTCCTAATCTGTCCGGCAACGGCATCCGGCTACTGCCCTCTACGGCGCAGTGCGGCATGCGGTTTCCAGGTTCCGCTGTGGAGCGCGAGGACGTTATCACGCTGGCCACCCGGTCCCTGAACAGGCGACCCGGCGGAAGCGCTCGCCGAGGCAACACGCCCGCTGCTTCGACATGAAATCCATACCGGACCTGGCAAGTCCTGTCAACAATGGTGAGGGTAGCGCAACGTTTATCACGCTGGTGTGAACGTGGCTCAGCTTATGAGATCGCCGCCAACAAAGCCGTAAAATCAGCAGGAAGCGGCGTTTCGAACCGGATCTCGTGGCCGGTGGCGGGGTGGCGGAAACCCAGCGTGGCGGCGTGCAGGGCCTGGCGGGGGAAGTCCAGCAGCAGTCCCCTGCCCGGCTCGGGCACGGCGCGGCTGATCGCGGGGGTGCGGCGGAGGTAGACGGGATCGCCCACCACGGGGTGGCCAGCGGACGAGAGGTGGACGCGTATCTGGTGGGTTCGGCCGGTGGCCAGGTTGCATTGCAGCAGGCTGGCGGCGGCGTGGTGGACGGTCAGGGTGCGATAGCGGGTGAGCGCCGGCTTGCCGCCGCGGGTCACCAGCGCCATGCGCTTGCGGTCGCGCGGGTCCCGGCCGATGGCGCCTTCGATCTCGCCGGTCGGCGTGGCCGGGATGCCCCAGACCAGGGCGGTGTAGGCCCGCTCGATGGCGCGGGCGGCGAACGCGGCCGAGAGGGTGACGAGCGCCTGTTCGGTCTTGGCGACGACCATGACGCCGGAGGTGTCGCGGTCCAGGCGGTGGACGATGCCGGGGCGCCGCTCGCCGCCGATGCCGGGAAGCTGGTCGCCGCAATGCGCGAGCAGCGCGTTGACCAGGGTGCCGTCCTCGTGGCCCGGCGCGGGGTGCACCACCAGGCCGGCCGGCTTGTCCAGCACGATCAGGTGGCGATCCTCGTGCAGGATGGTGAAGGGGATGGCTTGCGGCTGCGGCGTGGCGGCGACAGGGTCGGGCGGGGTGACCTCGTAGGCGCTGCCGGGCCGCACGGGGTCGGCCGGCTGCGAGAGCACGGTGCCGTCCCGCGTGACCCGTCCAGCCTCGATGAAGGTTTTCAGGCGGGACCGGGTTAGGGTGCCGATGGCTTCGGCCAGGAAGCGGTCGGCGCGCTGGCCGGCGGCTTCGGGCGGAGCGATGAGGCGGAAAGGTTCGGGCATGCTGCCCGACACATAGGAGGTCTGGGCGGACAATGCGCGCGATGCTGGGGCTGGTGGTGGGGATGGGCGTGCTGATCGTGGCCGGCGTGGCGGTGGTGGCGGTGACCATCGTGGGGCGGATGGGCGGCCACGGGGCGGTGCCGGCGACGGTCACGCTGGACCAGCCGGCCGGCACGCGGATCGTGGGCGTGGCGGGGTTGGGCGACCGGCTGGCGGTGGTGCTGCAGGGCGGCGGGCCGGACCGGGTGGTTGTGGTGGACGGGCGGGGTGGGGTGCGGCTGGGGCGGTAGGGAGTGCGTTCGGCTATTTGCGATAGCGCAGCAAGCAGTCCTTTTTTGAAAAAAGAACCAGAAAACTTTGCTTCCCGCATCGGAAACAGCCGGGTGCCGCAGAGTAGTTCAAGACCGCCGATAGAGCGCAGGGACAAAAAGTTTTTTGCTTCTTTTTTTCAAAAAAGAAGGCCTTCCTTCCTTCCTTCGCAAGGGTCAGCCCAAAGTGGCCTAACACCGACGCAAAAAAACGGTCACCACCTCAAGGCGCCTTCGCGTGCGGCAGGTTGCCCTCGCGTTGCAGGCCGTGCCAGGCGAGCAGGCTGTCGCCGATGAAGGCGGCCAGCGAGCCCACGGTGCAGCCGAGCGAGGCGCCGAACAGGACGAAGAGCAGGGTTGAGGTGGCAAGGTCCCGCAGCACGCCCACGAACAGGACGAAGGCGGCACCGCAGGTTGCGGCACCGCCGAGAGCGGCCAGCGCGATGGCGACGTCGAGCGCCACAGTGCGGCGGCGCAGGCGGCGCAGGTGGGCGCGCAGCACGAAAACCTCTTCGGGCGCGCAGGTTTTCAGCAGGGTGTTGGCGTGTTCGGCGTGGTCCGAGACGCGCGCGAGGCGCGTGTTGAACACGTTGAGCAGCGTGCCGATGCCAGACAGCAGGAACACGGGCGTGAGCGCCACCTGGATGATGTGCGCGATGCTCTCTACCGGAACGCCCGACGCGCTAGGAAACATGCCTCCGCAGTCCAGCCTAGGGGACAAAAGCTTTTTGGTTCTTTTTCTCGAAAAAGAACGCGCTTGCTTGCTTCCTTTCTGCCAGCTCAGCCACCACCGCGGAGCGTTGCTCCTCGCTCATGCTTCCCCACCCGGCGATCTCGTCCAGAGTCCGCGAGCACCCCTCGCAAACGCCCGCACGGGGGTCGATCCGGCAGACCCCCGTGCAAGGCGAGGCGATCACTTCAGCGGCGCGATCAGGTCGTCCAGCAGCGCCGGCGTGCCAGCCACCCGCTCGAGATGCGGGTAGCGCAGCCCGTCGTGGTACGGGATCTGTATCGTGCGAAAATGCAGGTCGTCCTGCACCAGAAGCTCGATCGGCGCCTTGTCCGCGTGCGCCAGCTTGATGGCGCTGGCCAGGTTGTTGGTGTCGTCGACGGCCAGGCCGTTGACGGCGATGATCTTGCCGCCCTTCACCAGGCCGGCGCGCCAGGCCGGGCTGCCCCACTCCACGGCGACGATGTCCGGGCTCTCGCCGTCCACCGCGAGCCCGATCGAGTCCGTGTAATCGTGGAATTTGCGCCGTGCGTTGGCGCTCTTCTCGAAGTCGGAAGGCTCGTCGGTGTAGACGAGGCGGTAGCCGCCGCGCTTGATGCCGTCCAGCGGCGCGCCGGGGCCGCGCCGGTCCAGGCGGGTGCGCAGGAAGCCGGCCCAATCGTACGGCATGACGCCGTTCAGGGTGGCGACCACGTCCTCGAATTTGTAGGGCAGCACCACGAAGCTGCCGTCATCCACGCCGAAGAAGGCGTGGGCGAAGTCGTTGAGCGACTTGGCGCCGTGGGTCTGTTCGCGGATCAGCGAATCGGCATCCAGCCAGATTAGCAGGCCTTCGGTGTAGTAATCCTCTTGCCGCTCCCAGCTGTGCCAGGACTGCGGGCGGCGCTCGTTGATGATCGGGTCGTTGGTGGTGTCCTGCAGCGGCCGCCACACCCGCCCGGCGGCGTTCTGTTCGCTGTCGGCGTCCAGCGCGATCGCGTCGAGGATCTGCTCTTTGCTCCACAGGCCGGAGCGTGCGGCCAGGATCTGGCCCCAGAACTGCGTCTGGCCTTCATAGACCCATAGCAGGCTGTCGCGTTCCGGCACGTTGAAGTTGGGCGCCCACAAATCGGCCGGGCGGCGGAACTTGCCGTTCCAGGAGTGGGTGTACTCGTGCGGCAGCAGGTCGCGGTCGGCGGCGGTCTTGTCCCATTCGGTGAAGTAGCCGCGGTCCACGCCGTCCTCGCTGGACTGGTGGTGTTCCAGACCGACGCCGCCGAGCTGGTCGCTCAGCGCGAACAGGAAGTCGTAATGTGCGTAATGCTGCGCGCCGTAGAGCAGCCGCGCCTGCGCCACCAGCGCGCGGTGGTGGGCGAGCTGGTCCGGCGTCATCACCAGGTCCTGCGGGCGGTCGGCGAACACGTTGAGGTGCACCGGCACCGCGGCACCCGGTGCCAGGTCGATCCGGGCCGAGTAGCGGCCGGCGTAGAACGGCGAGTCGACGAGCGTGTTAAACGTGGTGGTCTTGAACTGGGCGTGGCCGTCGCCGGCCGCCTCGGTGTCCAGCGCAGTGGCGTAATGCCAGGATTTCGGCAGAGTCAGGCTGGGCGAGACGGCGATGTTGCGGGTGAACACGCCGGCCGGATACAGCGCCAGCTCGTTCCAGGCGAGGTCGACCATGTCCGGCGTCATCTCCACCCTGCCCTCCCTGTGGGTGGGCGGCGAGAGGTACTGGAAGCTCACGTCCAGGGTGGTGTTGCCCTGCGGCACGGTCACATGGAAGGCGTGCACGTTCACCGTGTCGCGCGCCCAGGTCAGGCTCTGGCTGCCGGCGTGGAACTCCAGCCCGGCCAGGGCGGCTAGCGGGCCGGTAGGGCCGTGGTCGCCCGGCACCCACTCGGGATACAGCAGCACCACGTCGCCGGCCTTCTGCACCGGGATCGTCTCGTGCACGCTAACCACGTGGCGGGCGAGGTCGGTGACGTCCACGCCCAGGGTGATGGTGCCGGGGAACGGCACATCCTGCGGGGCAGGGATAGCGGGCGGGTAGGCCAGTGGCTGCGGCTGCGCTTGCGGCTGCTGGGCGTAGGCGGGGGCGGCCAGGGCAGTGCAGAGGAGGAGGGCGCGTTTCACGTGTGGAGGACTCCGAAGGTAGCAGGCGTTTGTCTACTCTGGTTCCGTGCCATCCCGAATGGCCGGAGGCGCGTCGCTGGTGTTCGAGAGAAGGAAGAAGGCCTTCTTTTTCGAGAAAAAGAAGCAAAAAGCTTTTGCTTGCGCTGTCGCGGACGGCTGAAGCGCATGCCTCGACGACGCGCACCCGACGGAGCAAAAGTTTTTGGTTCTTTATTTCAAAAAAGAACTGCTTGCCTTGCCTTACACCACCATGGCCGTTCGCCGGCGCAGGCAACCGAGCACGCCGTCGACCAAGGCGTCGGCGTCAGCGGCCGTAGTCCTGTGGTTGAACAGGGCGGCGCGTATCGCCAGCCTGCCGCCGATCACCGTGGTGGACGGAGCGGCGATGCCGGCCTCCTGCAGGTCGGCCACGATCTCGCGGTTTGCGGCGTCGTCTACGCCTACCGCCCGGAAACACACGATGTTCAGCGCCACGGGTGCGAGCAGCTCCAGTGCCGGCTCGCGGCGGATGCGGGCGGCCAAATGCTGCGCCACCACGCAACCGTTCTCCACTACGCGCGCCAGCCCCTCTGTCCCGTAGGCGCGCAGGGTCATCCACACCTTCAGCGCACGGAACTCGCGCGAGAGGTCCGGCCCCAGGTCGCGTGGCCAGGGCGGGTTGCCGGCCAGGCCGCGCTCGGCATGGGTGAGGTAGGCGAGCGACTGGGCGAAGGTGGCGATGTGCAGCGCCGGGTCGCGCACCAGAACGCAGCCGGCGTCGTAGGGCACCTGCGCCCATTTGTGGAAGTCGAACGCCAGG
>CAXTBC010000103.1:0-6483 GCA_964242595.1 uncultured Acetobacteraceae bacterium | reverse complement strand
CGCACTCGATCACCGCCATCTGCATGCCGAAGCAGATGCCGAAGAACGGGATGCGGCGTTCGCGCGCGAAACGCACGGCGGCGATCTTGCCTTCCGTGCCGCGTTCGCCGAAGCCGCCGGGCACCAGGATGCCGTGCACGTCTTCCAGCCGGCTCACCGCGTCCGGCGTCTCGAACACCTGGCTGTCCACCCAGTCGAGCTTCACCCTCACCCGGTTGGCGATCCCGCCATGCGCCAGCGCCTCGGCAAGGCTCTTGTAGCTGTCGAGAAGGTTGATGTACTTGCCGACGATGGCGATGCGCACCTCGCCTTCCGGCGCGCGCACGATGTTGACGATGCGCTGCCAGCGGTCGATGTCCGGCGCCGCCTCGAACGGCAGCGCGAAATGGCGCAGCACCTCGCGGTCCATGCCCTGCTCGTGGTAGCTGATCGGCACGGCGTAGATGGTGTCAGCGTCCAGCGCGGGCACCACGGCGCTGGGGCGCACGTTGCAGAAGCTGGCGATCTTGCGGCGCTCGTTCTCAGGGATCGGCCGGTCGCAGCGGCACAGCAGCATCTGCGGCTGGATGCCGACGTTGAGCAGCTCCTTCACCGAATGCTGCGTCGGCTTGGTCTTCAGCTCGCCCGCGCTGGGGATGTACGGCACCAGCGTGAGGTGGACGAACATCGTGCGCTCCGGCCCCAGCTCGTTGCCGAGCTGGCGGATGGCTTCGAGGAACGGCAGGCTTTCGATGTCGCCCACCGTGCCGCCGATCTCGATCAGGCAGAAATCCAGGTCGTCCGTCTCGCGCACGATCGCGTCCTTGATCGCGTCGGTAATGTGCGGGATCACCTGCACCGTCGCTCCCAGGTAGTCGCCGCGCCGTTCGCGCGCGATCACCTCGGAGTAGATGCGCCCTGTCGTCGCGTTGTCGGACTTCGTGGCCGCCACGCCGGTGAAACGTTCGTAGTGGCCGAGGTCGAGGTCGGTCTCCGCCCCGTCGTCGGTGACGAACACCTCGCCGTGCTGATACGGGCTCATCGTTCCAGGATCGACGTTAAGATAGGGATCGAGCTTGCGCAGCCGCACACGGTAGCCGCGCGCCTGCAGGAGTGCGGCCAGCGCCGCGCTGGCGATGCCTTTGCCCAGGGAGGACACCACGCCGCCGGTGATGAATACGAACCGCGTCATGGGCGATCCTTCTACACCGCAAGCGGCGCGCGCGTGAACCCGTCCAGCACGCGTTGGGCCGCGATCGCGCCGCTGCGGTACGCGCCCGCCACGGTCCCGGCCAGGCCGTCCGGCGCCACCGCCTCGCCCGCCAAATGCAGCCGGCCGTCCCACAGCGGCACCGCCAGCGCGGCCCTGGCGCCGGCCTGGCCGGGGCGCGCGTAGGCGTAGGCGCCGCGGAACAGCGCGTCGGTGCCCCAGGTGGTGGTGAACTGGCCGGGGGCAAAGGCGTGCGACACGTCGGCGCCGAGCATGGCCGCGATCTCGGCACGCATGAACGCGCCGGCCCGGTCCGGATCGGCCGCCACGTCCCAGGCGGCGGCACCGCCCACGAAACCTACCGCCAGGTCGCTGCCGTCGGCCCAGAAGGCGGCCGAGAGGAACGGCACGCCGCGCGCCGCCACGCGGCGGAAGGCGCCGGTGCCCGGCGCCAGCCCCAGCCGGTCCGCGCCGGCCGCGCGCAGCACGATCTTGCTCAGCAGGCCCATCGGCAGCCCGTCCAGGGCGGCCAGCACCGCAAGCGGCAGCCCCGGCGTGAACGCGATCGCCTCGGCCCGCAACACGCCCGTGGATACTGTCAGGATGGCGGCGGCGGCGCGCAGCGTGCCAGCGCTGGTCTCCACGCGCACGCCGCCCCCCTCGGCATGCAGCGCCAGCACGTGCACCCCCAGCCTGGCCGGTGTGGCGAGCAGCCGTCCCACCAGCGCGCCCAGCCCGCCGGGTGCCACGTAGTTCTCGCCGTCCAGCGCGTTGGCGTGCCAGTCGGCCAGGCTCAGATCGGTCGCGTCGCCCGCGGCGATGATGGCCCCTTCCCAGGTCTCGATCGTGGCCGTCCAGCGATCGCCGGCCACCGCGGCGGCAGCGTCGGCCAGGCTGCAATCAGGGCCGGAAGCCAGGCGGGCGGTTACCGTGTCATGCCATGCCGTCTCGGCCGCCCCGTAGGCCGCCACGTCCGCCGGCCGGCCCGGCGCGTCCACCATGTGCATCCGCTCGTCCCACGGCGTGTCCGGGTGCACCGCCTCGCCGCGCGCCTGGGCCAGCTCCAGCAGCGGGTTGCGGTGCGCCGCGTGCAGCCACTGCGCGCCGTGGTCGAAGGCCTGGCCGCCCAGGGCGGCCGGATGGTCGGTGAAGGCGCGCCCGCCGATGCGCCCGCCCGCTTCGATCAGCTCCACGCGGCGGCCGGCAGCCCGCAGCGCGCCGGCGGCGGCCAGTCCGGCCACACCGGCGCCTACCACCACCACGTCCGCGTCGTGCACCGCCGGCGAGCTGGCCGAAGCCAGCCCGCTCACTTCTGCGGAACTTTGGGCGCGGGCGCCGCCGGCCGGGCAGGCGCTCGCACGGGCTTGTCGGAGGAGCCGGCCAACGCGGGAGCCGCCGCGGCTAGCGGCACCGCCAGGATGTCCCGCCCAACGCCGCCGGTGCCCTTGTTGAGCAGCGCCAGGCTCAGGGAGATCACGAAAAACATCGCCGCCAGGATCGCCGTGGTGCGCGTCAACAGGTTGGCCGTGCCGCGTCCGCTCATGAACGCGCCCATGCCCTGGCTGGACCCGATTCCCAGGCCACCGCCCTCGCTTCGCTGGATCAGCACCACCCCGATCATGGCGAGCGTGATGAACAGGTGCAGCACGCGCAGCACGGGCGTGAGGGTGGCGAGAGCGAGCATGGCGCGGCCTAGGATGAAAGGCGGCGTTCTATAGAAGGGAGGGCTAAATGGAAAGGGAAAGCCGGCCTGCGCCCTGCCCTAGCGCCGCAGGCTCGGAAGGAAGGCCAGGGGCTCTGCCCCTGGACCCCCCTAAGGATAAATCCTTAGAACCCATTTGTAAGAGATTCTAAACAGATGGGGGTCTGGGGCCTCGAGGCCCCAGCGGGGTTTGGGGCAGAGCCCCATGCTTATTTACAGGTCAAGACTCCCAACCGCAGCACCAGGGACAGAGAACCTCGAGCTTTCAATCCTTCGCCGCCCGCGCGATCGCCAAAAAGCCGTCCGCCTGCAACGAAGCCCCGCCAACCAGCGCGCCGCCCACCTCGGCCACGGCCAGCAGGGAAGCCGCGTTCTCCGGCTTCACCGAGCCGCCATACAGGATGCGCAGGCCCCGCCCCGCTTCGCCCAGCCGGTCCACCAGCGCGGCCCGGATGTGGCGATGCACCGCCTCCACGTCGGCCACCCCCGGCGTCCGCCCGGTGCCGATGGCCCAGATCGGCTCATAGGCCACCACGCCGGCAAACCCGTCTGGCAAGCTGGCGGCCACCTGCCGTCCCACCACCGCGCTCTCCTGGCCGGCGTCGCGCTCGGCCTCCGTCTCGCCCACGCACACGATGGCCAGCAGCCCGGCGCGCGCCGCCGCTAGCGCCTTGGCGCGCACTTGGGCGTCCGTCTCGCCGTGGTCCTGCCGGCGCTCGGAATGGCCCAGGATCACCGCGCTGCAGCCGCAATCGGCCAGCATTTCGGCGGAGATGTCGCCGGTGTGCGGGCCGCTGGCGTCGGCCGCGCAGTCCTGGCCGCCCACCCCCACCTGCGTCCCGCCCAGCATGTCGGCCACCAGGCCGATCTGGGTGGCCGGCGGGAAGACCAGCAGGTCGCAGGCGAGCCCGTCCGCCTCGTCACGCAAGGCGGCAGCCAGGCTCGCCGCCTCGCCAGTCAGCCCGTTCATCTTCCAATTGCCCGCAATCAGCTGACGCATCTGTCCCCCGGCGCACCTTCCCGAGGCATAGGAGTTTCCGCCTGTTTTTCAAAATGGGCCGCCCGGCTTTGCCTGTCCCGCCGCCCGCCCTTATGGTGCGCGCTGTTCACCCCAGGGTTCCTGAATGCTCGCCTCCTTCCGCAGATTCGCCGGCACCTGGCCGGCGCGCGTCTTCTTCCTTATCCTCGTCGTCTCGTTCGCCTCCTGGGGCATCTCCGACGTGGTGCGCAACCTGGGCGGCAGCGGCGGCGCCGTGGCCACCGTCGAAGGCCACGACATCACCGCCCAGCAATTCATGGCCGAGTTCCAGGGCAATCTGCGTCGCGTCTCCGAGCGGATGCCGGACCCCAACGCAGCCTCGCCGCAACTGCGCCTCCAGGTGGCCGGGCAGACAATCCAGAAGCTGGTCACCCAGGAAGCCCTGGCCGCGCAGGTGCGCAGCCTGGGCATCGCCGTGCCGGACGACGCGCTCCGCCAGGCGGTGTTCGCCCTGCCCGAGTTCCAGGGCACCGACGGCCGGTTCAGCCGCCCGATGCTGCTGTCCGCGCTGGCCAGCAACAACCTCACCGAGGCCCGCTTCCTCGACCTGATGCGCGCCGACATCGCGCAGAACCAGCTGCTGCAAAGCGTGGGCGCCTCCGCCGGCCCGTCCGAGCTGCTGACCGGCCTGGTGTTCCGCTACCTTTACGAGCGCCGCCGGGCCGACCTGCTGAGCCTGCCCTTCGCCGGCCACCCGCTACCGCCGGCGCCGCCCGAAGCAGTGCTGCGGCGCTATTACGACAACAACGCGGGCCGCTACACCGCGCCGGAGTACCGCCACATCAAGGCCGTCATCCTCTCGCCCGACAGCATCGGCCGCAGCCTGGCCGTGCCCGACGCCGAGCTGCAGGCCTGGTTCGCGCAGCACAGGGCGGACTACGTGACGCCAGAGAAGCGCTCGCTGCAGGTGATCACCACCGGTTCGGCGGCGGAAGCGACCAAGCTGGCCGCGCAGTGGAAGTCCGGCGCGAGCTGGGCGGCGATCCAGGCCGCGGCCAAGCAGGACGGCGCCACCGCCGTGTCGCTGGACGACGCCACCGCCAAGGAGGTGCCCTCGCCAGAGCTGGCCCGCGCCGCCTTTGCCGCTGCCCAGGACGCCGTGGTGGGCCCGATCACCGAGCCGCTAGGCAGCTACGTGCTGCGCGTTGCCGCCATCACGCCCGCCCGCAACCCGACATTCGAGCAGTTGCGCGACACCATCCGCGGCAAGGCGGCGGCCGAAAAGGCGCAGGACCTGATCGACGCCCGGGCCCAGAAACTGCAGGACCTGTTCGCCGGCGGCGCCAAGATCGACGAGGTGCCGGCCGATTTGGGTGCGGCCGCCGCCGAGGGCTCGCTGGACGCCCAGGGCATGACGCTGGACGGCACGCCGGCGCCGATCCCCGCCGCAGGCGCGGCACGCCAGGCGATCATCGACGCCGCGTTCAAGATGGCCAAGGGCGATCCCATCCAGCCCACCGAGGGGCCGGACCACGTCTGGTACGCCGTCAGCGTGGACGCCATCACCCCGCCGGCCCGTGCGAAGTTCGAGGACGTGCGCCCTCGCGTGCTGCAGGACTGGCAGCGCGACCAGGTGCGCCACGGCCAGGAGACCGAGGCCGCGCGCGTCCTGGCACTGGTCAAGTCAGGCCAGAGCCTGACCAGCGCCGCCTGGGGCACCGGGTTGCTGGTGAGCCGCACGCCGCCTTTGCAGCGCGACCAGCCAGCCGGCAGCGTGCCCGCCGAGCTGGCCCACACGCTGTTCACGCTCAAGCCGAACGAGGCGACGATGGTCGAGACCAACGCCGGCTTCGTCGTCGGCCAGTTGGCCGAGGTGCTGCCCGCCGATCCCAAGGCGGACGCGACGGGGATGCGCCAAGCGCATGACGGCCTGGTGCGCGCCCTGCACGACGACTACCTGCAGCTCTACGCCACCGCCGTGCGCGACGCGGCCAGGCCGGTGATCCGGCCGCAGGTGATCCAGAACCTCGTGACCCAGCCGGGCGAGTGAGCGGCGCGCAAGCCGCCGCGCGGGTCGCGTTCTGGCGCGGGGTCGCGGACCTTACCACGCCGGTCGCCGCCTTCCTCAAGCTGGCAGCCGGCCAGCCGAACGCCTTTCTTCTTGAGAGCATCGAGGGCGGCTCGGCGCGCGGCCGCTACTCGGTGATCGGCATGGCGCCGGACCTGATCTGGCGCTGCCGCGACGGCGTGGCCGAGGTGAACCGCCATGCCCGCGCGGCACCGCACGCGTTCGCCGCAGATTCCCGCCCGGCGCTGGAAAGCCTGCGCGCGCTGATCGCCGAGACGCACCTTGAGCTGCCCGCCGGCATGCCGCCGATGATCGGCGGCCTGGTCGGCTACCTGGGCTACGACATGGTGCGGCTGATGGAACGCCTGCCCGGCACCACGCCGGACGAGCTCGGCCTGCCCGAAGCCGTGCTGCTGCGCCCCACCCTGTTCGCGGTGTTCGACAACGTGCGCGACGAGCTGACGCTGGCCGCCCCCATCTACCCGGCCCCTGGCACGGACCCGGACGCCGCCTGGGCGGACGCACAGGCGCGCCTGGCCCAGGCG
>CAXTBC010000102.1:0-7040 GCA_964242595.1 uncultured Acetobacteraceae bacterium | reverse complement strand
GCCGGATTAAACCAATGCTTATCTAGGCCAGCCCCAAGTTTTTTGCTTCTTTTTTTCAAAAAAGAAGGCCTTTCTTCCTTCAAAACGACCCAGCCAAGGACGTCCATAAAAATGCAGGGCCTGGCGGAGATCGAAGCCGAACTGGCACAGCAAGGCTACGCCCACGTGGCTGCCGGCGCGTTCGAAGCCGTGCTGGCGCAGGCAGGCCTGTCCGGCTGGGCCGCGTTCGCCGCCAGCTGGAACGATCTGGGAGTGGACACCTACATGGCCGATGGCGGCCGCTACCGCCGCCGGCGCCACGCGGCGTTCTCGGTGGATGCGGCCGCGATCAGGCGCAAACCCCACCAGCCGCACTACCAGAGCCGCGACTACAACGCGCTGAACGGCGGCCTGGCCCGCTGGTTCGAACCCGTAGCCTCCGCCATCGCCGAACACCCGGCGCTGCGCGCCATCCTGCGCACCTGCTTCACCCTGTTCAACGCCTGCACGCCCGCCGCCACCCGCCCCGCCGCCTGGCACGTGGAGGTGCACCAATTCCGCATCGAGGCCCGCCCCGGCGAGCTGGGCCAGCCCACGCCCGAAGGCCTGCACCGTGACGGCGTGGACTGGGTGCTGGTGCTGCTGGTGCGCCGCGAGAACGTGGCGAGCGGCGTGACCTCGATCCACGACCTACAAAAGCGCCCCTTGGGCAGCTTTACGCTGGAGACGCCGATGGAAGCGGCCCTGACCGACGACGGGCGGGTCTACCACGGCGTCACCGCCATCGAGCCGCTGGTGGCGGGGCTGCCGGCCTACCGAGACGTGCTGGTGGCAACGTTCCGACTGGAATGACCCGCCACGCAACTCCGGCGCGGGCCGGTCGTCTTGTTTGCTCGAGGCAACGATCGAGGGAGCCATGGCCGTTCCACCACGGCCCACCCGGACGCCGGCGGCCAACGCGCCCCAGGCCAACCCGAACGCCAACCTCAGCATCAGCGCCGCCCGGCTCGCTGCCCTGCGCGCCAGCGAAGGGCAGCGCAACGGTGGCGGCGCCTACAACGACACCGCGAACAACTGCACCGTGGGTACAGGCATCCTCGTGCATGCCGGCCCGTGTTCGGCAGCCGAACTCGCGCAGCCGCCCGACACCGAAGGCAACGAAGCCACGTTCCAGAACCGGGTCCACGCCGCCGAAGCCGCGGTAAGGAGCCAGGTCACCGACCGCGCGCTCACGCAGGACCAGTTCGACGCGCTGGTCCCCACCTCGTTCAACCTCGGTGCCACGGGCGCGGCGCCGATCACCGCCCAGGCCAACCGCAACAACGATGCCGGCGTGTGGGCGGAGATGCGGCAGCGTATGTACACCCATCGTCACGACTCACACGGACGCCCGGTGGGGCCGCCGCAATACAGCCCCGGCCTGGCAAAACGGCGCGAACGCGAAGCCTTGCCGTTCGCCGCGCCGGAACCGCGTCCTTGAAACCCCTCCTGGCCGTCGGCTTCGCCCTGATCGCCGTGCAAGCGGCCCGTGCTGCGACACCGGCCGACTTCCGGGGGTCGTGGGTGGTCAGCCGCATGGTCGGCGCCAGCGACGCAGCCACCGGGGGCGATTTCCACAAGCTGCTACGGACCCGCGTTGATTGGGGAGCCGACGCGGTGAAGGACGCCGACGGCACCTGCGGGATTTCGCACGCGGCCGTCACGAACGTCAGCACCGACGCGTTGCAACACGACATCTGGGGCGGCCAGACCATCGCAAGGCTGATACTGCCCAAGACCGTCATCGCGCGCAGCTTCGGGGCAAAGGAGACGCCGGTGTTCGACGACGGCGGCAAGGGCTGTGCAAGCGCGGTGATGTTGAGCACGCGTCAGTTGCTGCTGATGTTCACCAACGGTTACCTCTACGTGCTGGATCGCCACGGCGGCCGTCCGATAGAAAGCAAGTAGTCCTTTTTGAAAAAAAGGACCAAAAAACTTTCACTTCTTACGCTGAGTTGCAGTTCGATCGGTGCAGGACATGCCAAGGCGACTGAAACAGCGCAGCAGCAAAAGTTTTTTGCTTCTTTTTTTAAAAAAGAAGGCCTTCCTTCCGCAGTTGCCCAAGATGGGTCGATGCATCGTCACACAAACGGAAACCAGTTACCGTGAAACCCCGGCGGTATCCTGTGCGGCAGGTGAACCGTGGCCACCGGCGCCGACTCGAAGGCTTGCGCGTCGAGAACCACGAAATCCGTCGTGTCGTTGGCGGTGTTGATGACCAGCCCGACGAGCCAACCTTCGTCCTCCTCCGACCCGGCACTGTCCGGCACGAAGATGAACTCACCGGGAACGCGCTCCGGGCCGAAATCGTGTACGCGCCGATCGCCGGTGTCGAGGTCGTGCTTGTAGACCTGCGTGGCACCGGCGAGCTGCGTGTTGCCGTCGGCGGGCACGGACACCGTGTAGGTGTAACGGTAGCGCCTGCCGAAGCGGCGCTCGTCGACGCGCGGAAACTCCTGCGGCGTGCCGTCGATCACGCGACGTTCGACTCGTCGCTGTGCGGGGTCCACGGTCCAGCGCTCGAACTGCCCGAGCGCATCGAGCCGACCGAGGCCCGAGGCGAACATCGTGGGGTAGGCGATGACGTCGAGGATTACCTGGCCATCCTCCGCGTCGAAGGCGTTGGCCACGTGGAAGACGAAGCACGGGTCGAGATCGCACCACACGATGTCGGTGGGGTCGGCTTGCCGTGGTAGAAGGCCCACGCGGGCTTGATGAGCCGGATTCCAGCGGAACGGGAAATCATGACCGCCTAGCACGGCGCGCATCGAGAAGGTCACTGGCAAGTCAAGCACAATGGCGAACCGCGCCGTGAAGGCGCAGTCGTGGATACAGGGGCCATGCTGGACGGCGATCGGCATGTCGCGGACCACGCTGCCGGAATCCGAGACGACGACGTGGCGGACGGCATCCCAGATGTTGCCGTCATAGGCGATCGCGTGGTGCTCGCCGGTCAGCGGATCGCGGTGTGGGTGGCCGGTGAAGGAACCGGCGAGCGTTCCGTCGAACGGATTGTAGCGCTGCGCCTCCAGCGTCTCGGACAATTCCACGGGAAAACTTCCAGCTTCGACCAGGGCGAACGCTCGTCCACCGATGTCGACCACGTTCGTGTTCACCGTGTCGTTGCGCCCCCTGCGCGGCCCTGGCGCGGGCGCCCGGTCGAGTGCCGCCGCGGCCAGGCGCGACCCGATCCAGCGGTTGCGGTACCAGAGGACCTCGCCGTCCTTGATAGCCAGGCCGTGCACCATGCCGTCGCCGAGAAACCAGTGGTGACCCGCCGGGTCCGCGCTGACGGGGTTGGCTCCCATCTTCAAGTATCGTCCGGCAAGCCCGGCGGGGATCGATCCGGCGACAGCCAGATGTTCGAGCGTCAGTTCCGACCGCATCGGCGTGTGGACGCCGACGAGAAACGGGCTGTCGCCTTTCGGCAACCGCTTTTTGTTGAACGCCGCCACGTAGTCCACGCCGCGCTCCATCACCGCGCGCAGGGCAGACTGGACAGGGTTTGGCATGAATGGCGGCCTCCGGCGTGATGTCACCGCTCCGAGCGGGCGATCGTACATCTGGCGCGTGACCGGCTGTTTGGGAGTGGAAGCAAGAGGGCTTGTTCGTGGAAGGTCGGCGGCGGTCGGCGCGTTGCCTGCTTGTGGTCGAGCGCGCCTTCTCCTTGTTCGGCCGTAATAGACGCCTCGCAGAACTACGATAAGATCGCCATCACACGCGCCCACCATCCAGCTTGCCAGTCCAGAGAACTGGCACGCACGTCACCATCCTAAATGAGGTTCTCATGCCAACCCGGGTTGAGGCTGACTCACCTAAAGCAAGCAATCCTTTTTTGAAAAAAAGACCAAAAAACTTTTGCTTCCCGCATCTGAACAGCCTCGGTACTGCAGGAAAAATCAAGATCGCTGACACAGCACAGGGACAAAAGTTTTTGCTTCTTTTTTTCAAAAAAGAAGGGCTTGCGTCCCTCAAAACGGTCAGTGTCAAACAGAAAGTTGCATTGTGCCCGAGCATTCTAGCCTCACGCCTCACACCCCGCCTCCCGCAGCACGCCCACCACCATCTCCTCCTCCACGTCCCGGCTCGTGAACGCCGCACCCACCCCGCGCACCAGCACGAAACCCAGCCGCCCGTCACGCATCTTCTTGTCGCGCTGCATGTGCACCACCAACGCCGACGCCGAGAACTGCCGATCCAGGAACGACAACTGCCAAGGCATCCCCACCGACGCCAAGTGCGCGCGCACCCGCTCGGCATCATCCTCCACACACACGCCCATCGCCATGGACAGCCTGAACGCCAGCACCAGCCCCAGGCTCACCGCCTCGCCGTGCAGCAGTTCGCCGGTGTAGCCGCATTCCGCCTCCAAGGCGTGCGCGAAGGTGTGCCCCAGGTTCAGCAGAGCGCGCCCGCCTTCGGCGCGGTCCTCGCGCTCGTCATCCTCCACAACGCGGGCCTTGAAGGCGCAGGCACGCTCCACCGCCTCGGCCTGCACCGCCGCGTCGCCCGCCAGCAACGCCGCCCCGTGCGCCTCACACCAGGCGAAGAATGCAGCGTCGCCGATCAGCCCGGCTTTCACGATCTCCGCGTAGCCCGCCCGCAACTCGCGCGGCGGCAGGGTGGCCAGAACGTCCGTGTCGGCCAGCACCAGGCGCGGCTGGTGAAAGGCGCCCAGCAGGTTCTTGCCGTAGGCGGTGTTGATGCCCGTCTTGCCGCCCACGCTGCTGTCCACCTGCGCCAGCAACGTGGTGGGCACCTGCACGAAAGGCAGCCCGCGCAGCACGGTGGCCGCCGCGAACCCGGCTAAGTCCCCGACAACGCCGCCGCCCAGCGCCACTACCGCCGTGCGCCGCTCCACCCCGGCTTCCAGCAACGCGTCCGTCACCCGGCCGTAGCCGGCCAGCGACTTGGCGGCCTCCCCGGGCCGCACCAGCACCTCGCGCACCTCGAACCCGGCTTCGGCCAGGCCCGCACGCAGCGCCGGCAGGTGCAGCGTGGCCACCGTCTCGTCGGCAACCACCACGGCGCGCTTCTGCGGCACCACGGCGGCCAGCAGCGCCCCCGCCCGCGCCAGAAGGCCGTGGCCCACCACCACGTCGTAGGCGCCGCCCGCGAGCCGCACCGCTACGCGGCGCGGCGGCGTGAAGCCGCGCACCGCCGCCGCCACGCGGCCGGTGGTCGCCTCCGGACTGTCCTCGCCGCATTGCACCACGATGTCCGCCTCCGCGTAGATGGGGTAGCGCTGGGCCATCAGCGCGGCCAGCACGGCTTCCGGGTTGGGCTGGTTCAGCAGCGGCCGGTGGCCGCGCCCGGCGGTGCGCCGCACCAGCGTGGCCAGCGAGCAGCGCAGCCAGATGCTCACCCCCTGGCCGCGGATCGCCGCGCGGGTCTCCGCGTCCATGAACGCGCCGCCGCCAGTGGCCAGCACCACCGGCGGGCCGGCCAGCAGGCGGTGTATCACCCGGCGCTCGCCCTCGCGGAACGCCGGCTCGCCGTGGCGCGCGAACAGCTCGGCCACCGTGCAGCCGGCCGCCTGCTCGATCTCGGAATCGGCGTCGCGGAACGGCAGGCCCAGCCGCAGCGCCAGCCGCCTGCCGATGGAGGTCTTGCCGGCGCCCATCAGTCCCACCAGCACCAGGCTGCGACCGTCCGCCCAGGCAAGCCGCGGCACCGCGGGCGGCGGTGTCCAGCCCGGTTCCGGCAGGGTTGAGTTGCGTGTCATTGCCGGCAAGGCTAGCACAGCGCGCAGCAACACATAGGCGGCAGCACACGCCTCCTATCCCCAGGGGGCACCAGCGCGCCGGATGAGCCGTTTCTTCATCATCATCTTCGCCCTGTTCCTGGCGGCCGTGCTGGCCGGCTTCCTGGTGATCGGCGCGTTTCCGCCGCCGGCCCACCGCGCGCCTGTGGAGCACGTGCTTTCCAACGACAAGTTTTCCAACCACCCTTAGCAAAACAGCAAGGCCTTCTTTTTTTGAAAAAAAGAAGCAAAAAACTTTTGCTCCCTGTCGGATGGTCCAGGGCTGGCACGCGACAGCGGAGTCAAAAGTTTTTTGGTTCTTTTTTGCAAAAAAGAACTGCTTTCTTCCCGTGACCCCAGACCGTCACGTCGAAGCCTTCCTAGAGATGCTCGCCGCCGAGCGCGGCGCCGCACGCAACACCCTGCTGGCCTACGGGCGGGACCTCGCGCATTTCCAGGTGTTCGCCAGCGCACAGGGCCAGGCCGTGGCAGCGGCCGATCGCCACACCCTGGCCGCCTACATGCAAAGCCTGGCCGCCGAGGGCCTGGGCGCCCGCAGCGCCGCCCGCCACCTGTCCTGCCTGCGCCAGTTCCACCGCTTCCTGGCCCGCGGCGGCGTGCGGCCGGACGACCCCACTGACCTGCTGGACGCGCCGCGCCTGCCGCATACCCTGCCCCGCCTGCTCTCGGAACCCGAGGTGGCCGCGCTGCTGGCCGCAGCACCCACCCTGCCCGGCCTGCGCGGCGCCGTGGCCGCGGCCGCGCTGGAGGTGCTGTACTCCACCGGCCTGCGCATCTCCGAACTGCTCGCCTTGCCGCGCGCGGCGCTGGCCGCTACCGGCGACATCCTGTTCGTGCGCGGCAAGGGCGGGCGCGAGCGCATCGTGCCGATCGCCGACGCCGCCCGCGCCGCCTGCGCCGCCCTGGCCGCCGCCGCGCCGGCCAGCCGCTGGCTGTTCCCGGGGCGGGACCCGCGTCGCGCGCTGACCCGGCAGGGGTTCGACCTGGTGCTCCGCGACGTGTGCCTCCAGGCCGGCATCGATCCCGCCCGAGTGTCGCCGCACGTGCTGCGCCACGCCTTTGCCTCCCACATGCTGGCGCACGGCGCGGATTTGCGCAGCCTGCAACTGCTGCTGGGGCACGCGGACATCGCCACCACGCAGATCTACACGCATGTTCTGGCCACACGGCTGCAGGCTTTGGTGGAGGCGCATCATCCGTTAGCTAATACCAACGGCCTTTAATGTTGACCTGTGAAGGAAGGCCAAGGGCTCTGCCC
>CAXTBC010000101.1:0-7123 GCA_964242595.1 uncultured Acetobacteraceae bacterium | reverse complement strand
CAGAGCCCTTGGCCTTCCTTCACAGGTCAACATTAAAGGCCGTTGGTATAAGGACGACTGTCCTTAGCGGGGTCTAGAGGCAGAGGCCCCGGCCTTGCTTAACCCTCCAACTGCTTCTGCAGCGCCGTCAGCAGCGCCGGAATGCTGTTGCCGTTGCGTGACAGGAAGCTCGCGTAGTCGCTGCGCTGGGTCAGCCGTAGGCTGGTGCCCTCGGCCACCACGTCCACCACGCGCATTCCGCCCGCAGAGTTCTCCACCACCCACTGCACGTTCACGGTGGGCTGGTTGGGCCGGGCGATAGACGTGCCGACCAGCGTGTTCTCACCCTGCGGGGTCTCGCCATGCATCACGTAGCTGACGCCGGCGTACTCGCCCAGGTGACCGGCAATCTGGTTGAGCAGAACCTGGTGGAAGATGGTGGTGTACTGTGTCTGTTGCGCCGGCGTCGCGGTGGCCCAGAACCGGCCCAGGCAGAAGCGGGCGATGCGGGTGACGTCCACGTTGCGGTCGATCACCGGGCCCAGCGCCGCCTTCTTCTGCGCATAAGGCTGCGAACCGTTCACGATGGCGACGAGCTGGTCGGCGAAGCTGCGCACGAAGCCGTTCGCCTGGCTGGCCTGCGCGTGGCCGGGCTGCAGCCCTCCGCCAGCCAGCAGCAGGGCAGCCGCGCCGGACAGGGCCAGGAAGGTGCGTCGGGTGATGATCGGCATGAACAGGCTCCGCTAGGCTGAAAGGGACAGGGCTACTGGGCAAACCAGGCCGGCGGCGTGGCGGGCCCGTCGTGCCGCGCCGCCTCGATCTGCGATTCCAGGTTCTGCCGGTAGAGGCTCCTGAACGTCGCGTAGGGGTCTAGCGCGCTCTTCTTGGCGGCATCCAGGTCAGTCAGGTGGCGGGACCGCAGGTCGATCAGCGTCAGGCCGTAGCGCGCCCAGTTGAGCGTCAGCAGCCCGTAGCCGCGGGGCACGTAGGTGAACGGGTCGAACGCGATGTCCACGCCGTAGCCCACCGCGGCGCGGGGGCTGCTCGGGCCGAGCACCGGCAAGTAGAGATAGGGGCCGGCCGGCACGCCCCACAGCGCCAGCGTAACGCCGAAGGTGCTGTCGTGCGACGGGTAGCCCCACCCTGTCGCCACGTCGAAGACGCCGAGGCCCCCCGCGGTGGAGTTGATGACGAAGCGCATGAACGTGTCGCCGGCACGGCGCGGGTTGGCCTGCGTCACGTCGTCGGCCAGCAGCACGGGGCTGGACAGGTTGGCCAGCACGTTGTGCACGCCGCCGCGCACGGGCGACGGCACCACGTAGACGTAGCCCTGGGCGATCGGCTTGAGGGTGTAGCGGTCGAGCTTGTCGTCGAGGTTGTAGAAAAAGCGGTTGGCCGGCTCGTAAGGGTCGTTCGTCTGCTCGAAATCGGCCGTGGCTTCCTTGTCGCTGGCCGGCGGCCTGGTGGCGCAGGCCGACACGGCCAACAGGGCCGACATCACGAACGGCGCCAGGAGTTTGGGCATGTGGGAAATCCTCGACCGGTTGACCCAAGGCACGTGCAGTCAGGCGCTGGCGCGTGGGCGCCGGGTCCGCGCGGGTGGCGCTATGTAGCATCCCACGCGGCTCAGGCAACGCAGCCGCAACAACACGGTTTCACGGTTTTGTGTGACCGTGGACTTGCAGCCGGCAGCCACGAAGCCTCATGAACAAGCCATGGACATGCACACCGCAGAGCCCCGCCCGGCCACCCTGGAACGCTGGCTGACCGGCCCGCGTTTCTCCCGCCTGCCGGCGCGCAGCGCGCAGGACGCCGCGCCCGCGCTGAGCTTCGAGTTCTTCCCGCCCAAGACCGACACGCTGGAGACCCAGCTCTGGGCCTGCGTCCGCCGGCTGGAGCCGCTGCGGCCACGCTTCGTCAGCGTCACCTACGGCGCCGGGGGCAGCACCCAGGCGCGCACCCACGCCACCGTGGAGCGCATCGTGCGCGAGACAAGCCTGACGCCGGCCGCGCACCTCACCTGCGTGGGCGCGCCGCGGGCGGAGGTGGACGACGTGGCGCGCGCCTACTGGGCGGCCGGGGTGCGCCACATCGTGGCGCTGCGCGGGGACGCACCGAACATGGGCACCTACGAGGCCCATCCCGGCGGCTACGAATATGCCAGCGACCTGGTGGCCGGGCTGCGCCGGGTGGCCGATTTCGAGATCACGGTGGCGGCCTACCCGGAGATGCACCCCACGGCGGCGGATGCGGGTGCGGACCTCGACAACCTCAAGCGCAAGCTCGATGCCGGCGCGGCGCGCGCCATCACGCAGTATTTCTTCGATTCGGACGTGTTCCTGCGTTTCCTGGACCGCTGCCTGGCAGCCGGCATCACCGCGCCCATCGTGCCGGCCATCATGCCGGTTTCCAACTTCGCGCAGGCGCAGAAATTCAGCGCGGCCTGCGGCGCCAGCGTACCGGAGTGGATGACGAAACTGTTCGAAGGCACCGAAAACGACCCCGAGACGCGGCGCGTCGTCGCCGCGGTGATCGCGGCCGAGCAGGTGCGGGTTCTGCAAGCCAACGGGGTGGACGAGTTCCACTTCATAACCCTGAACCGGCCCGACCTGACATACTCGATCGCGCATATCCTGGGGGTTCGGCCTGGGCGGTGAAGCTTTAGCTAAGCAAGCAGGGCCTTCTTTTTCGAGAAAAAGAAGCAAAAAGCTTTTGCTCGCGCTGTCGCGGACTTTCCGGCAGGCCGGGTGGTGCTGAACGGTGCGCGCCAAGTCAGCAAAAGTCTTTTGCTTCTTTTCTTCAGAAAAGAAGGCCTTGCTCAAGTAGCGAAGTCGAACCCCGTAACCCCCGCCGCCAGCAACCGCAGCAGGTCCGGCAAGGCCAGCGCCAGGCATCCCTCCGTCGGCGCGTAGTCCGGCTTGGCCACGTGCACGAAGATGGCCGAGCCCTGGCCGCGCGCCATCGGCCGGTCGTTCCAGCCCAGCACGCCCACCACGTCGTAGAGCCCGTCGCGCCGCCAGAGCTCCTCGTGCCGCCCGTCGTAGGGCAAGGTGACGTGCCTATTGTATCCCGCGTCGGCTGGGTCGTCGCACCACCCGTCACGCGGGGCCAGCGGCTCGGTGGGCACGCCGCTTTGCGGGCGGGCGACACGGTCCGCACGATACAGCACGCGGCGGAGCGGCAGGAGCGCTGCCGGCGTGGCGCCGTCACCCTCCTGCTTGTGGCGGGTCCAGCCGGCCCGCCCCCAGGCCACGCGCATCGTCTCCCGCCCGAAGCGCAGCGTGCCGTCGGGCAGCACCATGGCCGTGCTCACCCGAGCAGGTGGCCGAAGCGGCGGGCCTTGGTCTCGAGGTAGGCGTCGTTCTCGCCGTTGGCGGCGACCGCCAGGCTGAGGCGGCCGACCACCTCGATGCCGTGCGCGGCCAGGCCCGCGACCTTGGCCGGGTTGTTGGTGAGCAGCCGCACGCGCGTCTGGCCAAGCGCGCGCAGCATGGTGGCCGCGGCGGCGAAGCTGCGTTCGTCCGCCCCGTAGCCCAGCGCGCGGTTGGCATCGAGCGTGTCCAGGCCCGGCCGTCCCGGTGAGCCGTCCTGCAGCGTGTAGGCGCGCAGCTTGTTGACCAAGCCGATGCCGCGGCCTTCCTGCGCCATGTACAGGATCACGCCGGCACCCTCGGCCTCCATGCGGCGGATCGCCTGGTGCAGCTGCGGCCCGCAGTCGCAGCGCCGGCTGCCCAGCAGGTCGCCGGTGAAGCACTCGGAGTGCACCCGCACCAGCGGCACGGCTTCCGTCTCCGGGCGGCCGATCAGGATGGCCAGGTGCTCGATGCCGCCGTCGGGCGGGCGGAACGCCACGATTCGGGTGTCCTCCGCCTCGTCGAGCGGCACACGCGCCTCGGCCGTGCGCTCCAGCCGTTCGGCCGCGTGCACCGGGTAGCCCAGCACGGCGGCGGTCTCCACCTCGAGCAGCGCCGCGTTGCCCGGGCCGGCTTCGGCCATCAGCACGGCCGGCAGCAGCCGGCCCAGTTTGGCGAGAAGCAGCCCGGCCTGTGCGGCCTCGGCAGGGAAAGGCGGAGCGGTGTAGGCCGTCGAGTCGTGCGGCTGGGCGGCCGTCGGGTCCGCCAGCGCGCGCAAGCTGGCGACGTCCGGCCGTGAACCCATCCGTATGGCGACCGCCGCCTGGCCGACGGTCTCGGTCGTCAGGCCAGACAAGGGCGGCCCGGAGAGCCCGTCCGCGCGCGAATGGGCCAGCAGCAGCACGGCGGGGCCGGCCGCCTGGTCCAGGCACTCAAGCAGCGTCGCCTCGGTCGCCGTTTCGGCCGGCAGCGCCAGCACCCGGCCGCCCGGGCCGGTGATCACCACCGCCACGCCGCGTCGCAACTCGCCCACGGCGCGGTTGACCGCGCGCGCGGCGAGATGGTCCACCCGCGGGGAGACGTGGTTCATCTGGTTGCGGTCGCGCTCTGCATCGTCCCACTTAGGTCGGCTTCGCGCAGGCGTAAACAAGGCGCTGCTCAGGGCAGGCGGGCGGGCAGCCCGGCGGGCGGCCACTGGCCCTGCGCCTTCATCGCGCGCACGGCGGTCACTGAGGGCGGCGGCCACGGACAGCCGGCGCGGCGCAGCCGCCCGATGACGATCGGCAACGCAGCGCCTTCGGGGTTGTTGGGCAGGACGCGGGAAGTCGCGGCGAAGTCTGCCACCGTAATGCCGTGGGCGTCCCGCCAGGGGTTGGCCCCATGGTCCAGCAGGTAAGCCACCATCGCCCAGTTCTCGGCACTGGCGGCGACCAGAATGGGCGTCTTGCCCACCTCGTCGGGCGTGTCGATGGTGGCGCCGGCGGCCAGCAGCAGTCCGGCGGCGTCGCTGGCGCCGATAAGGGCCGACTCGTACATGGCGGTTTCGCCGTCCATGGTGGCGTCCGGTTTGGCCCCGGCAGCGAGCAGAAGGCGGATCATCGGCAGGTCGGTGTTCTTGACCGCGCTGTGCAGCGGGGCGGCATCCGGGCCGCCATCCGGCTTGGCGCCGGCGCGCAGCAGGTCGGTGGCCATGGCGTGGTCGCGCCGTTCGACGGCCATCAGCAGGAGGGTGGCGCCGTCGGCTCCCGTCGTGTTGGCGCCACCCGGGGCCCGCCGGATGGCGGCCATTGCAGCGGCCACGTCGCCCGAGGCCACGGCCTCGGCGGCGGCGTGCGCGGCGGGGTCGGCGAAGCGATCGGGGAAGACGTGCACGTTCACCTGGGCTGCTCCGGGAAAGGGGGTGCCGGCGGCGAGCAGCGCGCCCAGCATGGCGGCGGCAAGGCGCCTCATGGGCAGCCCAACGCCGCCTGCTGTGCCGCGATGCCACGCTGGGTGTAGTCCAGCGAGTGCCATTTGACCGGGTTGTTCCTCACCCAGAAACTGGCACCCGGGGGCGGGATGCGTGGCAGCTCGTGGCGGGTGCCGTAGGCTTGCGGCAGCAAGGGTTGTCCCGTGGCTTCCCGGCCCAGGATAAACCCACCCAGGGCTCCGCCGGCCGACGGGCTGACCCGGGCCGCCGCTCCTGTCAGCCCGCCCAGGACGGCCGCACGGTTGTCCTGTGCGGCGGAGAGCGGCTCGCCCCTGGTGTAATAGGCGTCGACAGGGGCAGGCGTTGCAGGATAGCCGCCCACGGTCTGCTCGCTGAGGCCCGCCGCGTTGAAGGTGGTGCCGGGTTGACCGGTGTTGACCGACGCCGCCGAAGCCAGGCCGCCGCCCAGGGAGTGGCCGGTGTAGGAGTCCGTGCCGCCGCTGCCTTTGTGCACCAGGTTGGAAAGCGAGATCGCCCGCTTGTACTCGTCGGAATCCGCTCCCACGCCTTGTTGCAGGTCGTTCTTCACGTCGTTGCTATCCTGTGTCCCGCGGTAGGCGACCACGTATTGCGGCGGATCGGTACCGGCCTTGCTGAACACCTGTGCGCTGAAGCTCGAGTTGGGTGATTTCAGGTCGCTGGGCTTCACACCTAACCCGGCCAGCGTCTGCTTGTCTTGCGGGTTGTTCGGGTCGAGAAAATTGTAGCCGGGCGGGAGGGCCGCGTTGACGTCGTAGGTGTGGGCAGACAGCATCGCCATCGCCATCGCCTGCGCCAGGCCGGCGCAGGCGGGGTTGACGAAGGTGGAGGAGCCCAGCGCCGTGGTGCCGCCGCCGATGATGACCGTGGCGTTGCCGCGGATGATCACGCCGCCCTTCAGCGTGGCGTCGCCCACCCGGGCCGCCGGCCGGCCGTTGACGAACACGCTGGCCGAGCCCACCGCCACGGTGTCGCCGTGGATGGTCAGGTCGCCCACCCGTGCGGCGGCCAGCTGGCCCCACACCACGTTGGGCGAGCCGGTGGAGACCTCGTCGTCGCCCGCGTCCGGCAGCATCGCCAGCAGCGCGTTGCCGGCCGTCGTCCCGGTGAGCATGGTGGCCAGGCCGGACAGCGCGGTGACGGCCAGGGTGACCGCCTCCATCAGCAGCCCCTGCATGGAGAAGCCGTGCGCCACAGGCGAGGTGACCGAAGCCGCCTCCGGCATCAGCGCGCGCCCATCAGGCCGGCCGGTGCTGGAAGGTGGCGATGGCCTGCAGCATGGATTGCCGCAGCGCCGCCGGCATCGGCGCGCGGGCGGTTGCGTGGAACGTCACCGCCCGCCCGTCACCCAAGGGCAGGCGGACAACAAGCTGGTGGAGCGATTCGGCCTGCGTGCGGAACGTGATCTCGGCGAAGTCGCCGGCCAGGTGGTCGACCTCGATGCCGCGCCGGTCCAGCATGCTGAAGCCGGGCAGCGCCTTGCCGGCAAGCGAGAGCGCCTCGTCGAAGCCGTCGGTGATCGGCGCGAACGTCATCACCAGGCTGCCGTTCTGGTCGTCCTGATGGATTACCGTCTGCGACGTGGCACCCCAGCCTTTGGGTAGGAGCAGGCTGCCTTCGTTTGTCTCGAATGCGTTATGCATAAGAAGACGTAGAGCCTGCTTTTTCGAAAAAAAGAAGCTTAATACGAACGACCGAACGTTTTTTTACCATAAGCATGGGGCTCTGCCCCAAACCCCGTGGGGCCTCGAGGCCCAGACCCCCATCTGTTTAGGATGCATAATGAATAGGTTCTAATACCAACGGCCTTTAATGTTGACCTGTGAAGGAAGGCCAAGGGCTC
>CAXTBC010000100.1:0-7142 GCA_964242595.1 uncultured Acetobacteraceae bacterium | reverse complement strand
GGCAGAGCCCCATGCTTGTCTATAGGTCAAAGTTTACGGCCGTTAGTATAAGGACAAGTCCTCAAGAACCTGTTTGTACGAGATCCTGAACATGTGGAGGCCTGGGGCCTCGATGCCCCGTCACGCGAATGCGTGCTGTGCACGACTGGGTTTGGGGCAGAGCCCCATGCTTGCTTGTCAGGCCACGGCTTTCACCCTGCCAAGCCGCGTTGCCGCTGACGTTCGATCACTTCCGCATCGCTCAGCCGCGCATCGTAGACCGACCGCGGCTCGATGCCGCGCGCCACCAAGGTGGCGATGGTCACCACCAGCAGCAACGGCACGATGAAAGCGCGCGCCTGTGCAGTCAGCTCCATCAGCAACACGACCGCGGAGATAGGCCCCTGCGTGGTGGCGGCCAGCACCGCGCCGGCACCGAGCACCGCAAACAGGCCGGGCGGGTCGCCAGGCCAGACATGCCCCCAGACCACGCCGAGCAAACCGCCGAGCAAGGCGCCCAGCGCCAGGGACGGCGTGAACAGTCCACCCGGCACGCCGCTGCCAAGGCACAGCAAAGTGGCTGCGGGCTTGAGCACCAGCAGGGCCAGCAACAGCAGCGGGGCAACCTGGCCGGTAAAGGCGAGCTGGGCGATGTCGCGGCCATTACCCAGGATTTGCGGGTAGGCGACCGACACCGCGCCCACCAGCGCCAGAGCCAGGACGGGTGCCACCAACCGCCAGCGCCCGCGTGGCCTGTTGCGGTCTCCCCAGGCCACCGCGCGGACGTAAGCTACCGAGACGAGGCCGGCGACCGGTCCGGCCAGCACCGCCCAGACGCAAGTCGAGATGGTGCCCGGGTAGGCCGGGATCATGTAGGTGGGCGCATCGGGCAGGAAGGCCCAGGACACCCAGGTCGCGGTCAGCGACGTCATCAGGGCCGGCAGCACGAACCGGAGTGCCAGCTCGCCGCGCAGCACCTCCAGCGCGAACAGCGCGCCGCCGAGCGGCACCCCGTAGGCCGCCGCCATGCCGGCGCCGGCGCCGCACGCGACCAACAGGCGGCGTGTATCGTCGGGCAACTTGGCGCGATCGGACAGCACGTTGGCGACCACTGCGCCCGCCTGCTTGGGCGCACCTTCGCGGCCGAGCGAGGCGCCCATGCCGACGACCAGCACCGATAGCACGGCGCTGCTCAGCGTGCGCAGCGCCGGCAGGCGGCCGGCGTGAAACCAGATCGCAGCCGAGAGGTCGATGCTGTTGGAACTCGAAAGGCGGACGAGCAGGAGCTGCCCGGCGCCCGTCAGCACGCCGGCGCCCAGCAGCACCGCCATGTGCCACCAAGCGGGCGCCCTGGTGGCGCTGTCGAGCAGGTCGGTGCCCTGGCCTGACCAGACCGTGTGCTGAACCAGCTCCAGCAGCCTGGTCAGCGCCGCGGCACCCAGCCCGGTGCCTAGGCCGGTGAGAACAACCGCAAGCCAGAACCGCGTGCCAGTCCGCCCGGCAAAGGCGGGCGGACTCATACCTGCCGGGGGTTGGGTGGGGTGGTCATGGCGACTCGCGTTGAAGGAAAGCAAGCAAGGCCTTCTTTTTCGAAAAAAAAGCAAAAAGCTGTTATTCGATTGGCGCGTGTTTGTCCGGGCACATCCGACAGGAAGCAAAGGCTTTTTGGTTCCTTTTCTCGAAAAAGAACTGCTTGCCTCAAGCGACCGAACAGGTTGTGCAGGGTCCTCCAGCGCCCGCGGATCGGGTTCCGACACCGCTTGCACCCGGCTTTCCCGGATACGATCGCAAGATGGCCTCGTGTAGCACGAACGCTGTGCTGTTGAATCACGCCACGCCCAGCAGCCGGATCAATCCCAGGCTGATGCCGCCGAGCACCACCAGCGACAAGGTGACCGCCGCGGTGACACGCACGCCGGCCTTGGCGACCACGCGAACGTCCACTCCCAGCCCCAGCGCAGCCATCGACACGGTGGTCAGCAGGCTCGCGGCCGTCTTGATCGGCGGCAACATCGCGCCCGGTATCAGCCCGAAGGACCGCACGCCGAGCACGACGAGGAAGCCCACGATGAACCAGGGTACCAGCTCGTGCAGCGCCGGCCCGGCGTGTTGCGGTCGGTCCCCGGCCGTCACCTCCGGCGCTGCCTCGTCCACCTCGTCGCGCAGGCGACGGGTGAGCAGGGAGAGCGCCAGCACCACCGGCCCCAGCATCAGCACGCGCACCAGCTTGACCACGGTGCCCACCTGGTTGCTCAGCGCGCCGATCGGCAAGGTGGCCGCCAACACCTGCGGCACCGCGTAGACGGTCAGGCCCGCCAGCACGCCATATTGGGTGAGTGACAGCAGCAGCACCGGCACCAGCAGCGGCAGCAACAGCACCACGATCACGCCGAGCACGGCGGTGAACGCGATGGAGGAGGCGACGTCATCGCCGTCCGCGCCGATCACCGGCGCCACCGCGGCGATGGCGGAGTTGCCGCAGATCGAGTTGCCGCAGGCCACCAGGATGGCCATGCGCTGCCGCAGCCCGAGCGCCCGGCAGATGCCGTAGCTGGCGGCGATGGCCGTGGCCACCACCAGCACGATGCCGCCCAGCAGCGCCGGCCCCAGGGCCAGAACGGTCGCCACGCTGACCGATGCCCCTAGCAGGACGACGGCAACCTCCAGCAGGATCTTGGCGCAGAACGCCACGCCAGGATACCAGCGCTCGCCCGGCGTCCAGACGGTGCGGACCGCCACGCCGAGCAGGATGGCGAGCACCAGCGCCTCCAGGTACGCCTCGCCGGCCAGCCTGATCTCGGCCTGTTGCAGGAGGGTGGCGAGGACGGTGACGACGATGCAGAGCAGCAGGCCGGGCAGCAGCCTCGCGAGGGACGGGATTGAGGGCAAGGGCGCTCCTGATGCCGGCCGCGCTGGGATTGAACGTCGCAAAGGAAGCAAGGCCTTCTTTTTTGAAAAAAAGAAGCAAAAAACTTTTGTTCCTGCGCTGTGTCAGTGGCCTCGACCTATCCGGCGGCACCCGGCTGTTTCAGTTTCGATGAAAAGCGCTGACGCGGTCTGGTATTCAAATTTACTCGTAGAACCCTAACAAATGAGGGGCTGGGGCCTCGGGCCTCGTCACGCGAATGCGTGCTGCGCACGCGGGGTTTGAGGCAGAGCCCCATGCTTACTCACAGGTCAAGGCCTTTGGCCCTTGGGTTACGACACGAGCGGCAAGGCCATCCGGTGCCGGCAGGCTTTGCGTCACCGTCCGTTTGGTGCGAACCATCCGCCCCGCACGTCCGGCGCTGCAGCCGCCACGCCGTGCTTGTCCCCTCGACGACCGGGAGAACATTTTTGGCGTTGATGAAGACCTCGTCCTTGGCGCCCAGGTTGGTCCCGGCGCCGTCTGCCGTTCCAGCCCCCGCCTCCGTGTCGGCCAAGCCAGCACCCGCGCCGCGCCGCGCCCGTGACAGGCAGCTCGCGCGCCAGGAGAAGGCGGCCGAGCGGATCGGCGCGGCCACCGAGGAGCTGGCCAGCGGCGTGGCCGAGGCCTCGTCCGCGGCCGAGGAGCTGCGCCGCGCGCTCGAGCAGATCTCCAGCGCCGCCGAGGAGGCGGCCGGCGCCGCGCAGCAATCGCAGGCCGCCGTCACCAGCCTCGGCCTGGTGTTTACCGACGCGCGCAGCCAGGCCGGCCTGGCGCGCCAGCAGACCGCGTCGCTGCAGGCGCTGCTGGCCGGTGTGGGCGCCGGGATCGAGGCGCTGGTGGCCTCCGTGCAGGACAACACCGCGCGCCAGTTGCGCTCGGTCGGCGTGGTGGCTGCGTTGGAGCGCCAGGCGGGCGACATCGGCGAGATCACCGGCACGGTGGGCGACATCGCCGAGCAGACCAACCTGCTGGCGCTCAACGCCGCCATCGAGGCCGCGCGGGCCGGCGAGCACGGCCGTGGTTTCGCCGTGGTGGCCGACGAGGTGCGCGCCTTCGCCGAGACGTCCGAACGGAGTGCCCGCGAAGTAGCCGGCCTGGCCGTGGCCATCGCGACGGAGGTGCGCGCCATCGCCGCCCGCATCAAGGCGGCCGCGGCGGCGGCGGGTGCCGAGGCGAGCAGCGGTCAGGCGGTTGTCAGTAATCTAGCCGGGATCCGCGCCGAGATGGAGTCGCTGGCTGCGGGCGCCGACACCGTGCTGGGCGCGGTGACGCAGGCCGAGACCGGCGCGCGCGAGGCGCAGCGCGGCGCCGAGCAGGTGGCCGGCGCCGCCGAGCAGCAATCGGCCGCCGCCCTGCAGGCGCAGCGCGCAGTCCAGCAACAGAGCGCCTCGCTCGAGCAGAGCCAGCAAACCGCCCAGGCGCTCGCTCGGCTGGCCGAAAGCCTGCAGGCGGGCGGCGAGCAGTCCAGCAGCGCCGAGCAGGTGTCCACCGCCGCCGAGGAGCTGTCGGCCACCGTCCAGCAGCTCTCGGGCGCGGCCGGCGAGATACTGATCGCCATCGAGCAGATCAGCCGTGGCGCCCAGGTGCAGGCCGCCGCTACCCAGCAATCCAGCGCCGCCATGGCGCAGATCGAGCGCGCCGCGGCGGCCACGCGGGCGTCGGCCGCCCGGTCGGTGGACCAGATCGGCACGCTGCGCCCGCTGCTCGCCACCAACCGGGCGGCGGTGGGCAGCCTCAGCGCCAGCGTGGCCGCGGCGCTGGAGGAGACGCGCGCGGTGGCCGGCCTGGTCGGCGCGCTGGAGGCCTCCGGCCGGCGGATCGACAAGATCGTCGAGCGGATCGCGCTGCTGGCGGTGCAGACCAACATGCTGGCGGTCAGCGGCTCGGTCGAGGCGGCACGCGAAGGCGAGCACGGCAGCGGCTTCGCCGTGGTGTCGTCCGACATCAGGGCGCTAGCGCGCGACTCCTCGGCCAACGCCGACCGGATGCGTGACGTGGTGCGCTCCATCCAGGACCAGGTGGTGAGCGTGCGCCACGACCTCGAGGCGGTCGCCGCCGCCTCGCAGGCCGAGCTCGGCCGCAACCAGGCGCTGGTCGAACAGTTCGCCACCGTGGACGCCAGCATCGGCGCCATCGGCACGGGTGCGGCCAGCGTGCTGGCCGGCGCGGACGCCACCGTCGCCTCGGTGCGCGAGGTGCTGGCGGGCATGCAGCAGATCGCCGCGGCGGCCGAGGAGACGAGCGGTGCCGCCGCCCAGGCCGCCACCGCCGCGCGCCAGCAGGCGAGTGGCGCCGAGGACCTGGCCGCCGCCATCGAGGAGATCGCCAGCCTGGCCGACGAGCTGGGCCAGGCTGAGGCCTGAAGGCCTTGGCGCAGGCAGCGCCCGAGGCGGGCCCGCCGGCACGCTGGCTCACCTTCACGGTGGCGGGCGAGACGCTCGCGCTGCCGGCCGCCGAGGTGGCCGAGGTGGCCCGCGTGCCGGCCTGTACGCGGGTGCCCAACGGTCCTGCCGGGCTGCGCGGGCTGGCCAATTTGCGCGGCCTGGTGCTGCCCGTCGTCTCCGTCGCCAGCCTGCTGGGGCGTGCCGAGCCGGCCGGCGGTGGCCGGCTTCTGGTGCTGGCGGGTGCGGCGCCGGTCGGGCTGGTGGTGGACAGGGTGGACGCTCTGGGAGCCGGCAGTGCCGGCAGGCAGATCGACACCCATGCGCTGCTGGGCCAGGCGTTCGGCGGGTGGCGCAGCGGCAGCGTCGCGCACGGCGCACCCGTCCCTGAGGCCGCGCCCGCCGGCCCGGCGCAGGCACGGCGCACGCTGGCGCTGCTGGGCCTGCGCGTGGCCGGCCAGGATTACGCGCTGAAGCTGGGAGCAGTGGCCGGGGTGATAAGGATGCCGGCCACGCTGGCAGGCGTGCCGCGATCCGGTGCCGCGATGCTGGGCGTGGCCGCCTGGCGCGGCGGGCTGCTTCCGGTGGTGTCCCTGGCCGCGTTGCTCGGCCTGCCGGCCGGGGCCCCCACCCGCATCGCGGTGACCGTGCTGGGCGACCTGCGCGTGGGCCTGGCGGTGGATGGCGTGCCGGGCACGCTAGGCGTGGCGCCGGACGCGGTGGACCCGGTACCGGCGGTGCTCACGCGCGGCGCGGCAGAGGCGGCGCTGGACGGCATTTGCCGGCTGGAGGGCGGCAGCAGGCTGGTCGGTCTGCTTTCGCCGGCGCGGCTGTTCGACGCACAGACGACGGCGCGCCTGCAGGCCGGCGCACCGCTCCAGGTGGCAAGGCAGGAGGCGGAGGAGATGTCCGGCACGGCAGGCGCAGCTACCGAGCAGTTCGTGCTGTTCAGGCTGGGCGATGAGCAGTACGGCCTGCCGGCAGCGGCGGTGGACGAGGTGGTGCGCCGCCCGGCCAGCCTCACCCGCGTGCCCGGCGCTCCGGACTTCATCGACGGCGTGATGAACCTGCGCGGGCACGCGGTGCCGGTGATCGGCCTGGCGCGGCGCTTCGACGCCGCCGCCGCCGCCGGACTGGGCCGCCACGTCATCGTGGTCACCACCGGGGGGCTGCAGGCCGGGCTGGCGGTAGATGCCGTCACCGACGTGCGCGCCTTCCGCCCGGACGCGCTGCGCCCGGCCCCCGAGTTCACGCATGGCGAGCCGTCCGGCGCCGCCGGCCTGTTCGACCGCCTGGCGCTGCAGCACGAGGGGCGCATGGTGCTGCTGGTCAGCCCGCAGGGCGTGCTGGACCGCGCCGAGGCCGACCTGCTGGCCGTGTTCGCGCGCGGCGATGGTGATGCCGTCCCGGTCGCCGCGCCCGCACCGGCGTGATCAGGGTCCTCGTGGTCGACGATTCCGCGCTGATGCGCCGGGTGCTGGGCGGCATCCTGCGTGCGGCGGCGGACATGGAGGTGGCTACAGCGCGCGACGGGCTGGAGGCGATCGCCTTGCTGCACAGCTTCCGGCCGGACGTGATCACGCTGGACGTGGAGATGCCCAGGATGGACGGCCTGGCCTGCCTGGACCGCATCATGCTTGAGCGGCCCTGCCGGGTGGTGATGGTCTCGGCGTTGACGGCCGACGGGGCCGACGTGGCGCTAGAGGCGCTGCAGCTCGGCGCGGTGGACGTCATCGCCAAGCCGGACGGCGCCATCTCGCTGGCCACCGACCTGTTCGGCCCGGCGCTGCTGGACCGGGTGCGCGCCGCCTCGCGCGCCCGCCTGCGGCCTGCCGCGCGGCTGGCCGAGCGGGTACGGCTGCGCGCCGGCGGCG
>CAXTBC010000099.1:0-7524 GCA_964242595.1 uncultured Acetobacteraceae bacterium | reverse complement strand
CACCGCGCAGCCGCCATAGCGACACCGGGCGGTGCGGGCTCGTCGCATGGGGCACAGGGGGGAGCGTCGAGGACCCCTCGCCCGCGGCGTCCTCGATCAGCCAGCAGGGCACCCCAGTGCGGATCAGGATCAAGCGTCAACGCAATAGCTGCGCCGACAGGCATCCGCCCCTGAACAACGCCGCTCCACCCCAAGTCCAGCCCTAAAGTTCGCGCCTATGGGGCAGAGCCCCTGGCCTTTCTCAGCCCTCACCTGCCCAGGGTTCGGGCGAGTCCGTCAGCCAGCTTCGTCCCCGCCACCAGCCCCAGCACCGCGCGCGCCCTTGCGGCGGAACCGACGGACCGCCTGATGTCGCCGGCGCGCGCGGCGCCATGCGTGACTTCCGGCTTTGCGCCGCAGATGTCCGCCAGCGTTGCGGCGAGCTGCAGGATCGAGGTCTCGCGCTCGGTGCACACGTTGCACACGTAGGTGCCCGGCTGGGCGGCCAGGTGCGCCATCGCGGCCAGCAGGTGCGCCACCACGTCGGCCACGTAGACGAAGTCGCGCGTCTGTCCGCCGTCGCCGTGCACGCTCACGCCCCGGCCGCTCGCGATGCGGTCGGCGAAGATGGAAATCACGCCGCTATACGGCGAGGCGGGGTCCTGCCGCGGGCCGTAGACGTTGAAGAAGCGCAGGCCGAAGCTGGGCACGCCGTGCACGCCCCAGCCAACGCCAGCGTGCAGTTCGGAGCCGTATTTGTCGGCGCCGTAGGCGGTCTGCGGCGCGCAGGGCAGGCCCTCATGCGCCACCGCGTCTCCCACGTTGCCGTAGGTGGCGGCCGAGGAGGCGTACACCACCGGCAAGCCGGCGTTGCGGCAGGCATCCAGCACGGCGATGGTGCCGGTCAGGTTCACGCGGTGGGTGCCGGCCCAGTCCTCGTTGGCACGGGCCACCGAGGCGATGGCGGCCAGGTGGTAGCAGCCGGCCGCACCTTCCAGGACATGGGCCAGTGCGGCGGCATCGCAGATGTCGGCCTGGGTCAGCGTGGCGCGCGGGTCCAGGTTGCGGCGGTGGCCGGTGGAGAGGTCGTCGATCACCCGCACGGCGTGGCCCTGGGCGAGCAGTGCGTCCGTGAGGTGGGAGCCGATGAAGCCGGCGCCTCCGGTGACGACGAAGATGGGCATGACGATCCTCTGCGGTCTTGTTGCCGGCGGGGCAAGCATGGGGCTCTGCCCCAAACCCCGCTGGGGCCTCGAGGCCCCAGACCCCCATTCTGTTGCAGTATCATCGACGTGCGCTTCAGGACAGAACCGCGACAGCACGAACAAAAGCTTTTTGCTTCTTTTTCTCGAAAAAGAAGGCCTTTCTTACCTTCTTCCAAACTTCGCAAGAAACGCTCCGACAACAATCGTGCGCGCCAGGACGCTTCCCCGCCAACCGCGCTGCCGGTAGAACCCGAACCATGCCGAACGCCCCGAGCCGCCCAGACGACTGTGCCGTGATCCTGGCTGCGGGCCTAGGCACGCGCATGAAGTCCGCGCTGCCCAAGGCCGCCCACCGCATCGCCGGCCGGCCCATGCTGCGCCACCTGACGGACTCGGCAGGCGAGGTGTTCGGTCGGCTGGTGGTGGTGGTGGGGCCGGAGATGGACCAGCTCGCCGCCATGGCCGCGCCGCACCCTGCCGTGGTGCAGGCGGACCGGCTGGGCACCGCGCATGCCGCGCTGTGTGCCGCCGGGCAGTTCGGCAGCGGCGAGGTGGCCATTTTGTTTGCCGACAACCCGCTGATCCGCCCCGCGACGCTGGCCCGGCTGGTGGCCGAGCGCCAGGCCAGCGCCGCCGGCCTGGCGCTGATGGCGATGCGCCCGGCCGACCCCGCGCGCTACGGCCGGCTGGTGCTGGACGCCGACGGCGGCGTGGCGCGCATCGTGGAGTGGGCCGACGCCACGCCCGAGGAGCGCGCGATCGGCCTGTGCAACGCCGGCGCGCTGTGCGGCCCGGCCAACCGCCTGGCTGCCTGGCTGCGCGAGATCCGGCCGGACAACGCCAAGGGCGAGTACTACCTGACCGACCTGGTGCGCCTGGCGGTGCGCGACGGTGCGCGCGTGGTCGCCGTGGAGGCCGACGAATCCGAGTTGCGCGGCATCAACGCCCGCACCGAGCTGGCCGCCGCCGAGGCCGTGGTGCAGCAGCGCCTGCGCGCGGCCGCCATGGACGGCGGCGCCACGCTGGAGGCGCCCGAGACGGTGTTCCTCAGCGCCGACACGCTGCTGGGCCCCGACACGGTGGTGGGCCCGCACGTGGTGTTCGGTCCCGGCGTGCGGGTGGACGGCCCGGCCGAAATACGCGCCTTCAGCCACCTAGAAGGCGCTCACGTGCATCCCGGCGCCGTGGTGGGCCCCTACGCGCGGCTGCGGCCCGGCACTGTGGTGGGGCAGGGCGCCCACGTGGGCAACTTCGTCGAGCTGAAAGCGGCCACGCTGGGCGCGGGCGTCAAAGCCAACCACCTGAGCTACCTGGGCGACGCGACGATCGGCGCCGGCACCAACATCGGCGCCGGCACCATCACCTGCAACTACGACGGTTTTGCCAAGCACCGCACCACCATCGGCGAACGCGTGTTCGTAGGCTCGGACTCGGTGCTGGTGGCGCCGGTCACGCTGCAGGACGGCGCCTTCGTTGCAGCCGGCAGCGTGATCACAGGCGACGTTGCGGCCGACGCGATAGCCTTTGGCCGCGCTCGACAGACGAACATAGCGAACGGCGCGAAAAAGTTTCGGGCAGGTCGGTCAAAGCCCGATTCCGACCGATCGTGAAGGCGATCTACTGGCTCGCGGGCGCGGCGTTTTCTCTGACAGCTTGTGATCCCATCACAGCTGTCGTCGTCAACAAAAGCACGCAGCCTCTCGTTGTGCGATTTCGATTCATGGACAAGCCCGGCTACACGCTCCCCCCTGGCCAAGTCGAAAACGTCATAGGCTGGCCGGGAGGAGCGCATCTCGTTGTCAGGCTGACATCAAACGCGTCCTACCGTCTAGTCTTCGACGGCAAGGCATGTTCCTGGGGAAGGTCGTTGGTGGTTGCGCCCGACCTGACGACGAGTTGCCTTCACCTTTTGAACGGTCGCGGTTCGAACCCGACCACCAGCAGTCGTAAACCAGCCTGAGCGCAAGGAATGTTTTGAATGTGCGGCATCGTGGGCGTGATCGGCAAGGCGGACGCGGCGCCGCTGCTGCTGGAAGGGCTGCGCCGGCTGGAGTATCGCGGCTACGACAGCGCCGGCGTGGCCACGCTGGTGGACGACCACATCGTGCGCCGCCGCGCGCAGGGCAAGCTCGCCAACCTGGCTGCGGCGCTGGAAGCCGACCCGCTGGCCGGCACCACCGGCATCGGCCACACGCGCTGGGCCACGCACGGCGCCCCTACCGAGAGCAACGCCCACCCGCACGGCACCGCGCGCGTGGTGGTGGTGCATAACGGCATCATCGAGAACCACGCCGAGCTGCGTGCCGAGCTGGAGCGCCAGGGCCAGGTGTTCAGCACCGAGACGGACACCGAGACGGTGGCCCAGCTCGTGGATCACCTGCTCGCCACCGGCTTGCCTCCGGCGCGCGCCGCGCACGCCGCCTTCTCCCGGCTGGAAGGCGCCTACGCGCTGGCCCTGCTGTTCGACGGCTACCCGGACCTGATCATCGCCGCCCAGCACGGCGCCCCGCTGGCCGTGGGCTACGGCGAGGGCGAGATGTTCGTGGGCTCCGACGCGCTGGCGCTGGCGCCGATGACCAGCCAGATCGCCTATTTGCGTGATGGCGACTGGACGGTGGTGACGCGCACCGGCGCCGAGTTCCGCAACGCCGGTGGCCAGCTTGTCGAGCGCGAGGTCAAGCGCACCGCGCTATCGGGTGCGGCCATCGGCAAGGGCGCGTTCCGCCACTTCATGGAAAAGGAGCTGCACGAGCACCCCGCGGTGATCGGTGACAGCCTGCACCGCATGGTCGATCCCGGCACCCGGGCGGTGGTGCTGCCGGCGCTGGGCTTCGATCCGGCGACGGTGCCGCGGCTGACGATGACGGCGTGCGGCTCGGCCTATTACGCGGGCCTGGTGGGCCGCAACTGGATCGAAGGACTGGCGCGTATCCCGGTGGATGCCGACGTGGCCAGCGAGTTCCGCTACCGCGACCCGCCGATGACGCCTGGCGGCGCCGGCCTGCTGATCAGCCAGTCCGGCGAGACCGCCGACACGCTGGCGGCGCTGCGCACCATGCGCGCCAGCGGGCAGAGCATCCTAAGCGTGCTGAACGTGGCCGAGAGCACCATGGCGCGCGAGAGCGACGCGGTGCTCGACACCGTGGCCGGCCCGGAGATCGGGGTGGCCAGCACCAAGGCGTTCACCGCCCAGCTTTCCGTGCTGGCCTGCCTTGCCATCGCGCTGGCGCGCGCCCGCGGCGCGCTGGATGCGGCGCAGGAGGCGGCGCTGACCAACGCGCTGCTGCGCGTGCCGGGGCACGCGGCCGAGATCCTGACCGAGGGCGACGCGGCGGTTCGGCGCATCGCCGGCCTGGTCGCCGAGGCGCGCGACGTGCTGTATCTCGGCCGCGGCGGCTGCTACCCGGTGGCCATGGAAGGCGCGCTGAAGCTGAAGGAGATCAGCTACATCCACGCCGAGGGCTACGCGGCCGGCGAGATGAAGCACGGCCCGATCGCGCTGATCGACCGCTCCGTGCCGATCATCGGAATCGCGCCGAGCGGCCCGCTGTTTGAGAAGACGGCGAGCAACCTGCAGGAGGCCCACGCCCGCGGCGGCCAGATCATCCTGCTGAGCGACGCCGCCGGCGTCGCCAGGCTGCGCCACATCGCCGTGGACACGCTGAGCTTGCCGGACGTGCACCCGTTCGCCGCCCCGATCCTCTACAGCATCCCGGTGCAGCTGCTGGCCTACCACGTGGCGGTGCTGCGCGGCACGGACGTGGACCAGCCCCGTAACTTGGCCAAGTCCGTTACGGTCGAGTGACACTTACGGACCGTAAGTCTAAGAATACGTGAACACACAACAAAGCTTCTTCAGTAATATAGATTGTTCAATACTGAAAGTGCTCGCACTTATCATCGCCAGTCTATGATAAACTGCTCGACCTCAGCATCAAAGCGCGGTTCTCGCGGGTGCCCTGGTCCGGGCCGGCGAAGTCCGTCATGAACCGGACCGTAGCCGGTTCGCCGGGGTTGCGGGCTGACTCGGCATCTGTCCACCCGCGGACTTCCGCGTGAGTCCGTAGAACCAGTCATCAACCTGTCTAACTGAGGCACGGAGGCTTGCGGAATCGTCCGATGCTTGGCTGGAGACCAACGCCAGGCAGAGCGGCAACACGGTCACTTGCTCCGAGAGCGTAGCAAAGGACAAGCCTGCCTGTCGCGTAAATACCCTCCAATCTATCGGCCTCCAGCCGTGGTCGACCGGCTGTGAACAGCTTCTGTAGGTAGACGTCTGACAACGTCGTCCCATTAACGACCTAACGGACGACCCTATGGGTAAAAATCCGTATTATCGAACGTGACAGCGCAGAGTCTCCGATTGACTTCCATCAAATTTCCGCTACTGCGCGAGTCGGGTCGTCACAAATGCGTGACTCCGAGGTGTCTTCCAGGCACCTGCTGACATGCGGGAGACCGGCGATGCGGCATCTCAGACGTCTACAGATTGCGGCCTGCCTTGCGGCCGGCGGTTCGGCCCTGGCACTTGCCGCCTCGGCACAGGCGGCAGGAACCCCGAGGACCTTGCTGTCGGGAACGTTCGTCACCCCTGACGCCTCGTCCCAGCAAGCGCTGATCTGCCCGTCCGGCAGCAACTACCCGCCGCAATCGGGCTGGGCGGTCGGCCCGGCGGCGCTGCCCGTCTCCGCCACCAGCGGTCAGCCGAGGATCGACCAGTACCGCAACGGGCAGTACCTCGCCACGTATTCCAGCTTCTCGGACCAGCCGGGCTGCACCCTGGCCGGAGACGGAACCGACTACCTGAACCCTGCGCAACCGGCAGCTTCGGGCTGCGGCCCGTTCACCCGCACCCACAGCTACCGTCTCTGGGCACCGGGGGACGTGTTCTACGTCTATCCTGCCGTCTATAGCGGTCCCTATAACCAGCCATGGTTCGGGCCGGAGTACGATTCCTCGTCCGACTTCAGCGCCGGGGTGTCGCACACGCCGGACAACGTCGTGATCCAGGGCGTAGTGCAGAACAACGTGCGGCCGGTCATCCTGCTGCAAGGGGTGGCTTCGAACAACACGCTCGGGCAGGCGCCGGTGTATTTCGACGTGAGCACCGGTATGACGATGGACAGCATCAACGTGTCGGCGGGCGCGAAGGCGGCAGCCGGCAAGGCGGCCTTGTACGAGTCGGCCGCCAGCAACCTCACGCTCAGCAACATGCGCATCAACGGTTTCGAGCGCGCAGGCATCAACGGGCTGTTCGGTGCGGGTGGCTATAGCGGCACGCTGACGCTGGACTTCGTCGAGCTCGACCACAACGGCGGCCCGAACGGCCCCGCGCACAACGCGTATATCGGCGCCAGCACGGTCGATCCCGGGTTCTCCGTCGTCATGTCCCATTCGTGGTCGCACGACGCCTATTACGGCCACCTGTTTAA
The DNA here is from genome assembly GCA_964242595.1 of uncultured Acetobacteraceae bacterium. GTDB lineage: Bacteria > Pseudomonadota > Alphaproteobacteria > Acetobacterales > Acetobacteraceae > BOG-908. The sequence continues at coordinate 908 of CAXTBC010000099.1, read as the reverse complement.
GTCGCGCGCGCAGAACGGCGTGTTTACTGCCAACTACTTCAAGGGCGGCCTGCCACAGACCGGACGGACGCAGGCGGAGACCTACCTGCTCGACATCCCCAATGGCGGCCAGGTGAGCGTGCGCAACAACATCTTCATCAAGTCCGCGTCCGGCACGAACTCCAACGGCATGTCGCTCACTTTTCTGATGGAAGGTACCAGTGACACCAGGCCGCAGAGCCTGGACGTGGAGAACAACACGTTCGTGACCTTCGCCAAAACCTTCGACGGCGTGCACGTGAACTACCCGCTGTCGCTCATGTACCCCAACGTGCGGCCGGACAGCACCGCCTGGCCGTCCGACATCCCGACCCGCATCATCAAGAACGCCTTTGTAGGCTACTGCACGCCGGGTGACGGCAGCGCGCAGGATTACCGCGGCGACATCAGCGTGATCGAGAGCTTCTCGGAACTCGCGCGGACCTTCGCACTCACCACGAAGGTCGATGCGGACGATTCGGCGCTCGGCCTGACATACCCGGACTACGTGCCGGAAGTTGGCACGCCGTCCTACGGATTTCTCTATCCCAATACACCGGTGCGTCAGCACACCACGATCGGCGCGCAGGATTGAGGACGAGGCACTATATCGATGGCCGGGCGTCTTGAGCTGTAAGCAAACATGGGGCTCTGCCCCAAACCCTGCCGGGCCTCGAGGCCCCAGACCCCGCCTATTTAGGATACCTTACAAACATATCGTGGGGCTTTACTTCAACGGCCGGCACCGCTGGTTCGAGCTTGCGCTCAAAGCAGAGCCCTTAGCCACAAGGCAGTATCTCAAGCCGTCGCTGTGAGTGGCTCTTACCGAAATCCTGAACAGATGGGGGTCTGGGGCCTCGAGGCCCCAGCGGGGTTTGGGGCAGAGCCCC
>CAXTBC010000098.1:0-7627 GCA_964242595.1 uncultured Acetobacteraceae bacterium | reverse complement strand
GCTGTAATCATAAGAAAAGAAAAGCCTTTCCGGCCTATCTAGGCCAGCCCCAAGTCTTTTGCTTCTTTTTTTCAAAAAAGAAGGCCTTCCTTCCCTGGCCTCAAGGAGCCCACCCGCATGCGCACCCTAACCCTAGCGCTCGCAGCCACCCTCGCCGCCACCACCGCCCAGGCACAGCGTGTCTCCAAGGTCAGCGCCAGGACGCTGATGACCGCTTGCACCAACGCCAAGCAGGGCGACCTCTGCGATGCCTACCTGGACGGCTTCACCGACGCCATACGCGCCAGCGGCCAGGCCAACGCGCTCGCCTGCATCCCGCAAACCGTCACGGGCACCGAGCTGCGCGACGTGGTGGCGCAGTGGCTGCGCGCGAACCCCGAATCCCAGCACGAAACCGGCGAGAAGGTCACCCACCTCGCGCTGCAAAAAGCCTATCCCTGCCACAAGTGACGCGCCGGGCCATCAGCTCCGGCTCCAGCTTCGAGGCCGATATCGGGTACGCCCGCGCCGTGGTGGACGGCGACTGGATGTTCGTCAGTGGCACCACCGGGTTCGACTACGCCACCATGACCATCGCGCCCGACGCGCCCGCCCAGGCAACCCAGGCGCTGGCCAACATCGAAGCTGCCCTGGCGCAGGCCGGCGCCAGCCTCGCCCAGGTGGTCCGTGTCCGCTACATCCTGCCGGACCGGGCGGACTTCGAATCCTGCTGGCCGGTGCTGCGCCGCGCCTTTGCGGCCGTTCCGCCTGCCGCCACCATGCTCGTGGCCGGCCTGTCGGATCCGCGGATGCGGATCGAGATCGAAGCCACCGCCCACCGCGACCCGCCCGCATCGGCGCTCGCCAGGGTCCTCCGCCTCCTCTCCGCAAGAAAGAACGCTTCGCTTCCTGGACCCTCGCTTCCTTGACACAGGAAGACCCGGACGCCCCGGCCCGCCGCTCGCTGGCCCGCCACCGCGCGGTGGCCACCTTCCTGCTGGTGGCAATGGCCGCCCTTACCATCGCCAGCTTCTACCTTCCTCCCGGCTACTGGACGTCGCTGCTGCAGGCCAGCGCCAAGGCCGGCTTCGTCGGCGGCATCGCCGACTGGTTCGCCGTCACCGCCCTGTTCCGCCGCCCGCTCGGCCTGCCGATCCCTCACACCGCCATCATCCCGCACGAGAAGGTGCGCCTCGGCCAGGCGCTCGGCCGCTTCTTCGCCCGCCACGTGGTCACCGAGGAGGAGGTCGCCCGCCTGCTCGGCCGGCTCGACCTCGCCGACCTTGCGCGCAGCGTGCTCGCCAACGACGAGGTGACCCGCCCGCTCGCCCGCAGCCTCGCCAGCTACCTGCCGCGCCTGCTGGCTACCGTGGAGGACGGCCGCGCCCGCCGCGTGCTGGCCCGCATCGTGCCGCGCGTGGTGGGCGGCCCGGCCGCGGGCCGCATCGCCGCACGCGCGCTGCGCGGCCTGGTGGAAGGCGGCCGCCACCAGGAGGTGTTCGGCTTCATCCTCGTCAAGCTGCGCGCCGGCATGCTCGAAAAAGAGGCACAATTGCGCACGCTGATCGAGGAGCGCGTGCGCGACCAGGGCGGCCGGCTGATGGGCTGGGCGCTGGGCGCCAGCATCGCCACCCGCCTGCTGGCCACCGTGAACGCCGAGATGGATAAGATGGACCCCGACGGCAGCGAGATACGCGCCGCCTTCGACGTGTGGGTCCGCCGCGAGATCCAGCTCATGGAGGAGGACCCCGACCGCGCGGCCGAGCTCGGCCGCGCGGTCGGCCGCATCCTCGGCCACAGCACGGTGCAGGCCTGGAGCTGGGACGTGTGGTCCCGCCTGCGCGAGGCGCTGGAGGCCGACGCCGCCCGCCCCTCCGGCCATATCGCTACGCTGCTGGAAGGTGCCATCGGCAATTTGGGCACCATGCTGGCCACCGACCCTGCCGCCCGCGCCCGCCTGCAGCACGCCGCCGAACGCCTGGTCGCCCGCCTGCTGCCCGCCGCGCAGACCCAGATCGCCGCCTTCATCGCCGACGTGATCGCGTCGTGGGACACCGACACGCTGATCGACCGCATCGAGCTGCGCGTGGGGCGGGACCTGCAATACGTGCGGATGAACGGCACGCTGGTCGGGTTCCTGGTGGGCGGGCTGGCCTACGCGGTGCTGGCGGCGGTGTTTGGGCATGTGGCGTTTTGAGCAAGCATGGGGCTCTGCCCCAAACCCCGCTGGGGCCTCGAGGCCCCAGACCCCCATCTGTTTAGGATCTCTTACGGTCAGGTTCTAAAGACTTGTCCGTCGCGGGGTCCAGGGCAGAGCCCCTGGCCTTTTCGGCAACCACTTTCTACCAAAGGCCTCCACCCCGCATGACCCCCGCCCAACGCGCCGCCATGGGCGCCCTCGCCCTGGCCCTCCTCCTCCTCGGCCTCTACACCATCGGGACCTTCCTGCCGGCGCTGGCCTGGGCCGCCGTCTTCGCCATCGCGCTCTGGCCGCTCTACCGCCGCACCCAGGACCGCCCCGCCCTCGGCCGCCACACCACCCTGCTGCCCGCCGCGTTCACCCTGGCCGTGGCCCTCGTCTTCATCGTCCCCGTCGGCCTGGTCGGCCTCCAGCTCGCGCGCGAGGCGCACCAGGCCACCGAGTGGGCCAGGAACGCCCAGGAGCACGGCATCCCCGAGCCCGACGCCCTGCACAAGATCCCGTTAGGCCAGGCCCAGATTGGCGCCTGGTGGCAGCAGAACCTGGCCGACCCCGGCCAGGCCCGCGCCATGCTGGAGCGCACCACCCACGGCCGCGCCGGCAACATCGGCCGCGAGGTCGGCGCCCAGGTCACCCGCCGCCTTACCCTGTTCGCCTTCACCCTGCTCACCCTCTTCTTCCTGTTCAAGGAAGGCGACGCTGTCTCCATCCAGATGCGCCAGGCCGCCACCCGCGCCTTCGGCCCGCATGGCGAACGCGTAGGCTTGCAGATCATCGCCAGCATCCACGGCACGGTGAACGGCTTGGTCCTGGTGGGCCTGGGCGAGGGCGTGATCCTGGGCGTGGCCTACGCGGTCGCCGGCGTTCCCCACCCCACCGTCTTCGGCGCGCTCACCGCAGTTGCCGCCATGGTGCCGTTCGCCGCCCCGGTCGTATTCGGCATCGCCGCCCTGCTTCTGGCCGCCAGCGGCTCGCTCGCCTGGGCCGTGGGCCTGTTCCTCACCGGCATGGCGGTCACCTTCGTCGCCGACCACTTCGTCCGCCCGGTGCTGATCGGCGGCGCCACCCGCCTACCCTTTCTCTGGGTGCTGCTAGGCATCCTGGGCGGCGTGGAAGCCTGGGGCCTCCTGGGCCTGTTCGTAGGCCCCGCCATCATGGCAGCACTCATCCTGCTCTGGCGCGAATGGACCGAAACCCCCGCAGGCTGATTCAGGAAGAAACAGCGTCAGCGGAGTCAAAAGCTTTTCGCTTCTTTTTCTCGAAAAGAAGGCCTTTCTTTTTCGTGACGTCAGATAGACCAGTTGAACCCGTCCACACCAACCTCACTCGCCACCGGGCGCCGCCCCGGATGGCGGGCTAGCACCTCGGACAGCGCGCGCACGCGCCGGCTGCCGCTCGTGGTCAGGCAGAATGGCAGCAGACCATGGACCATGCACGCCACTCCGCCCATCACCATCGTCGTACCAAACCGCATGGCGAAGCGCAGGTGCCCAAAGTAAGTCTCGCCGACCGATGCGGGATGGTCCGTCAGGAAATGCATGGCAAGACCCTGCCTTGTTGCTTGCCCAGCACGATAGACGGTTGATCCCTACTTTCTCAATAGGAATCTGCCCGCGCTTGGCGCCAGGCCGGCGTGCCCCCATCTGCCTGCCATGCGCTTCTCCGTCCTGGACCAGTCGATGATCGTCTCCGGCCGCCCGCCGGAGGCCTCCATCCGTGAGACGGTGGAGCTCGCCCGCCTGTGCGACCGGTTAGGCTACCACCGCTACTGGGTCTCCGAGCACCACAGCAGCGACAGCATCGCCGGCTCCGCCCCCGAAGTGCTGCTCGCCGCCCTGGCCATGGCCACCACCCGCATCCGCCTGGGCAGCGCCGGCGTCATGCTGCCGCATTACAGCAGCCTGAAGGTGGCCGAGCAGTTCCGCGTGCTCGAAGCCCTGGCCCCGGGCCGCATCGACCTCGGCGTGGGCCGCGCCCCGGGCTCGGACGGCCGCACCGCCTTCGCGCTGAACCCCAACGCCGCGGAGGCCGCCAACGCCTTCCCGGCCCAGTTGCGCGACCTTATGGCCTGGGTCAGCGGCGGCGCGCTGCCGGACAACCACCCGTTCCGCGCCGTCATGGCGCAGCCCGCCGGCGCCACCGCGCCGCAGGTGTGGATACTCGGCAGCTCCACCTACGGCGCTCAGGTGGCGGCCTATTTTGGCCTGCCTTACTGCTACGCCTACTTCTTTACGGAGGGCCAGGGCGCGTCCGAAGCGCTCGCCCTGTATCGCGAGGCCTACCGCCCCAGCGCCGCGCATCCCCTGCCCTGCAGCGCCATCGCCGTTTTCGCCTTGGCGGCCGATACCCAGGCGGACGCCGACCGGCTGTTCGCCCCGCGCGAGGTGTGGCGGGCGGAGCGTGAACGCGGCCGCTTCGTGCCGCTGCCCACCACCGAGGAAGCCGCCGCCTACCCGTTCACCGACCCGGAGCGCGCCCGCAACGCCGCCATCCGCGCCCGCAGCGCCTACGGCACGCCGGACACCGTGCGCGCCCGCCTCCTCGCTATCGCGGAAGCCCACGGCGTGGACGAGATGGCGCTGGTCACGGCCTCGCCCGACGCGGCAGCGCGCCGGCGGTCATACACGCTGGTGGCCGAGGCGTTCGGGCTGGCGGGAATAGAGCGAATGGCGGCTGCGTGAGGAAGGCCAGGGGTTCTGCCCTGGACCTTATTAAAAACAAATCCTTATGACCTGTTTGAAAAAATCTCGGGAGATGTGATCCAGGCCCGCGGGGTCCGGTCACGCGCCTGCGTGCTTTGCGCGACGGGGTTCGGGGCAAAGCCTCACGCTCACTTCCGGCGCTGCCAGCCCTGAAAGCGAAACGCAACGTAAGCCACCGCGGCGGCAAACAGCGCGATCGGCAACAGGATCGACACCAGCCACAAAAACACAGCCGCCACCGTCAGCGCGCCGGCCACCACCGCCACCACGGCTGCGCCCAGACCCAGCCGCAACGGCCACAGCGACCGCGACGGAGGTGCCACGAAGTCGCCACCCGGGGTCATGTCGATCGTCCGCGGAACACGCCGGTCCATCACCCGAACGTGGCGTGCCCGATACGGCCAGGCAAGGGGCCACGCTGCCGCACGCTTGACGCTGCACCGCAGTTGCGGCCCGTTTGGCACGCAACACGCAAGGGAACCGAAACGATGACGCTGAGGCCGGGTACGTGGGCGTACGCCGTGGTGCTGCTGGCTGGGCTTCCCGCCTTGGCCGACGAGGTCCCAACGGCCGACCGCGACCGCATCCAGGACAATTTGTCGACCGCCTTCGTCCGCCCGCAGCTGGCGATCTGGCATTTTGACGGCGAGCGGACCTATATCGGCGCCGACCGCCTGGTCTGCGGCTGGGTGAACTTCCAGTCCGCCCAGCAGACCTATGTCGGCTATCATCAATTCTACGCCATTGTGCGATACGGCAAGGTAACGTTGGCGCAGATCGACGACCCAGTGTCCGACACGTCAGGCAAGCTTGCCGAGAAGCTGAAAGGACTGTGCGGCATGAACCCGCCGCCGAAATCGCCGTAGCCGGACCGTTGCCGCAGGCCGGGAAACTGCTAAACGGATGCCGCAGCCCGCCAAGCAATAATAAAAACAGGATGCGTCCACATACTCATATCAACATTGACGTCCCTGTCCGGGCTTCGCCCGGCGGAGTACAGGCCGCGCCGCCGCAACGCCCGCCCACACCGCGGGTGCGCCTACCCAACACTCGTCTCTGCACACAATCGAAACGAGGAATATGGTTTGCATATGTGGTCACGGCCACCGCACCGCTGCCTTGAGCAGTGGCGCCCCAGCGTGCACGATCGGTGTGCAACCCGACAGGTTCAGCCGCCCGGACCGATGTCCGGCCCGGCCAACAGGAGACGAGTTCGTATGAAGGAGTGCGCGGCATGAACTACGCCGAGCAGAGCAGGAGCCCGACGCGCCACCTGGTGGGCGCCACCGTGGTCGTCCTGTTCCACATCGTGCTGATCTATGCGCTGGTAAACGGCCTGGGCAAGAACATCATCGACAAGATCAAGCCGCCGATCGAGACCAAGATCGTGCAGGAAGAAACCAAGCCACCTCCACCGCCGCCGCCGCCGCCGCCGCCGCCGCAGCTGGCCGCCCCGCCGCCGCCGTTCATCCCACCGCCGGAGATCAACGTGCAGCCGCCGCCACAGCAGCAACATGTGATCACCGCGGTGTCGCACGCAGCGCCACCTGCGCAGGCCTATCGTCCGACAGCGCCGGTGCCGACGGCTCCCGCTCAACCCGACCGCGACGTGAGCGAGCGGCCGATCTCCGGCGGCCAGCCCGACTACCCGCCGCAGATGCTCGACGCGCAGCGTGAGGGTTCGGCGCGTGTCTCCTGCGACGTGAGCGTGGACGGCTCGACCAGCAACTGCAAGATCGACTCCGTCTCCGGCGGCTCGGCCTTCGGCTCAAGCGCGCTCGCCTACGTCAAACGCGCCCGCTACCGGCCGCGCACCCATAACGGCCAGGCTGTCGCGGCACCGCACCAATGGAACGTCAAGTTTTCCCTGGGCGGCGGCGAGTAGACCCGCCCGAAGTTCAAAATGTAACATAGGCGCCGCCATCCGGCCCGCCTTGAGGAGTGACTATGAACAAGACCAGCCGAACCGCCGCCCTTGCAGCCGCCCTGGCGCTGAGCGCTGCCTCCGCCCTGCCCGCCGTGGCTTACGCTCAGGCGCCGGCCGCGCCAGCCACCACCGCGCCGGCCCCGGGCACCCCGGGCGATGCCGCCGCCCCGGCCGCGACCGCGCCGGCCACCCCGCCAGGCACCATGTCCGGACCGGGCGCCCCAGGCGCGCCGGACGCAGCCTCCACCACCGGCGCCGCCCCAGGCACGCCGGGTGCCGCAGCCGCCCCGGGCGCGCCCGACGCCGCCGGCACCCCGCCCGCCGCCACTACGGACAACGGCAACGGCACCGAAAGTGTCGAGAACCCCTACGGCCTGTCGGCCCTGTGGAAGACCGGCGACGCCATCTCCAAGACCGTGCTGATCCTGCTGGCCATCATGTCGCTAGGAACCTGGTACATCATGATCACCAAGTTCATCGAGCAGGGTAACCTGTTCCGCGCCGGCCGCGCCGCCGCGCGCGACTTCTGGAAGACCACCTCGGTGCGCGAGGGCGTCAAGCAGCTCAAGCCCGCGAGCCCGTTCCGCTACATCGCCGAGAACGGCATCAACGCCAGCGAGCACCATGAAGGCGCGCTGACGGACAGCATCGACCTGCACACCTGGGTGACAATGAGCATCCAGCGTGCCCAGGAAACCATCAGCTCGCGCCTGCAGGGCGGCCTGGCGTTCCTCGCCACCGTCGGCTCCACAGCACCGTTCGTGGGCCTGTTCGGCACCGTCTGGGGCATCTACCACGCGCTGACCGCCATCGGCATCG
>CAXTBC010000097.1:0-8089 GCA_964242595.1 uncultured Acetobacteraceae bacterium | reverse complement strand
CACAGAATCCTCCCCGCTCCGCGTCGGGCAAGGCTTTTGAAACGGACTCTTAGAATCTTCCTGAAAGAGATTCTAAGAGATGGGGGTCTGGGGCCTCGAGGCCCCAGCGGGGTTTGGGGCAGAACCCCATGCTTACCTTCAGGCCTGAAATCCAGAGTGGGTCCGGGCATTCCCAAGCCTTCACGCCACGGCCTCCGGCACCAGCAACGTCCCCGTACGCGCCTCGCAGCTTCCCAGGTCCGCGTCCGTCAGCATCCGCCATGACCCGCCCGCCAGGATCTCGCAGGGCCGGAACCGCACCTTGTAGGCCATCTTGCGGCTCTCGGGCACCCAGTAGCCCAGGTAGACGTAGGGCAGCTCCAGCTGCCGCGCCCGTTCCACCAGCCACAGGATGGCGAACGTGCCCAGCGACTGCCGCGTCAGCTCGGGCGCGAAAAAGCTGTAGACGGCCGACAAGCCGTCGCCCAGCCGGTCGGCCAGGCAGGCGCCCACCAGGCGGTCCTCGGCGTCGCGGAACTCCACCACCAGGGTCTCGATCGGGGTGTCCTCCACCATGGCGCGGTAGTCGTAGAAGCTCATGGTGGCCATGTCGCCGTCACCGTGGCGGGCCTGCTGGTAGCGCTGGAACAGGGCAAACTGCTCGGCCGTGGCGCGGGCGGGAACCTCGAAGCCCTCGACGCTCTCGTTGGCGCGGGCCACCCGGCGCAGACCGCGGTCGGGCTCGAACAGCCGCGCGTCGATGCGGATGGGCACGCAGGCCGAGCAGCTCGGGCAGACCGGCGCGTAGGCAATGTTGTGGCTGCGGCGGAAGCCGGCGCGCGAGAGGCGGTCGTGCAGCGTATCCGCGTCCGGCCCGGTGATCTCGGTGACCACCTTGCGCTCCGTCCGGCCCTGCACGTACGGGCACGGCAGCGGCGCGGTGGTGTAGAAGAATTGCGGTCGGCGCGGCGGCTTGTAGGTCATCCGGGTATCGTGATCGCTCCCGCCAGGCTCTGGAGTTTTCTACGGCGCCTGCACCATGCAGGGCAATCGCAATCGCTGGAGAGCGTCAGTTTGCACCGGGCTTAGCGAGTTCAAGGTTCCAGCCTGATCGTGGCGCTGACCCGGTCGGGTACGGCCGGGATCGTCACCGTGCGCCCTGCGGCCCAGAGCGGCAGCATGTCGAAGGCGTGCCCGCTTACCATGTTGCCGGACTGTCCGGGCGTCACCACGAAGCGGCTGCGCTCCAGGTCCGCCACGTCGTAGATGCCGCGATAGGCCGCGCCGTGACGGGAGGCGAAATCGCCGAGCGTGCCGTTGCCGCCGCGGAAGAGCGTGGTGTCGTCGCCGTCCACCGCCACGCTGCGCCGTGCCAGGCCGCCCACCACTGGCAGTTCGCCCAGCAGCGGATGGGCGAACACCGACTGGTGCGCCGTGCCCCAGCGCCAGGCTTTCGGGTCGGCACCGTATCGTGCGGCGAGCTGGCCCACCGCGTCGTGCAGGGCGCGCCCCAGCGCCGGCCGGCAGTCCCCGCCGCACCAGGCGGCGCCCGCCGGGCTCACCACCCAATCGGCGAACCCGGACCACGGGCCCAGCTCGTCCTCGCCGACGTGGTTGGCCGCGATCACCTGTGTCACGAACAGCTGCACGGCAGCGTTGAACACCAGAGGTTCCGGCCGGTCCTTGGCCATCGTGCCGTCCCACGCGGCCAGCAACGCCTGCGCCTCGCCCACCGCTCCGGCTTGGCGCGGCAGCGCGTCCAGCACCGGCAGCAGGTCGTGCGCGAACACGCTCACGTCGTCGCGCTGCATCGCCTCGAAATCGTCGACCGAGAACACCGGCCTGGAGCCGAACCACTCGTGGATGCGGCGCGCCCGCAACGGTATCGGGAAGTCCCGCCCCAGGAACACCGGGAAGTCCGGCGGCGCGGTGCGCTCGTTGGCGTTCTCCACCGTGCCGCTGGCCGGGTTGACGAAATGCGGCAGCTTGTCGCCGCCCGCGAACCCCACCCAGTCATGCGCGCCGTCGTCGCCGGCCACCGGCGCGCTGCCGTCCCCGGCGCGGCGCACCGGCACCTGGCCGGTGGTGAACAGCCCTATCCCGTCCGGCCCGCCCACCGTCAGGTTCTGCATCGGCGCGGTCATGATCGCGGCCGCCCGGCCAGCCTCGGCCACGCTGGCCGCGTGGTTCAGCGCGAACAGGCCAGGCGCCGGGCTGCCCAGCTCGAACTGTGCCATCTCCACGGCCATCACCGGGCCGCCCTTGGCGCCGTCGTCGCTGATCACCGGCCCGTGCCGCGTGCTGCGCACCGCCACGTTCACGTCCGCCCCGCCCCGCATATGGATCACCTCGTTGCGCACAGCAAAGGCGCGCGGCCCGTCAGGCGTGGCGTAGGTCCCATCCGGCAGCACGCGCTCGACGAAAACGTCCTGCGTGTCGATCCCCGTGGTGGTGAAGCTCCAGCCGACATGGGCGTTGCGGCCGATCACCAAGAACGGCACGCCGGGCGCCGTGGCACCCACCAGCACGGCGCCGGGCGTCTCGATCCGTGCCAGGTACCACAACGAGGGGAAGCCGAGCTGCAGATGCGGGTCGCCGGCGACCAGCGGCGCACCGGTGGCGGAGTGCTTGCCGTCCACGGCCCAGGCGTTGCTGGCCTGGTCCGGCCAGGTGAACGCGGCGGGATAGGTCGGCAGGCCGTCCAGCAATCCCTGCCGCACGGCGGACGGCGGCACGGTGCTGTCCGGCGCCGCGGTGCCGTCCGTGGGCGGCCACAACTGCCCGATCTTGGCCGCGTCCACCTTGCCCGCCAGCCCCGCGCGCGCCAGCTCGGTCCGGTAGTTGTCGGCCAGCCACAGCGAGACGGTCTCGCTCCACAGCAGGCAGTCGGACGGCTTCCACGGCTCGGGCGCACCCAGTAGCAGGAACTCGGGCGCCGCCAGGCGGCCACTTGCGGCGATCCACGCGTTCACGCCGTTCGCGTAAGCCACCAGGATGGCTTTGATGTCCGTCGGCAGCCCGGCGTAGGACTGCTCGGCGTGCAGCCGCTCGCCGAAGATCCTGGCCATGCGGTCCACGCGCGCGGCACGCGGCCCGGCAATCTCGGCGAGCCGGCCGGAGGCCGCCCGCCGGGTCAGCTCCATCTGAAACATCCTGTCGCGCGCGTGCAGGTAGCCGAGTGCCGCGGCCGCATCCGCCTCGCTGCCTGCATGGATGCGCGGGATGCCCCAGCCGTCCAGCGTGATCTCCACCGGCGCTTGCATGCCGGCGACCCGCAGCGTGGTGTGGGTGGGCGGCAGGGTCAGCCACACCGCCACCGCTACGCCGGCGACGGCCAGCACGATCAGGCCCAGCAGCAGGCGGAGGATTCTCATTTCGGCATCCTAAGACGAGGAAGCAGTTCTTCTTCGAGAAAAAGAACCAAAAAGCTTTTGCTCCCTGTCGAGGAGGGCGGACACATCCGTGTTCATATCGGTAAAGGCTGTTGCGTGATGCGTCTGCCAGGCTATGGCGCAACCGTCCGCCAAGCCCCGCAGCCCGGCGGCTGCCGGCCGACGCACCACGATTTCCGTACCGGACCCGATCAGCAGGCGTAGCCGGTAGCTGTCGCCCTGGAACTGTGCCTCGATCAGCCGCGCGTCGATCGCCTCGCCGCCCATCTCCGCCGCGCTGGCCGCTGCCACCGCGATGCGGTCCGGCCGCACGCTCACCACGCAACGCTCGCCTGGCTGCAGGCTGCCGCCCGGCCGCGCCTCGACCACCGGCCCGCAGGCGAGCCTGACGGTGGCAGACTCCTCGTCGGCGTCCAGCACCGTGCCGGCCAGCCGGTTGGTCTCGCCCAGCAGCCCCGCCACGATGCCGCTGCACGGCTGGTCGAACACCTCGGTCAGGCTGCCGTGCTGCAGGATGGCGCCGCCGTTCAGCACGGCCACGCGGTCTGCTACCGCCAGCGCGTCGGCACCCACCTGCGTGGCCAGCAGCGTGGTGGTGGTGCCCAGCAGCGCGTGGATGCGCCGCAGCGCCGCCAGCAGCGACGCGCGCTCTTCGGGGTCCAGCCCGGCCAGCGGCTCGTCGAGCAGCAGCACGCGCGGGGCGAACACGGTGGCGCGCGCCAGCACCGCACGCTGGCGCTGCGCGGCGCCTACGGCGGGTGGACGCAGGTTGCCCAAACCCTCCAGCCCTGCCAGGTGCAGCGCCTGTTCCACCAAGGGCGCGCGCGCCGCGCGCCGCACCCCGCGCAGCCGCAGCGGCCAGCCCACGTTCTCCGCCAGCGTCCAGTGCGGCAGCAGCACGTCCGGCTGCAGCACCACGCCGAAGCCGCGCCTCCAGGCCGGCACGCGCCCCAGGCTCTGGCCATCCAGCGCGATGGTGCCGCGCACCCGGACGAAGCCCGCCACCGCGCCCACAAGCGAGGACTTGCCGGCGCCCGCCGGGCCCAGCACCGCCGTCAGCAGCCCGGGCACGGGCGACAGGGTCAACCCGTCCAGCCCTCCCCACGCTCGCGGGCTGCCCCGGACAGGGCTTGTCAGCCCCGCCAGCGCCAGCGCCGCAGCCTGTGTCCCCGCATCCCCCATGCCGTCTGATACCGCATGGCAACCACCTGAGAAAGATGGCGTTGCTTGGGCCTACGGTGCCGGCAACGGCGATCGCTGCAACACAACCCTGAAGGAGCCGCTACTATGGCCACTACCGATAACGCCCGCGACGAGCTGCGCAGCCTGCGCGACCAGGTGAACCAGTTGATGGATGACCGCGTGAGCCCGGCCTTCTCGGACGCCAGCAAGCGCGCCTACGAGGCCGCAGGCCGCGCGCGGTCCTACACCGAGGACCAGGCCGACATGGTGGCCGACCGCGTGCGCGACCAGCCGCTGATCGCCATCGGCGTCGCCGCTGCCGTCGGCTTCCTGTTCGGCCGAATCACCAAGTAAGGACGCCAGCCATGCGCACCGTCCGCCTCGCTCGCCTTGCCGCCCAGGCAGAGATCTTGCTGGTCAAGCGTATCGCCACCAGCGTCATCCGCCGCGCGGTCTACGGGGCGGTGGCGGCGGTGTTCGCACTCGCCCTACTGGTGCTGCTGCACGTGATCGCGGCGCTGGCGCTGGTCCAGTATGCCCAGCTCTCGCCCGTCGTCGCCGTGGCCATCGTCGCAGTGGTCGATCTGGTGATCGCCGGCATCTTCGGGCTGATCGCGATGGGCAAAGTGAACGACCCGGTGATTTTGGAAGCACGTCGCGTACGCGACCAGAGCATCGAGCAGGCGCGCGCCAGCCTGACGATGGCGGCGCTGCTGGCACCTGCGACACGGATGGTGGCGCAGACCGGGTTGCTACGGGTGCTGGTGCGGGCGGCGGGTCGGCGAGGTAAGTAAGGAAGGCCTTCTTTTCTGAAGAAAAGAAGCAAAAGACTTTCATCCGTGTTGTTTACGAACCTTTCTCCAACGCTCTCCTAGTGATCAAAAGTTTTTTAATACTTTTTTAAAAAAGAACTGTTTCCTTCCTCTGTGGCAGACAGGCACTTGCCAATTGCCGCATGGCGCGCGCCCGGTGGCTTCCCGCGTGCTTATCGTCCGGCGCCATTTCCCCGTAGGTCAGCACGCCACCAGTGGGCAGGAACATCGGGTCGTAGCCGAAGCCCTGCGCACCGCGGGGCGGCCAGGTTATCTGCCCCTCCACGCGGCCCAGGAAGCTGGCCGTCTCGCCGTCCGGCCACGCTAGGCACAGCACGCACACGAACCACGCCCGTGCGTCGGGATCGCCGCCGCGCGCTTCATGCACGCGAGCCATGGCCGCGCTGAAATCCTTCTCGGCCCCAGCCCACCGTGCCGAGAGCACACCGGGCTCCCCGCCCAACGCCGCCACGCAAAACCCCGAATCGTCGGCTAGCGCCGGCAACCCGGCCGCGCGGGCGGCCGCCAGCGCCTTGAGTTGCGCGTTACCTACAAAGTCGGGCGCCGTCTCCTCCGGCTCGGGCAGCCCCAGGTCGCCGGCCGAAACCATGCCGATCCCGTACGGCGCCACCAGATCCGCGATCTCGCGCAGTTTGCCCTTGTTGTGGCTCGCCAGCACCAGGCGGCTGCCCGCCTCCAGCCGCCTCAAGCGAGCGCCTTGCGCTGCGCCTCGAACAGCAACGCGGTGCCCTGCTTAGCCAGGCGCAGCAGCTCGAAAAACTGCACCTCGCTGAACGGGCTCTGCTCGGCGGTGCCCTGGATCTCCACGATGCCGCCCTCGGTCAGCACGAAGTTGGCGTCGGCCTCCGCGCCGCTGTCCTCGGCGTAGTCCAGGTCGAGCAGCGCCGCACCGGCGACCAGCCCGCAGGAAACCGCGGCCACCTGGCTGTGCAGCGGCACGGACACGATCACCCGCGTCTCCACCAGCTTGCGGAACGCCAGGCTCAACGCCACGAAAGCGCCGGTGATGCTAGCGCAGCGTGTGCCGCCGTCGGCGTTCAGCACGTCGCAATCCAGCGCCACCGTCAGCTCGCCCATCGCGGCCCGGTCCGTCACCGCGCGCAGGCTACGGCCGATCAGTCGCTGGATCTCCTGCGTCCGCCCGCTCTGCTTGCCGCGTGCCGCCTCGCGGTCGCCGCGCGTATGGGTGGCCCGCGGCAGCATGCCGTACTCGGCCGTCACCCAGCCCAGGCCCTTGCCGCGCATGAACGGCGGCACCTTCGGCTCCACGCTGGCGGTGCACAGCACCTCGGTGCCGCCCATGCGGATCAGGCAACTGCCCTCAGCGTGGTGGGAGAAGCCTGGCTCTATAAAGACGGTGCGCAGCGCATCGTTGGCGCGGTCGGCATGACGCATGTTGAAGACTCCGAAGGGGAAGAAAGGCCTTCTTTTCTGAAGAAAAGAAGCAAAAGACTTTTGTCCGTGCTGTCGCGGACCCGTCGGGACCACTCGACGCGACGCACAATTTTTTCTACGCGGACGTCCTTGGCTTATACTGCTTCTGATGGATTACCCACCCAAGCCGCTGCCCCCGGGTCTGGACCCCCGCGCCGCCGCCGTCCTGCGCGAGATCGTCGAGCAATACGTGGGCACCGGCGAACCCGTGGGCTCGCGCACCCTCGCCCGCCGCCTGCCGATCGCGCTGTCGCCGGCCACCATACGCAACGTCATGGCGGACCTGACCGACGCCGGCCTGCTATTCGCCCCGCACACCAGTGCCGGCCGCCTCCCCACCGACCGCGGCCTCCGCCTCTTCGTCGACGGCCTCCTGCAGTTCGGCGACCTCTCGCTCGACGAGCGCGAGACCATCAGCCGCCAGCTCGCCGCCCATGGCCGCAGCCTGCAGGACACGCTGAGCGACGCCTCCACCATGCTCTCCGGCCTCAGCCAGGCGGCCGGCATGGTTCTGGCCCCCAAGTCGGACGGCGCCATCAAGCACATCGAGTTCGCCTCTCTGGGCTCCGGCCGCGCGCTCGTCATCCTGGTCTCCGCCGACGGGCAGGTGGAGAACCGCGTCATCCAGATCCCCCCCGGCCTGCCGCCTTCGGCGCTGACGGAGGCGGCCAACTACCTCAACGCGCGCGCCGCCGGCCGCACGCTGACGGAGCTGCGCCGCCGGGTGTCCGAGGAGATGGCGCAGGACCGCGGCCAGCTCGACCTGCTGGCCGCCGGCGTGGTCGAGTCGGGCCTGGCCACCTGGACCGACGCGGCCGCACGAGGCGGCGTGCTGATCGTGCGCGGCCAGTCCCGCCTGCTGGCCGACGTCACGCAGATCGAGAACCTGGCCGCCATCCAGGTGCTGTTCGACAGGCTGGAGACACAGGAGACGATGATGCGCCTGCTCGAACTGGCCGAGCAGTCCGACGGCGTGCGCATCTTCATCGGCGCGGAGAGCGCGCTGTTCGGCAGCACCGGCGTCTCGATGGTGGTGGCGCCAGCACGCAACCAGGCGGACCGGATCGTGGGCGCGATCGGGGTGATCGGGCCGACGCGGATCAACTACGGGCGGATCATACCGGTGGTGGACTACATGGCGCGGGTGATCGGGCAGTTGCTGGGGTAAGAAAGAAGGCCAGGGGCTCTGCCCTGGACCCCGCTAAGGACAGTCGTCGTTATACTAACGGCCGTAAACTTTGACCTATAGACAAGCATGGGGCTCTGCCC
>CAXTBC010000096.1:0-8527 GCA_964242595.1 uncultured Acetobacteraceae bacterium | reverse complement strand
GGCTACATGCTCAAGCACGCAACAGCCCTGGTTTAAGGTGCATAACACCCTCTAGTCTAAGTTGTAGTAGTTATGTACTTCGCAAACACAATTGCAGAAAACCAATGGCGATCAACGCCGGATGAAACCGCGACAGTGCAGACAAGGCTTTGCTTTTCTTCCCGAAAAAGAAAGTCTTTCCTGCCCTACCCCGCCAGCAACCCCCTGACATGCGCCGCGGCACACTCCGCCAGGGCTGCGAGATCATATCCCCCCTCCAGCACCGAGACGACGCGTGGCGCGGCGCCCAGCAATTCGGCGGTGATCCAGCTGAAATCGGCCACGTCCAGCTCGAGCTGGGCCAGCGGGTCGGCCAGATGCGCGTCGAAACCGGCGGAGATGATCAGCAGTTCCGGTGCCCAGGCGCGCAGCGCCGGCAAGCCGCGGCCGGACCAGGCGGCGCGGAAGCCGGCACTGCCCGTGCCGGGTGCCAGCGGCAGGTTGACGACGTTGCCCGCCACCCCAGTCTCTTGCGCCGCCCCGGTGCCGGGATAGCAGGGCATCTGGTGGCTGCTGGCGTAGAACAGCTCAGCATCGTCCTCGAACATGTGCTGGGTGCCGTTACCGTGGTGCACGTCGAAATCCACCACTGCAATGCGGCGCAGGCCCCAGCGCACGCGGGCGTGGCGGGCGGCCACCGCCACGCTGTTGAACAAGCAGAATCCCATCGCCTGGCGCGGCTCGGCATGGTGGCCGGGCGGGCGCACGGCGGCGAACGCGACATCCGCCTGCCCGCCCATCACCGCGTCCACCGCGGCGATGGCGGCGCCGGCCGCATGGCGCGCCGCCGCAACGCTGCCGGTGCTCACGAAGGTGTCAGAATCCAGGCATAGTAGCTCACCCTCTGCCGGGTCTAGCGCCAGGATGGCGTCCACGTAGGCCGCCGGGTGGGCCAGGCAGAGCTGCTCGCGCAGGGCCAGCGGCGCCTGGTGGCGCAGCAGGGCAGCGAAGTCCGGGTGGTCCAGCGCGGCCAGCACGGCGCGTAGCCGGTCCGGACACTCGGCATGGCCGGCGCCCGGGTCGTGCGCCAGGCAGGCCGGATGGGTGAACAGGGCCACACGGTTCATGCTGCGTCCCCGGCTCCCTCCGCCTCCTCTGGCCGGTGCGGGCGACGGCGTATGGTGAAGCTCAGCGTGCCGGCCTCCTCGCTGAACGCCAGCAGCGCGTGCCCGGTCTCCCGGCAGTAGGCGCGGAAGTCACCGATGGCGGCGCGGTCGGTGGCCAGCACGCGCAGCCGCTCGCCCGGCGCCAGGCTGCGCAACGCGCGGTTGGCGCGCAGCACCGGCAACGGGCAGTTCAGGCCTTTGACGTCGAGCAGGGTTTCAGCCATTTCCGCAGGGTGCCCGCCGCACAGGCGTAGGGCAAGGATGTCGCCAAGGGGTCTGCGACAGCGCGGACAGAAGTTTTTTGCTTCTTTTCTTCAGAAAAGAAGGCCTTCCTTCCTCCAAGTCTCACCCAACGCCGGCACCCCGAACTCCAAATGCACCGCGCTCTCCACCAGCACGAACCCCTGCGCCGCGTAGATCCGCCGCGCGCCCGCCAGCACGTTATGCGTCCACAGCGTCATAGCCCCGTAGCCCACCTCGCGCGCAAAACCGAGGCAGGTCGCCACCAGCGTGGTGCCCAGGCCGTGGCCGCGGGCGAACGGCTCCACGTAGAGCAGCCGCAGCCGGGCCAGGCCGTCACCCTCGTCGGTGAGCATGACGGAGCCGGCCAGCACGCCGTCCAGCTCGGCCACCCAGCACTGCTCGCGGCCCGGCTTGAAGCCGCGCAGGAAGCGGGAAGCCGTCTCCATCACGTTGGCTTCCAGGGGCACACCCCAGTCGTTCTCCTGCGCGTAGAGCAGCGCCTGGCGGGCGGCGATCAGCGGCAGGTCGCCGGTGCGGAACGGTCGCAGGGCGATGGTGAGCGCGGGTGGCGGCTCCAGCAGGATGCGCGCCAGGCCGAGTGCCGCCACCAGGTCGGCCCGCTGCACGGCTTCCAGCGAGGCCAGCAACCCGGCCGCGCGGCCGTGCTGGCGGGTGTCGATCGTGGCCAGCACGGCGTGGCCCTCAGGAGTCAGCCGTAACGTCCGGCGCCGGGCGTCGGTGCTGGCACGCGTTCGTGCCAGCCAGCCGCGCGCGGCAAGGCGCTGGAGCAGGCGGCTGGCGTAGCCACCGTCCAGTCCGAGGGCCGTCTGCAGCTCGGCCGCGACCGGCGCGTCGCGGTGGGCGATCTCGAACAGCAGCCTGGCTTCCACCAGCGTGGTGTCGGTGCCCAGGAAACGCGCGTCCAGCACGCCTGCCAGGCGTGTGTAGAAGCGGTTAAAGCTGCGGATCGCCGCGATCGCCTGGTCCATGCAGGAAGCAGATCGCCTTCAGTTGACGATGTCAACAATCAGATCGCGCTTGATCCAGGATGCACGGCGCTGCAACGTCCTTGCATGAGCGAGGGTGTCTCCATCAAGTCTGTCACTCCCATCCTGGTGGTGGACGCCATCGAGCCCTGCCTGCCGTTCTGGGCGGCGCTGGGGTTCTCCGCCGGCATGACGGTGCCGGAGGCCTCGCCCTACGGGTTCGCCATCCTGCAATGCGGCGCCATCGAGCTGATGCTGCAAACGCGCGCCTCGGTGGCCGGGGACGTGCCGGCCGTGGCCCAGGCGGTGCAGGCCAGCGTGCTGTACATCACCGTGGCGTCGCTGGCGCCGATCCTGGACGCCACGGCCGCAGCGCCGGTGGCCGTGGCGCGCCGCACCACGTTCTACGGCGCGGACGAGATCTTCGTGCAGGACCCGGCGGGCAACATCATCGGGTTTGCGGCGATGGGTTAGGCAAGGAAAACCTTCTTTTCTGAAGAAAAGAAACAAAAGACTTTTGTCGGTGCTGTCGCGGGATAATCCGCACCGCTTCGGACTGGGTCAGAAGTCTCCGTCCATCTCGAGTTCGGACACCAGCTCAGGCTCCTGTTTGGCCTCGGCCACCCACTCACGCATTTCCGGGAGCGCCATGATCCTGTCACGGTACGCCTTGCACACCGGGTCCAGGTCCACGTCGTAGGTGACGAAGCGCGTGCACACCGGGGCGAACATCGCGTCGGCCAGGCATAGGCGGGGGCCGAACATGAACGGGCCGCCGTGCAGCGCCAGGCATTCCTGCCAGATCTCGGTAATCCGCGTGATGTCCGCCCGCACGCCGGACCACAGGGGGAAATTGGGCCGGAAAGCGTGCAGGTTCACCGGCAGCCCGGCGCGTAGCACGGTGAAGCCGCCCTGCATCTCGCTGCTGACCGAACGGCACAGCGCGCGCGCGGTCGGGTCCTCCGGCAGCAGGCCGGCGGCCGGAACACGCTCGTGCAGGTACTCGGCGATCGCCAGCACACCCCAGCACGCGATGCCGTCGTGGTTGAGCGAAGGGATGCGGTTGGAACTTGATTTCTGAAGCAGCTCGGCACGTACCACCGCATCGTCGGTGGAGATGCGCTCGGCGCGGAAGGCCAGACCGGACCAGCGCAGCAGCAGCCAGCCGCGCAACGACCAGGACGAGTAGTTGCGGCTGCTGATGGTGAGCACCGCCTCGTCCTTTGGCCTGGATGCCGGCGAAGAGCCGGCAGGCGGCCTGGATGGCGGCGCAGGCATGTTGGTGGCGGCCTTGGTGCTGCTGGGTGGCTTCATCATCGGCGCTCTCCTGCCTGATCGCGGGCCCTCTCTGGCGCGGTGCGTGGCGGCAGGCAACCCATCTGCCACACAGGCGTCTCGTTCGAACATTGCCTCTTTCGCAAGTGCGAGTACGGGCCCACTCTAGGATGCTATGCTCTACCAGATCTATCAGGCCCAGTCCGACCTCCTTGCCCCCGCGCGGGCGGCAGCAGGGCTTTGGCTGGATTGGCTGGGCCAGGTGCCCAAACTGCGACAGTTGCCGGCGGTCCGCCTGATGGCGGCCAGCGCCGAGCTGTTCACATCAGCTGTGATCACCCAGAAGCGCCGCCCGTTCGGCATCTCGGCCGTACAGATGGACAACCGCGCCGTTGCCATCACTGAGCGGGTGATCACCTCCACCCCGTTCGGCAGCCTGCTACGATTCGAGAAGGACAGCCTGACCCCGCAGCCCAAATTACTGGTCGTGGCCCCGATGTCCGGCCATTTCGCCACCCTGCTGCGCCCCACCGTGCAAACCATGCTGGCCGATTTCGACGTCTACATCACCGACTGGCACAACGCACGCGACGTGCCTGTCTCCGCCGGCCGCTTCGGGCTCGACGAGTACACCGACCACCTGATCGCCTTCCTCGAGGAGTTGGGCCCTAACACCCACCTGCTGGCCATCTGCCAGCCGGCTGTGCCGGCGCTGATGGCCACCGCCGTGATGGCCGAGGCGCGCAACCCCGCCCAGCCACGCACCCTCACGCTGATGGCCGGCCCGATCGACACGCGGAACAGCCCGACGCGGGTGAACCACATGGCCAAGAAGCAGTCGATTGCGGAGTATGAGCGCAAGGCCATCTCGCGCGTGCCTGGCCGCTATGCCGGCGCCGGCCGGCCGGTCTATCCCGGCTTCTACCAGCTCGCCTCGTTCATGGCGATGAACGCAGACCGCCACATCAACGCCCAACTCACCCAGCTGCGCCGCCTGTTCAGCGACGACGCCGAGGGTGTCACGGCCCACAATCGCTTCTACGACGAGTACTTCGCCGTAGCGGACCTGCCGGCCGAGTTCTACCTGGAGACCGTCGGCCGCGTGTTCCAGGACCATTTGCTGGCCCGCGGCGAGATGACGTGGCACGGCAAGAAGGTAGACCCGGGCGCCATCCGCCGCACCTCGCTGCTGGTGGTAGAGGGCGAGCGCGACGATATCTGCGGCGTAGGCCAGACGATGGCCGCGCTGGACCTGTGCCACAACATTCCTTCGGCGAAGAAGAGCTACCATTTGCAGACCGGCGCGGGGCACTACGGCGTGTTTAGCGGGAGGGCTTGGACGGGGTCGATCTATCCGAAAGTGCGGGCGATGATCCAGGAAGCGGCCTGAAAGCAGGTTTATAGGAGGCTCTGCCCCTGGACCCGCTAAGGACAGTCGTCCTTAAAACCTGTTTATAAAGAATCCTAAACAGATGGGGGTCTGGGGCCTCAAGGCCCCAGTGGGGTTTGGGGCAAAGCCCCATGCTTGCTCTCAGATCAGGATTTGCAACCGAAGTCACCAGGGAACAGTCTTGCCGGACTGGTCCAGGAACACGCCTGTCTCAGTCGCGCCGTCCATCACCGCCAGCAGTCGAGCAGCCGAGTCTTCTGGCGTGCTGCCCTGCTCCGGCGCGGTGAACGGCGCCGACAAGCCGGTCCGCACAGTGCCAGGATGCAGCGCCAGCAGCAGCGCCTCCGGCCTGCGTCGCGCCACCTCGATCGCCGCGGTGCGCAGCACTTGGTTCAACGCCGCTTTGGACGCACGGTAGGAGTACCAGCCCCCAAGCCGGTTATCTCCGATGCTGCCCACCCTGGCAGTCAAAGTGGCGAACACGCAGCGGCCCCGGCGCGGCAGCAACGCAGCGAAATGCTTGATCAGCAGCGCCGGCCCGATAGCGTTGACGGCGAAGGCGCGCGCCATCTGCGCCGGGTCCAGGTCGGCCAGACGCTTCTCGGGGCCATGGCCGTCAATGGTGAGAGCGCCCGTGGCGTCGATGATCCGCAGGAACGGGCCTGACGCGCCCAGCGCCGCCGCGGCAGCCGCGATGCTCGCCTCGTCCGTCAGCTCCAGCCGTGGCTGCGTGCTGCGACCTATAGCCACGCAGCCCGGCCCACACGCCGCCGCCAACGCCACGCCTATGCCGCCTCCGGCCCCGATAACCAGGGTGGCAGATGGCGTAGGCACGTCAGAAATCGGTGCAGCGGCCCTTCACTTCCCAATCGCCGTAGCGGGTCGGCTCGGGACCCTTCGGGCCGCCGATCTCCTTGGGCATGGGCGTCTGCACGGCAGGCTTGGGCGGGGCGCCATCCGGCGCTTGTGTGCTGGCATTGTCTGACATTCTGTGCATGTCGGGTGCCGCAGCCCAGTTGCCAAGCGTGCCGGACGGGATGATAGTTGCGTTACCGGTTCGGAGATGTCGTGGTGGCGACACAGGTTGTATCCAAGATAGTCCCGCCGCCCGCCAACATGCGCACCTGGCCGGACCCCCGCTGGTTCCAACTCGCCACCCTCTCCGGCCTACTCGCGGTAGCCATCCTGGTTTACGACACGGGCGCCGGCCTAGCACAGCTCGGGGTGACGCTGGCCGCGGCGCTGGCCACTCAGGCGGTGGCCACGTCCGGCCGCGGGCTGGACTGGCGCAGCCCTGCCGTCACCGCCCTCTCGTTGACTCTGCTGCTGCGCACGCACGAGCCGCTCGCCTGGGCGGCGGCGGGTGCGCTGGGCGTTGCCTCGAAGTTCGTGCTGCGTGCGCACGGCAAGCACCTGTTCAACCCGGCCTGCTTCGCCATAGTGGCGCTGCTGCTGACGACGCGGGTGGTCTGGGTATAGCCAGGGCAGTGGGGCGCGCTGGCCTGGGGCGCCGCCGCACTGGGCTGTGCGGCCGGCCTGGTTCTCTCACGCGCGCGGCGGCTGGACACGGCGCTGGCTTTCCTGGGCGCCTGGGGCGTGCTGCTGGCTTCACGCTGCGTCGCGCTGGGCGACCCCTGGGCCATCCCGCTGCACCAGATGCAGTCCGGCGCACTGCTGGTGTTCGCGTTTTTCATGATCACCGACCCGCGCTCCACGCCGAACAGCCGGGCCGGGCGGGTGGTGTTCGCCTGCTGCGTAGCCGCGGTGGCCCACCTGCTGGTGTTCCGCTGGCAGATGCGCGAGGGACTGTTCTACGCCCTGATCGCCGCGGCACCGCTGACGCCGCTACTCGACAGCGCCGTCCCGGCCCGGCGTTTCACCTGGGCGCCCGACCCGCAGGAGGCTTGATGCGGTTCCTCTCTCTCGTCACGGCCGTGCTCTTCGCCGTCTCGTCGCCGGCCAACGCGTTCTGCGGGTTCTACGTGGCCACCAGCGACGAGAAGCTGACCAACCAAGCCTCCCGCGTGGTGCTGGTGCACCAGGACGGCCACACGCTGGTGACCATGGCCAGCGACGTGCACGGCGACCCAAGGGAATTCGCGCTGGTGATCCCGGTGCCTACGGTGATCCGGCGCGAGCAGGTGCGCATCGTGCGGCCGGAAACGGTGGAGCACTTGGCCGACTACACCAAGCCGCGCCTGGTGCAGTATTTCGATCCGGACCCGTGTGCTCCTCGCTACGCATTTAGGCCCGAACCGTTTGCCGCGGTGGCGAGATCCGCCCCAGCGCCGATGATGCACAAGGCGGAGGTTCGCGTGGAAGCCGCGTTCAGCGTGGAGGAATACGATATCAAGGTGCTGGCCGCTGCCGACAGCAACGGCCTGATCACCTGGCTGAACCTTAACGGCTACCGCATGCCGGCCGAGGCGGCACCGGTGATCACCAGCTACCTGCGCCAGGGCATGCATTTCTTCGTGGCCAAGGTGAACCTCGCGCGCATGCAGAACAACACCAGCGGCTTCCTGCGCCCGATCCGCGTCGCCTACGACACGTCCAAGTTCATGCTGCCGATCCGCCTGGGCACGGTGAACGCGGACGGCGCGCAGGACATGATCGTGCTCGCGCTGACGCAGACCGGCCGCGTGGACGTGACCAACTATCGCACCGTGCGCATGCCCAGCGGCGTCAGCATCCCCGAATACGTGGCCGACAAGTTCGGCACCTTCTACGACCGCGTGTTCGACCGCGAGGTACAGGCTGCCGACCGCTCGGCGGTGTTCCTGGAATACGCCTGGCCGATCGCCGCCAATTTCGGTCTGTGCGACCCATGCTCCTCGCCGCCGATCACGCAGGACGAGATGGCCGAACTGGGCGCGGCCTCTGCAGCACCCGGCGATGACGCTGCCGCCGGGCATAGTTTCGTCACCCGCCTGCATGTGCGTTACGACCGCGCGCACTTCCCGGAGGACCTGCAGTTTCAGGAGACACCCGACACCGACTCCTACCAGGCACGCTTCGTCATCCACGTTGCCTCGAAACGCCGCACCATGAGCACCTGCGCCGCCGGCCGAGCCTACCACCGCGAACTGCACCAGCGCTGGCAGACGGAGAACGCCACCCTGGCCGACCTGACAGGGTGGAACCCGGACGACATCCACAGCGACATGGTCGCCCACTGGGTGCGCACGCGGGAGAACTGATGCTAAGAGCTTGGACCTGAAGGAAGGCCAGGGGCTCTGCCCCTGGACCCCGCTAAGGACAAGCCCTTAGAGTCCGTTTGAAAACTCACACAAGCTGCCCTGGGAGCGCCGAAATTCGACGAAAGCGGTAACTACATACCACGATTCAGGCTGAATTCGCCTTCTACCGGCAAGGATTGAGCGACTCGGGGCTTCGGATGCGAGTTTCCAAACAGCCGCTTATACTAACGGCCGTAAACATTGACCTATAGACAAGCATGGGGCTCTGCCCCAAACCCCGCTGGGGCC
>CAXTBC010000095.1:0-8537 GCA_964242595.1 uncultured Acetobacteraceae bacterium | reverse complement strand
GGTGCAACCCCACCGCGAGGCGGGGGATGGCCCGCGCGGATGCTTTGGCGGCCGTAGCCGCCGGTGCGGAGACCATCAGGCTGGCGCTAGTAAGGATGCCTTGCGTGGCGGCCTGGACCACCGCGTCGTTGACGCCGTCCGTCAGCCCGAAATCGTCAGCGGTGACGATCAGCCGCCGCAAACCGGTCAAGGTTCTTGTTCCCGTATCTCAAATTGACTCGGAGAAAGGCCAGGGGCTCTGCCCCAATTTCTTACAAACAGGTTCTAAGGACTTGTCCTTAGCGGGGTCCAGGGGCAGCGCCCCTGGCCTTCCTTCCTGTCAGCCCTTCAGTCGGCTGGTATTAGGACCTATTCATTAGAGCTCTAAACAGATGGGGGTCTGAAGCCTCGAGACCCCGGCGGGTTTGGAGCAGAGCCCCATGCCTGCTCCTTCTAAAATCACCCAATCACGCCACCTTGTGGCGCTCGCGCAGGAACTGGAAGAACTCCACCCCCTCCCGAAGCCGGCGCACCATCATCTGGCGGCTGCCGAGCATCTCGCCAACGATCGAAGCGATCTTCGGCGCGCGAAAGTAGAATTTCTTGTAGAACGTCTCGACGTTGTCGAAGATCTCCGTGTGCGCGAGGTGCGGGTAGGTGAGCGGGGCAATCTGGATGCCGTGGTCGTCGATCAGCTCGGCGTTCTTGATGTCCAGCCAGCCGTTTTCCATCGCCTGCTTGTAGAGGAACGTGCCCGGGTAGGGGGCGGCCAGCGACACCTGGATAGTGTGCGGGTTGATGTCGGTGGCAAAGCGGATGGTCTCCTGGATGGTCTCCTGGCTCTCGCCAGGCAGGCCCAGGATGAAGGTACCGTGGATCTTGATGCCCAGCTCGTGGCAGTCCTTGGTGAACTGGCGGGCGACCTCGATGCGCATGCCCTTCTTGATGTTGAAGAGTATCTGCTGGTTGCCGCTCTCGTAACCGACGAGCAGCAGGCGCAGGCCGTTGTCCTTGAGCACCTTCAACGTGGCGCGCGGCACGTTGGCCTTGGCGTTGCAGGACCAGGTGACGCCCAGCTTGCCCAGCTCGCGCGCGATGGCCTCGGCGCGCGGCAGGTCGTCGGTGAAGGTGTCGTCGTCGAAGAAGTACTCGCGCACCTGCGGGAACATCTTCATGCACTGCGCGATCTCGGCGGCCACGTTCTGCGGGCTGCGCACGCGGTAGCGGTGGCCGCCCACCGTCTGCGGCCACAGGCAGAAGGTGCAGTGCGACTTGCAGCCGCGGCCGGTGTAGAAGCTGATGTAGGGATGCAGCAGGTAGCCGATGAAGTAGTCTTCGATGCGCAGGTCCCGCTTGTACACGTCGGTGACGAACGGCAGGCTGTCCATGTCCTCCAGCGTCGCGCGTTCCTTGTTGTGCACGAGCAACCCGTCGGGGTCGCGCCAGGTGATGCCGTCGATGCCGGCCCAGGGGCGGTCCTCGGCCAATTCCTTGATGGTGAAGTCGAACTCGTTGCGGGCGACGAAGTCGATGACGCCGGCGCTGGCCTCCATGCTCTCGCGCGGCTGCACGGCCACCTTGGCGCCCACCATGCCGATCTTGAGCGACGGCTTGGCGGCCTTGAGTGCCGCGGCCACCTTCACGTCGGAGGCGAAGCTCGGCGTCGAGGTGTGCATCACCACCAGGTCGTGCTCGCGCGCGGCTGCCGTCACCGTCTCGAGCGAGATGCGGGCAGGCGGGCTGTCGATCAGCGTGCTGCCGGGCACCAGGGCCGCAGGCTGGGCCAGCCAGGTGGGATACCAGAAGCTCTTGATCTCCCGCTTGGCCTGGTAGCGCGAGCCGGCGCCGCCGTCGAACCCGTCGAACGAGGGGGGTTGCAGGAACAGGGTCTTCATCATGATGGTCTATCCTCGGCGAGGTGCGAGCAGCACGCGGCCGGCTGTGAAATGGGTGTCCTCGTCGGTGCGCAGCGTGTGGCCGCGCCAGGCAACCTCGGCTCCCATATAGGCGGTCAGGAGCACGGCCATGGAGAGCACGTCGCGCAGGGCAGGCAGCCAGAGCGGGGTGCGGATGCCGCCCATGCAGCGCTCGATGCTGTAGCCGAGCACACCGCGCCAGGCGATGGCGGCCAGCCACAGGGCTACCGCCCATGGGGCGCCACCGGACATCGCCAGTGTCAGCAGTGCCCAGAAGGCAGGAAACTGGACGGCGGAGACGGCAAAGCCCAGCGGCTCCACCGCTCGTATGGTGCGCGCCCAACGCAGCTCGTGGCGGAACAGGGAGGACAGGTTGGCCTCGCCCACCGTGGTTGCCGGCACGCACTGGGCCAGCGCCACGGTCTGGCCTAGTGCGCGCACCTTGGCGCCAAGCACCGCATCGTCGGCCACGAACGGCGAGAGCGCCGGGAAACCGCCGACGCGCATCAGGGTCTCGCGCGTCAGCGCCATGGTGGCGCCCATGCAATCCTGCCGGCCCAGCCCGCGCGCCATCAGCGCGCCGGCGGCAAAGCTCTGGGTGATGTAGGACGCGCCGAGCTGGCCGGTCAGGCCGCGCCGTGCCGGAAGGCCGGTGTAGAGCGTGGTGACCAGCCCGGTGCCCGGAACGCATAGCGCGTCGGCCACGCTGGCCAGGTAGTCGGGCGCGGCGTGCATGTCGCTGTCGGACACCACCAGCAGGTGATGGCGCGCGGACGGGAACATGTTGATGATGTTGGCGATCTTGCGGTTAGTGCCGTGCGTCGTCGGGTCGATCACCAGCTCCATGTCGACGGCCGGGAACCGCGCGCGCAGGCGGTCCACAACGGCGATGGCCGTGTCGTCCGCCGATTGCACGCCGAACACCACCTGGAAGCACGGGTAGTCCTGCGCGCAGAAGCTGGCTAGCGCCTGCTCCAGCAGCGGCTCGTTCCCATGCAGCGGCTTTAGTATGGTGACGGGCGGGCGGGCGCCGGCAGCCGGGCCCGCCGTGTGGAACCGCCGCACCGCCAGCCAGCCGGCGGCAGCCTGCACGAAGCCGGCGAGGGTGATCGCGGCCGTGACCAGCACCGGAATGCAAGGCGCATCGGCGTTCACGGCTTGATGGTGCCACCCGACATGGTGTCGATTTTGGCCTGCAGGCTGGCGGTCAGCTTGTCCGCGCCGCCGGCCAGGAGCTGACGGAAGTCCGAGCGCTGCACGGCCACCTGGCTGATGCTGGCCGCCTCCAGCACATCGATCGCCTGCCAGCCGGCAGGGCCCTGGCGCATCACGTAGTCCAGTCGGACCTTGTCGCCCGTCTTGGGCACGATCTGGGTCTCCACCACATGGTCCTGGCCTATGCTGCGCGTCTCCGGCAGCACCTCTATCGTGTCGCCAGAGTCGCTGTTGAAGTTACTCGCGTAGCTGGCGATGGTGTAGGCACGGAACGTAGCCAGCAGCTTCTGCTGCTGGGGGGCCGGGATGCCGGCCCAGCGCAGGCCGACGACGGTCTGCAGGATTTGCGGCAGGTTGAAGCTGTGATCCACCACCGGCGCCAGCGCGGCGTAGCGAGTGGGGAACGGCGCCTTGCCGGTCTTCATCGCGCCCAGCAGGGCGGCGTCCAACGCCTTGATCGGCGTGGCCGGATCTGCCCCCTGGGCACACGCGCCGCCCACCGACAGCGCTATGGCCGCCGCCGCCAGGACGGCCTTCACAGGTTCACCGCTTCGCGCACGTCACGGCCCAGAGCGCCCAGAACGGTCGCAACGATCGCCCTGGAATCCAGGCCGGCCTCGGCAATCTGGGCGGCGGGGCTCGCGTGGTCGATGAAGCGGTCGGGCAGCACCATGGGTCGATACCTCAGTCCGTTGTCGAGAAGGCCTTGTGTGGCGAGGTGGTGGCCGACCTGGGCCGAGAAGCCGCCGATCGAGGCTTCCTCGATGGTGATCAGCACCTCGTGGTGGCGGGCCAGGCGTTCGATCAGCGCGGTGTCGATCGGCTTGGCGAAGCGGGCGTCGGCCACGGTTGCGGGCAGGCCGCGGGCGGCCAGCTCGTCGGCCGCACGCAGCGCCTCGCCCAGGCGGGTGCCCAGGCTGACGATGGCCACGCGGCTGCCTTCCCGCAGGATGCGGCCGCGGCCGATCGGCAGGATCTCGCCGCGTAGCGGCAGGGCCACGCCGGTGCCCTCGCCGCGCGGATAGCGGAAGGCGCTGGGACGGTCGCCGATGGACGCGGACGTGGCCACCATGTGCACCAGCTCGGCCTCGTCTGCCGGCGCCATCAGCACGATGCCGGGCAGGCAGCCGAGATAGGAGAGGTCGAAGCTGCCGGCGTGGGTGGCGCCGTCGTTGCCCACCAGGCCGGCACGGTCGATGGCGAAGCGCACGGGCAGGTTCTGCAGCACCACGTCGTGCACCACCTGGTCGTAGGCGCGCTGCAGGAAGGTGGAGTAGATGGCGGCAAACGGCACCATGCCTTCGGCCGCCATGGCGGCCGCGAACGTCACCGCGTGCTGCTCGGCGATGCCGACGTCGAAGAAGCGGGTGGGGAACTGCTTGGCGAACTTGTCCAGCCCGGTGCCGGAGGGCATGGCGGCGGTGATGGCCACCACGTTGGGGTTCCGCTCGGCCTCGGCCACCAGCGCGCCGGCGAACACGTTGGTGTAGGTGGGATGCCCCGGCTGCGCCTTGACCTGCTCGCCGGTCACCACGTTGAACTTGGCCACCGCGTGCAGCTTGTCCGCCGTCGCCTCGGCCGGCGCGTAGCCGTGGCCCTTCTCGGTGATCACGTGCAGCAGCACCGGCCCCTTGGCCTCCGCATCGCGCAGGTTGCGCAGCACGGGCAGCAGGTGGTCCATGTTGTGGCCGTCGATCGGGCCGATGTAGTAGAAGCCCAGTTCCTCGAACAGCGTGCCGCCGGTGATCAGGCCGCGGGCGTATTCCTCGGCACGCTTGACGGTCTTGTCCAGGCCCCAAGGAAAGTGCTTGGCCATGCGGGCGGCCACGTCGCGCAGGCTGAGGAAGCTGCGCGAGCTCATCAGGCGCGACAGGTAGGCGCTCATGGCACCCACCGGCGGGGCGATCGACATCTCGTTGTCGTTGAGCACCACGATCAGCCGGCTCTTGCGGGCGCCGGCGTTGTTCATCGCCTCGTAGGCCATGCCGGCGCTCATCGCGCCATCGCCGATCACCGCCACCACGTGGCGTTCGGGGTGGCCGGCCAGCTCGTTGGCCACCGCGAAGCCCAGGCCGGCGGAGATGGAGGTGGAGCTGTGGGCGGCGCCGAACGGGTCGTACTCGCTCTCGCTGCGGCGGGTGAAGCCGGACAGGCCGTTGGCCTGGCGTAGCGTGCGGATGCGGGCGCGCCGGCCGGTGAGGATCTTGTGCGGGTAGGCCTGGTGGCCGACGTCCCAGATGATCTTGTCGTCAGGGGCGTCGAACACCGCGTGCAGCGCCACGGTCAGCTCCACCACGCCCAGCGAGGCGCCGAGGTGGCCGCCGGTGGTGCTGACGGCGTCCACCGTCTCGGCGCGCAGCTCGTGGGCCACCTGGGCGAGCTGCTCGTCGGACATGTTGCGCAGGTCGGCCGGCGTGTGCACGCGGTCCAGCAGCGGGGTGGCAGGGCGGCCGCCCGTCTTGTGCAAGGGAGGCGTGATCCGTGGTTCAGAGGTCATGATAGGCGTCTCTACTCCCTCAACGCTCAGTTGCGGCGCGCCACAACCCAGGTGGCCAACGCCCGCAGCCTGTCCGCCTCCGGCCCGAACTGCTCCAGATGGGCCTTGGACTGCTCACACAACATCCGAGCCTGCGCTTCGGCGCGCTCGACCCCTAAAATTGATACAACTGTGGCTTTTCCGGCAGCCTCGTCCTTGCCGGCCGTCTTGCCGATCTGCTCGGCGGTGCCGACGGTGTCGAGCACGTCGTCGGCGATCTGGAAGGCGGCGCCTATGTCGCGCCCGTAGGCGGCGATCTGGGTGCGCACCTGCCACGGCGCGCGGCCCAGTATGGCGCCGGCCTCGGCCGCGTACTGGATCAGCCGGCCGGTCTTGAGCGCGTGCAGGCGGGAGACTTCGCCGATCGTGAGCTGGCGGCCTTCGGCCTCCATGTCGATCATCTGGCCGCCGGCCATGCCGCGCGCGCCGGCCGCCAGCCCTAGCGCGCACACCAGCTCGCAGCGCGCCGCCGGGTCGGAATGGGTGTCCGCCTCGGCCAGCACCTCGAAGGCGCGCGCCTGCAGGGCGTCGCCGGCCAGGATGGCGGTGGCCTCGTCGAACGCCTTGTGAGTGCTGGGCTTGCCGCGGCGTAGGTCGTCGTCGTCCATCGCCGGCAGGTCGTCATGCACCAGGGAGTAGGCGTGCAGCATCTCCACCGAGGCCGCCACCCGGGCGGCGCAGGCCGGCGCCACCTTGAACAGGCCGGCCACCTCCATCACCAGGAAGCCGCGCAGGCGCTTGCCGCCGCCCAGGGCCGCGTAGCGCATCGCCTCGATCAGCCGAGCCTCCAGCCCAGCTTCCAGCGGAAGCAGGGTGTCCAGGCAGGCCTCCACCTCGGCCGCGCGGTCGGTCAGCGCCGCCAACAGGGCGGCCTGCGGCGTGCCCTGCAAGCCCACCTCCATGCTGTCGGTGGTCATGGCACGGCCTTCAAGCCCAGCGAGCCGTCCGAGCGTTCGACGATGGCCTGCACGCGCGCTTCCGCCTCGGCCAGCTTGGCCTCGCAGTGGCGTCGCAGCGCGGTGCCGCGCTCGTAGCAGGTGATGGCGTCCTCCAGCTTCTGCTGCCCGCCTTCCAGCCCGCGCACGATGCGCTCCAGTTCGGCCAGGGCGTCCTCGAAGGAGAGGCCGGATATGGTTTCCGACATGATCGGGGATCGATAGCCTTTCTCGGCAGTCAGGGGAAGGCGGAGGCGGATGGGAATCGAACCCACCGCCCGCTTTGGGCGGGCCGCTGGTTTTGAAGACCAGGGGGGCCACCAGACCCCAATCGCCTCCGTGTCGCGCGGGTGTACCGCTTGCAGGTTGGGCTGCGGAAGGCAAGGCCAGGGGCTCTGCCCCTGGACCCCGCTGGGGCCTCGAGGCCCCAGACCCCCATCACTGAGGATCTCTTGCAAAAAGTTTAAGCGGGTCGGGGCAGAGCCCCTGCCTTCCCTTAAGGGTCAGCATGGAGGCTGGTGGCCAGCACACGACGCTCGGCCACACGCCGGGTGAACCGCACGCTGTCCAGGTGCTCCAGCAACGGCACGCTGAACTTGCGCGAGATACCGAGCGCAGCGCCGATCTCGGCCACCAACAAGCCCTGCCCGCCCAGCAGGGGCGCCAGCGTGCGGCGGGCCTGCGCCACGGCGTCCCGGTGGAACAGGATCTCGCGCTTCTGCACGCGGTCCGGCGCGCGCACCAGAACGCCGGCCCGCACCAGCTGGTCCAGCACACGGCGGGCGGCGGGATCGGGGGCCAACGCCTGCGCGTCGGGCGGCGACAGCCCGGCATCACGCAGGGCTACAGCCAGACGGGTGGCCTGGGCGGCGAGCAGGCCGGCGGCCCGGCCATCCTGCTCCGGCCGCGGCACCCTCAGCAGCGCGCCGCGGCGCGCGAGCGTGCCGGTTGCCACCAGCCGGGAGGCGGCTTCTTCCAGGATGGCGTGCGGGGCGTGCGGGAACAACGCGGCTACCGAGGCCCGCGCCAGACCGTCCGGATGGGCCGCCAAAGCCCGCGGCAGGACGGCGCAGATTGCGGCAAAGGCGGCGACGCTGACCACCTCGCCCTCCTTGGCCAGCACGGCGCCGGGCGGCAGGCAGGCGGCGGCTTGCGATGCGCCCACGCCTGCCAGGCGCGCGAGCCGGCCCAGGGTCGCGCCCGCAGCGCCGGCGCGCTCCAGCTCGCCAGTTACGACCGCTGCCGGCGTGGCGCCGTCCAGAGCGCCCAGCCGCGCCAGCACGCCGGGCGCGTGACGGCGCGCCCTGGCCGCGTCCGGATCCAGCACGGCGCCGCCCGCCAGCGTGCGCAGCGTGCCGCCGCCGCGCAGCACGAAGCGAACGCGCGCCGGCACGCACACCGGCGGCACGCAGCGGAGCTGGGCCAGGGCCGTGCCGCCGGGCTGCAGCACGTCGGTGTCGAGCAGGCGGACGCGCGCTTCCGCTTCGCCGGTCCCGAACAGCAGGTGCAGGCGCGCCCCGGTAGCCAGCGGCGGCGCGTCCGCCACCGCGTGCAGCCGCACGGTGACCCAGCCGGCCGGGCTGAGCGTTCCGGGCGCCGCCAGGGCGGCACCGCGCGGCACGGCCGACGTCTCAGTGCCGCGCAGGTTCACTGCCACCCGCTGCCCGGGCGCCGCCGTGGCCACCCGCCTGCCGTGCACCTGCAGCGCACGGATCCGGGCGGGCGCGCCGCCGGGCAGGATCTCCAGGAGCTCGCCCACTGCCAGCGTGCCGCCGCGCAGCGTGCCGGTCACCACCGTGCCGTGGCCGGCCATGGAAAAGGCACGGTCCACCGGCAGCCAGGCGGCGCCGTCGTCCGCGCGCGGCGCCGCGTGCGCCAGTTCGGCCTCCAGGACGGCCAGCAGCGCGGGCAGCCCGGCGCCGCTGCGTGCCGAGCACGCGACGGGCGGCCCCGCCG
>CAXTBC010000094.1:0-9516 GCA_964242595.1 uncultured Acetobacteraceae bacterium | reverse complement strand
GGGCAGAGCCCCATGCTTGTCTATAGGTCAAAGTTTACGGCCGTTAGTATAAGCAGTTCTTTTTTTGAAAAAAACCGAAAAACTTTCGCTGACTGGGCGCGCGTTGCAGAGAGGTCCGCAACAGCACCGACAGAAGTCTTTTGCTTCTTTTCTTCAGAAAAGAAGGCCTTGCTTCACCCTGGCGCCGTCTGCCCCAGCACCCACCCCTCCCAGCGTTTGATCCAAGGGTCTTCCGGAGCGGCATCACAGCGCCGCCCCGTCACCACGCTAAGCACGCACAGCGCGCCCAGCAGGCTGTCCATCCTGTCCTCCCCCGCGGCGTCCGCGCCGAAGCCGTCAGCCAGCACGCCTTCTGCGACGTCCGCACCAAGCTCCGCCATCGCGGCAAGCAGCGCGGGCACGCAGGCCTCCCGATCCGCCTGGCGCCGCTTGCTGCCGCGCAACGTCACGCCGAGCTGGCGCATGGCCTCGGCCGGGTAGGTTTCCGCCATCGCCACCGTGCCCGGCCGCAGCAGACGGCGAAAGGCGCCGGCGAACGGCCACAGGCTGGGTGGGTTCGCGGTGCGCAGCGCCGGGCAGATCACCTCCTGCCAGGCGGCGATGGCGGCCTTGCCGGACTGGTTGGCCCCCAGCGTCCAGAACAGCGGCGCGCCGGCAGGCCGGTCCGCCGTCGCCCTGTCGCACAGGCGGCTCAGGCAGGCGGCGCCGTCCAGCGACAGCGCCTGCGCATGGGCCAGCCGGGTCATGCCTGCCAGCCCGCGGGCCGGGTAGAACGGGCGGGCGGACGAGACCTCGTCCAGCGTGGCGGCCACGTCCAGGAAGCCCGGCTTGTGCGGCAACGCGCGCAGGAAAGCGGGAAAATCCGCCTCGGCCGCGTGGCGCGCGGCGTAGGCGCGCGGCAGGCCGAGCGGGCAATCGATCCCCAGGGCCACCGCGCCGCCATCGGCACGGGCCAGCAAGCGGGCGAGCAGGGTGGCGGGCGGCCCGACAGGCTCGGCAGGCCGGACACGCCAGCCGCGCCCGTGCGGCTCGATCACCGTCATCCAACGCTTGGCGGCGTGCTTGCTCCAGTCGGCATGGACGATGAGCGGCGGGATCACTGATACCAACAGCCTGAAAGTTTTCCCCCGCCCCCCAAGCGTCAGGACAAAACCGCGACAGCGCAGACAGAAGCTTTTTGCTTCTTCTTCTCGAAAAAGAAGACCTTGCCTAACTTGGGCAGCAAACCCGACGTCAGAGCGGCTTGTGCGCCCGGTCCAGCAGCCGCTTCAGCAGCCCCGGCGGCTTTGCCGGCTTGGCCTCGGCCGTCTTGCGCGCCTTCTCTTCGGCACGCGCCGTCTCGGCAGCATCGCGGTCCTTGGCGGCCAGCCACTTGTCCAACGACATGCCGGCCTTGGCCGCGCGCTTGGCTTCGTACTCGCGCTGGCCGTCTGTCAGGGTGCGGCGGGCGGGGCTGGAGGGCTTGCTCATCGGCGCCGGTTCTAAGCAGCGCCTTGCTCTTTGGGAAGCCGGCTGGAGTCAGGTAGTCAGGCAAGCAGTTCTTTTTCGAGAAAAAGAACCAAAAAGCTTTCGCTCCCTGTCGGGTGCTGGCGGACAGAGCTTTGCCCGGCGCGTAAGAATTCAACCAACGTCACTACCGCCCCAGGTCGCGGAACTTGCGCGCCAGGTCGAACTCCCGCGTCGTGACGTAGCTCTCCAACCGCCCCAGCCGCTGGTCCAGCCGCCCCATCGTCTCGCTCAGCGCCAGCACGCCCGGATGGGTGGGGGCTGCCGGCGAGCCGCCGGCGAACTGCCGCCGCAGGCCGCCCAGCCCGCCCGAGCGCCGGACGATGCGCCAGCACATGTAGAGCACCAGGGCCACGAAAGCCGCGGTGAGCACGTGCAGCACTGTATCAGACGACGGCGTGCCGTTACCCTTCGAAGCGTCGCGTCCGGCCTTGCTCAGCACGCGCAGCACCGCCGCGTCGGTGGCGGTGGCCACGTCCTGCCCCACCTCGATGCTGCTGCCGCCGCCGGCGCTCTTGGTGAGCGTGCCGCTCACCGGCGCCAGCTTGATGTCGCCCCCACCATGCGCCTCCACCTCGGCGTCGTGGACGGCAGCGGCCACCGAGAGGTCGCCGGAACTCGACAAGCGCGCCTGTAACCGGCGGATGTGGCCGGAGCCGAGCAGAATGTCGCCGGAGCCCGCGGCCTCGATCATGACGCTGCCGGCCTCGACGTCGCCTACCGTTAGCTCACCCGAGCCGACCTGCTTGACGGTGAGCGGTCCGTGCACTGCCTTGAGGCGGACGTCGCCGCTGCCGGCGATGTCGATCGTGGCCGGCCCGTCGACCTGTCCGGTGGTGGCCTCGCCGCTGCCGTGCACCGCCAGTGTCAGGCTGCCCGTCCTGCCCGCCGCAAGGTCGCCGTCGCCGTTCAGCTCGGCCACCAAGGGGGCGCGCAGGTCGGATACCCTGATGTTGCCGTCGCCGTTGGACGTGATGGTCAGCGACGTGTTCGGAGAGACGTCGATCCGCAGCCCGCCCGCATCGCTGTCGCAGCGCGACGTGCCGATAACGAGGGCGGGGCCCTCGACGACGGCCAGGCAGGAGAGGTCGCGGTCCATGCTGACCCTGACCTGACCGGAGAGCGACGGGTCCGTACCAATCACCACGTCTTCCGACAGGCTGTTGCTGAGCACGAGCTGGTCGCCTCTTACGGTCCGCGTCTCGGCCGCCGCGGTGTGGGTGGCAAGAAGGGTGAGAGCCGCCGCCAGGAGCGCCGAAGCGCGCATCGTGGTCACGCCCGCGCCCTCGCGCGCCAACCTGGCGCGTCCTCGTCGAGCAGGCGCTCCAGCGTTTCCACCCGCGACTCCAGCTTCCGGGCAACCCCCATCGCGTGGTCCAGAGACGTCTGGTCGGCCGCGGCCAGGCCGATGCCGGTGGCGCTGCGGCCGCGGTAGTGCGACCGCACCACGGTCAGCACGATGACGAAGGTGAAGATGACGACCAGATCCCAATCCATTGCCGACGCCTTGCGTGAGGTGGGCGTGCGGTGCTGCACGCCTGCGGCATAGTGGTTAGCATCTGCCGTGCCAGGGCGTCTGCACCTGGAATCGACGGGTGTTTACTACGGACAGTGACGACTTTCGCCACGTTGTGGCAAGGAAGGCCTTCTTTTCTGAAGAAAAGAAGCAAAAGGCTTTTGTCCGTGCTGTCGCGGTCTTTTCCTTCCGAGGTGTCGATTGCTAAAGCACGCTCAGACGCAGGCGGCTGGCTGCGCGCTCGTGGCCGATCAGCGGCAGCAGTGTTGCCAGCTCCGGCCCGTGCTCCTCGCCCGTCAGCGCCAGGCGCAGCGGCTGGAACAGCGCGCGGCCTTTCCGGGCCGTGAGCGTGCGCAACGTCTCCGTCCAGCCAGACCAGGTGGCGGCGTCCCAGGGCTCGGGCGGCAAATGCGCCAGCGCGTCGCGCAGGAAGTCGGACTGGCCGTCCAGCACCGGCGGCACCAGGTCGCCGGCCACCACGTTCCACCAGTGCCTGGCCTCGCTTAGCAGGTCCAGGTTGCCGCGCACCGCCTCCCAGAACGCCGGCGTGGCGCTGGCGGGCAGGCGGTCGCGCACGCTCTCGAAGCTGGCGGTGTGCAGCAGGCGGCGGTTCAGCGCCAGGAGCTGCCGGATGTCGAACCGCGCCGGCGAGCGCGAGACGCGCGAGAGGTCGTGGGTGGCGGCCAGGGCGTCCAGGCTGCCGAGCTCGGGCGAGTCGCTGGTCCCTAGACGGGCAAGGTAGGCGGTGATGGCGCCCGGCTCTACGCCGTCCTGCCGCAGGGCGCGCAGCGACAGGCCGTCCAGCCGCTTGGACAGCTTGCCGCCGTCCGAATCGATCAGCAGCGGCAGGTGGGCGAAGGTGAGGCGCGACGGGTTGAAGTCCAGCGCCGAGAAGATGTCCAGCTGCACGCCGGTGTTGGTGATGTGGTCCTCGCCGCGGATGACGTGGCTGACCTGGCTCCCGATGTCGTCCACCACGCTGGTGAAGGTGTAGAGGTAGGTGCCGTCCGCGCGGACCAGCACGGGGTCCGAGACGGCCGGCAGCTTGACGCTGCGGCGGCCGAGCACGAGGTCGGTCCACTCGATCGTCGTGTCGGACAGCTTGAAGCGCCAGTAGGGCGACTTGCCGTTCGCCTCGGCCTGCGCGCGCTGTTCGGGTGTGAGCTTCAGCATCGCACGGTCGTAGACCGGCGCCAGGCCACGCTTGAGGCGCGCGTCGCGCTTGAAGCGCAGCTCCTCCTCGCTCTCGAAACACGGGTACAGCCGGCCGGAGGCACGCAGGCGCTCGGCGGCCGAGTCGTAGAGGGCGATGTGCGTGCTCTGCCGGAACGTTTCGTCCCAGGTCAGGCCGAGCCAGGCCAGGTCGTGCGCGATCGCCTGCTCGAACTCGGGACGCGAACGTTCCACGTCGGTGTCGTCGATGCGCAGCAGGAACGTGGCACCGTGGCGGCGGGCGAACAGCGCATTGGCCAGCGCCGCGCGCGCGTTGCCGACGTGGAGGTAGCCGGTGGGGCTGGGGGCGAAGCGGACGCGCATCTAGTCGTCGTCCCTGCGCGGGTCGAGGGTGCGCCAGTCGCGTTCCTCGGCGCGTGCCGGCTGTTCGGAAAAATCGCCGAGTTCGTTGGCGCTCCGCCAGCCGCCTTCCGGCGCGTCCAGCACGTGCGCGTCCTCGCCATAGGCGAACCAGGCGGCGAGCACCTCACGCGGTGCCAGCCCGGCGGCGCGGCACAGCTCCACGCTGTCACGCACGTAGGCGCGGGCGAAGGCGTTGGCCTGCATCAGGGTCGGAAAGCCCTTGACATCCTCGACAACGTTGTCTTCGGCGCCGCCAGACATGTCCAGGATGCGGACGCGCCAGCCTTCTGCGGGGGCGAAGAGGTCAGACATAGGAAGCAAGGCCTTCTTTTTTGAAAAAAAGAAGCAAAAAACTTTTGCTCCCTGTCGGGTGATTGCGCGGAAGCACGCGCTCAATGGATAAAAGTTTTTTGGTTCTTTTTTTCAAAAAAGAACCACTTGCTGCCTTCACTTGATCAACCCCGTATACCCGTTGGTTATAGGATACCGTCGATCCCGCCCAAACGCGCGCGAGGATATCTTCACCCCCGGCGGCGCCTGCCGTCGCTTGTACTCGGCCCGATCCAGCATCTTCCAGACGCGCACCACCGTGTCGCGGTCGAAACCGCCGCCCACCAGGTCGTCCACCGATTTCTCGCCCTCCACCAGGCCGGCCAGGATCGCGTCCAGCTCCTCGTAGGGCGGCAGGCTGTCCTGGTCGGTCTGGTCGTGCTTGAGCTCGGCGCTCGGCGGCTTGGTGATCACGCGCTCCGGCATCACGGGGCCGGCGGGGCCCAGCGCGCCGGTGGGGTGGTGCGCGTTGCGCCACGTGCTGAGCGCGAACACGGTGGTCTTGTAGACGTCCTTCAGCACCGAGTAGCCGCCGCACATGTCGCCGTACAGCGTGGCGTAGCCCACCGACATCTCGCTCTTGTTGCCGGTGGTGAGCAGCATGTGGCCGAACTTGTTGCTCATGGCCATCAGCAGCAGGCCGCGGGCGCGCGACTGGATGTTCTCCTCTGTGGCATCGTCCGGCAGGCCGGCGAACAGCGGGGCGAGCGCCGCGTTGGCGGCGGAGACGGCAGGGGTGATCGGCACCGTGTCGATACGGATGCCGAGCAGCCGGGCGCAGGCGGCGGCATCGTCCAGGCTGTGCTCGCTGGTGTAGGGGCTGGGCAGCATCACCGCGCGCACCCGGTCCGCCCCCAGCGCGTCTACCGCGATGGCGGCCGACAGCGCCGAATCGATGCCGCCGGACAGGCCGAGCAGGATGCCGGGAAAGCGGTTCTTGGCCACGTAGTCGGCCAGGCCCATGCACAGGCCGCGATAGATCAGGTCCTCCGGCAACGGCTCGGGCGGCAACGGCTGCTTGCTGCACACCAGTCCGCCCTCGGTGCGGCGCCACTCGGTCATCGTGATCGCCGGCGTGAAGCTGGGCATCACGCAGGCGAGCGCCCGGTCGGCGCCGAGCACGAAACTGGCGCCGTCGAACACCAGCTCGTCCTGCCCGCACACCTGGTTGAGGAAGACGAACGGCAG
The DNA here is from genome assembly GCA_964242595.1 of uncultured Acetobacteraceae bacterium. Classification (GTDB taxonomy): domain Bacteria; phylum Pseudomonadota; class Alphaproteobacteria; order Acetobacterales; family Acetobacteraceae; genus BOG-908. The sequence goes on along the minus strand of CAXTBC010000094.1, from coordinate 3,401 downwards.
GCCGGTCTCCACCACGCGGGCCACGGCGAGCTGCACGCGGCGGCCGGACTTGTCGGCCTCGTAGGGCGAGCCGTTGATGGAGAGCAGCATTTCCGCCCCGGTCTCGGCCAGCGTCTCGGAGACGGCGGGGAACCACCAGTCCTCGCAGATCATCAGGCCGAGCCGGTAGCCGCGGAACACCACCGGACCAGGGGCAGGGCCGGCGTCGAACACGCGCTTGTCGTCGAACACGCCGTAGTTCGGCAGCTCGTGCTTGGCGCGGCGGGCGGTGATCTGGCCGCCATCCAGCACGAAGCCGGCGTTGTAGATGGCATGGCCGTCCCGCCACGGCCCGCCGACGATGAGGCCGGGCCCGCCATCGGCGGTGTCGGCTGCCAGTTCGGCCAGGGCAGCCTCGCAATCGGTGACGAAGGCGGCCTTGCGGACGAGATCCTCCGGCGGGTAGCCGGCGATGGAGAACTCGGGCGTGACCAGCAGGTGGGCGCCTTGCGACGCGGCTTCGGCACGGGCGGCGCGGAGCTGGGCCAGGTTGGCCGCGATCTGGCCTTCATGCGGGTTGAGCTGCGCCAACGCGATGCGCAGGGTGTCTGGAAGGGCGAGCATGGCCGGAAGCTAGGGGCGCGGTGGCGGGGGCGCAACGGAGGCGGCCGCGCGGCAGCGTTGAACGTGAACGCCTGGCGGGCGTAGGCTGCCGGCATGAGCGCCAGCATCCAGCCGCTGACCATCGAGGAGTTCCTGGACTGGGAGCGCGCCCAGCCGTTCCGCTACGAGTTCGACGGCATCCAACCTGTCGCCATGACCGGCGGCTCGCCGCTACATGCACGTATGGTCGCGCGGATCATCACGGCGGCCAGTAATCGCATTGCGCCACCCTGCGAGGTGTTCAGCTCGGACCTGAAGGTGAAGACCGAGGCCCGGGTGCGTTATCCGGACGTGACCATCGCGTGCAGTCCCCAGGACGAGGGCGGCGACGAGGTTCTTCCCACCGTGATCTTCGAGGTCCTCTCACCATCGACCATGCTGACGGACAGGCGCGTCAAGCCATCCGAGTATCGCGCCGTGGACACCGTCGATGTCATCGCCCTGGTGAGCCAGGACAAGCAGGAGATGACCGTGCTCCGCCGCAGCTCTGGCTGGGAGGAGGAGGTCCTGGCCGGCGCCGAGGCAAGCCTGGCGCTTCCCGAGATCGGCATCGAGATCCCGCTGGCCGAGCTCTACCGCTGAGCTAGCCGATCAGCCCGGCGGTGTCGGCCAGCAGCACTACGTTGAGCGCCAGCGTGGCAAGCGTGGCCAGCCAGGCGCACCCCAGCATCAGCTTGCCGGTCACCATCTCGCCCATCACGTCGCGCCGGCGCGTCAGCACCAGCAGCGCCACCATCGGCACCGGCAACACCAGGCTCAGCACCACCTGGCTGAGCACCAGGCTGCTGGTGGCGTCGAACCCGGCGGCGACCACGCCGAAGGCCGGCAGCATCGTCAGTGCGCGGCGCAGCCAGACGGGGATGTGCCACGTGGTGAAGCCCTGCATGATCACCTGGCCGGCCATGGTGCCCACCACGGAGCTGGAGATGCCGGACGCCATCAACGAGACCAGGAAGACGACCCCGGCAGCGGCACCGAACAGCGGCACCAGCGTGTGGTAGGCCGCCCCGATCTCGGCCACCTCGTCGTGGCCGCCATGGAACGCGCGGGCTGCCATCATCACCATCGCCACGTTGACGATGCCGGCGGCGGTCAGCGCGGCCACCACCTCGCGGTTGGAGTAGCGGACCAGCTTGCGGCGTTCACGCATGCTGCGGGCGGGTGCCCTGTCCTGCGTCAGCCCCGAATGCAGGTAGATGGCGTGCGGCATCACCGTGGCGCCGACGATGCCGACGGAGAGCAGCAGCGCGCCGCGATCCGCCAGACGCGGCACCGCCATGCCCAGCCCGGCCGCCCACCAATCCGGCGGGGTCACGGCGAGTTCGATCACGTAGCAGGCGCCGATCACGCCGAGCATTGCGCCGATCACCAGTTCCAGCGGGCGGAAGCCCTGCCTGTCCAGCAGCAGGATGGCGTAGGTGAGCACCGCGGTGGCGGCCATGCCGGCCAGCAGCGGGATGTGCAGCAGCAGCGACAGCCCGATGGCGCCGCCGAGGAACTCGGCAAGGTCGGTGGCCATGGCCGCCACCTCGCTCACCGCCCACATCGCCAGCACGACCGGACGCGGGAAGTGGGTGCGGCACAATTCGGCAAGGTTGCGGTTGGTAACGATGCCGATGCGCGCGGACAGCGACTGGAACAGCATGGCGACGCCGTTGGCCAGCAGCACCACCCACAGCAGGCTGTAGCCGTAGCGCGCGCCGGCCTGGATGTTGGTGGCGAAGTTCCCAGGGTCGACATAGGCCACGCTGGCCACCAAGGCGGGGCCGGCGAACGGCAGGACGGCCCGCAGGCCGCGGCGCCGGCCGTCCAGCACATCCCTGATGGCGCGCGTCGTGGTGTCGCTCAGGCTCACCAGCCTTATGTAGCCTGGGCTACAGGCAGTGCAATGGGCTATGCCCGGCCTGACCAGCCCGTGCGAAAGGCAAGCCAGCAACGGCTCCTCCGTATCGCGCCTGTCCGAGTAAAGCAGCGCTAACAGCAAAAGCTTTTTGCTTCTTTTTCTCGAAAAAGAAGGCCTTCCTTGCCTTCCTGACCTGAACGCACCGAGCGGAGACATCACTTCCGGTGGAAGACACGCTGCTGACCGAAGCCAAACAGGCCGCACGGTTCGGACGTGCCAGGATGGCGCAATCGACCGCGCGGTTGGAGGACTATGCCGAGCTGATTGCCGACCTGCTTGCCGCCGACGGCGAGGCCAGGCCAACGGACATCGCGCGCCGCCTGGGAGTCAGCCACGTGACGGTGGTGAAGGCCATCGGCCGGCTCAAGCGCGAGGGGCTGGCCACGGCCGCGCAGCCGCATCGCGGCGTGTTCCTGACCGCGGCGGGCGAGGTGCTGGCCGCGCGCGTGCGGGCGCGCCACCGGCTGGTGGTGGACCTGCTGCTGGCGGTGGGGGTGCCGCGGGAGGATGCGGAGGCGGACGCGGAAGGGATCGAGCACCATGTGTCGCCGTCCACGCTGGAGGCGTTTGCCCGGTTTCTCAAAGGGTGAAGCAAAGAGCGGCCGTACGAAGGCCAGGGGCTCTGCCCCTGGACCCCGCTGAGGACAAGTTCTTAGAGTCCGTTTGAAAACTCACACAATCTGCCTGAGAGCGCCGAAATTCGACGAAAGCGGTAACTACATACCACAATTCAGGCTGAATTCGCCTTCTAACGGCAAGGATTGAGCGACTTGGGGCTTTGGATGCGAGTTTCCAAACAGCCTCTTATACTAACGGCCGTAAACTTTGACCTATAGACAAGCATGGGGCTCTGCCC
>CAXTBC010000093.1:0-9523 GCA_964242595.1 uncultured Acetobacteraceae bacterium | reverse complement strand
CGACGCGTAGCTCCCAAGTCTACAAACCGTCCACGAGATCGGGGCAATCCCAATCTTCTGGCACAGGTGGTAACAGCAAGGCGAAGCGGCGACACGGAAACAGCCCTTAGGCTGGCTTTTGCTTTGGAGGTGCTTGGGAACAGGCCAGCCGTCCCCTGCGTCGGTTGGTCCTCCGAACGCCGTAAGTCACCTTCTCAACGTTGGACGCCCGAAAGGCGACTAGCCCTGCAGCAGTGCTAGGTTGTTCGCACCGTCAGCCCAAGACCATTTGAGACCATCTCCGACGCAAAAGCTCCTAGCACTCCGGCGATGCTCTCCGTTACGATGCGGTTCAGAGTTCAAGGGGTCGAGACATGACGCGATGGAGGGCAGCGGCGATCGGTGCCGTTGTGGCGTTCGGGTGGAGCATACATGCCCGTGCACAGGGCTACAGCGCCGGCCAGGGAGATCCCTGTACGCCTGAGCGCAACGTTTTCGGTGGCTTCATGGCGCCATCCCCGGAGCGGCGGCAAGCCTGCTTAGACCTCCGTAAGGACCAGTGGAACGAGTACCACGCCCGTCAAAAGGCCGATCAAGACCAGAAGGATGCAGCCGCAGCACGTCAACAGGAAGAGCAGGCGGCCGCACAGGCCGAGCAGCTGGCCGCAGAACGACGCCAGGAGCGAGCGGCCCGCGTACAGCATCGGGCCGCCTATTTTGCACAGGTGGCAGCCGAGCGATCGCCGGACAACCATTGCCGTATGCCCGACGTAGCCCGGGCCTTGATGGCTGAGTGGAACGACTTTGATCAGTTCAAAGAGGTTAACATCCGCGTCGTCGACATCGAGCATCTGACCACCACGAAGTTCGACGCTGAGACAGGCGAGATGGCCTGCCACGGCATTTTCAAAACGACGCGGGGCCTAGACCTTTCCGGGACGATTTCCACAAGAAAAAACGTAGCTGGCGATCCGATAACCGCGTGGAGCCGAGATGATCTGCCGGACCTGTCGGTATACGTTCCGCCGCCTGCGGAAGACATTGTCGCCAGTCCTCAAACCGTTGTGGCGACATTCACTGAAAGTCAGGCCGAGCCGAACAAGCCAGCTTCATTCTCAACGGGTCTGGCAGATCGGCAGCACTGGGAAGCTTGGCTAGCTGGTCTCTCCGGGGACCAAAAAGACGGTGCAACCTGGTGGGCGGCAAACCGCAACAGTCCGCACCATGCGGGTTGCGATGCCGCCACCGAAAAAGACAATGCGACGTGGGAGGCAGGCTGCTTGAATGCGCAACAGATGCTCACGCCCATTGACCTGAAGAGACGGTCCGATCCGGTTTACAAGAAGGGCTGGAACAGCTTCTGAACGCCGCGATTTATCGCCTGGTCAACTGCCTAGCGTACCTCGTCCGCCTCGGTCGGCGTGATGGAATCCGGTGGCGCCCCCGGATTGCTAAGCCGCACTCCCGGCCCTCCTCCGTTCTGAGGGATGAACTCGACGCCAGCTGCCTCAAGGGCAGCACGCACCGCACGAGCGTTCGCCGGGATCATAGCAACCGGACCATGGCCTGACTCCCCGCGCCGGATCGTGACCAAACTCACTCCAGAGGCTGCCGCCAGTTGTTCACCCGACCACCTAAGCAAGGCCCGAGCAGCCCGAAGCTGATCGGCCGTAGTGACACTTTTAGTGTCGCCTGACATTCCTGGTTGCATCCCGCTCGTTGTGACACTAAAGGTATCACCCGGCACTTTACGTCGCAACGGAGGAAGACATGGATGCAGCTACCCTGAGCCTACCCGTTCCAACTCGCCGCCTAGTTCTCTCCGCCCTCTCAGGTGCAGCCCTCGCCGGCACCGCTCTGGTGATCGCTGCGCCGTCTGACGCGGGGACCGCCCCCGATATGTGGGAGGCGACGCTATTGGCGGCGTTCCGGCAGATGAACCCCCATCAAAAAGAGGCGGCGCTGGCGGGGGTGCTGGCGTTCACCCGCCCGGTGCGGGCCGATGACGACACGGAGCTACTGTCCGTGCTGGCCGAGTTCGAAGCACTGGAGAGGCAAATCTACCCCCAACCCGGTCCCGCTACGATCGAGGAGGAAAGGGCCTGGGACGAACATGTGGCACCGCTCCATGAGCGACAGGGCAAGTTGCTCGATCGCGTTTGCGAGCTGGATACGCATACCCTGGAAGGCTTTCAGGCTCGCGCCTGAACGCTCATCATGTGGGCCGAGTGCTTTCTGAGGGATCTGCGGAGCAATGCGACCACGGGCTACTGGCCGGAACGCATGCAGCTTGCGCTGTTCCGCGACTTGGCTGGGGATCGCGCAGCGTGAGCGCCCCAGACGATGCCCTGGCCCGCCTTGGCCTGCGCGGCGACGGGATACCGGAGGACCACCCGGACCGAGAGTTGCTGCGGATTATCCGGGTGGCGACTGACCTGGATTGTCAGCGGGAGGACGCATACGCGAACTGGAACGCTCGGCCGGCCCGGCGTCGTGGCACAAGGAAAGAGGCGCAGGCAGTTTTTCTTCGGATCGCTGACGAGTACACTGTCTTAGAGATTAAGCTCATCGCAACCCGCGCGACTACCATTGACGGCGCCCGAGCCAAGCTGCGGTTTGTTCTCCGGCATAGCCATTACGATCAAGACGACGGCGACCCGCACCCGAAGGGAGGCACGATGATGTGCCTGCCTTTGTCGGCGATGCGGGACGCACTGGCTATGCTGGGCGGAGCCTAGGAGCTGAGCCCGCGTCGCCTCGACCTAAGCCGCCGCACCGGTATGTGTGCGTGATCGGCCCGGCGGCCGGCCTGCAGAAGGTCGGCCTCGCCACCGATCCCCGATCCCGCCTGGCTGCGCTGCAGACGGCCTGTCCGTTCGATCTGCTCCTGCACGTAGCGGTGGCTGTGCCGTTCGGGGAGGCGCATGCGATCGAGCGGCGCACACACCGGGCGTTGGCCCGGGCATGCGTCCGCAATGAGTGGTTCTCCGTCACGCCGGCCGAGGCGGTGACGGCAGTGCGTGCGGCCGCAGACCCACCAGAGAAGGCGGCACCGGTGCTGCCGGTGGAGTGGCTGCCGAGAGAGGTGCCAAGCATGACGAGCGTGGGTGTCTCCCCGAAACGCTCCACCAGATCGCGCACGAAAAGCACGCGGTCCGCCCGGCACCCGCTGCAGGACGCGATAAGCTGCCAGGTCACCAGCTCACCGATCGGCAACCGTAGCAGCGTCTCCCGCCGCTTGGACGTGTGCACACCGTCCGGCATGGCGCGGGCGCTATAGGGTAAGCTGTCGCGCATCGGCAGGCGCCCGGACTACGTGGAAGCCGGCTGCGCTGAGTGCCGAGGCCAAGTGCCACCCGGCCGCGCCGGAGACGTAGGGCGGGCCGCTGCGGGCCTGTAGCACCGCTTCGTCCAGGATGGCGGCCACCTCCTCAAACGCTACGGGTTCGGGGAGAGGCTGGAAGAGCGGCATGGGCGCAGGTTAGCGCCGTGAACGGACAGAGAACAAGTTCTAGTTAGGGTCCGAGAAGGCCTTTCTTTGCGGCTTTGCTCGCAATGTCTACGGCCATTTTGTACAAGCTGCTACCGACAGTCTGGCCGGCCTTGCTGGCTAGCCGCTTTACGCGTGCGATACCTGCATCAGTCCGGGGATTGTCAGTGCTGATATCTCGAACGGCCTGGCTCAACTTACCTCTGTCTTCCTGACTTAGGCCGTCTAGATCAGTGATGATTTCGTCTAGCGCGTTAAACTTCTCCCGAGTCCACGGGAATGCATTTCCGCAGCCACAGCAAAAGCTCGGAGGATCAGGCGACCTCACGGTCAGTTGACCAGAGTACTGCCCAGGGATTGGTTCGTTACATTCCTGACATGCCGTAATCGTCTTCTCGCCGCAGTCTGGACAAAACGATCTTCGAAACTGCGGCAATGCCAGTGCACATGCAGTGATGCGATGCCCGCGACAACAGACCTGCATAACATCAAAGCCTTGAGGCGGAATTTTCACAGCGCCTAGTGCTGCCCAGTCCGGATCGGACAATTTACCTCGCACGGACACAGGACGGACATTTACAGGGCAGATTAACCGCGAGCCGCCCATGTTCCTCGCAAGTGATTGTAATCAAATAAGAAACTGGTGGAGCTGAGCGGGATCGAACCGCTGACCTCCTGAATGCCATTCAGGCGCTCTCCCAACTGAGCTACAGCCCCGACATGCGGACGCGGGCATATAACCGGCGGCCTCGCGGACGGCAAGGGGCCGTGCGCGGCGGCTCAGGCAGCCAGGTCCGGATGCACTGTGAAGGCGGCCGCGGTGGCCGCGCGCACGTCGGCCACGCTCGTGCCAGGTGCCAGGTCGACCAGGGTCAGGCCGGGGCGCGCCACGTCGAAGACGCACAGATCCGTCACGATCATGTCCACCACAGCGGCCCCGGTCAGCGGCAGGCTGCAGGCAGGCAGTATCTTCGGCTCGCCGCGGGCGGTGTGCTCCATCAGCACCACCACGCGCTGCACGCCGGCCACCAGATCCATCGCGCCGCCCATGCCCTTCACCATCTTGCCGGGCACCATCCAGTTCGCCAGGTCGCCGTTCTCGGCCACCTGCAGGGCGCCCAGCACGGCCAACTGGATGTGGCCGCCACGGATCATGCCGAAGCTCTGCGCACTGTCGAAGAAGCTGGTCTCGGCCAGCTTGCTGACGGTCTGCTTGCCGGCGTTGATCAGGTCGGCATCCTCCTCGCCCGCGTAGGGGAACGGGCCGATGCCCAGCATGCCGTTCTCGCTCTGCAGCACCACGTGCATGCCGGGCGGGATGTGGTTGGCCACCAGCGTAGGGATGCCGATGCCCAGGTTCACGTAGAAGCCGTCTTGCAGCTCGCGCGCGGCGCGGGCGGCCATCTGGTCGCGGGTCCAGGGCATCCTACGCCTCCTGCCTGGCGCGCGTGGTGCGCTGCTCGATGGCCTTCTCAAACGGCGGCAGCGCGATGAGCCGCTGCACGAACACGCCGGGTGTCACGATGTGGTCTGGGTCCAGGCTGCCGGTAGGCACCAGCTCCTCCACCTCGGCCACCGTCACCTTCGCCGCCGTGGCCATCGGCGGGTTGAAGTTCCGCGCCGTCATCCGGTAGACGAGGTTGCCCTCCGCGTCGCCGCGCCAGGCATGCACCAGCGCCAGGTCCGCCACCAGGCCGGTCTCCATAATAACGCGGGCTCCGCCGAAGCTGCGCTCCTCCTTGCCCTCGGCGATCAGCGTGCCGACGCCGGTCCTGGTGAAAAAGGCCGGGATACCGGCGCCGCCGGCCCGGATGCGCTCGGCCAGCGTGCCCTGCGGGTTAAACTCCACCTCCAGCTCGCCGGCGAGGTATTGCGCCATGAAGGTCTTGTTCTCGCCCACGTAGCTGCTGACCATCTTTTTCACCTGCCGGCTTTCCAGCAGGATGCCCAGCCCCTGGCCGTCGGTGCCGGCGTTGTTGCTGATGATGGTCAGGCCGGTGACGCCGGACGCGTGGATGGCACGGATCAGCGCGTTGGGCACGCCGCACAGGCCGAACCCGCCGGACATGATGGTGAGGTCGTTGCGAAGCAGGCCGGCTAGCGCGGTCGGCGCGTCGGGGTGGATTTTCGTTGCAGGCATTGAGGAGACCCTAAGGAAGGAAGCAGTTCTTTTTTGAAAAAAAGAACCAAAAAACTTTTGTTCCCTGTCGGGTGGTGCGGAGAGGTGCGCACCCGACGGACAAAAGCTTTCTGCTTCTTTCTCTCGAAAAGAAGGCCTTGCTTGCCTACTCCACTAGCACACCGAACCAGCGCAGGAACCCCAGAAGCGGCAGCACCGGCAGTCCCAGCACCGCGCTGTGTTCTCCCTTCACGGCCTCGAACAGGTGCGCCCCCAGGCCCTCCAGCCGGTAGGCGCCCACGCTGCCCAGCACGGCGCTGCCCTCGGCCTCCAGGTAGGCATCCAGGAACGCCTCGGTGAACGGGCGCATGGTGAGGCGCGGAGCCGCCAGATGGTGCCACAGCTCCGCGCCGTCCTGCACCACCACGGTGGCGGTGGCCAGCACGTGGGCGCGGGCACGCAGGGCGAGCAGGTGGGTGCGCGCCGCCGCCAGCGTCGGCGGCTTATCGTACCAGACACCATCGCACACCAGGATCTGGTCGCAACCGATCACGAGCGCGCCGGCATCGCGCACCGACTGCGCTTTCAGCCTGGCCAGGCGCAGCGCGGTTTCCGCCGACGTGGCGTCGAGCACTTGCGCCTCCCGCTTGACGGCGTCCTCGTCGACATCGGACGCGACCGCCTGGAAACGCAGGCCCGCCGCGTGCAGCAGGGCACGACGGGAGGCCGACGCGCTGGCGAGCACGAGCGGCGGCTCGGCCGCCTGCAGCACCGCGGGCTAGAAGCCGCTGTCCCCCCCGCCGCCGTCACCGCCCCCGGAGTTGTCGTCCCATCCGCCGCCACCCCCACCACTGTCGCCGCCGCCACCGCCACCGGACCAGGCATCGCTGCCGCCCTGATCGGCCGCGCCGCCGCCACCCGACCAGGCATCGCCGCCGCCTCCGCCACCGCCGCCCCAGGGGTCGGCCGCAGCCTGGTCGGGCGCTGCGGCTGCTCCGGCCCAGGGATCGTTGCCGCCGCCGCCGCCACCGTCCTGCGAGCCGTAATTGTTCACCGTTGTCTCGTTGACCACCTCGCCGCCACCGCCGAAGCCGCCGCCCCCGAACCCACCGCCGCCGCCGAAGCCGCCACCATAGCCGTGGCCGCCGCTAAACATGCTGGTGATCGCCTCGGCCGCCAGCACGCCGCCGGCCACGCCCGCCACGGTGCCCAGCGCGGAGCCCATGAAGCCGCTGCCGCCGCCGCTGCCGAACATGCCGGGCTGGTAGCCGGGCGGGTAGGCGGGCTGCGGCGGCGGCGGCGCGTATTGCTGCTGGTAGGCCGGCTGCGGCCGGCTGCCACCGCCGCCGAACAGGCCGCCGAACAGCCCGCCGCTCCGCTGGCCTTGCTGCTGCTGGGCCGCCTGCTGCGCCTGCTGCAGGTCGTATTCCAGCCGCTTGATGCGGTTCTGCGCCTCGGCGAGCGCCACTTCCTGCACGAAGGCCATCTGGGTGATGCGGTAGCGCGCCTGCGGGTTGGCGGTGAACTGGTCGCCGATGAAGCGGTCCGCCTCCGGATCGATATTCGGCAGCGCCACTTGGGTGCCGGCCCCGCTTTGCTGCGCACCCCCCACCCGAGCGATGAACTGGGCGATGATGTCGCGTTCCTGGGGAGTCATGCGGCTTGCCTCGGACTGTGGTGGGCAAGACGTGACAGGTTGGGCAGGAGGCTTCAAGAGAAGCAGGAAAGCCGGCGCGTGCCTCTCCACCCGGCCCGACAGGAATCAAAAGCTTTTTGCTTCTTTTTCTCGAAAAAGAAGGCCTTGCCTTCCTACGTCCTCAAACGCGCGAACTCGATCTTGGGGCACCGGTCCATCACCACCACCACCCCCGCCCGGCGCGCCACCGCGGCAGCCGCCTCGTTGATCACGCCAAGCTGCATCCACACCGTGCGCGCGCCCAGCCGGACGGCTTCCTCCACCACCGGCGCCACCGCGTCAGGAGCACGGAAGACGTCCACCATGTCCAGCGGGGCGGCGTCCGCCAGCCCCGCCACCACCGTGCAGCCGTGGATCGTCTGGCCGGCCAGGTCCGGGTTCACCGGCACCACCGCGTAGCCACGCGCCAGCAGAGCGGCCATCACCCCGTAGGAGGCGCGCTCCGGCTTGTTGCTGGCGCCCACCACGGCGACCCGCTTCGTGGTCGCCAGCACCGCGCGAACGTCCTCGTCACCCAACCCGTCGACCGCCATGCCACCCACCTTCCAGATCGGCCCGCTTCCAGGAACGAGCCCGGTCGGCTACCCCGGACGCCATGGTCCGCACCCTGCCGCTCGTCCTGCTGCTCTCTGCCATCGTGGTGGCGGGCTGGTGGTTGCCCAACCGGCTGCAGAACCCGGAAGCCGGGAGCCACGCGCAGAAGTTCAACAGCCTGTCCTACGCCGCCTACCGCCCCGGCGAGAGCCCGCTCAACGACCATTTCGCCACCCAGGCCGAGGTGGAGCAGGACATGGCACTGCTAGCCCCGATCACCCGCGCCATACGCACCTACGCCGCCTACGAGGGCCCCTACGACATCCCCGCCATCGCCCAGCGGCACGGCCTGCGCGTGTGGCAGGGCATCTGGCTGGGCGGCAACCGCGCGCAGAACGCGCGCGAGATGGCGCGCGCCATCGACCTCGCCCACCGCTACCCGGACACCATCGAGCGCGTGGTGGTGGGCAACGAGGTGCTGCTGCGCCGCGACCTGCCCCCGGCCGAACTGATCGCCGACATCGACCACGTGCGCGCGTCGGTCCACCAGAAGGTGGCCTATGCCGACGTCTCGGATTTTTGGGACCAGTTCCCCGAGGTGGCCCCGCACGTGGATGTCGTGCTGATCCACCTGCTGCCGTACTGGGAGGACGTGCCCACCGGCATCGATCACGCGGTGGCGGCGGTAGGGGACGTGTACACCCACTTCACGAAGCTGTTCCCCGGCACCCAGGTCTCCATCGGCGAGACGGGCTGGCCCAGCCGCGGCCGTCAGCGGCGCGACGCGGTGCCCGGCCTGATCAACCAGGCGCGCTTCCTGCGCGGCTTCATGGCCTTGGCCGCGGCGCGCCGGTTCGACTACAACTTCATCGAGGCGTTCGACCAGGACTGGAAATACCAGAACGAAGGCGTCATGGGCGCCAACTGGGGCCTGTTCACCGCCGGCCGGGCCGAGAAAATCCCCCCCGGCGGACCGCTGCGGGAAGACCCGCGCTGGGCTGTACACGCGGCGTTCTCCGTGCTCGCCGGCCTGCTGCTGACCGCACTGGGCCTGGCCTGGCGCCGCGGCGGCGCCCCGCGCGGACAGATCGTCCTGCTCGGCATGACCCTGGGCGCAGCACTCGGCCTGGCCGAGGCCGGCACCCTGCCGGTGCTGTACGACGCCCACGTGGTCCTGGCCGCGGTGGTGAACCTGGGCGGCCAGGCCCTGCTCGCAGGGTTGATGATGCTGCGCCTGGCCGGCGCGCTGGCGCCCGCCACCTGGCGCAGCGGCGCCGACGCCACGCGGCGGATCACCCAGCTGCTGCGCCTGCGCCACGCCGCCTGGCCCGGCCTGTTCGAGGACCTCTGCTTCCTGTTCGCCTGGACCGCCGCGGTGGAGCAGATCCTGCTGGTGTTCGACCCGCGCTATCGCGAGTTCCCGGTGGCCAGCTTCGCCGTGCCGCTGGTGGTGGTGGCCGCGCGCGCCGCGCAGCGCGACCTGCCGCACGGCATCGGTCGGCGCGAGGAGGTGCTGGTAGCGCTCACGCTGACCGGCGGCGCGGTGGCCAGCGCCGTCCAGGAGGGCGCGCTGAACAGGCAGTCGCTGACTTGGAACGCCTGCGCGGTGGTGCTTAGCGTGCCACTTTGGGTGGGTTTGGTGAGGGGGAACAGCAAGCATGGGGCTCTGCCCCAAACCCCGCTGGGGCCTCGAGGCCCCAGACCC
>CAXTBC010000092.1:0-9977 GCA_964242595.1 uncultured Acetobacteraceae bacterium | reverse complement strand
CACTGTGTTCGGGACGCAGGGGCCGGAGGTTCGAATCCTCTCACTCCGACCAGGATTTCCCGCTTGTCAGGACTGGGCCCAGGATCGTTTTGTAGTCTTCGGTCCGCCCTGCCCTGCGGTCTTGTTCCCACGAGTCGCTTTTGCAGGCCGTTGCGCCTCAACCGGTCTTGAGCGGACCGCTGATCGACCATCTGTGCCCGAACGGGTCGGTCAGCTGCGCGTAGCGTTCACCCCAGAACATGTCGGCCGGCGGCATGACGGCGGTGGCGCCGGCGGCAATCGCCTGGCCGAACAACGCGTCGCAATCGGCCACCGTCATCGACAGCACCACGCCGGTCGGCTGGCCCGGCGCAGGCGTGCGGGCGGCGCCGCCGACGAATTCGGGGAAGTCATCCGACAGCATGATCAGGCCGCCGTTCAGGGCGACCCGCGCATGCAGCAGGCGCTTGCCGTCATCGGCGAGGTGGCGGAGGACCTCCTGGCCGCCGAAGGCCTTTTCGTAGAACGCGATTGCGGCTGCGCCGTCAGACACGGTGAGGTAGGCGATCACGCCGGGGAGCACGGTTTCGCTCATCTTGGGCCTCCTGCTGGAACGATACAAAAGCATATCAGCAAGTAGTTCTTTTTCGAAAAAAAACCAAAAAGCTTCTGGTCCCCGTCGGGTGGCGCGGAACGGCGCGTGCTTTCTGGATGAGAGGGTTACCGCTCTACCACTGGGCGATGCGTCCAGACCATCGTGATCGTAGGAAATTTCATGTTGGTCTCGATGCTGATGTTCATCCGTTCGACTGCGCGGAATCCGAGCGCGGCGTAGAAAGGTTCTGCGCCCAGGCTTGAGAAACACCTAAACGTATGAACACCGGCTGCAAGTGCCTCCTGCTTGCAGCGCTCGAAGATGCCTGTTCCCAAACCTTGTCTGGTCCAGTCGACATGCGTCCCGAAATGACGGACGTGAGCGACACCGTTCTCGACCTTGGTCATACCCGGCTTATGGTGTGTCCAGCCTCCGCAAGAGACGATCCGGCCTCCTGGAGCCTCCTGAACGTAATACGTTCGCGATGCGAGCAGCCCGGGATTCGCAATCGTCATGGCTGGCAAGGTGACGGCCAACACCGCCGGATCGTAGTCCGGCGCCATGAGCGCGGGATAAGCGCTCGCCAGGACGGCAGAGACGGCCTCGGCGTCGGTTAGTCGGGCAACCCTCAAGGTGGATCGATATCCGCTCAAGATCTTCGCCTGCGCCGTGCGTCTGCGACATTGAATTGACACGACGATTTTGAGAAGGTCCGAAGCGCTGATTTCGACTTGACACGTTAAATAACGCCCGCGGTTCCGCCCTAACCTGTCCTCTGCGAATTCTAAACAGATGGGGGTCTGGGACCTCGAGGCCCCAGCGGAGTTTGGGGCAGAGCCCCTTGCTGCTTTTTAACCCCTCACCTCTGCGTCAGCCGGCAGAAAAACGTGCTCCGTCCCGCCTGCACCACCCGCGACACCCCCGCGCATGCAGGCGCCCCGGGGCAACGCTCGCACGGCTTGCCCTCGCGCGCATACACCCGCCAGGCGTGCTGGAAATAGCCGAGCTCGCCGCTGGGTTGCACGTAGTCGCGCAGCGAGGACCCGCCGGCGGCAATCGCATCGGTCAGCGTGGCGACGATCTGCGGCACCAGGCGCGCGGCCCGGGCGCCGGCCACGCTGGCGGCCAGGCGGCGGGGCGAGATCCGGGCGCGGAACAGCGCCTCGCAGACGTAGATGTTGCCCAGGCCGGCCACCACGCTTTGGTCCAGCAGCGCGGCCTTGATCGGCGTGCGGCGGCCGGCGAGCGCCGCGGACAGGTACTCCGGCGTGAAGCCCGGCTCCAGCGGTTCGGGGCCCAGGTCGGCCAACAGCCGGTGGCTGTCCTCCCGCGCGGTGGCGATCAGGTCCAGGCTGCCGAAGCGGCGAGGGTCGACGAAGGCGATGCGGCAGCCCTCGTCGGTCTCTAGAACCAAGTGCTCGTGCAGCACGGGCAGCGGCGGTGCAGCGGCAGGACTCAGCGTGATGTTCATCCGCCCGGACATGCCCAAGTGGATCACCACGCTGTCGCCGCCCGCCAGCCGCATGAGGATGTACTTGCCGCGGCGGCGAAAGCCCTCCACGCGGGCGCCGGCCAGGCGGGCGGCAAAGCCCCGGGGCACCGCCCAGCGCAAATCCGGCCGGCGCAGCTCCGCAAGCGTGATCACGCGGCCGTGCAGGCGTGCGGCCAGGCCGCGCATGACGGTTTCGACCTCTGGGAGTTCCGGCATGCGTGCTTGTCGGGCTATAGGGGCATGGTGAGCAACACCCAGACACCCCCCGCCGCCGGCCCGGACACCGATTTCGGCTTTCGCCGCGTGAAGCAGGCCGAGAAGAAGCCGCTGGTGCGCGCGGTGTTCGACAGCGTGGCGCCGAAATACGACTTGATGAACGACATCATGTCGCTGGGCATCCACCGTTCCTGGAAGCGCATCTTCGCCACCAGGATGCGGCCCTCGCCGGGCAGAACGCTGCTGGACCTGGCCAGCGGCACCGGCGACATCGCGGCCGCCTGGGTTCGGCTGGGCGGCGGGCCGGTGGTGCTGACAGACATCAACGCGGCGATGCTGGAAGCCGGGCGCAACCGGGCCATCGGGCGCGGCATGGTGGCCCCGTTCAGCTACGCGGTGGCCGACGCGGAGGCCCTGCCCTTCCCCGCCGCTTGCGTGGACACCGTGAGCATCGCCTTCGGCCTGCGCAACTGCACCGACAAGCCCGCGGTGCTGCGCGAGGTGCGCCGCGTGCTCAAGCCGGGCGGGCGGTTCTTCTGCCTGGAGTTCTCCCGCCTGCAGGTGGCGGTGCTGGAAGGCGCCTACGAGCGCTGGTCGTTCGGCGTGTTGCCGCGCGTGGGCAGGCTGGTGGCCGGCGACAGCGAAAGCTACCGCTACCTGGCCGAGAGCATACGCACGTTCCCCGACCAGGAGAGCCTGGCCGAGATGCTGCGCGCGGCCGGGCTGGACCAGGTGCGGTTCGAGAACCTGTCGGGCGGGATTGCGGCTATCCATTCCGGATGGCGGCTTTAGGCAAGGCAAGCAGTTCTTTTTTGAAAAAAGAACCAAAAAACTTCTATCCCCGGAGCGCGCGTTGCCGGATAGGACCGCGACAGCCGGACAAAAGTTTTTTGCTTCTTTTTTCAAAAAAGAAGGCCTTCCTGTGCCTTCTAGACAGATTGCTGCAACGTCTGATTTTCGGGTTCTGACGAAGACAGGTTCATGAATTGCCGCCCGTGCCCACGCCAACGCGCAACATCCTGCTGATCGTCTCTGGCGGCATCGCCGCCTACAAGTCGCTGGAGCTGGTGCGGCTGTGCCGTCGCGCGGGCATCGGCGTGACCGCCGTGCTGACCGATGGGGGCGCCCGCTTCGTCACCGCGCTGTCTTTGCAGGCGCTCACCGAACGCCCGGTCTACACAGACCTCTGGTCGCTCACCGACGAGAACGAGATGGGCCACATCGAGCTCTCGCGCGCGGCCGACCTGATCGTGATCGCGCCGGCCTCGGCCGACATCCTGGCACGCGCCGCTTCGGGGCTGGCCGGCGACCTGGCCGGCACCGTGTTGCTGGCCACCGACACGCCGGTACTGGCCGCGCCGGCGATGAACGTGCGCATGTGGAGCCACCCGGCGACCGTGGCCAACGTGGCGAAGCTGGCCGCGCGCGGCATGCGCTTCGTGGGGCCGGACGAGGGCGAGATGGCGTGCCACGAATACGGCGCTGGCCGCCTGGCCGAACCGCCGACGATCCTGGCGGCCATCGAGGCGCATTTCACCGCGAGCCGGAAGCTGGCAGGGCGCCACGTGCTGGTGACGGCGGGCCCTACGCACGAGACGGTGGACGCGGTGCGCTACCTCGCCAACCGCAGCAGCGGCCGGCAGGGCTACGCCATCGCCGCCGCCTGCGCGGCCCTTGGCGCGCGCGTGACGCTGGTAAGCGGCCCGGTGGCGCTGCCCGACCCGCCAGGCGTGGCGGTGCGCCGGGTGGAAACCGGCGTGGAGATGCTGGCGGCGTGCCAGGCGGCGCTGCCGGCGGACGCCGCCGTGTTCGCCGCCGCCGTCGCCGATTGGCGAGTGGCGGCACCCTCCGCCGGCAAGCTGAAAAAGGCGGCTGGACCGCCGGCGATGACGTTCCTGGCCAACCCGGACATCCTGGCCACGCTCTCCCGCCTCGGCCCGTTGCGGCCCGGCCTGACGGTGGGCTTCGCCGCAGAAACCGAGGACGTGGTGGCGTACGCTGTGGGCAAGCGTGCCTCGAAAGGCTGCGACTGGATCGTGGCCAACGACGTACGGGCCGAGACGGGGATCATGGGCGGCGCGCGCAATCAGGTGCATTTAGTGACGGAGGCCGGGGTGGAGGATTGGCCCGACATGCCGAAGGAGGAGGTGGCACGGCTTCTGGCGTTGCGGGTGGCGGAGCGGGTTTAGAGGACGTCGACTCTCGATGGATCTGTAGACCGCAAGGCCCGTCATGCGAATGCCAGCGTTGAGCTGCTGTCAGTTTCGTGGACACGCAGTCTAAGCTGACGCTTTGATCCGTTCGAACTCCATAGGGCTGAGATACCCAAATGGTGGGGCGGCGTCGACGCGGGTTGTAGAACCGCTCGAGGGTTGGTCGAATACGTCGGCCCGGGCCTGGTCACGGGTGCGATAAACGTTGCGAGCTGTCCGCTTAATTTTCGGCGAGAAGAAGAAGCTTTCCATCGCCGCGTTGTCCCAAACATTCCCGGACCGGCTCATGCTGCAGTGACACCATGACCCGCCAGCAGCTTTCGAAACGGCTCACTGCTCTGTTGGCTGCCCTGATCCGAGTGGTGGAGCAGCGCGTCCGGTTTGCCACGGCGCCAGATCGCCATCGTTAGCGCATCCGCCATAAGCTGGGCGGCCATCGTGGCACTCATTGACCGGCCGACTACACGGCGTGAGAACAGGTCGATGACGGCAGCCACGCAGAGCCAACCCTACGCTGTCCAGACGTGAGTAAAGTCGGCGATCCATTTCTGGTTCGCCGCCGTGGCCTCGAACTGCCGGTTCAGCACGTTGTCCGCTGCCTCGTTCCGGTGCCATTGTCCAGTGGTAGCACTCGGCGGCGTGGCCGGGGCTGCAAGGTCTGCTTGCGCATCAGCCGCTCGACACGGTGCAGCCTGCATGCCGCCCCCTCGGCCAGCAGGTCGTGCCAGACCGGCCCGGCGCCATACGTCCGGTTGCTGCCAACGAAGCTGGCCTTGACCTAAACTGGCTTGATCGCAGTCATACTAATAAGACACGAGTGCTTCGTGGTAAGAGCATACGAGTGATGTAACGACTGCACGTGCGCACAAAAACTTACCAACAAGTAAAACAAGGCGGCACCGGTAACGAGCGATCAGGTCAGCGCCCACAAGATCAGGCAAATTCCCACCACACCGCCCAGGAAGGCCAGCGTTCGCGCAACCGGTACGGCGGTGGCATACAGCGGTACGTAGAGGACCCGTGACCAAAAATACACGGCAGCTCCCGTAGTCGTCAGGCCGCTGTGCCGGCCCGCCGCGTGCGCCGCCAGAACGGCAGCGGCAAAAAAAGGAAAAGTCTGCATGTAGTTGGCAAATGCCCGCTCCACTCGCGCGCCTACGCCTTCCAGAGGCTTCTTCTCGTCACGAGCGCTCAGCGCGTAACCCATCCCCTTCTGCACGGTAGTAAACTGTCCGGTGGCGATGGCGTGAACCAAGCCCAAGACGACAGCCCAGGCCAGGTAGGTAAGCTCGGTTGTCATGGTCAGTCTCCTGGGTGCCATCCGGCAACGTCGGGTCCAGGTCGGGGTTGCTGGTCTACTCGCCCGTATGGTTCACGTCGCCAACTGGGCAGCCGTGACTACCCTCACCTTCACGGCTGCTAGCTGATACACGCCTGATCAGGCGGTCAGCGTACGCCTGGCAAGCTGCTTGAACAACGTCCACCGCGCCTGGGAGCGGAACAGCGCCTGGGTGGATCCCAAGAACAAACGCAACGCCAGCAGCCTGGACCTTGCATCAGGCCGCACCATCCGCCGGGACCGCCAGATCACCTTGTGCACCTTGATCCTGACATTGCTGATGCTGCTTCTTTCCTGGAACCGGAGAAGCTCATCCCTGGGTGACTTTCCCGCGGCACGCATGGCGTCGTAGTTCGGCCCACCTAGCGGGCGTGTGTGGCGGATCACCACGTCGTCGATGACAGCGATCCCGTTTTCACGGTCGTTGACGAAGTCCGGCCACAGCCAGTCGATCCCCCAACCGCTCTGCGTCTCCGAGAACGTCTGCAGGGCGCGCCGGAGACAGGGCGCGCTGAAGCATGGCGCCATCACCTCGACGAAGTTGGTGAAACGCAGGCGAGTGGCGGTGTTGTGGATCAGCAACGGATGCGTCACCGGGCTATCCGGAGTCAGCGACGGCTGGGCCAGTTCCAGCTTGTACTCCGAGCACAACTCGAAGAACCGGTTGATGTCCTGTTTCGACATCGCGAGATCGTCGTCTGGAAGCCAGACGTACTCGTAGTTCTCGAGGTACTCCGGATGGTCGAGCAGCAACTGGTGCAGCGGCGGCCATTTCGGGCCGGTGCTGTCGATGCGGACGACGTCCGGCTGCCTGTAGATGTCAGGATCGCTGCCGAAGTAGTTCACCACCAGGTCCCATGTCCGGCTCTCGGGACCGGCAAGCCAGGCAGGATGCAGCGAGGCGTTGCCCGCTCGGACAATGATCAGGTTGGGGCGGCGCATGTCGTTGATACTGACCACAGGGCTGGCCGCACGGGCAAGCGAAATGTTCCCCGACTGGACCAGGCGGAGCGGCCGAGCGGAGCGGGAGGCGGCTCGGCTTGCACGATCACTGGCGTATACCCCGGCACCGCGTGGTAAGCCGGGCCATGCAGCCGACGCTTCAGCGCACCACCGCCACCGGGTTTCTCTGGCTGCTGTTTCAGGGGCTGTCCGGCCGCCTTGCCAGCTTCTTCAGCCAGCTTGTGCTGGCAAGGCTGCTCCTGCCTGGCGCGTTCGGCCAGATCGGCCTGGCCTACACCGTCACCGCGCTGGTCACCGCGGTGGTCAGCTTCGGCATCGACGACGTGCTGCTCACCCGCTCACGCCACATCCGCCTGTGGGTGGCGCCGGCGTTCTGGAGCAGCCTGGCGCTCGCTTTGGCAGGCATGGCGGTGATGCTGGCGGCGGGCCCGATTGCCGCGCGGGTCTACGGCGCGCCCGGGCTCACAGGACTGATCGCCGTGCTGGCCATCAACCTCCCGCTTGGCGCCTTGGCAACGGTGCCGGTCGTCAAGCTGCGGGCCGAGCTGAATTTCCGCTACCTGGGCGCCTACGCCAGCATTGAAACGGTGAGCATACAGCTCGCCACCATCGCCTGCGCCGCCGCCGGCCTGGGCGCCTACAGCTTCGTGCTTCCCCTGCCGCTCGCGGCCGGCATCAAGGCCGTGATCTTCTGGCGGCGCGCGCCAGTGCGCATCCGGCCGGGCCACCGGCTCGCGCAATACCGCCATCTGGTGGGCAGCGGGCTAATGGTGCTGAGCACGCGGCTGATGATCACACTGGTCAACCAGGGCGACTACATTGTGCTCGGCCTGCTGGCATCCCAGAACGTGGTGGGCGTGTACTTCTTCGCCTTCCGCCTGGCCGCCCAGCCGTTGCAGATGCTCGCGGGCAGCTTCGGCAGCGTGCTGTTCCCCGCCTTCAGCAAGCTCACCGACGACCCGCCACGGCAGATGGATGCGGCCCTGCGAGCCTCGCGGATTCTCGCCTACGCCATCACGCCAGTCTGTTTCCTGCAGGCGGCCGAGGCCGCCCCGCTGCTGCACCTGATGTTCGGCGCGCGCTGGGACGGCGCGGTCCCGCTCGTGCAGATACTCAGCCTAGGCCTGCCCGGCGACGCGCTGGCCTGGGTAGCCGGTGCGCTTCTGATCGCCCGCGGCGAGTTCAAGCGCGACGTCCGGCTAGTGGCGCTGTTTACCCCGCCCTTCTTCGTCTGCGTCCTGCTGGGCGTCTGGCTTGGCAGCGCGGTGGGCGTGGCCATCGGCGTTTCGCTGTTCTACGCGCTGATCAAGCCGTTCAACTCCTGGCTGGTGTTCCGGCACGCAATGCGGGTGCCGGACATCCTGCAGATCTACGTGACACCGCTGGCGCTGGGCCTGGTGACCATCGGCGCGGCCGCGGCAGTAGCCGACCTGCCCGCGTTCTCGGCAAACCGGACCGCGCAGATCGTGGTGATCGGCGTGCTGGGGCCGGCTTTCTACCTGGTCGGCCTGCGGCTGGTGGCACCGGCTGCTTTGCGCGAGATGATGGGCCACCTGCCTCTCGGCAGGCTGGGCGGCGTCGGGCGGCGGCTCAGCCAGCTGGTCTGATCGCCTCCCAGGTGGTCCGGATCGCGTCTGCCACCTGCGCCGGCGTGATGGCGTGCAGGCATTTCAGGCCGAATGGGCACGGTTCCCGCAGCCAGCACGGCGCGCAGGGCACCGCCGTGTAAAACTCCGTGTTGCCATCGTAATGCGCGTTCACCGGGTGCTCGTAGCCGCCGATGATCACCACCGAGGGCGTGCGCACCGCCGCGGCGACGTGCATCGGCCCGGAGACGGGGCCGACATGGATGTCGGCAGCGCGCATCAACGCCACGAGCTCGGCGATGCTCGTGTCGCCACGCAGGTCCAGCGTGTTGGCGCCCGTCGCCTGCGCCTCGCCGGCCTCGCGCAGGCCGATCTCGATTACGCTGCCCCAGGCGCTCACCGTGCCGAGCAGCGAGTCCCACGCGGCATCCGGCCAGTCCTTGTTCGGCGTGAAGCGGCTGGCGCGGCGCAACGCGACCACCCAGGGGCGCGGCAAGTGCGCCCAGTTTTGCCGGAAGCGGGCGGCCAAGGCCTCGTCGATGACGCAGTCGGGCCGCACGTCGGTGACGGCCACGCCCATCCGGTCGCCCATGAGGCGGGCCAGGTGCACGGGTGACGGCACCAGCTTCAGGTAGTCGATGTAGAGGCTGCCCTCTGGCTTGTCATCGAACGGATGCACCTCGTCGATGTAAGGCAAGCCGCGGACCAGGTCGGGCATGTTCGTGTAGAAGCGCAGGCGGCCATTCGGGTTGGCGGCCTTCACGGCACGCAGGCCCGGGGTGCACAGCAAGACGTCGCCGATCCCGGCGGCACGCGCGAAGTCGGCCGTGGCCGCCCGGGCGGGGTTGGCGAACGGATTGGGGTATAGAAGTCGACGCGCCAGCGGGCCGGACCGGGCCAGCGTACGGCTCCGCAGGCGGACGATGGCGGGGCCTAGGAAGCGTAGGCCGATCAGGCGGCCTGCAAGGTAGTGGGCGCCCGCACGCAGGCGGGGAGCGGCGGAGCCGAGGTTGAAAAAACCAGTCAAGTGTCGGCCACCCAATCCTGCGAAGCCCATGTAGACGCGGTGGGGTGGAATGCTCAAGCGGGGGCGGCTTGCGCGGGTGCCCGGTTGTTAGGAAGGCAAGGATGGCCCTTTTACTCAAAAAATAAGGGAAGAAGCTTTGTCCTGCGCCGTATCAGCGACGTCGATCTGTCCTGCAGCATCCGGCCGTTTTGGACGCAAGAGGTAGAAGTCTTCTGGTCGTTTTCTCAGAAAAGACCGCCTGCTGTCGATGAGAAAGCCTCACGCGGGTTGGTATTGTCATAACGGTTGGAGGTCTTGATCCCGTAAGCAAGCATGGGGCTTTGCCTCAAACCCATTTGTCAGGCTCCCTTACGAGCAGGTTCTAAGAGGCTGTTTGGAAACTCGCTTTAAGAGCCGCGAAGCGGTCAATCTGACGCCGATGTTGGGTAAATCTCGCCAAGATGTGGTATCCAGATACCGCTTTTGATAAGTTTGTACGCTTAACCAACAGCTCGAGCGAGTTTTCAAACGGACTCTAAGAGTCCGTTTCAAAAGCCTTGCCCGACGCGGAGCGGGGAGGATTCTGTG
>CAXTBC010000091.1:0-10031 GCA_964242595.1 uncultured Acetobacteraceae bacterium | reverse complement strand
CGATGTTCCAGCGGTCCATCTGGCCCTGGTTGATCTGCTGGGTGCCGTGGTACAAGCCGGTAGTGTCGCCCAGGCCGACCGTGTTGGCGGTAGCGAACAGGCGGAAGCTGGGGTGGGGGCGGATCACCCGGTTCTGATCGAGCAGAGTCAGGCGGCCTTCCACCTCGAGGACGCGCTGTATGACGAACATTACGTCCGGCCGGCCGGCATCGTACTCGTCGAACACCAGGGCGCAGGGGTTCTGCAGAGCCCAGGGCAGGATGCCCTCGCGGAACTCGGTAATCTGCTTGCCGTCCTTTAGTACGATCGCGTCCTTGCCGATCAGGTCGATGCGGCTGATGTGGCTGTCCAGGTTCACCCGGATGCACGGCCAGTTCAGCCGCGACGCCACCTGTTCGATATGCGTGCTCTTGCCGGTACCGTGGTAGCCCTGGATCATCACCCGGCGGTTGAACGCAAACCCGGCCAGGATCGCCAGCGTGGTCTCACGGTCGAACCTGTAGGTAGGGTCGGCGTCCGGCACGTGCTCGCCGCGCTGGCTGAAGGCAGGCACCACCATGTCCGTCTCGATGCCGAACACGGCGCGCGCGTCCACCGTGGTGTCCGGCACGCTGGCCTGTGCCTCAGACCCTTGCAGGGCGGCGATCTTGTTCATCGTGCGGTAGGTCCTTGGTCGTCTGCCATGGCATGTGTAGCGTGCGCGGGAGCGGGTGGAGAAATCACGCCGCTGTTCTAGCGCCGTGGTCGGGCGAGAGATGCGAACGTACCTGCGCGTAGGCCAGGTTGATCACCTTGAAGCGTTCTTCGGCGGCGCGGTCGCCGCCGTTGGCGTCCGGATGGTTCCGCTTGGCCAGTTCCTTGTAGCGGCTTTTCACTTCGTCCAGCGACACCGGCCAGTGCAGGCCCAGCGTGTCCAGCGGCTGGCGCAGGTCGGCCGGCGCCCCGCTCTGGCGCTGGCTGCCGGTGCGGCCCTGGCGCATCCCCGCGGCGCCCAGGATGTCCAGCCGGTCGGCGACCAGGTCCTCCTCCGGCATGCCGCCGCCCAGCCGGCCGAGCGGCCAGGTGGGGCGCTGCCAGCCGGTGTCGTCGCGCATGTGCGCCTCGATCTGGCCGGGGGTCATGCCCTTGTAGAAATCCCAGCTCGCGTTGTAGGCGCGCACGTGGTCCAGGCAGAACCAGAAATACTCGCGGAGCATCTCGCGCGATTTTGGCGCCCGGTAGCCGCCCTCGTTCGGGCAGCCGGGGATGTCGCAGCAGCGTCCCGGCGCTGCCGGGTCGGGGTCGTAGGCCCTGGCGCGGCCGGCTCCCGCCGTCTTGCGCGGGGCACGGCCGGGGGCGTCGTTTGTGCGCTCGGTCATCGCCCGTTATGTGCGCGCACGGCTGGTCCCGGCAAGTCCGCCCGGCACGGCAATGCCGTCGGCAGCAACTTGCAGGAGACACGCCATGATCGACTCATCCCACCCCGCCAGCCACCTAACCGGACAGGGCCGGCTGGGCCGGCTGGAAGCGGCCCTGCGGCGCGACCTGGCGCCCGCCTTGCTCGTGGTGGAAGACGAGAGCGCCCGCCATGCCGGCCATGCCGGCGCTCGTGACGGTGGCGAGACGCACTATCGAGTCGAGATCGTCTCAGAAAAGTTTGCGAATCTCAGCCGGGTCGCGCGCTCTCGCCTAGTACATGAACTGCTCAAAGGCGAGTTCGATGGCGGCCTGCACGCGCTATCGTTGAAACTGCGCTCGCCTGGTGAAATGTAATCTCGAAAACGGCACGATCGGTCGTAAAAGCGTTTCGTTTGAGTGCGGGATGCGGTAGGTCGTTTGACATATTTTGCCGGAGCCGGATTGTGGGCGGGAGCAGGCTGGTCAATCGCAACATCACGGCTGGCGCGGGACGCACCAGCATGCGGCTGGAGCCGGAAGTGTGGGACGCGCTTCGAGAAGTGTGCCTGCGCGAGGGGATCGAGCTGCGGGACCTGATCCGAACGGTGGAGCGCTCGGCGCCGGCAGGCGGCCGCACCAGCGCGGTGCGCGTGCACGTGCTGGAGTATTTCCGCGCCGCCGCCACGGCGGACGGTCACGACCAGGCCGGCCACGGCAACGCTACCGCCACCGGCCTGCCAATGGGTGTGCTGAGCGAGATCGAGCTGGACCAGATCAGCCTGGACGCCTGACGCGTAACTCTCCGCACCACCGGACAGGGAGCAAAGACTTTTTGGTTCTTTTTCTCGAAAAAGAACTGCTTGCTTCTAAACTTGCCAAGGAAACTCAGGCCAGGCATGCCGCGGATAACGCCCCCGCATGTCCCGCCGCGCGTCCGCCCAGGCCCCCCGCCAGAACCCCGGCAAATCCGCGGTGATGGCCACCGGCCGCCCCGCCGGCGAGAGCAGGCTGAGCTGCACCCCCACCCTGCCGCCCGCCAGCGCCGGCGTGCGGTCCAGCCCGTAGAACGCCTGCGCACGAGCCGAGACCACCGGCACGGCCGCGCCGTAATCTACGCCCGCCCGCCCGCCCGGCAGGTCCAAATGCGCCGGCAGCTCGCGGTCCAGCCGTGAAGCCGCTGCCCAGCCCAGCCTGGCCCGCAGCAGCGCCACCAAATCCAGCCGCGCCGCGTCCGCCAAACGGTTCAGGCCAAGCAAATGCGGCTCCAGCCACTCTCCTACCTCGGCGACCAGCACCACGTCGGAGAGGTCCGGTGTGTCAGGCTCCAGCCTGCGCAACACCGCCGCACGCTGCTGCAGCTGCCGCGCGGCATCGGTCCACGGCAGCGCCTGCAGCCGCGCGGCGAACACCCCGGCCAGCGTGGTCGCCACCGCCTCCGGGGCGGCCGGCACCATCCGGTCCTCCAACACCAGCGCGCCGTAGCGACGGCGGCGGCGGGAGAACACCGCGCCGCTCGCCGCGTCGAAGCCGCTCTCCACTAACTCGCTCACCTGGGCCGCGATCCCCGGCGGCAAGTTGTCCGGATCGAGCGCGGCCGCCAGCCTGATCTGTGCCGACGCCTTCTGCTCCAGGCTGGCCACCACCAGCAGCCCGGCCTGCGCCAGCCGATCGGCCTGCGGCAGCCGTGCCCCGCCGCCGCCGGACAGGCGGAACGATCCCGGTTCGCCCCGCCGCTGCGCGATGCGGTCCGGGAACGCCGCGGCCAGCAGCGCGCCGGCGTCGCCGTCGGCCGCGGCGCGCGTGCCCAGGCGACGGCGGTACTGCGCCGCCGCCTGGCGGATGCGCGACAGCGCGCCGCGGTCGGCCTCGGCCGCGCCGTGCTGGATGGCGGCGAGCCGGGTGCCGACGTCCGCACTGGCCGAGTGGCGGAGCGGATCGCGCTCCTCCAGCAGGGCGGCCAGGTCGGCCGCCAGCGCGGCCGTCTCCGGCCCCGGGGCGGCCAGCATCATCGCCGCCAGCCTCGGGTGCGCGCCCAATCGCGCCATGCGCCGCCCGGCGTGGGTGATCCGTCCCTGCGCGTCCACGGCGCCGAGCAGGCCCAGCAGCGCCACGGCGGCAGCCAGCGCGCCTGCCGGCGGCGCGTCGGGAAACGGCAGGTCGGCGGGTACCGCGCCCCAAGCCGCGCAGTCCAGCGCCAGGCCGGAGAGTTCGGCTTCCAGCACCTGCGGCCGGTTGAACGGCGCCAGGCCGCGGTGCAGCGCCGCCGTCCACAGCCGGATGGCCACGCCCGGCGCCTCTCGCCCTGCCCGCCCGGCGCGCTGCTCGGCCGCCGCCCGGCTGATCCGCACCGTCTCCAACCGCGTCAGGCCGCTCGACGGATCGAGCCGCGGCACGCGCCGCCATCCGCCATCCACCACCACCCGCACCCCCGGCACGGTCAGGGACGTCTCGGCGATCGAGGTGGCCAGAACCACGCGGCGGCCCGGCGCTGGCGTCAGCGCGCGGTCCTGCTCGGCCGGCGGCAGGTCACCGTGCAGCGGCAGCACCAGCGCGCCGCAGCCGGCCAGCGCCTGTTCGGTGCGGCGGATCTCGCCCATGCCGGGCAGGAAGGCGAGCACGTCGCCGTCATGCGCGGCCAGCGCCGCCCGGATCGCGCGCGCCATCGCGTCCGGCAACTCGCGCACGCCGGGCACGTCGCGCGCGGCGTGGTGCTGCGCCACCGGGAACATCCGCCCGGCGCTCTGCACAACGGTGCCGTCCAGCAGCCCGGCCAGCCTTGCGCCGTCCGCGGTGGCCGACATCGCCAGCAGCCGCAGCTCCGGCCGTAACGCGCGTTGCAGGTCCAGGCAGAACGCCAGCGCCAGGTCGGCATCCAGCCCGCGCTCGTGCACCTCGTCGAAGATCACGCAGGCCACGCCCTCCAGCCCCGGATCGGATTGCAGGCGCCGCACGAGCAGGCCTTCGGTCACCACCTCGATGCGCGTGGCGGCCGAGACCGCACTTTCCAGCCGAGTGCGGTAGCCGGCGATGGTGCCCACGGGCTCGCCCAACAGGGCGGACATCCTGGTCGCCGCCGCCCTTGCGGCCAAGCGTCGGGGTTCCAGCATCACGATCCGGCCGCCGGCACACCACGGCGCGTCCAGCAGGGCCAGCGGCACCAGGGTGGTCTTGCCCGCGCCGGGCGGGGCCACCAGCACGGCGTTCGGCTTGGCTTGTAGAGCCGCCAGCAGTTCCGGCAGCGCTTCGGTGATCGGGAGTGCGGGGCGGTCCATTCGTGCCTATGTAGGGCTGCTGGCGGCGTTTGGGGCCGGTGTCGCCAGGCAAGGAAGGCCTTCTTTTTCGAGAAAAGAAGCAAAAAGCTTTTGTTCGGGCTGTCGCGGTTTCTTCCTGCGGCGTTTGCTTTACCGGGATTACAGATGCGTTTGTTGATCGTTCTCTTGCTGATCCTGGCCGGGCAGGCGCGTGCCGCCGAGAGCTTGCCTTTTTCCACGTCGCGTGACACCGCCACGCTGGTCAGCGAGCAGGACAGCGTGGCGGCCGGCCGTACGTTCCGCCTGGGCCTGCGTCTCCGCCTGGCCCCTGGCTGGCACACCTACTGGTCCAACCCGGGCGACGCCGGCGCACCTGCCGCGCTCGACATTACCGGCGCCTCGGCCGGCGCCATCGTCTATCCCGCACCCGAGTTGCTGCGCGAAGGCCCGTTCACCAGCTACGCCTACACCGGCGAGGTGCTGCTCCCGGTC
The DNA here is from genome assembly GCA_964242595.1 of uncultured Acetobacteraceae bacterium. GTDB lineage: Bacteria > Pseudomonadota > Alphaproteobacteria > Acetobacterales > Acetobacteraceae > BOG-908. The sequence goes on along the minus strand of CAXTBC010000091.1, from coordinate 4,911 downwards.
ACCGCCACGGTGCCCGGTCCCGGCCCGGCCTCGCTGGACGCGCGCGCCCAATGGCTGGTCTGCAAGGCGGTGTGCGTGCCCGAGGAAGCCCGCTTCCACCTGATACTGCCGGCCGGCGACGCCGCCCCTGGCGCCCAGGCCGCCCTGTTTCAGGCAGCCGACGCGCGCACGCCGCGCCCCAGCCCGTTCGTCGCCCACGTCACCGCGACCGGCCTGCTCTGGCTGGACGCGCCGAGGCTGGAGCTGCGCGACGCCGTCTTCTTCCCGGCCGAGCCGGGCATCATCGACCAGGGCGCGGCCCAGGCGATGCAGGTGTCGCCGCACCGGGTCAGCCTGGCGCTCAAGCCGCTCAAGACGCTGGTCGGCCCGCTCGCCGGCGTGCTGCGCCTGACCGATCGTGGCGGCCAGACGACCGACCTGGCCATCACTGCCGGGCTAGCGGCAGCGCCAGCCGCCGACGCCGCCCCTGCCGGCACCGGCACCGGCCTGCTGGAGGCGCTCGCTTTGGCGTTCGCCGGCGGCCTGGTGCTCAACCTGATGCCCTGCGTGCTGCCGGTCCTTGCCTTCAAGGCGCTCTCGCTGGCCAAGCTCTCTGGCGCCGCGCGTTCGGCGGTCCGGCGCGACGCGGCGCTCTACACGCTGGGAGTGCTGGCCGCCTTCCTGGCGATCGGCAGCGTCACCCTGATCGCGCGCGCGGCCGGCGGTGCGGCGGGCTGGGGCACCCAGTTCCAGTCCGTCGGCTTCACCATCGTCACCGGCTGGCTGCTGTTCGCCATCGGGCTGAACCTGTCGGGCGTATTCATGGTGGGCGCCCAGCTTGCCGGCGCGGGACAGGGCCTGGCGGCCCGCGGCAGCTTCTTTACCGGGCTGCTGGCCGTGGTGGTGGCCACGCCGTGCACCGCGCCGTTCATGGGTGCCGCACTCGCCGCGGCGCTGGCGATGCCGCCGGCCGCCGGCTTGCTGGTGTTTGCCGCGCTCGGCCTGGGCCTAGCCGCCCCTTATGCGGCCCTCGCCCTCAACCCCGCCACCGCACGCCTGCTGCCCCGCCCGGGCGCCTGGATGGAAACGCTCAAGCACGTGCTGGCCTTTCCCATGTACGGTACGGCGCTATGGATGGTGTGGGTTGCCAGCCAGCAGACCGACCAGGCCGGCCTGGCCGCGGTGCTCGCCAGCTTTCTGCTGGTAGCGTTCGCGGCCTGGGCCTACGGCGCCGGCCAACCGCGCGAGCGCAAGCTGGCCTTCAACCTGGCCGCCCTGATTGGCGGCGCCGCCAGCCTGGCGCTACTCGCCGCCGTCCTGCTTGCCGCGCCCGCGCCGGCCGCCGCTCAGGCGCGCAGCGCTGGCGCGGCCGAGCCTTTTTCGCTTGCGCGCCTGGCCAGCCTGCGCGCCGCCCACCAGCCCGTGCTGGTAGACATGAGCGCTGCCTGGTGCATCACGTGCCTGGTCAACGAACGCCTGGCCCTGGCGCCGCAGGCGGTACAGGACGCCTTTGCGCGGCACCGTGTGGCCTATCTGAAGGGCGATTGGACCCGGCAGGATGCCGCCATCACCGCCTACCTGCACGGCTTCGACCGCTCCGGCGTGCCGCTTTACGTGTTCTACCCTGAAGCGGGGGAGCCCGAGGTGCTGCCGCAGGTGCTTACGCCTGGGCTGATCATGGCTCGAGTGGGGGGATAGGCAACCAAAGTATGTCGGCCTGGCCGCAGGCGTATTCGAACGCGTGAGCCCAGATGGGCTCTGCGGCCTGCATGGCGCGTTGACTCCAGCGGCTGTTGAACCGACGTTCTCGGAGTGCTGTAAAATCTGTGCCGTTGTCCGCATTGTGTGAACGCGTCAAGATACGGCCTTGATCAGGGTGCGGAGAAAGTCGGCAGCGGTTCGACGGCTGACCTTCTCGTGCAACTCGACAAAGCGAGTTTGGATGTTGGTTCGACAGTGACAAGAACATGGAGCTTACTCTGCTCGGTGCGGACTTTGGCGATGTCGATGTGAAAGTGACCGATCGAGTAAGATGAACCGGTTTTGGTTGGGCCGCGCTGGGCGTTGGTAGAGTCGCCGGCGACGAGTCCTTGCACGGAAGCGGCAATGACCTGCTTGATGTTCGTCGGATCGTCCGGGTCCTCGGCGCACCATCGGACCGAATCAAGCTTCGGTATCCGGGCGACGAGATCCTTGAACAGCTCGAGCCGTTCCTCCAGGTGGATCGACCCATCTCGTTGAAATCGATGTCAAGGTGGCCTTCGAACAGGGCCCACCCTCCCGCCTCCCTCAAGGCGACGCTGCCGACGAGCAGCGCCGTGTCGCCGCTTTCGTCGAAATCGATGATCATGTGCCCAAGAGACCCGAATTCCGGAGTGGTCGGATCGTAACGGATGGCGACCCGGAGCTCGATCGCGATCCGGTTAACGTGCACGGCCGTCGCCTTGCCCGGCGCTGACCATGAACAAACTCGGTGGCATTCCCTCTTTCGACCGTGCAGGCAAGTTGGCGTTATACATACTGCACGCGGCGACGATTTCACCGGCCGAATGATGGAGGGCGGCGTATTCCGAGGGACGGCACCAAGCGCTGGACGCCAAGGACGGCGACATGCAAGTGAGCCGCCCTTCAATCAGCGACCGGCTGGGTGCGCTGCGCACCTTGCCGCCCTTCATCGCCATGATCTGGCGCACCAGCCCGGCGCTGACGCTGGCGACCGCTTGCCTGCGCCTAGTCCGCGCGGTGCTGCCCATCGCCACGCTGTTCGTCGGCAAGCTGATCATCGACGAGGTGGTGCGCCGGTCCCGGCTGCCGGAGCCCGCAAACGACCTGTGGAGGCTGGGCCTGCTGCTGGGCGCCGAGCTGCTGCTGGCTTTGCTGGCCGATGCGCTCGGCCGGGCCGTGGCGCTGCTGAACCAGTTGCTGTCCGACCGGTTCAGCGACGAGACCAGCCTGCAGCTGATGCAGCACGCCGCGACGCTGGACCTGCGGGATTTCGAGGACAGCGAAACCCAGGACAAGCTCGATCGTGCCCGGCGGCAGGCCAGCGGCCGCTCCGGCCTGGTCAGCCTGCTGCTCGGCCAGGCGCAGGACCTGGTCACCCTGGCAGGCTTCGCCGCCGGGATTGCCGCCTACGCACCCTGGCTGATCCTGCTGCTCGCGGCAGCCCTGGTTCCGGCCTTTGTCGGCGAAGTGCGGTTCAACCGCCTGGCCTACGAGATCAACGTCAAACGCACCACCGACCGGCGGGAACTGGATTACCTGCGGCAGACCGGCGCCAGCACGTCGACCGCGAAAGAGGTCAAGCTGTTCGGCCTGCACGGCTTCCTGATCGGCCGCTACCGCGAACTGGCGGTGGCGATGCAACAGGAGAACACGGCGTTCGCGTTGCACCGGGCCGCATCGGGCGCGTTGCTGGCGGCGCTGGGGACGGTGGGCTACTACGCGGCCTACGCCTACCTGGCCTGGCGCGCGGTTGCAGGCGGGCTGACGGTGGGCGACTTGACCTTCCTAGCGGCGTCGTTCCTGCGGCTGCGCGGGCTGCTGGCGGGCGTGCTGGCCGGGTTGTCGTCGCTGGCCAGCCAGGCGCTGTACCTGCAGGACCTTTTCTCGTTCCTAGACGTGCGCGCCGCCATCGTCTCGCCGTCCGACGGACTGGCGTTCCCGGCCACCCTGGCAAGCGGTATCGAGTTCCAGGACGTGGGCTTCCGCTACCCGGACGCGCCGGCATGGGCGATGCGCCACCTGAGCTTTCGCCTGGAAGCTGGTCGGGTGCTGGCGCTGGTGGGCGAGAACGGCGCCGGCAAGACCACGCTGGTGAAGCTGCTGACCCGGCTATACAACCCGGACGAGGGTCGCATCCTGGTGGATGGCCACGACCTGCGCGAGTACGACCTGGACAGCGTACGCGCCGGCATCGGCGTGATCTTCCAGGACTTCGTGCGCTACGACCTAAGCGCGTCCGACAACATCGCCGTGGGCCGGATCGGACATCGCGCCGACCGCGGCAAGATCGAGCAGGCCGCCGCCAGCGGACGCGCCGACGAGGTGATCGGCCGGCTGCCGGCCGGCTACGACCAGATGGTCGGGCGGCGCTTCCGCGGCGGCGTGGAGCTGTCGGGCGGCGAGTGGCAGAAGGTGGCGCTAGCCCGCGCCTACATGCGCGATGCGGCGATGCTGATCCTGGACGAGCCGACCGCCGCCCTGGACGCTCGCGCGGAGTTCGAGGTGTTCGAGCGCTTCAAGGCGCTGAGTGCCGGCCGCACGGCGGTCCTGATCTCCCACCGCTTCTCCTCCGTCCGCATGGCCGACCAGATCCTGGTGGTGGCCGGCGGCCGGGTCGAGGCGCATGGAACGCATGCGGAACTGGTGGCGCAAGGCGGGCGGTATGCCGAGCTGTTCGAGCTGCAGGCGGCAGGATACCGGTGACAGCGCCCGTGCAGCCATACTCCCACGCGAAGGCGCCGTAGGGTTCGACCGATTATCCCGACGTCTTCGACGAAGAAGCAGCTTGCGGAAGTCAGCGTCCAGCGTCCGCCGTGGTTTCTGTGCCGGGGCAAGGGCCCGCTGCCGCGAGCACTCAGCCGTAATGATCGTCGAATCGGCGCAGAACGGAGTGTTGACAATAACGCCAATCGCCAGCCAGGCGTTCCGCCAACAGTTGGAAGACGTTCTTCTGACAGGTTTGACCAGCGCCTGCGGGCGCCAGCGCAGCCTTGATCTCTATTCGGTCAGCCCAGTTGGCCTGCCGAGGCTCGTGCGCGGTCCTGCCGGAACGACGCCCGACCCGGCTCGCCTCCCGGGCAGTCCTGGGCCAGGTAGACGTCGATCGCCGCGAGGTAATACTAACGGCCGTAAACTTTGACCTATAGACAAGCGTGGGGCTCTGCCCCAAACCCCGCTGGGGCCTCGAGGCCCCAGACCCCCATCTGT
>CAXTBC010000090.1:0-10484 GCA_964242595.1 uncultured Acetobacteraceae bacterium | reverse complement strand
CTCCATGCTGAACAGCTACTCCGGCTGGGCGGCCTGCGGCATCGGCTTCACCATCGGCAACCTGGCGCTCATCATCACCGGCGCGCTGGTGGGTGCCTCGGGCGCCATCCTCTCCTACGTCATGTGCAAGGGCATGAACCGCAGCATCTTCAACGTGCTGCTCGGCGGCTTCGGCACCGGTTCGGCCGGCGCCGCCGCCCAGGCCGGCAGCGCGGACCGCACGGTGAAGAGCGGCAACGCCGAAGACGCTGCCTTCATCATGAAGAACGCCTCTAAGGTCATCATCGTGCCCGGCTACGGCATGGCCGTGGCGCAGGCCCAGCACGCGGTGCGCGAGATGGCCGACCGGCTGCGCGCCGAGGGCGTGGACGTCCGCTACGCCATCCACCCCGTCGCCGGCCGTATGCCCGGCCACATGAACGTGCTGCTGGCCGAAGCCAACGTCCCCTACGACGACGTCTTCGAGCTCGAGCAGATTAACAACGAGTTCAGCACCGCCGACGTCGCCTACGTGATCGGCGCTAACGACGTGACGAACCCCGCAGCCAAGACCGACACCGCATCGGCCATCTACGGCATGCCCATCCTGGACGTGGAGCGGGCGCGCACCGTGCTGTTCATCAAGCGCTCCATGGCGTCCGGCTATGCCGGCGTGGACAACGAACTGTTCTTCCGCCCGAACACGATGATGCTGTTCGGGGATGCCAAGAAGATGACCGAGGAGATCGTGGCGGCGCTGGAGCATTAGGCAAGCTTGGGGCTCTGCCCCAAACCCCGCTGGGGCCTCGAGGCCCCAGACCCCCGTCCGTTTGGCTACCGGCCCCGAAGTGCTCCACAGGTCAGGCCCAGGTCACGGGTAACGGCCCGGTTAACCCTCCCAAACAGATGGGGGTCTGGGGCCTCAAGGCCCCAGCGGGGTTTGGGGCAGAGCCCCATGCTTACTTCTTCTCCCACCCCCGAACCCCCTGCTGCCAGTACGTCAGCCCGTGCCCCGCCGCCTTGGCCGCCGACCAACGCAGCCGCGCCGCAGCCACAGCCGCCTCGTCGCGCCCGTCGAACAGGTCGAACACCCGCTCGAACCCCGCCAGCGCGTCGCTCTGCACCCCGTCCATCAGAAACGCATAGCGCGCGCCGTTCGGCGCCTCGTCGGCCTCTGTCAGCCAGATTGGCTGCAGGTCCGCGTCTCCCGTCGCCGCCGTGCCGTGCGGCAGCCAGTCCGGGTCCGCGCAAGCCCACAACGCCGCGTCCAGCTCGGCCACCCGCGCGGCCGAGCCCAGCAGCACCACCGCGCGGTGGCCGGCTTTTAGCGTGCGGCCCAGCAAGGCCGGCAGCGCCTGGTCCGCGCTGGTGCGCGTCAGGTGGTAGAAGCCGATCTCAGCCAGGCGGCACCTCGAAATGCTCCGCCACCAGCCGGTCCAGCAGCCGCGCGCCGAAGCCTGTCGCTCCCTGGCCGTGCCGCTCGTCGCCCTCCGCGCGCCCCTCCACCCCGGCGATGTCGAGGTGAAGCCAGGGCACCTCGCCCACGAAGCCGCGCAGGAACGCCGCCGCCTGGCTCGCGTCGGGCTGCCCGCGCGCGTCCACGCAGTGGCGGATGTCGGCCACGTCGCTGTCCAGCGCGCGCAGGTGCGCCTCCTCGATCGGCATCGGCCAGATGCGCTCGCCTACCGCGTCACCGGCCGCCATGGCCGCCCGCAGCAGTGTCGCGTCCGTGCCGAACGCGCCGGCACGCTCATGGCCCAAAGCCACCACGATGCTGCCGGTCAGCGTCGCCAGGTCGATCACCGCCGCCGGCCTCTGCGCCACCGTCCAGGCCAGCGCGTCGGCCAGCACCAGCCGGCCCTCGGCGTCGGTGTCCACCACCGCCACCGTGCTGGCGTCGGCCATGCGCAGGACGTCGCCGGGCCGGTAGCTCGTTGCCCCGGTCGTGTTCTCCGCCAGCGCCAGCACCGCCATCGTCGCGCGCGGCGAGCCGCGGCGCGCCACCGCCAGCATCGCGCCCGCGCAGGCGGCGGCCCCGGCCATGTCTGCCCGCATCTCCCACATCCTGTCGGCCGACTTGATGCAGATGCCGCCGGTGTCGAACGTGATGCCCTTGCCCACGAACGCCACCGGCGGCCCGGCGCCGGGCCAGCGCAGCACCGCCAGGCAGGGCGGATGCGCCGCCCCGCCGCCTACCGCCAGCAGCCCGCCGCAGCCCAGCCGCGCCAGCGCCGCCGCGTCCAGCACCTCCAGCGTGACCCCCAGCGCCGTCAGCCGCTCCAGCCGCGCCACGAAGCTGGAAGGCGTCAGCGCGTTGGCCGGCTCGCTGACCAGCTCCCTGGCGAACGCCGCGCCCTCGACCCCCGGCGCCAGCATCGCCCATGCCGCCGGCGCGCCCGGGTCGTCGCACACCAGGTCGATGTCGGCCAGCAGCAATGCGTCCTCGCGCGGCCGGGTGAAGTAGCGCTCGAACCGCCAGGCCCGGAGGCAGGCCCCCGCCGCCAGCCGCGCCGCCACCCCGCCGCGCAGCCCCCGCGCGTCGATGGCGATCCGCTCGGAGCGCAGCAGCAGCGACGCTCCCCAGGCGCCTGCCGCCTCGGCGTCCTCGCCCAGCCCGGTCAGCACGATGTCGCCCACGCGCTCCGCGGTGTCGGGCGCGCTGCCGCCTGGCAGGAGGACCGGGATGCCGGGCGGTAGGTCGGGGCTGAGTTGGACGCGGGGGATCATGGCTTAAGGCAGGCAAGCAGTTCTTTTTTGAAAAAAGGAACCAAAAAACTTTTGCTCCGTCGGATGTGCGTTGTTGAAACGTGTTGTTTCAGCCGTCCGCGACAGCGCCAGCAAAAGCTTTTTGCTTCTTTTTCTCGAAAAAGAAGGCTTGCTTCCTTTCACCCCTCGAAATGATCCGCCACCAGTCGATCCAGCAGCCGCACCCCGAACGCCGTAGCCCCCTTCGGCGCCACCGCCGAATCTTTCGCCGCCCAAGCCGTCCCCGCGATGTCCAGATGCGCCCAGGGCTTGTCGTTGACGAAACGCGCGATGAAGTGCGCCGCCGTGATCGAGCTGCCAGGCCGCCCGGTGATGTTCTTCATGTCGGCGATGTCGCTCTTGAGCTGCTTGTCGTACTCGCGGTCCATCGGCATCCGCCACAGCTTCTCGCCCGTCGCCAGCCCCGCCGCCGTCAGCTTGCCGGCCAGGTCGTCGTCGTTGCTGAACAACCCGGCGTTCTCGTGCCCCAGCGCCACGATGATCGCCCCCGTCAGCGTCGCCAGATCCACCATCCAGCGTGGGTCATACGTCTTCTGCGCGTACCAGAGCACGTCGGCCAGCACTAGCCGGCCCTCGGCGTCGGTGTTCAGCACCTCGATCGTCTGGCCCGACGCGCTGCGCACCACGTCGCCCGGCCGCTGCGCCGTGGCCGACGGCATGTTCTCCACCAGCCCCACCAGGCCCACCGCGTTCACCTTGGCCTTGCGTCCGGCCAGTGCCGCCATCAGCCCCACCACCGCGCCGGCGCCGGCCATGTCCCACTTCATGTCCTCCATGCCGGCGGCGGGCTTGATACTGATGCCGCCGGTGTCGAACGTCACGCCCTTGCCAACGAACGCCACAGGCTTCTCGTCTGCGCCGCCCTGCCAGTGCATCACCACCATGCGCGGCGGCTGCGCGCTGCCCTGGCTCACCCCCAGCAGCGAGCCGAAGCCCAGCGCCTCCAGCTCCGCCTGCCCGTGCACCTCCACGCGCAGGCCCAGTTCCGCCAGCTTCTCTATACGGGTGGCGAACTCCGGCGGCGTCAGGATGTTGGCCGGCTCGCTCACCAGGTCGCGAGTCACGAACACGCCGTGCGCCACCGCGCGCAGCGCCGGCCAGGCCGTCTCGGCCGCCTCGCGATCGCCGGTCAGCACGCTGATGCCGGCCAGCTTCGGCTTGTCCTCGGGCTTCTGCTTCGTCTTGTACAGGTCGAAGCGGTAGCTGCGCAGCACCGCGCCCAACGCCGCGTGGGCGGCCTGCGCGCCTGCACCTTCCACCGCTACGGCAGCCGTCGTCTCGCGTGCCAGCCCGGCCGCCAGCGCGCCGCCCGCCTCCTCTACCCGCCGCAGCGTCAGCTCGGCCGCCTTGCCCAGCCCGGCCGCCACGATGCGCGAGAGGCCCGCGCCGGGCGCCAGTATGGTACAGCTCGTGCCCTCCTTGCCGGTGAACTCGGCCGCCGCAAACGCCCGCGTCACCGCCCCGCCGGTGGCCTCGTCGGCCGCCTGCCACAGGCCGGACGCCGTCGCCCCCTCCTCCACCAGCAGCCCCAGCGCACCGGTCGTGGGCAGGCCAGGCTCGGCGAAGGTCACATCGATCATGCGGCTTAGTCCTTGGATGGGGAGTTCCGGGGCGCTCCCTCGGGGAACGCGGACTGTAGCAGCCGGGCCGCACTTTGCCAGGGGCCGTCACTGCACCCCGCAAAGGGAAAGAAGGCCTTCTTTTTTGAAAACAGAAGCAAAAAACTTTTGCTCCTCCGCTCTTCAGGCGCCTCGACCTATCCTGCGATGCACGGCGTTGACCCAGCGTCAGGAACAAAAGGTTTTGGTCCCTCTTTCAAAAAAGGACTGCTTGCCTTTTGGTAACTCAGCCGCAGCCCAGATTGCGACTAGACACTCACCATGCCCCTGCCGGACGACTCTGCCCTGCTAGACCTAGCCGTTCGCCTGGCCTGGGAGGCTTCCGGCATCATCCTTGCCCTGCGCGCCCGCGGCGTCGCCACCGAGACGAAGGCGGACACCTCCTCCGTCACCGAGGCCGACCGCCAGGCCGAGCTCGCCATCGTGCGCGGCCTACGGGAGGCCACGCCGCACATCGAAGTGGTGGCCGAGGAGGAGGTCTCTTCCGGCCACGTGCCCGCCCCCGCCTCCGCCTATTGGATGGTCGACCCACTGGATGGCACGCGGGACTTCGTGGCCCTGCGTGACAACTTCACCGTCAACATCGGCCTGGTGCGGAACGGCCGCCCGGTGCTGGGCGTGGTCGCGATGCCCGCCAGCGGCGAGCTGTTCTGCGGCATCTTAGGCCGCGGCGCCTGGCGGGAAGGCGGCGCCGGCCGCCACGCCATACGCGCCCGCGTTGCCCCGCCCGGCGGCCTGGTCGTGCTCGCCTCCCGCCTCGGCAACGACGAGGCCGGCCTGCGCGCCGCCCTGGCCGGCGCGCCGGTGGCCGGCATCACCCAGATGGGCTCGGCGGTGAAGTTCTGCCGACTGGCCGAAGGCGCCGCCGACGCCTACGTGCGCCTCGGCCGCACCATGGAGTGGGACACCGCCGGCCCGCAGGCGGTGCTGGAAGCAGCCGGCGGCACGCTGCGCCGGCTGGACGGCAGCCCGCTCGGCTACGGCAAGCCCGGCTGGGCAAATCCTGGCTTCATCTGCCGCGGCGTCGCATGACGCTCACCCTCCACCCCGACGCGGCCGGGCTGGCCCAGGCCGCCGGCCTGCTGCGAGCCGGCGGCTTGGTCGCTTTCGGCACCGAGACGGTCTACGGCCTGGGCTGCGACGCCACCCAGGGCCGCGCGGTCGCCGCCATCTTCACCGCCAAGGGCCGCCCGCACTTCAACCCGCTGATCTGCCACTACGCCAGCGCCGAGGCCGCCTTCGCCCACGTCCACCCCGGCGCCCACGCCGTGCTGCTCGCCGGCGCCTTCTGGCCCGGCCCGCTCACCTTCGTGCTGCCCCGCCGCGTGACCTGCCCGGTGGACCTGCTGGCCGGCGCCGGGCTGAACACGCTGGCGGTGCGCGTGCCGGCCCACCCTGCCGCACGCGCGCTGATCGAGCGTGCCGGCGTGCCGGTGGCCGCCCCGTCCGCCAACCGCTCCGGCGGCGTCAGCCCCACCAGCGCCGCCCACGTGCTGACGGACCTGGCCGGCCGGATCGACGCGGTGCTCGATTGCGGCCTGGCCAGCGTCGGGCTGGAAAGCACCGTGCTGGACCTGTCCGGCCCCGCGCCGTTCCTGCTGCGGCCCGGCGGCGTGCCAGCCGAGGCCATCGAGGCGCTGGTCGGCCCCGTTGGACGCGGCCTCACCCCGGCACAGGCCGAAGCCTCGCGCGGTCTGCGCTCCCCAGGCCTGCTCGTCTCCCACTACGCCCCCACGCTGCCCGTCCGCCTGGCCGCCACCCACGCGGCAGCCGGCGAAGCCCTGCTCGCCTTCGGCCCCGCCCCGCCGGCCGTCCTGTGCTGGAACCTCAGCGAGGCGGGCGACCTGGCCGAGGCCGCTTCCCGCCTGTTCCATGGCCTGCGCTGGCTGGACGCCAGCGGCACGGAAATGGGGCTGAGCTGCATCGCGGCGATGGATGTGCCTGCGGCGGGGTTGGGGGCGGCGATCAACGACCGGCTGCAGCGGGCGGCGGCGCCCCGTTAGAGAAGAAGGCAAGCAATTCTTTTTCGAGAAAAAGAACCAAAAAGCTTTTGCTCCCTGTCGGGGCCTCGCCGGAAAGGAGGTTGCCGCGGTTCCTTGCCGACGTTGGGAAACTCCCGGGGCTTCGGCCTGTTCTGCGTGCATCTTTCAAGGAGCACAGACAATGGACGAGAACCGCGTAGAAGGCACCGTCAAGGAGTTCGCCGGCAAGACACAGGGCGCCGCCGGCGACCTGCTCGGCGACAGCAAGACGTCGGCCGACGGCCGCCTGCGTGAGGCCGCTGGCCAGGCCCAGGAATACTACGGCGCCGCTGCCGACCAGATCCGCGGCTTGTCCGAGGAACTGACCGATCGCATCCACGAGACCCCGCTGCTCGCCGTTCTCGGCGCCATCGGCCTCGGCTACCTCATCGGCCGCCTGAGCGCGCGCTGATTCTGCCGGGCGGGGCTGGCAACAGCCCCGCCACCACCCCGCCCCGGGTGACTGCTCTGCCCGACCTGTTCACTGTCGGCTACGAGGGCTTGGCCCAGAGTCAGCTGATCGACCTGCTCTCAGCCGCCGGCGTGCACGCCGTCCTCGACGTCCGCGCCGTGCCTCAGTCCCGCAAAGCAGGCTTCTCCAAAACCATACTTGCCACATCGCTCGCCGCTGTAGGCATTGGCTACGTGCTCGACAAGCGCCTGGGCACGCCCAAGCCAGGCCGTGACGCCGCGCGCAGGGGCCGCACCGCCGTCCTGCACCAGATCTTCACCGAGCACATGCAAACGCCGGACGCCCAGGATGGGCTGTCCAGTGCCATCGCGCTTGCCGCGAGCCAGCCAGTGTGCCTGCTCTGCTTCGAACGGGCGCCGCACGACTGCCACCGCAGCATCGTCGCCAGCCTGATCCACGCTCGAACCGGCCAGGCGATCCGGCACCTTTAGTTGACGGTGACGCCCTTCCAGAACGCCACGCGGTCCTTGATCTCCGCGGCCGCCTCCTTCGGCGCCGGGTAGAACCAGGCCGCGTCCTTGTTCTCCTTGCCGTCCACCGTTAGCGAGTAGTAGGACGCCGTGCCCTTCCAGGGGCACTCACTGTGCGTGCCGCTGTCCCGCAGGACGTCCTTCTGTAAGGACCCGATCGGGAAGTAGGCGTTGCCTTCCACCTTAACGATGTCGTCGCTCTCGGCGATGACCTGGCCGTTCCATGTTGCCTTCACTGTTCGCTCCTAAAAAGCAAGGAAGGCCTTCTTTTCTGAAGAAAAGAAGCAAAAGACTTTTGCTCGCTGTCGCGCCGTAGCCATCGAGCGCACGACAGCGGAGTCAAAAGTCTCTGGTTCTTTTTTGCAAAAAAGAACCGCTTGCTTGCTTACTGAACTTTCTCAGGTTCCCGCTCCGCAGACTCCTCGCCATCCTCCGTCCCCGTCACCGCAGGCGGCGGCGGCGCGGACGTGAACTCGAAGTCCAGCTTGGCATCCTTCAGCCCGACCTTCACCGATCCGCCATGCACCAGGCTTCCGAATAGCAGCTCCTCGGCCAGCGGCTTCTTAATGTACTCCTGGATCACCCGGCCCAACGGACGCGCGCCGTAGAGCCTGTCGTAGCCACGCTCGGCCAGCCATTCCTTGGCCGCCGACGACAGCTCGATGGTGACGTTGCGGTCCGCAAGCTGGGCCTCCAGCTGCATCACGAACTTCTCCACCACCCGGCCGACGATCTCCTCCGTCAACCCGGCGAAGGTGATGGTGGCGTCCAGCCGGTTGCGGAACTCCGGGGTGAACATCCGCTTGATGGCTTCCTCGTCCTCGCCCTGGCGCACCGTGCTGCCGAACCCGATTGCCTCCTTGGCCTGGTCGGCGGCGCCCGCGTTCGTCGTCATGATCAGGATGGTGTTGCGGAAGTCGACGGTCTTGCCGTTGTGGTCCGTCAGCTTGCCGTGGTCCATGACCTGCAGCAGGATGTTGTAGAGGTCCTGGTGCGCCTTCTCGATCTCGTCGAGCAGCAGCACGGCGTGCGGGTGCTGGTCGATGGCGTCGGTCAGCAGCCCGCCCTGGTCGAACCCCACGTAGCCGGGCGGCGCGCCGATCAGCCGGCTGATGCTGTGGCGCTCCATGTACTCGCTCATGTCGAAGCGAATCAGCTCGATCCCCAGCGTGCTGGCGAGCTGGCGGGCCACCTCGGTCTTGCCGACGCCGGTCGGCCCGCTGAACAGGTAGTTGCCGATCGGCTTCTCCGCCTCCCGCAGCCCCGCCCGGCTGAGCTTGATGGCCGCAGCCAGCGCGTCGATCGCGCGGTCCTGGCCGAACACCATGCTCTTGAGGTCGCGCTCCAGGTTGCGCAACGTCTCCTTGTCGTCGGCGCTGACGCTTTTGGGTGGGATGCGGGCGATCTTGGCCACGATCTCCTCCACGTCCTTCAGCGTCACGGTGCGGCGGCGCTTGTCTTCCGGCAGCAGCATCCGGCTGGCACCAACCTCGTCGATCACGTCGATCGCCTTGTCGGGCAGCTTGCGGTCGTTGATGTACTTGGCCGACAGCTCGACCGCGGCGCGGATCGCCTCGTCCGTGTAGCGAACCTTGTGGTGCGCCTCGTAGTTGGTCTTGAGCCCAGTCAGGATCTTCACCGTGTCCTCGATGGAGGGCTCGGCCACGTCGATCTTCTGGAAGCGCCGCACCAGCGCGCGGTCCTTCTCGAAGTAGTTGCGGAACTCTTTATAGGTGGTGCTGCCGATGCAGCGCAGGCTGCCGCTGGCCAGCGCCGGCTTGAGCAGGTTGGACGCGTCCATGGCACCGCCGCTGGTCGCCCCCGCGCCGATCACCGTGTGGATCTCGTCGATGAACAGCACCGCACCCGGCTGGTTCTCCAGCTCGGTCACCACCGCCTTCAGCCGCTCCTCGAAGTCGCCGCGGTAGCGTGTGCCGGCCAGCAACGCCCCCATGTCCAGCGCGAAGATCGTGCTCTTGGCCAGCACCTCGGGCACGTCGCCCTCCAGGATGCGCTTGGCCAGGCCCTCGGCGATCGCCGTCTTGCCCACGCCGGGGTCGCCCACGTAGAGCGGGTTGTTCTTGGTGCGCCGGCACAGGATCTGTATCGTGCGCTCCACCTCGGCGTCGCGGCCGATCAGCGGGTCGATCTTGCCGGCCTGCGCCTTCTTGTTGAGGTTCACGCAGTATGTGCTGAGCGCGTCCTGGCTGCGGCCGCGCGGCTTCTCCTCGCGGTCGTGCTCCGGGCTTTCCGGCGCGCCGCCGCTGGGGCCGTTGTTGCCGGTGCTCGCACTCGGGCGCTGCGTAGTGCGGCCCGGCGCCTTGGCGATGCCGTGGCTGATGAAGTTCACCGCATCGAGCCGGGTCATGTCCTGCATCTGCAGGAAATACACCGCATGGCTCTCGCGCTCGCTGAACAGCGCCACTAGCACGTTGGCGCCGGACACCTCGTCGCGCCCTGAGCTCTGCACGTGGATGGCGGCACGCTGCACCACGCGCTGGAAGCCGGCGGTCGGCTTGGGCTCGGTGGAGCGGTCGGTAGTCAGGCCGGACAGGTCCTTGTCGAGGAACTCCGTCAGGTCCTGGCGCAGCTTGTCGAGGTCCACGCCGCAAGCGCGCAACACGGTGGCCGCATCGCTATCGTCGGCTAGGCCGAGCAGCAGGTGCTCCAGGGTTGCGTATTCGTGCCGGCGGTCGCTGGCGAAGGAGAGCGAGCGGTGAAGGGTCTGTTCTAGATTACGTGACAACATGATGTGTTCGACGCCCCTGGGCATCCGGCGCGGTGGGACCTGCCCCCGCCACACCCGGAAGATGACAGGATGGCCGCATCTCGCGGCATCCCGATAGTGAAATCGTCGCCGGCGTTGCCCGCCTGCCTCACTTATCTGGGGATGCTTTGCCCTGGGTCAAAGCCCGGCCCAACCCTCACGTATCCGCCACCGTTTGCCGCCCTTGCCACACCCAGCCGCAGACGAATCTACGGCCGGCCGCTCAGTCCTTCTCGATCGTGCACTGCAGCGGGTGCTGGTTCTGCCGCGCCAGGTCCATTACCTGGGTCACCTTGGTCTCGGCCACCTCGTAGGTGAACACCCCGCACACCCCCACGCCGCGGCGGTGGACGTGCAGCATGATCCGCGTGGCCTCCTCGCGCGTCTTCT
>CAXTBC010000089.1:0-10605 GCA_964242595.1 uncultured Acetobacteraceae bacterium | reverse complement strand
GGGGCAGAGCCCCATGCTTGTCTATAGGTCAAAGTTTACGGCCGTTAGTATTACACGCTGGATAAAGAACAGAGCACAGCTACCCGAGCGGCTTGATCAGGCCGATAACGGCTCGCTTAAAGCAGAAACGGAGGTGGACCCCTTTCGGGTCCGCCGGCCTTGATGGGACGGCACAGCACGCATGGACACCGCTCTGGTCCTTCTCTCCGGCGGCCAGGATTCCACTACCTGCCTGGCCTGGGCGCTGGAGCACGCCGCCCACGTGGAGACCATCGGGTTCGACTACGGCCAGCGCCACCGCGTGGAGCTGGAATGTCGCGGACCGATCCGGGCCGCGCTGGACGCGCGCTGGTCGGGACGGCTGGGGAACGACCACGTGATCGACCTGCGGGCCGGCATGGCGGCCCTGGGCGAGACGGCGATGACCGGCGAGGTGGCGTTCGCGATGGGCGAGGAGGGGTTACCCAACACGTTCGTGCCCGGCCGCAACCTGCTGTTCCTGGCCTACGCGGCCGCGTTGGCCTATCGGCGCGGCATCCGTCGGATCGTGTCTGGCGTGTGCGAGACGGATTTCTCCGGCTACCCGGACTGTCGCGACGACACGGTGAAGGCCATGCAGGTGGCGCTGAACCTGGGCATGCAGCGGCGGTTCGTGCTGGAGACGCCGCTGATGTGGCTGGACAAGGCGGCCACCTGGGCGATGGCGGAGCGGCTGGGGGTGCTGGGCCTTGTCGTGCGGGACACACATACTTGTTACCTGGGCGAGCGGACTGTGCTGAACGACTGGGGATACGGGTGTGGTGCCTGTCCTGCCTGTCAGTTGCGCGCTTCCGGCTACGCGCGTTTTCGGGCCGCACGGCTGTAACAGAGGTGGAAGCTAACGCTCCGGTCAGTCCACAACTGGCAAGTATCGAGCAGGCGCCGAACGTAGTCGAATGCCGGTTATGGTCCGAGCCTGGCGAAGCGACTGATCTAGCCCGGCCTGTTCGACAGAAAAACCTCGACGAGCAGCACCGTAACAGATATGCAGGCAAGTAAGATTTTGTGCGGTCGACCATTTGGAGGCGGAGATGAGCGGTACTTCTGTCGAAGTAACTGATGACGGCCTGCAATTCGGCAACGGCGTCAGCGCGACGGTAACGTTTACCGCCACGTATAATGCCTCGGGCGTTTCGACAGGCGTGACCGACTCTAATTTGGTGCTGACCGAAGCCAACGGGGTGACCGAAACGTTCAGCGGGGCTTACGGAGGCTCTACCGGAGCACCCTATCAAATCCTGTTCGGCGGTTTTCCGACCGACTCCAAGGGTAATCCGGGCCAGTACGGCTACGTCTATCTCGACTACAACTCAGAGACGCCGTCGAGTATCGCCTTGACTGAACCGAATGGGCAATACTCGTCGGTAGCGGTTCAGGGCGGAAGTCCGATCGCCTTGACCAACGGTGGCACGGCGACGAGCGATACGTTGTGTTTCGTGGAGGGAACGCAGGTTTCCGTCCCTGGCGGCGTTGCCGACGTCCGCGAACTCAAGATGGGCGACCTGATACTGCTTGCCGACGGACGTTCTGCTCCGATCCGCTGGATCGGCCGGACGGCGGTCGTCACGCGTTCGGCGGATTGGATGAGAACGGCACCGATCCGCATCAGCGCCGGAGCGCTTGAAGACAATTTGCCGGTTCGCGACCTGTTGGTCTCGCCCTGCCACGCTCTGCTGGTAGACGGAGTCCTGATCCAGGCGGGCGCCCTGGTCAACGGCAGCACCATCGTGCGTCAGCTGTCCATGCCAGCGACCTTCACCTACTACCACATTGAACTCGAAAATCACGAGCTCATCCTCGCCGAAGGAGTAGCTGCGGAGACGTTCGTGGATAACGCAGACCGGCTGGGTTTCGATAATTGGGCTGAACACGAAACGTTGTTCGGAACCGGAAGCGAGATCACTGAGATGTCCTCTCCGCGCGCGAAGTCTGCGCGCCAGGTGCCGGCGGCAACGCTTCGGCGGTTGTCTGACCGTGCAGCCGCTCTCGTGCCCGTAGCGGCCTGACGGACTTCGGCCCGCGCCGACCCGCAAATGAGCGGCGCCGGCGCGGCCGCGCGCTTCTCGATGGGCCTGGTGATCGCGTCCGGCCTGGCGATCGGCACGCTGTTCACGCTTTTCGTTGTGCCGGCATTTTATCTGGTGCTGGCACGCCGGCAGGTGCCCGAGCAGCGTGTTGGCGCGACGGAGCGGTTGCGGGGTTTGGCAGCGGAGTAAGGCAAGCAGTCCTTTTTTGAAAAAAGGACCAAAAAACCTTTGCTTCCCCGCATTTGAAACCGTCGCGTGCTGCAGGATGGATCAAGGCCTCTGATACAGCGGAGGGACAAAAGTTTTTTGCTTCTTTTTTTCAAAAAAGAAGGCCTTGCTTCCTTTTGCACGCCCGTTGTCCATCACTACGCAACCCGCATCTGCGCCAGGCGTCAGCGTGCCGCCAGCAGTCATGGAGATGTGCGTGCAGCATCGTGCGTTCGGCCCGAAGGGACCCGCCGTTTCCGTAGTCGGCCAGGGCACCTGGAGCCTGGCGGACGCAGACCGAAGGAGCGCGGTGGCCAGCCTGCGCCGCGGCGTTGACCTCGGGATGACGCATGTCGATGGCGAGGTCGTGCTGCTGGTCAGGCAAGGGCCGAGCCTGTCGGAGCACGGCGTGGCGCGATGGCGCCGTGCAGCTTTCTCGCCGCTCATCGAGACCCGCCTCGGCGTCCGCCTGCCGTGCGCAGCGTTGCTGCGTCGCCTCGGGTTGCGGCGCCTCTCGGCGCGGCCACGCCACACTGGCAGAATACGGCAGCCTAGCAGGCACCTAAAAACTTTGCCCACCTGGTCGCCGCCGCGATTCCGAACCATGCCCGGGACAAGCCGATGGAACCCCAGTGGCAGGACGAAGCCCGCGTCGGCCAACAGGGCACGCTGACGCGGCTGTGGGCCGAGCGGGGCTCACGTCGCCTGCACCGCGCGACTACCGGTACGCCTGGGCCTACCTGTTCTGTGCCGTCTGTCCAGCGCGCGTCACCGGCGCCGCCCTCGTGCTGCCCGGCGTAAACACCGCGGCGATGAACCTACACCTCGCCGGACTCAGCCGGCGCGTGAACCAGGGCGCGCACGCCGTGACCAACCTCGACGGCGCCGGCCGGCATCGGGCGGGCAACAAGCCGCGCGTGCCCGGCAACATTAGCCTGCTACCGCTGCCGCCTACATCCTTGACCTGAGCCCGCAGGAGAATGTCTGGCCACATCTCCGCCAGAACTACCTCTCCAACCGCTGTCCACGACAGCTACGATTTGTCGTGGGGCAGAGCCTTGCCCATTGATACGAACCTGAGTTTGGCACTTTTACCGATTTAAATGAACCGCCAAGCCGGTCGCCTGTTCGCACTCGCATGACACTGATTGCAGTTTGGTTGCTGGCCGGGGCGGCGGCCGGGGCGGTGGCAGCCTGGACCTGGCTGCAACGGCCTCTCGCCGCCGAGCGCTCTCAAGGAGCCCTGCTGCGCGCGCAACTGGCCGAAGCAGGAGCCGCGTGCGTGCAACTGGCCGAACTGCGTGCCCAGCTTTCCGGCTTGCGGCACGACCTGCGAGGCATCCTTTCGCCCGCTTTGCTCGTCTCGGACAGGCTGCTGACGCATGAGGAGCCGCATGTGCGTCGCGCCGGCGAGGTGATGGTGCGCACAGTGGAGCGCGCTTCCGCCCGTCTGATGGACACGCGGCTGTATCAGATGCCGGCCACGAACCCCCAGCAGTAACGCTCGGTCACTTCGGCCACCAGCGCGCCGGCCGCATCGGCCAGCACGGCGTGGTGCTCCAACGCGTAAGGCTCGCCGGGCGCGCAGATCCTGGCCGAGAGCGTGCGCCGGCGCAGCCCAAGATGCTGCACCACCCGGCCGAACGGCGTGTCCGCCACCGCCAACGTCGCCACGATCCCGGGCGGCAGCAGGCCGGGGCGAAACCACAGGTCGGCTGCCGAGAGCACCTGCGCGTCGCAGAGTAGCTGGACGCTCCTGTGCACGGTGGCAGCGTCGTCTGCCAGGCAGCGCGGCGGCAGGCGGGCGCCGGCCACCCGCCGGATAGTCACGGCCGAGCCGCACAGACGTTCCAGCACGGCGGTAGCGCTGTCGGATCGCAGCAACGCAGCATGCAGCGCCGTCGCAGTCGTCACGCAAGCGGGCGCTTCAGGCAAGCGAAGCCCAACGGATAAAAGCTTTTTGCTTCTTCTCGAAAAAGAAGGCCTGTCTTGCCCTACCCTCAACCAAGCGGCAGCAGACGCAAGCTCTGGCCGCGCCTCAGCCCGACCAACGCCGACTGTCCGAAGGCCCGCGCCAGCACCGCCAGCCGGCGCCTGTCGCCCACCACCAGCAGGTGGTCCTCGGCCCAGGCGCCACATCCGCCCTGGGCTGGCAACGCCGGCGTGGTGCCCAGCCGAAGGCGCAGCGCGGCCATCCGGCGGGCGTTCCAGCCGGGCGGCATGCGCCGGCTGGCCGGGTTCCACGCGGTGATCAGAACCGCCTCGCGCACGCCGAGCCCGCTCAGCAGGCCGTCCAGCGCGCCGGAGCGTCGGCCGATCCGCAGGCCGAAGCCTGCCACGCTGTAGGTGCTGGCCTTGTAGGCGCGGGTCAGGTGGGTAGGGAGCGGCATGGCCCGCCATAGTCCGCGCACCGGGCCGGCACAAGCCGGGTTACACGCAGGCCGCCGAAATCGGTCGCCACTCCGGCCCGGGCCACATGTCGCCTCAGGAGCGCGACCAGGATGACGCCGGCGATCATCAGCGCAGCGCCTCCAACCCGTCCGGGGCTGGCGGTGTGCTGGGCAAATTTCATCAAGCCGAAATGGTCGATCGCGACCGATGCCACGATCCCGGCCGTGATTGTCAGGCCGTTGAACAGCCCGGCGCCCATCTTCGCCGACAGGCAAGAGAAGGCTGCCTAGAAGGTGATCCGCGTCGTCAGGATCCAGTTCTTGTAGTACGCGGGCGTCTGCTCGGTGGTGTCCACGTATCTCGGCGAGACCGCGAACTGGTAGCCGCCGCCGATGATCAGCCTGATGCGCTTGTAGAGCTCGAAGCGGCCCAGGATGATGCCGGGCGTCAACAGCACCTGGTTCTTGCCGCCGCGCTGCTTGCCGTCGATCCAGTAGGTGTGGTTCACCTCGAACTCCGGCCAGAAATAGTCCAGCACGTGGTACTGGAACGTGACGTTGGTCAGCACCGAGTCTCCCACCGTGTTCTGGTGCTTGAACGGGATGGCGATGCCGGACGTGGCCTGGATGTCGAAGTCGCCCCAGCCCTTGCCGCCGGCGATGGTGGGCGTGACCACCCAATTCTTGTTACCGAACGCCCTGTTGCCGGACGCCGCCGTCAGGCCGAGGAAGGCGCTGACGATGTAGTTGCCGTGCTCCTCGTTGCCGCTGAACAGGCGCTGCTTGATCACCAGGAACTGGTCGTCCAGCCAGCCATTGGCCGGCGACGACGTCCTGCCCTTGTACTGGTAGGCGGGGGGATTGATCAGCACCTCGTTGGTCTCGGTGGGGATCAGCTCAAGACCCCTGCCACCGTCGAAGACGTCCAGCGTGGAGCCGTTGCCGCGGGTCTCCCAGAACTGGTCGTAGCGTACCTCCTCCTCCAGGCGGGGGGTGACGGTGGCGATCGGGGTGATCCAGTGTGGCTGGCTGGCCTGCGCCGCCGCCACCCGCACGAACCAGGTGTCGAAATAGTCCGACACGGCGCGGAAGATGCCCGCCTCCTGCGGGGCCGTGCTGGCCAGGGCGGGTCCCAGGTCAGCTTGCGCGTAGGTCAGGTCCAACGGCCGGACCTTCGCTTGCGGCTGGGCGGCCGTTTGCGCCTGGGCCACGCCGGTCATCAGAACGGCAGCGAACGCGAGGCGGGCGACGATGGACGTCATGAATGATCACCGATCGTTATTCCCGTTCGGGTATAACGATCGATTGTTCGTTACTAGTGCGCTGGCGCCGCACTGCGCGATGATCTCCCGGGCTTGCGTGATTTTGTTCAGGTATGAGCGCTGGAGTGCCTGGCGCTTGGCCTGATCACGTTCTTGGGTCGGCCCATGGCGCCGCTGGACCGCTACTTAGGAGATGCACTTATAGAGCAAGCATGGAGCTTTGCCCCAAACCCCGCTCAGGCCTTGAGGCTCCAGACCCCCATCTATCTAGGTGGCTGAGGCTGGTGGAGCTGAGCGGGATCGAACCGCTGACCTCCTGAATGCCATTCAGGTTTTTCGCTCCAGCGCCTACGCCGTGTCCGTGACCTTCGCTTGCTAGGTCACTGACTTTCATAGACACGGCTCGCTCGTCTCCTGACAAAGATTGACACCCTCTGTCGTCCATGTCCGTAATGCCCGCGGACACAAAGCGGACACGGAGGCCTTCTGCTCATGGCTCAACTGCTCGATGAGAAGGTTGTCAAAGGCCTTGAGCCGCCGGCCGCGGGCAATCGGATCACCTACGACGAGGAGGTGAAAGGCTTTGGCGTGCGGGTCACTTCGGCCGGCGCCAAGGCCTACATCCTGAACTATCGAGCTGGGGGCAGGGAGCGCCGCATCACCATCGGCTCGCACCCTGACTGGACGGCGAAGGCCGCGAGGGAGCACGCGAAAGGCCTCAAGCGACAGGTGGACACCGGTGAAGATCCGATGGCCGACCGTCACGCCGATCGCGCTGCGCCGGACATGAACGCACTGGCCGACCGCTTCATAGAGGAACACCTGGGCAAACGGCGCGCCGCCACCCAATCCGACTACAAGACAATCATCCGCCTCTATATCCGCCCGCAGCTTGGCAAGGTCAGGGTGGCGGACGTGACGCATGCCGACGTCGAGCGGCTGCACAACCGCATCGCCAAGGTGCACCCCTACCAGGCCAACCGCATGGTGGCGGTGCTGGGCAAGATGCTGGCGCTGGCGGTGAAGTGGGAGCTGCGAGCCGACAACCCGGCTCGCGGGATCGAGCAAGCCCCCGAGCACAAGCGCGAGCGTTTTCTGACGCCGGCCGAGATAGCCAAGGTGGGCGCCGCCATCGCCGAACTGCAGGAGGAAACCAGCGCGAACGCCATCCGCCTCCTGCTTCTGACGGGCGCGCGGAAAGGGGAGACGCTGAAGGCCAGGTGGTCAGAGATCGACTTGGCGGCCGGCGTTTGGGTGAAGCCATCCGCCCACACCAAAACCAAGAAGGCGCACCGTATTCCCTTGTCCGCGCCGGCCCGCGTGCTGTTGGCCGAGATGTGGGCGAAGGCCGAGGAGAAGGCCAAGGAGAAGAAGAAGGGCCGTCAGGAGCCGCCTGAGTTCGTGTTTGAGGGCGAGCCGGGCAAGCCGCTGGGCGACGTCAAGCGGAGCTGGGCCACGGTGTGCCGCAAGGCCGGGCTCGGCAGCTTTGTCGAAGAGAAGAACGCGGCCGGGCAGGTGGAGAAGGTTTGGAAGGCGGACGCGCGGGTGCACGATCTGCGGCACACCTACGCGAGCGTGCTGGCCTCGCACGGGCTGTCCCTGCCGATCATTGGGCAGTTGCTTGGGCACACGCAATCGCAGATGACGCACCGCTATGCGCACCTGTTAGACGATCCGTTGCGCGCTGCCACCGAGAAGGTGGGCGCAGTTGTGTCGGGTAAGAACCAAGCCGAGATAGTACAGCTTGGGCGAGTGCGGGCGTGATGGCTAATAACGGTTCCGACGTGCCGCCCACCGACATTCTCGCCGTCATAAATTGGTATCGAGAGAACGAGTTGGGGAGAGAGCAATCCCTTCAGATGGCGCGGTATGCGTTTAGCCGAATGC
The DNA here is from genome assembly GCA_964242595.1 of uncultured Acetobacteraceae bacterium. GTDB lineage: Bacteria > Pseudomonadota > Alphaproteobacteria > Acetobacterales > Acetobacteraceae > BOG-908. The sequence continues at coordinate 2,793 of CAXTBC010000089.1, read as the reverse complement.
TACAGTCTGAAGGAATCGAGCCTGTAGAGGAAGTCAGGGTCCTTCAACTATTAGAACGTAGCAGTGGTCTTCCAAAAGCGTGGTCTTCTCTGATGGACCGGCATCCCAGCGCACGAGAGCGCCCCGAGAGTCTTCTTACAACCATAATACTGTGCGACTCTCTCGCGCGGCTACATCAGAATCTCCCATCGGCTCGGGCTAGAGCGGAAGCCAAGCTGAAGCGGCTGGATCAAAACGCCGCTGATCTTCAAGAATTCTTTGTTTCTGAGCTCAGCGGCATTAGCGCTGCGCCATTTGATAATGAACCGGGCAAAACACAAGCCTTGTTACTCCTCATCCAAAAGTCTGTTCACGCTCTCGCATATATGCGCAAGTATGTTGAAGGAAGGCTCGACTCCAAACTTAGCTACACGGATTACGTATTCCCTCAAAAACAGAGCAGAGGGAAACTATCGCTTTCGTTCTCAGGAGAGATGTGCAAGCTGTTGTCAAACAGATTTGGTATGCCTTGCTACGAATTTGTTAAGCAAGCAGCTCATGCTGTTTATCCAACCGAGCAAATCGGCGACATCGAAAGTAAATTCAAAGCGGAATTATCCGCGTCAAAGCCCTTCCCGTCTCACGTTGAAGAAGAAGTCCGGCGAATTATCGCGAGGGGGGTCGGAAATTTGTCCAGGTCCAAGGCCCACTAATTTCCTATAGGAAATCGGCATCCCAGAGACGTTGCTAGAATTCCGGCTACCCGAGCACATCTGCTCGATAGATGTAGTTACCCGTCACAACTTGACGGGAGCCGTCACGATGCAAGCCGAAACAGTCACGTCAACCGGACCAGACGTATTGGCCGGGCTTTTTAATCGCGCCACTCTTGGTCAGCAGCTCAAGGTCGGCGACCGCACGATAATTCGATACGAGCGCGCCGGAATGCCCTTCATCGCTTTGGGCATGTTGCGTCTTTACGATCCGGTGAAGGTGCGCGACTGGCTGATGACGCATGAGCGTCGCCATGACGCGCCGAAGCGCGGACGCCCGGCCAAGAAGGCGGCCTGAAAATGGAAAACCCCCTGGTGACACAGGGGGCTTCCGTAGGCGAGACAGTGCAGGCCGAACACCGCACACTTACCGCCATCGGCCGCCCCGATCAAGAGTTCGATTACAAGGTTTTTGGCGAAGCCGCTGAGGCCGTCGAAGTAGCTGCATCCACTATCCGGTCACATATTGCCCGGTCTGTTCGGGGAGTCGGCGACCAGCTTCTGATCGTCAAAAGGTTGCTGCCCCACGGTGCCTTCGGAAAGTGGGTTCTGGACGACCTTGGGATGCAGCCACGCACCGCCCAAAACTACATGAGGACGGCAAGCTTCCTTGAAGGCAAATGCGAAACCATTGCGCATTTGCCCCCTGCCATCCTGTATCAATTGGCTGCTCCCGCTGCGGATGCCGATGTGGTCGGCGATGTAGTAGGTGCTGCTGCAGCGGGGATGCCGCTCACCAAGGCTGACATTGAGCACCGCCTCGACATAGCCGCCCAGGAGAAGCGAGAGCTGGCGCACCTCGCGCGCCGGTTTAAGAAGGCATCGCCGGAACAACTGAAAGCTAAGCGCGCAGCGGAAAAAGCCCAACATCAAAAACACAGACAGGAAGTGGACGAGAATAAGCAAAAGAATGACGCGCTGCTGGCCGGGCTTTCTCCGTTGGCACAGCGGCTTGCAGCGAAAAGTGGATCAGATGCCGGGGACCTACTGGAAGTTCTTCGAAATCCTGAGTTGCGTTGGGGCTTCCAAGACCTGCTGATTGCCGCTCTGAAAAGCAGGGTGTCGCAATGAGCGACCGCGCGGCACAGGCCGCAGCGCAGAGCGACCCGGCGCGCAATCCCAATTTCCGGCGCACCTGGGGGTGCGAGTGTGGCGCCGCTGACGCCATTGCACAGATACGCGTCTGGCATTCCGACGATGACCCGGCGCTGTTCCTAAAGTCCGAGCAGCGGCAAGCCGAGCGCACGTGGCGGCGGCTCACGCGAGAGGCGCAGCCGTGAGCCTATCGACGGCTGAGCCTGCCAAATACACGTTCACCGAGTTCTACGGCGCAGGCGCCGCGCGCAAGGCGCAGAAGTGCCTCACGCTTCCTGCACTCAGGGATGTCGTGCTGCAAACCAGCCGACGAGAGAAGTCCGCGTTGCCTTGGCTGAAATTCGCCACCTTCGGCGACAAGCTAACCGACAAGCAGAGCTTCCGCCACGATGCCAACGTGATCGAGGTGACGGGCCTGGAGGCCGACTACGACGGCGAGGTGGTGCACGTTGCCCAAGCCGTCGAGAAGCTGACAAAAGCCGGCGTGCTGGCGTTCGTCTATACCTCCCCCTCTCATTCGCCCGAGAAGCCTCGCTGGCGGGTGGTGTGCCCATTCTCGCAGCCTTACCCCCCGGAGAAGCGCGCCGCGTTTCTAGGCCGGCTAAACGGGCTTTTGGGCGGCATACTAGCAGGCGAAAGCTGGACCCTAAGCCAGAGCTACTTCTACGGCCGAGTTGGGAGCAATCCCGCTCATACTGCAGAGCTAGTCGAAGGCGAGCACATCGACCAGCTAGACGAGCTGGATGAAATATGGTTGGGCAAGCCGAACACCGGACCTGCCAAAGTAAACGGTTCCGGTCAGAAGCAATCTGGCGCCGTCAACCAGATTGCGCTCCTGCAGGAAATCGAGGACGGCCGAAGCTATCACACCGCGATGCTGCGCCTACTCGGTGGGATTGACCCGTTTCGGTGGACACCCTGAAGCTTTCACCAGAGGTGTTCCTGA
>CAXTBC010000088.1:0-10951 GCA_964242595.1 uncultured Acetobacteraceae bacterium | reverse complement strand
AACGAGCAGCCGGATTAAACCAATGCTTATCTAGGCCAGCCCCAAAAACTTTTATCCGCGCTGTCGCGGTTTTTTCCTTCACCACCCGACAGGGCGTAAAAGTTTTTTGGTTCTTTTTTCAAAAAAGAACTGCTTGCTTCCTTACTGCACGTCCACCGCAAACCGCTCGATCACCGTGTTGGCCAGCAGCTTGCGCGCCATGGCTTCGGCCTGCGCACGCGCGGCGGCGGGGTCGGTCTCGGACAGCTCCAGCTCGATCACCTTGCCGGCGCGCACTTCGCCCACGCCGGCGAAGCCCAGATTGCCCAAGGCGTGGCCGATGGCGCGGCCCTGCGGGTCCAGCACGCCGTCCTTGAGCATGACGGTGACGATCACCTTCACTGCATCAGCTCCGGCCCCTTCATGTCGCGCATGCCGGCTTCGGGGAGGATGCCGAGGCGCTTGGCGACTTCCTGGTAGGCTTCCTCGACGCGGCCGAGGTCGCGGCGGAAGCGGTCCTTGTCCATCTTCTCGTTGGTCTTGGTGTCCCACAGGCGGCAGTTGTCCGGGCTGATCTCGTCGGCCAGGACGACGCGCATGTCCTCGCCCTCCCACAGGCGGCCGAACTCCAGCTTGAAGTCCACCAGTGTGATGCCGACGCCGAGGAAGAGCCCGGTGAGGAAGTCGTTGGTGCGGAGCGTCATCGCCACGATGTCGTCCATGTCCATCGTGTTGGCCCAGCCGAAGGCGGTGATGTGCTCCTCGGCGACGATGGGGTCCCCTAGCGCGTCGTTCTTGTAGTAGTATTCGATGATGCTGCGCGGCAGGCGGGTGCCTTCGGGGATGCCCAGGCGGGTGCAGATGGAGCCGGCGGCCACGTTGCGGACGACGATCTCCAGCGGGATGATCTCCACCTCGCGGATCAGCTGCTCGCGCATGTTGAGGCGGCGGACGAAGTGGTTGGGGATGCCCACCTCGGCCAGGCGCAGCATGAGGTACTCGCTTATCCGGTTGTTGAGCACGCCCTTGCCGGTGATGATCCCCTTCTTGGCGCCGTTGCCGGCGGTGGCGTCGTCCTTGAAGTATTGGACGAGCGTGCCCGGCTCAGGTCCTTCGAACAGGATCTTGGCTTTTCCCTCGTAGAGCTGCCTGCGCCTGGCCATCGGGTGCGTCCTCCGTATGCGGGCGCTATAGCAGCAATAGGGCGCTATGCCAGCCGGACGGGGGCGAAGGCGGCGGCGCCCGGCGGCCCCGGGGTGGCGAGGAAAACGGCTTCCTCTCCGAGGGCCACCAGCGTGCTGGTGACGGTGCCGAAGCCGTGGGTGGCGGGCACGTTGAGGGCCGAGAGGGCGGGCGGGGCGGAGTCCGCGAGCAAAGCGGCCCAGGCGGACCAGTCGGGCGGGACGGGCAGCGGGGCGGCCTGGAAGCGGGGAAGGTGGCGGGCGACGCGGGGGCTCACCGCGTCGTCGGGGTCGTGCGCGGTGATCATGTGGATGCCCGGGGTGAGCGGGTGAGCGGTGACGCGGCCGGCACCGGTGCCGCGGAGGAAGATGGCGCCGTCGCGGTCGGCGAGAACCATGTTGAAGCTGCGCCACGCGCCGGCGTCGAGGTCGGAGAGGTGGCGCACGGCTTCGGCGGCGGTGCTGTGCCGCAGGGCGAGCAGGGGCAGTTCGCCGCGGCTGCGCTTGCCCGCGGCGGGGCCGAGGGTGCCGGTGCGGTTGAGGACGGTGGCGAGCACGCCGGAATCGTTCAGGCCGAGCCAGGTGCCGCCGCCGAGCGTGTCATGGCCGGCGACGACGTCCGGCTGGGCGGGCCAGTGGCGGGCGGGGGGCAGCCACGGGCGGGCGAGCAGCTCGTCGCGGTTGGCGGCGAGCAGGAAGGGCCAGGGTGTGCCGGGGTGGTGCGCGGTAATGACGGTGCACATGGGATGACTATCGTGAAGGGGCGTGCTGGCCGATTCGGTGTTGCCCGTAACAGCCCGGCGACAGCGCGGACAAAAGTTCTCTGCTCCTTTCTTTCAAGAAAGAAGGCCTTGCGTTTCCTACGCCTCGCCGAACACGCTCCGGAAGATATGGTCCACCTCGCGCAGATGCAGCGCCGGGTCCATGGCGGCGGCCAGCGCGGTCGCATCGACGCGGCCGGTCACTTCTGGGTCGGCGGCGAGGTTCTCGGCGAAGCTGCGGTTGCCCGGCTGGCCGAGGGTGGTCCAGGTGGCCATCGCGTTGCGCTGGACGAGGCGGTAGGCGTCCTCCCGCGAGATGCCTGCGCGGGCCAAGGCGAGCAGCACCTCGCCGGAGTGGACGACGCCGCCGAGGGATTCCAGGTTGGCCAGCATGCGGTCCGGGTAAACCAGCAGCTTGTCCACCATGCCGGTCAGGCGGGCCAGCGCGAAATCCAGCGTGACGGTGGTGTCCGGGGCGATGCCGCGCTCCACGCTGGAGTGGCTGATGTCGCGTTCGTGCCAGAGGGTGACATTTTCCAGCGCCGGGATGGCGGCGGCGCGGACCAGGCGGGCGAGGCCGGTAAGGTTCTCGCTGAGCACCGGGTTGCGCTTGTGGGGCATGGCACTGCTACCCTTCTGGCCGGGGTGGAAGAACTCCTCGGCCTCGCGCACCTCGCTGCGCTGCAGGTGGCGGATCTCGGTGGCCAGGCGTTCGACGCCGCTGGCGACCACGGCGAGGGTGCAGAAGAAGGCGGCGTGGCGGTCGCGCGGGATGATCTGGGTGGAGACCGGCTCGGGGGCCAGGCCCAGCGCGCGGGCGACGTGCGCCTCGATGCGCGGGTCCGCGTGGGCGTAGGTGCCGACGGCGCCGCTGATGGCGCAGGTGGCGACCTCCGCCCGGGCAGTCACCAGGCGGGCGCGGTTGCGGGCGAACTCGGCATGGTGGCCGGCGAGCTTGATGCCGAAGGTGGTGGGCTCGGCGTGAATGCCGTGGCTGCGGCCGATGGTGAGGGTGTGCTTGTGCTCGAGGGCGCGGCGCTTGAGGGCGGCGAGCAGGTCGTCGAGGTCGGCCAGCAGGATGTCGGCGGCCTCGGTGAGCTGGACGGCGAGGCAGGTGTCGAGCACGTCGCTGCTGGTCATGCCGAGGTGGACGAAGCGGCTGTCCGGGCCGATCTTCTCGGCAAGCCAGGTGAGGAAGGCGATGACGTCGTGGCGGGTCTCGCGCTCGATCTCGTCGATGCGCTCGACGTCGGCCGGGCTCATGGCGGCCAGAGCGGGCGTGCCGCGGTCGCGTATGGTGCGGGCGGCTTCAGTGGGGATCTGGCCGAGCTCGGCCATGGCGTCGGCGGCCAGCGATTCGATGCGGAACCAGATACGGTAGCGGTTCTCAGGCGCCCAGATGGCGGCCATGGCGGGGCGGCTGTAGCGGGGGATCATGGGCGGCTCCGGGTGGGTAGGTGGCTAGAAGCCCACGATCAGCATGTCCAGGGCCCGGGTGACCAGGTCGTGCCGGTCGGACAGGGACGCGACACGGCCGCGCAACTCGGCTGCAGGCACGCTGGCGATGGCCTGGGCGAGAAAGGCGTGCGGCGTGCCCATGATGTCGAACACCGGGTTGACGTCCTGCATCAGCCCGGGCGCGTCCGGCAGGGGCACCAGGGGAACGACGACCCTGGTGCGCAGGTGGCTGAGCAGTTCAGCCTGGACGTCCACGAGGTAGAAGCTGTCGGTGGCCTGGGCGGACCTGAACACGTCCAGGCGCGGCATCAAAACTGCCGGTAGCGGGCGAGCGGCAGTCCGTGCGTATCGAAATAGTCGTTCCAGGCATCCATGGCGGCGCGGTTTTCGGCCAGCCATCGGGCCTGCCGGGCCTGCTTTACCTCGGCGACGAGGCCACGTTCGCACGCCGCCGAGACGTTGATCCCCAGGGTTCTCGCCTGTGTCAGCAGCGGCTCGGGCAACGTCACGTTTGTCGGCTTGCGGGCTGCATGTTCAGCCGTGGCAAGCCGGGTCCTGGCCATGACATCCTCCATGAAGCATGGTGTTCAGTATGCACATGACATCCTGGATTCGGCAATGGATGAGCGCGGCGGGCCTGCCGGCTTCCGACCTGCTCGCGCTGGGACAGGTGGTGCTGATCGACGTGACGCTGGCGGGGGACAACGCCATCGTAGTGGGGCTGGCGGTAGCCGGGTTGCCGGCGGCCCAGCGCCAGCGGGCGACGCTGGCGGGGCTCGGTGCGGCCACCCTCATCCGGCTGGCGCTCTCGGCGGTGGCGGTCCGGCTGCTGGCGGTGATCGGGCTGACGCTGGCCGGCGGGCTGCTGCTGCTATGGGTGTGCTGGAAGATGGGCCGCGAACTGCTGGCCCAGCACCATGCCGCGCGCGGTGGCCGGACGGTGGAGAAGACGACCTGGCAGGCGGTGCGGCAGATCATGGTCGCGGACCTGTCGATGAGCCTGGACAACGTGCTGGCTGTGGCGGGCGCGGCGCGGTCCAATTTGTGGATCATGGCCGGCGGGCTGGCGCTGTCCGTGCTGCTGATGGCGGTGGCGGCCGGGGTGCTGGCGCGGTTGCTGGCCAGGCAGCGCTGGGTGGCTTGGCTGGGTCTGGCGGTGGTGTTGTACGTGGCGGTGCAGATGATGGTGACGGGGTGGGGGCAGGTGGCGCCGTTGGCGGGGTGGTAGAGGAGAGGAAGAAAGGCCTTCTTTTTGGCAATTATATACTTGACGCCACAAGCCCCGAGGGGTAGGGTTTGCCTACCAACCGAGGCCTGCCGCCATGTCCAAGCTTTCCGCCCCTCATTTTCACGACGAAGAAGCGGCTCGCGTTTATCTTGAGGCGCTTCGCTGGCCGTCTGGCCCGGTCTGCGCGCACTGCGGAACGGTGAACAAAGCCTACGCGACGAAGCGCCCGGGCAAGTATCGCTGCGCCACCAAGGAGTGCCGCAAGGACTTCACGGTGAAGGTCGGCACGGTGTTCGAGGCCAGCCACATTCCGCTCCACAAGTGGTTGCTGGCAGCTTACCTGCTTTGCTCGTCCAAGAAAGGCATGAGTTCTCACCAACTCATGCGCACCTTGGAAGTGACCTACAAAACTGCGTGGTTCATGACGCATCGCATTCGTGAGGCAATGCGCACTGGCGCGTTCTCCCCGATGGGCGGATCGGGCCAAGTGATCGAAGCCGACGAGACGTATATCGGTCGCAAAGCTGGTGTTCCGGTCACCCGTGGTTACGGGCACAAGCGCGCCGTGGTGACGCTGGTGGAGCGCAACGGCGAGGCGCGCAGCTTTCACGTTGACCGTGCTACCATTGAGAACGTAACCCCTATCGTGCGTAAGAACGTCAGCCGCGAAAGCCGCCTGATGACGGATGAAAGCGCGCTCTACACGAAGCTGGGAAAAGAGTTTAAGGAACACGATTTCACCACGCACAGCGCAAGCGAATACGTGCGCGGCGACACTCACACGAACACGGTTGAAGGTTTCTTCTCCATTTTCAAGCGCGGCTTCAAGGGTATTTACCAGCACTGCGGCGAGGATCACTTGCACCGCTACCTTGCTGAATATGATTTCCGCTACAACAATCGCGTGCGCTTTGGCATCGGTGACGAACGCCGTATGGATATCGCGTTGATCCAGGCTGAAGGGAAGCGGCTGACGTATCGGCGGACTGGTGCGTAAAAAGTCAGCAAAGGAACAAGCGGAGGCATTTCTAAAATGGATAAATCAGCGCAAGTCGAAATAAGTTTTTCAGATGATGAGCATATGTTTTATTGTAATCTTGGAAGAGCTTTTGCCGCCTGGCAGAAAATCGAGGTTGGGCTGTTTTTGCTTTTCCAGGCAGCAATCGACTTGTCATTTGAGATGACGTCACTCGTCTTTTTTCACATCAAAAGCCAAGACTCAAAAGCTCAACTTGTAGACAAAGCTTGGCAAGAGGGTCTTGCGGCGGAAAAAAAAGAGGAATGGAAAAAATTTTATAGAGACATTGATGATGCTGTCCGGACTCGAAATCATCTGGCGCACTATGAGCCGATGGCTACATCGCGAGTGATGACAGAGTTGGAAGTTGATTCATACCACTTCATGCTGGCTCAAAGAATGGATCATTTTGCGAACAGTCGCGAAACCTGTCAGGTTTACACGACATCCCAACTTTGTACTCTTGTTGAAAAATGGGTCGGCCTAAGCCGGGATCTTACTAAACTGGCGATAACTCGTCGAACTCCGACAGAGTCAGACATAAAAAGTCTTCCGCCAGAAGTTCTGCTTTTGATTCGGAGCATTCAAGCCGATCTGCAATCAGTTTAGCTAAACGGGATAGTAGTTTCTTACGCTGATAGGTTTCCAACACCATGACCCAACCTCCAAAACCCGACCTATCCGACCACGAAGAGGAAGCCGCTCCCTTCGATGATGTGCTGCGCAAGCTGCTGACCGCTAAGCCAGCCCCGCGATCCGCGCCGGACAACCGAGTCTTGGAAGACCCGCCCGAGCCTACCTAGCTCGGCCTACCAACCCCACATTTAGAACTTGTGGTGCGAGGTATATAATTGCCTTCTTTTTTGAAAAAAAGAAGCAAAAAACTTTTTCCCGCGCCCTGTCAGCGGCCTTGGTCTGTCCTGATGCATCCGGCTGTTTCAAATGCGGGAAGCAAAAGTTTTGGTCCTTTTTTTCAAAAAAAGAACTGCTTGCTTTCTACGGTCAGCGTGCCGCACGACCCTACGAAAGCAGCCCCTCCTTCCGGAAGCTGAGCCACGCACCGTTGCCCACGATCACGTGGTCATGCACCGCGATCGACATCGTGCGGGCGGCGTCCACGATCTGTTTGGTCATGGCGATGTCGTCGCGCGAGGGCGAAGGGTCGCCGCTCGGGTGGTTGTGGGTGAGGATGATGGCGGTGGCCTGCAGTTCCAGCGCGCGGCGGACCACCTCACGCGGGTAGACGGGCGTGTGGTTGACGGTGCCACGGGACTGCGCCTCATCGGCCAGCAGGCGGTTCTTGTTGTCGAGGAACAGGATGCGGAATTGCTCGACGCGCTCGCGCGCCATCACCGCGTTCAGGTAGCCCATCAACGCGTCCCAGTTGGAGAGCACCGGGCGGTTGATCACCTCGGCGCGCGCCAGGCGGAGGGCGGCGGCGTGGACGATCTTGAGCGCGGCGGCGCTTGCCTCGCCCATGCCGTCGACGGCGGCGATGTCGGGGTGCGGGGCGGCGATGGCGGCGGCGAAGCTGCCGAAGCGCTCCAGCAGGCGGTAGGCGACCGGCTTGGTGTCGCGCCGTGGCAGGGCCAGGAACAGCGTCATCTCCAGCATCTCGTGGTCCGCCAGGGCCTCCGGGCCGGCGCGCAGCAGCTTGGCGCGCATGCGGGCTCGGTGCTCCTCCATGCTGGTGGCGGGCGCGGGCGGCTTGCCGAGGAGGTCGCGCTGGACGACGGCGTCGCTGGACTCGGTCACAGGAAGCAAGGCCTTCTTTTCTGAAGAAAAGAAGCAAAAGACTTTTGTCCGGCTGTCGCGGAATGTTCAACCGGCGCGCGCCAGGTAAGCAAAAGTTTTTTGGTTCTTTTTTTCAAAAAAGAACTCTTTCTTGCCTATGCGTAGGGCGGCCGGTGCAATCCGGCAGGCGAGATGGTGAACACCTCGCACCCGTCCTCCGTCACGCCGACCATGTGCTCGAACTGCGCCGACAGGCTGCGGTCCCGCGTGACCGCGGTCCAGCCGTCGTCGAGCACCTTCACCTCCGGCCGGCCCGCGTTGACCATCGGCTCGATGGTGAAGAACATGCCCGGCTTGAGCACTGGGCCTTCGCCGCGCTTGCCGAAATGCAGCACGTTGGGGGCGGCGTGGAAGGTGCGGCCGATGCCGTGGCCGCAGAAGTCGCGCACCACGCTGAAGCGGTTGGCTTCCACGTAGGTCTGGATTGCGTGGCCGAGGTCGCCCAGCGTGGCGCCGGGCACCACGGCGGCGACGCCCTTCATCAGTGCCTGGTAGGTGACGTCCAGCAAATTGCGGGCACGGGTGGGCAGGCTGCCCGCGCCATACATACGGCTGGTGTCGCCGTGCCAGCCGTCCAGGATGACGGTGACGTCGATGTTGACGATGTCGCCTTCGGCCAGCTTTTTTTCGCCGGGGATGCCGTGGCAGACGACGTGGTTGATGCTGGTGCAGATGGATTTGGGGAAGCCGCGGTAGTTCAGCGGCGCAGGGACGGCGTTGTTGGCCAGAATGAACTCGTGGCACAGCCGGTCCAGCTCGCCGGTGGTGACCCCGGGGCGGACATGGGGGGTGATCATGTCCAGCGTCTCGGCTGCCAGCCTTCCGGCCGCGCGCATCCCGACGAAGTCGGCCTCGCCGTGGATGCTGATGCGCCTGATTTCGCTGCCGCCGTCCATGAGGTCCTCTAAGCGTGCCGATCCCGCAAGATGCGGCTGTGGCGGGTCGGGTGCAAGGCGAAGAAAGGACGGGCAGCCTTTTTGCTGCGAGGGACGGCTCGTGTGCCGTCAGGGGAGCGGGCGGCGCGGCGCGCTCAGGTCAGGCGTTTGTCCCGCGAGGAGAGGGAGCAGCCGTGGTGGCCGGGCTTGGCCGCGCAGGTGGCGACCGCCCGACTGGCCAAAGCGCGGTGCGAGCCGGCGGCGGGGCGCAGGTGGGCGACGGCCAATGTGGGGCGGATCTGCAAGCCGGCGTGGTGGTGCCGCGAGAAGCCGGCGTAGTGGATGGCCACCGGCACCGTTGCCGCGTCGGCGCTGGCGATCAGCGAGGGCAGGCGGAAGCGGCTGGGCGCGTGGCGGGTCACTGGTACGCCGAGCTGCTCAAATCCGTCGTCAAGCAGGCTGGCCATGTGCAGGTCCCGCTCAGGGTTGGAGCTTGCGCCCATCACCACGCCCACAAGGCGCACGCCGCCGCGCATGGCCGAGGTGACCAGGTTGTGTCCAGCGGCCTGGGTGTAGCCGGTCTTGAGCCCGTCCGCGCCGTCATAGGCCTGCAGCATGCGGTCGTGGTTGGGGATGGCGCGGCCGTGGAAGTAGAACACCGGCTCGCTGAAGTAGTGGTAGTACTCGGGGAAGTCGGTGATCAGGTGGTGGGCCAGCAGGGCCAGGTCGCGCGCCGTGGTGGTCTGCCCGGGGTCGGGCAGGCCGCTGGCGTTGCGGAAGGTGCTGTTGGTCATGCCCAGGGCGCGGGCGCGCAGCGTCATCATCTGGGCGAAGCGGTCTTCGTCGCCGCCCACCAGCTCCCCGAGCGCGCATGCTGCGTCGTTGGCAGACTTGGTGACGATGGCCAGGATGGCGTCGCTGACGGTGAAGTAGGTGCCTGGAAGCAGGCCGAGCTTGGAGGGTTCCATGGAGGCAGCGTGGCCGGAGACCGGCACCGTCTGCCCGAGCGTGAGCTTGTGGCTGCGCAGCCCCTCGAACGCCATGTACAACGTCATGAGCTTGGTGAGGCTGGCCGGGTAGCGCAGCGAGTCCGCGTTGGCGGCTTCCATCACCCGGCCGGACGCGTTGTCGATGATGATGGAGCTGTAGCGCGCGGAGCCGATCTGGGCCTGGGCTGCGAGCGGCAGGACCGCCAGGCAGGCAGCTAGGGCGGCGCGGCGCAGATGGGTGCGGGCGCGTCCGGCTTTCGCCCCGAGCAGGTGCCAGATGGAGGCCATGTTCAACCAGTTCCTTACCTGCTTGGCGGATAATGTAGCGGGGCGTTTCCCCGCATGTCCAGCATACTAGCGCCCGTTCGGGTTAACCGACTGCAAGTCCCGAGGGTATGCCGGTGCCGGGAAATCCTGTCAGGCCGGCTCCGCAAGCGATTGCTGCAATGCACCAAAAACCGTTGACGCCCGCCGTTTTTGCAACTAGGGAGGCGATGTTGCAGCGCACAAAGCGCTTGCACGCTTTCGCAATCGACGGTTCGCCGGTTTTGGAATCGTCCCTGATCCCATTGGAGCTGGTTATGATCACCAAGGCAAAGGCTATCGAGGCCGCGACGGGCGAGATGAAGAACGTCGAGAACTTCGCCCACGAGAAGACCGTCGAAGGCATCAAGCAGGGCGCCGCGACGGCCGCTGCGGGCATCGAGCAGGCCCAAGTGCAGGTGAAGGAAGGCATGCAGCGCGTGATGAAGACCGCCGAGCAGATGACGGCGTTCAGCCAGGGCAACCTGGAAGCGCTGATGAAGTCCAACCAGATCCTGGCCGCAGGGCTGACCGAGATGTCGAAGATGTTCGCCGCCAGCGCCAAGGCGAGCCTGGAGGAGACGATGGGCACGTTCAAGGCGCTGGGCGCGGTGAAGTCGGTCAAGGAGGCCGTGGAGCTGCAGACCACCTTTGCCAAGGCGTCGATGGAAAAGGCGCTGGCCGAGTCCGGCAAGATGACCGAGCGGTCGATCAAGCTCGCCGAGCAGGCGTTCGCGCCAATCACCGCGCGCGTCAACGTGGCCGTCGAGACGTTCTCCTGAGGCTTGGGAGCGGCCCTTTCGGGGGCGTGGTTTGAAAGAGGCCCAGGGGTGACCCTGGGCCTTTTTTGTGTCCGACGGGTGGCGTCAGGTGCGTTTGCACCTGCGGTGACTGAGCCGCCGCGTTGATGATGATGCCGTCGGCACCACGGTTCTTGGAGGCACGTAGGAATCCGGAGCCGCCGGCTAGTCCGAAGCCGCCATCGTGGTTTTGTGCTTTTGTGCTCTGCCGCCGTTGGTGTTGGGTGTCGCTTCCGGCACAGCCTTGCCGGAGGCTGAGACGTCGCGTGACCGCAGAGATCGTCACGTTCCTTGCCTGCCTCGGGGGCTCACCCTTTTCCAGGCTGGCGTTATCCCGATATGGTCTTCGCATGAGCGACAACGACAAAAGAGGCGGCGAGGGACCGAACACCGGCGTGGTGGTCAAGGCGCGTCCGAAAACGCGCAAGCCGGCCATGTACAAGGTGCTGATGCTGAACGACGACTACACGCCGATGGAGTTCGTGGTCCACGTGCTGGAGCGGTTCTTCCAGAAGACGCGCGAGGAGGCCACGCGGATCATGCTGCACGTCCACCGCCGCGGCGT
>CAXTBC010000087.1:0-11523 GCA_964242595.1 uncultured Acetobacteraceae bacterium | reverse complement strand
GGACTCTAAGGACTTGTCCTTAGCGGGGTCCAGGGGCAGAGCCCCTGGCCTTCCTTACCTAAGCCGCCTCCCGTTCCCGGTCCCGCCCGTCGCCGAACAGGAACTCGATGTCGCCGGTGTCCAGCGCGCTGAGGTCGCCGGCCTCCTGCTCCTCGCCGTCCCCCTCGCTGAACGCCAGCGCGGCCAGTTCGGCCTTGCGGGCCTGCAGCTCCAGGATGCGCTCCTCCACCGTGTCGGCGGCGATTAGCTTGTAGACGAATACGGATTTGGTCTGGCCGATGCGGTGGGCACGGTCGGAGGCCTGGTCCTCCACCGCCGGGTTCCACCAGGGGTCGTAGTGGACCACCGTGTCAGCACTGGTGAGGTTGAGGCCGCGGCCGCCGGCCTTGAGGCTGATGAGGAACAGCGGCACCTCGCCGGCCTCGAAGCTGCGGACCGGCTCGCCGCGGTCGGCGGTATCGCCGCGCAGCTCCACGAAGGCGATGTTGGCCTCCCGCAGCCGGGGCTTGATAAGGTCCAGCATAGAGGTGAACTGGCTGAACAGCAGGATGCGGCGGCCCTCGGGGATCATCTCGGTGATCATCTCCATCAGGTCGTCCAGCTTGCTGCTGCTCTCGATCTCGCGCGCCGATCGGAGCTTGACCAGGCGGGGGTCGCAGCAGGCCTGGCGGAGCTTGAGCAGCGCGTCCAGCACCACGATGCGGCTCTGCGCCAGGCTGCGTTCGGCCACCTGCTCGCGCACCTTTTCGTACATCGTCACGCGGATGGTCTCGTACAGCTCGCGCTGGTCGGGGGCCAGGGTGATGCGGCGCAGGATCGTGTGCTTGGGCGGCAGCTCGGTGGCGACCTCGCTCTTCTTGCGGCGCATGATGAAGGGCTTGATACGGCGGACGAGCTGCACGCGGCGGAGCTGGTCGCCGTTCTTCTCGATGGGAGTACGGAAGCGCTTGGAGAAGCCGCGGCGGTCGCCCAAAAGGCCGGGCATCAGGAACGCGAACTGCGACCATAGCTCTTCGAGGTTGTTCTCGATGGGCGTGCCTGACAGGCAGATGCGCTGGCGGGCATCGAGCTGGCAGACGGCGCGGGTGGCTTTCGCCTCGGGTGTCTTGATCGCCTGGGCCTCGTCGAGGACCACGATGTGCCAGTCGCGCTCTTTCATCTCGACGATGTCGCGGGTGAGCACGGTGTAGGTGGTGACCACCACGTCGGTGCGGTCCAGCGTCTCGCGCTTGCGGTGGCGGTCCAGGCCGTGCAGCACGGTGACGCGCAGGCCCGGGGCGAACTTCTCCAGCTCGGACGTCCAGTTGGCGATCAGGCTGGTGGGCACGACGATGAGTGCCGGGTGCTGCATGCGGCCGCTGGCGTGCTCCACGGTGATGTGGGCGATGGTCTGCGCGGTCTTGCCCAGGCCCATGTCGTCGGCCAGGAAGGCGCCGAGCGCGCTGGCCATCAAATGCTGCAGCCAGTCCACGCCCTGCTGCTGGTAGGGGCGCAGGTCGCCGTGGAACTCGGGCGGGATGATGGCGGGCGGGATCTCCGCCTCGCCGCGGAAGCGTTCGGTGTAGGCGTGGATCTTGCCGGCATCCTGCCAGCGGGTGAGCAGCAGGGCCTCGAGCTCCACCACCGTGGCGGCTTCCGCGTCCGGCAGCACGATGGTGTCCTCGCGGATCTCGGCGGCCTCGATAAGGTCGCCCATGATGGCGAGCATGCGGCGGATGCGCTCGGCGGGCAGCTTGACCACGCGGCCGTCTTCCAGCGTGGTGATCAAGTCCTCGCCCACCACCTGGGCGGTGTCCATGCCGCCGCGGGCGAGCAGGTTGGACAGCACGGGCAGCAGCGGGATGCGCAGGCCGTCGATCTCGATGCCGAAATCCATCGAGAAGTTGCCGGGGTTCTCGGCGCTGACGGCGACGTCGCGTATCTTGAGGTCCCACTCGCCGACGCGCTCGACCATGCGTGGGCCGAAATCCTTGTCGATGAGGCTGCGGAAGCCGAGCGACTGCAAGGCGGGGACGCGTTCGGCGACGAAGTGGTGCCAGCGCTCTCCGGCGTCGGGGCCGCGGAAGACGAAGACGCGGCGGCCGCGCGCGGACTTGCCGTCGCCCACGCGCATCTGGGTGAAGCCGTCCTGGCGCAGGGTTTCCAGCGCGCTGGCCTCGGCTTCGACGTTGCGGCGGACGAAGGTGGGCCCGCCGGGGCCGTCCACGCGGACGAATTGGCGCTCGTCGTCGCCGTCGCTGAGCGTGCCGCCGTAGTCGAAATCCAGGATCAGCGCGTCCATCAGCACCAGGCGGCCGAAATCGTCGGGCGCGCGCATGCGCTGCATGCGCATTACCGGGGTGACGGGGCGTTCGACGATGGCGCGCTCGCTTTCGGTGGCGATCAGCGTGGAGACGCCGCGCTGGCGGCCTAGGCGCGGGCGTATGGTGATGGGCGGCGGCGGTGCCGCACGCTTCTGGCGGAGCTTCACGCGGCCGACGGCGCCGGTGGCGGCGTCCACGTACCAGGGCCCGGTATCGCCCAGCAGGATGGCCGAACGGGCCGGCAGGCGGGGCGGAGAGTCGGCCTCGAAGGTGCGTTCCTCACCGGCGACCAGGCGCTTGCCGGTGGCCGACCAGCGGGCGTTCTCCACCCGCAGCAGGGCGGCCACCAAGGGGGCCACCATGGTGGCCGGCACGCCGGTGCGCGGCGCGGCGCCGCCGCCAAGCAGGTGGGCAAGGGCCACGGCCGGCTCGCTGGCGGTGGCCTCGGCGATGATGCGGGCGGGGTTGGTGGCCTCGATGCGGGCGGTGCGCTCGCCCACCAGGCTGAAGGATACGAAGCAGGAATCGGGCGGCATGCCGGGCTCGAGGTTGACCAGCAGGCGTTGCTTCTCAGGTGCCGGCGCGCTGGCCAGGTTCTCCAGGAAGGTGGCCTGTTCGGCGCGGCGCAGGACGGGGAAGCGGTCGAGTGCCGCGAAGGCGGTGGCGGCGAGGTGCGGGCAGTTGACCAGGCGGCAGGTGCAGCGATTCTCGAAGACCACGCGGCGGCCCATGGCGGCCGGGGTGACGCGGGCGGTGCGGCGGACGCCCTTGTCCTCGACGGTGCCGATGACGGTCTCGCCATCGAGCTTGACCTCGACGGCGCCGATCAGGACCAGGCTGCGGCCGCGGGTTAGCGCGCGGACCTCGAAGATTCGGCCGAGGTCTTCGGAGGAAAACGGGACGGGCACGTGCGGCGGGCTCGCATGCAGTGGCCGGGTGTATTGGGGCTTTGGGCGGCGGACTGCAACCGGCAACACGCAGCTTGTCCTTCCTTTCTGCTGCACCGCACCCTATCCCTGCGGCATGAGCCTCCTGATCGTCTCCGGCGTGACCCTGCGTATGGGGGGGCGCACCCTGCTGGAGGGTGCGGACCTGACGGTGGATGCCGGGCGGCGGATCGGGCTGGTGGGGCGCAACGGGGCGGGCAAGTCCACGCTGCTGAAGGCGATCTCCGGCGAGCTGGGCCTGGACGGCGGCGACATCAGGCTGGCCAACCGGGCGCGCATGGCGCAGGTGAAGCAGACGGCGCCGAGCGGGCCGCAGAGCCTGCTGGAGACGGTGCTGTCAGGCGACCCCGAGCGGCTGGCGCTGCTGGCCGAGGCGCAGGAGGCCGAGCGCGGCCACGTGCCGCCGGACCGGGTGGCGGCGATCTGGGAGCGGCTGGGGGCCATCGACGCCGACACCGCGCCGGCGCGCGCGGCGACCATCCTGGCGGGGCTGGGGTTCGACACCGAGGCGCAGGCCCGCGCGGTGGATTCCTTCTCCGGCGGCTGGCGCATGCGGGTGGCGCTGGCGACGGTGCTGTTCAGCAACCCGGACCTGCTGCTGCTCGACGAGCCGACCAACCACCTGGACCTTGAAGCCACGCTGTGGCTGGAGGCGTGGCTGGCGCGGTTTGCCGGGGCGGCGCTGGTGGTGAGCCACGACCAGGGGTTGCTAAACCGGTCCGTGCAGGCGATCGTCCACCTGGACCGGCAGCGGCTGAGTGTGACGCCGGGCGGCTACGACGAGTTCGTGCGCATCCGCACCGAGCAGGCAATGCTGCAGGCTAAGGCCGCGGTGAAGATTGCCGCCCAGCGGGCACACATGCAGGCCTTCGTGGACCGCTTCCGCGCCTCGGCCAGCAAGGCGCGCCAGGCGCAGAGCCGCATCAAGGCGCTGGAGAAGATGCCGGCGATCGACAGCGTGATCGAGGACGCGGCCACCGTGTTCAACTTCCCCGAGCCGGCCGCCCTGCCGCCGCCGATCCTGGCACTGGACGGCGTGGCGGTAGGCTACGGCACGGCGCCGGTGCTGCGCGCGCTGGGCATGAACTTCGAGATGGGCGACCGGATCGCGCTGCTGGGGGCCAACGGCAACGGCAAGAGCACGTTCGCCAAGCTGCTGGCCGGTCGGCTGGAGCCGATGGACGGCCGGGTGCGCCGGCCGGGCAAGCTGCGGGTGGGCTACTTCGCGCAGCACCAGGAGGCCGAGCTGGACCCGCGCGAGACGGCGCTGGACCACATCGCGCGCGCGTTGCCGCTGGCCAACCCGACGCAGCAGCGCGGCCAGCTGGCGCGGTTCGGGCTGGACCGCGACCGCGCGCTGACGCCGACGGGCAACCTGTCCGGCGGGGAGCGGGCGCGGCTGCTGCTGGCACTGGCGACGCGCGACGCGCCGCAACTGCTGATCCTGGACGAGCCGACCAACCACCTCGACATCGACGCGTGCGACGCGCTGGTGCGGGCGCTGGGCGCGTTTGCCGGCGCTGTGCTGCTGATCACCCACGACCCCACGCTGGTGGAGCGTGTGGCCGACGTGCTGTGGATCGTGGATGGCGGGACGGTGGCGCCCTACGAGGGTGACATGGATGATTACCGGGCGTTGCTGCTGAAGAAGGGCAAGGTTGCGAAGGTGGGTGGCGGGAATAGTAGGAAAGACGAGCGGCGGGCGCGGGCGTTGGCGCGGCAGGCGGGGTAGGAAGGAAGGCCTTCTTTCTTGAAAGAAAGAAGCAGAGAACTCTTGTCCGTTGAGCGCGCGTTAACCGGCGAGTCCCCGACAGGGCGCAAAAGTTTTTTGGTTCTTTTTTTCAAAAAAGAACTGCTTTCTTCTTCGGGAGGGCAAATGGCTGACTCAAGATGGGTGATCGGCGAGACGGTGCCCTGGTCGGTGTCGTGGACCGGCGAGGATTCCTACGACCTGGCGGCCTCGGCCAACTTCCCGGGATATGCCGACCTGATGCAGGCGCAGGCGCCCGGGCAGGGCGTGCCGAAATTTGCCGCCGTGCACGTGACGCGGCAGCGGATAGGGATGCTGGGGCAACTGTGCCACGTATGCGGCCGGCGGACGCTGGCGCGGGACCGTTACCTATTCCCGGTAGAGTCGGGCGGGTTCGTGGCGGTGGGGGACAGGATGCGCTACGCGGGGACGGTGCCGCCGGTGCACCTGTCCTGTGCCAGGCGGGCGCGGGCGCTGTGCCCGCATCTGGGCCACGCGCTGGCCGAGCCGGTGATGTTTCCTCCCGATGAGGGGCAGGTTGTGCCGCATCCTGGCGTGCCGGCGGGAATGGAGGAGCTGGCAGCGCGTCTGCCGGCGGGGGTTCGGGTGGCTTACAGTTGTTTGCGGGTGTACGGGCCGCGGTTCAGTCGGACGGTGGAGCGGCTGCGCAAGGCGCGTGGGGGGCGGACGGCAGAGAGCTGGACGGGATTTAGCGGGTAGGCGGAGGAAGAAAGGCCTTCTTTCTTGAAAGAAAGACGCAAAGAACTTCTGTCTGTCTAGGCGCGCGTTGTGGTGGCGTTCGAGGCAGGTGTTCAGGGGAGTTTGGTTAGGCTGGCGAGGTCGATGGGGCCGTGCTGGCTGGTGAAGGTGAGGGATTGGCTGCTGCTTTGGGCGGCGCCGCCGATTTGGTGGTCGGCCGTGTCGTAGGTGGTGAGCTGGCCGTCCTGCTCGATAAGGAGGCGGCTGGCTTCGGGGAAGACGGCGTAGCGCGTATTGTTCTGCGCGCCGGTGGTGGCGGGGTGGCCCAGGGTGTCGGGCCACCATTTTTCCGTGGGCGCCATGGGTTTCATCGGCTTCATGGGTTCCATTTTGGGCGGGTCCTCTAAGTCGGGCGAAGCAACACTGGTAACGCGATTGGTTCAGAGCAAGCAGAGGCATAGATTTGCCAACTGAGCAGAAGATTGGACGGTCATAGCCGAAGCCGTTTGCTCGTCGAATCATGCTTAGGAGACATTCCCCACGGTGGCGGTGTCTCGTTACCTGCCTCCCAACTCTCCGGCTTGGTCCACGGCTTCCAGTAATTCAGGCGCAACATCCTGAGCAGGAAGAAAACGAAAAAGGCCTGAACTAACCAGTAGGCGATGTTTGCCTTGCTCATGAATCGAAGGTTGGGGGATCGGCTTGCCACGACGTTCAGCAGGATTGCCACACTCAGTACCACCCCAAGACAGTAACAGCCCAACAGGGTGGAACCTGTGAAGAACAGGTAGCGCACGAACCAGAGGTGACGCTTCCGCAAGCCGATGGCCATGATGATCGTCAGCACCATCGCAAGCCCAAGGACCGGCAGGATGGACGCAAGCCAGACGTCAAGACCGTCCGCGAGCACCGGGACGAGGCTCTGTACGGCGGCGAACGGCACGCCGGCCCCGAGCATGACGAAGCTGAACAACCCCGCGGACGTGCCACGGGGCGCGTAGCCTGGCGGCCGTGTCAGGGAGGCGCCGAGTTCGTTCATTGTGCAGCCGGTCTGGAATAGCCTATCACCCGCATTTCGAGACGGACGTCCTTTGGCATACCGCCTTCGGGAATCAACGATTTCTGGTAATCCTCGTCACGCCGCTTCTGTCTATCGCTTAGGACGACGCCAGGCGGCGCGGCGGCAAGCAGGCCAGTACCGGCCAATGTAGCCCCTTGGAAAACGCCGACGTCACGGACGGCAGCGGTTCGGATGCTGCTGTTGGCTTCCTCCACCTTATGTGCCTGGAATTGTGCCTCGCGTTCAAGCACCCTGACCTTGTGCATGCGGCGGGCAACCGGGTCGGGGTGACTGGATGGGTTGCGTATCTTGGCGACCCGAGCGCGTGCCTCACTTGCGGCTCTGGACGCCTCGGCCGATGCCGAGGCGGCTTCGCGGGCTTCATTGCCGAACTGACCGATTTCAGTGAGTGAACGCAACCCACCTACCGCTACGTCCGGCAGAAGCATCACGGTTGCACCGATACGTGTCCACTGAACCGCTTTGTTGTCTTCTATCCTGCTAGCAAAGGCTTCGTGTCCCGATACCTCTGCGCCGTAGATTGCGCCATCTACACCGAGCAGGACGATCGAGCCGAGGCCAGCCGAGGCCCCGGTGATCAGGCCGACGGTAGCCGCCACCGTTCCGGCGGCGAGAAGCTCGGGCGCCGCCACGAAAAAGAAGACAGCCGCCGCAGCTACACCGACGACGTCGAGCGCTACACCTGCCGTGTCGGCTGCAAGTTTATGTCGCAGTAGAAACTGGTGCATCGGTTGCCAGACGTGGTCCTGGAACTCCTGCGCCATGGCCTGATAGCCTGCCTGCTGGGCTTCCGCGTTCTGCGCATCCGCCTCGCCCTCCATCTCCATAGCACGCCAGAACCAGGCTTTCAGCTTTCCGATCGTGCCTTTGGGAGGTGCTGGCGTCGGTGGCGGACCGGCAACGTGCTGGGCAAGAATGTTGAGCCACAGAGTTCGACCCTGGGAGCCACCGGGTTGCCGGAGGACGGAGATGCTCGTGCCGTCGGAGTAGCTGACGCCGCATTGCGGGCTGAGAGCGACATCGGCAAAGGCGCAAAGACGAAACCTGGCTTCTGCGAAATCCTTATAGGGGTACCAGAAGCCAGCCATCGACTATCATCCTAGCTCACGCAGTCGCCTATCCGTGGCTGATCATGCAGGGTCGCAACGAGTTATTCAACCTGACGGCAAGGTGGCTGTGCTCTATATGATCTAATCCGCAGCAATCGCCTCCTCTCCGGACGGAGAGGAGGTCGAGAGAGTTGGAAGCCGAAGCCCAACTTCGCCTCGGTCAGGAGACGCCCTACTCTACTCAGCCGCGATCGCACCGTAGCCGAGTTCGGCCTTCGTTTCCAAAAACTCCCCGAAGGCCAGGTCCCCCCACTCGCGGCCGTTGCCGCTCTGCTTGTAGCCGCCGAACGGCGCCATGATGTCCATCCCCGCGCCGTTGATGTTCACCTGCCCCGCACGTAACTGCCGCGCCACCTGCCGGAGCTGCGTCGGGTTCTTGCCTTGGACGTAGGCGGCGAGGCCGTAGGGGGTGTCGTTGGCGGTGGTGATCGCCTCGTCCAGCGTGTCGTAGCCAAGGATGGTCAGCACGGGGCCGAAGATTTCCTCGCGGGCGATGGTCATGTCGTTGGTGACGTTGGCGAAGACGGTGGGCTTGACGTAGTAGCCGGTCTCCAGGCCTTCGGGCTTGCCGGGGCCGCCGGCGACCAGGGTGGCACCTTCCTCGATGCCCTTGTTGATCAGGCCCTGGATCTTGTTCCACTGCAGCTCGCTGACCACCGGGCCGAGCTCGGCGTTGCCTTGCGGATCGCCGACGGTGGTGGCCTCGGCGGTGGTCTTCGCGATGGCGATCACGTCGGCCATCACGCTGTGGGGGGCGATCATGCGGGTGGGCGCGTTGCAGGACTGGCCGCTGTTCTGCATGACGTGCTTGACGCCACGGGTGACGGCCGCCTTCAGGTCCGCATCGGCCAGGATGATGTTGGGGGACTTGCCTCCGAGTTCCTGGTGGACGCGCTTGACGGTGGGAGCCGCGGCGCGTGCCACTTCGATGCCGGCGCGGGTGCTGCCGGTGAAGCTGACGAGGTCGATCTCCTTGTGGCTGCTGATGGCCGCACCCACGCCCGGGCCGTCGCCGTTGACCAGGTTGAACACGCCTGGGGGGACGCCGGCCTCGTGGAGGATCTCGGCGAGGATCCAGGCGCTGAAGGGAGCGATCTCGCTGGGCTTGAGCACCATGGTGCAGCCTACGGCCAGCGCCGGGGCCACCTTGCAGGCGATCTGGTTGATCGGCCAGTTCCACGGGGTGATGAAGCCGCAGACGCCGATGGGCTCGCGGGCGATCAGGGTGGTGCCGCGCATCTCCTCGAAGACGTAGCTCTGCAGGATGCCCTGGGCAGCCTGGAAGTGGCCGATGCCGATGGCGGCCTGGGCGTTCTGCGACAGGCTGACGGGGGCGCCCATCTCCTCGGTGATGGCGGCGGCCATGTCGTTGTAGCGGGTCTTGTAGACGTCGATGACGCGGCCGAGCAGGGCCAGGCGGTCGTCGCGGGTGGTTAGGCTGAAGCTGGCGAAGGCGGTGCGGGCGGCGGACGCGGCTTCGTCCACGTCGGCGGCGGTGCCGAGCGTGATCTGGCCGCAGGGCTTCTCGGTGGCGGGGTTGATGACGTCCAGCTTGCTGCCGCCCTTGGGGGCGGTCCAGGCGCCGTTGATGTAGAATTGAGTGTAGTCGCGCATTGGCGTGCTCCCTTTCTGGCTATGGTGCCCGGTCGGACGATTGGCTTGGCGGCCGGCTGACGGGGTGCGCCGAGGCTCACGCCAGCCGGCCTGCCATGCCGCCTGTCCGGACAGGCACGCACGCGGAAGGTAGGCGATCCCTTGGCATGGTGCCAGGGTGGGTGCTTGACATGGACCGACTGAAGGAACGCCTTCTTTTTCAAGAAAAAGAAGCAAAAAGCTTTTACTGACTAGGTAAGGCTCTATCCGTCAGCACCCGACAGGGAGCAAAAGCTTTTTGGTTCTTTTTCTCGAAAAAGAACCGCTTTCTTTTCCTATGTTGTTTTGAGGAGCCAACCATGCTGAGCCACTCCATGCTGGGGACCAACGACCTGGAACGCGCGGTGGCGTTCTACGACCCGGTGCTGGAGATGTTCGGCGCCAAGCGGTTGTTCGCGATGCCACGCATGGTGGCGTGGGGCACGGAGGGTCCGGAGTTCATGGTCTGTCTTCCGCATGACGGGCAGCCGGCAAGCGTGGGCAACGGGACGATGATCGCGCTGAGCGCGCCGACGCGGGCGATGGTGGGCGAGGTGCACGCCAGGGCGTTGTCGCTGGGCGGGGCGGACGAGGGAGCGCCGGGCGTGCGTGGTGCGGACGAGAACGGGTTCTACGGCGCGTATTTCCGCGACATGGACGGCAACAAGATCTGCGTCTACCGGTTCGGGCCCGCGGATTAGGCCGCGGGCATCGTCGGCGCACCCGTGACCCACCGGGCGATGGACCTGCGGGAAGGCGGGCTGCTGCTAGCGCTGTCTGTGCTGTGGGGCAGCTCGTTCTTCTTCTACAAGGTGCTGGATGGCGGGCTGCCGCCGTTCACCATCGTGCTGGGTCGGGTGGGGCTGGCGGCGCTGGCGCTGAACCTGGTGCTGGCGGCACGCGGGCAGGCGCTGGGGTGGCGCGCGCCGTGGGGCCGGTTTGCCGTGCTGGGGCTGCTGAACAGCGTGGTGCCGTTCAGCCTGTTTGCCTGGGGCGAGACGCAGGTGACGAGCGGGATGGCGGCGATGCTGAACGCCACGACGCCGCTGTTCGCCGTGCTGCTGGCGCACTGGCTGACCAGCGAGAGGCTGAGCTGGGGCCGGGCGGCCGGCGTGGTGCTGGGGCTGGCCGGCGTGGGCGTGCTGGTGGGACCGGCGGCGCTGCGCGGGGCCACGGGCAACCTGCTGGGCGAAGGCGCGTGCGTGCTGGCGGCGTTCAGCTACGCGCTGGGCGGGCAGTACCAGCGGCGGTTGCAGGGCGTGGCTTTCCTGCAAGTGGCAACGGGACAGTTGACGGCCGGCGCGGCTCTGGTGCTGCCGCTGGCCACGGTGACGGACCGGTTCTGGCTGTTGCCGGCGCCGGGGCTGGCGGTCTGGGCCTCCCTGGGTGGGATTGCGCTGCTGGGCACGGCTTTGGCCTACGTGCTGTTCTACCGCCTGGTGGCCACGGCCGGCGCCACGAACGCCATGCTGGTGACGTTCCTGTTGCCGGTGAGCGCGTTGCTGCTGGGATGGGCGTTCCTGGGCGAGGCGGTGCCGGGGCGGGCTTATGGCGGGATGGTGCTGATCGGGGCGGGGCTGGCGGCGATCGATGGGCGGGCAGGTCGGGCCTTGTTTTCTGAACGAAGAAAGAAGCAGGAGGCTTTTGCTTATGGCGATGGTCGAAAGTCTTGACGTGTAAGCAAGCTTGGGGCTCTGCCCCAAACCCCGCTGGAGCCTCGATGCCCTAGATCCCCATCTGTTTGGGAGTTTTACAGACCGGTTTTATGTTTCTGTTTGAGAACCCGGATCACGAGCTCCGAAGCCCTCGATCCAGTGCCGATAGCCGATAATTCAGCCTAAATAAGGAAGTGTTCTTATCGGGGTTCAGGGCAGAGCCTCCAGACTTTCTTAACCTCGCTGTTCGGCTTTTGCTTTAATGGTCACGCAACTCTCCGCGCCACCCGACAGGGAGCAAAAGCTTTTTGGTTCTTTTTCTCGAAAAAGAACTGCTTGCTTGCCTT
>CAXTBC010000086.1:0-11965 GCA_964242595.1 uncultured Acetobacteraceae bacterium | reverse complement strand
CGACGCGTAGCTCCCAAGTCTACAAACCGTCCACGAGATCGGGGCAATCCCAATCCCAATCTGCTGGCGGGAAGACGTTGAACTCGTCGTCCTCGAAGCGACTGGCGAAGACGTCGCCATGCGCATCGCGGATCAGGACGTTGTAGCCCAAGACGTCATGGTCGTTGATCTGAGTGGATGTCTGGTAGGTGCTGACGACCTGCGCCGTCGCTGTCTGGCCTACTCGGTAAAGCAGCCAGCCGCATAGCAACGGACCACCCAGGAAATTGCCAACCCCAAGCCCCACGACCAGTATCTGGACCATCAGCTTGCGGTGACCCGGCAGGCTCGGCACGAAGAACGCGAGAGGCAGAAAGCCAGGACTTACCCACCAACGATTGCGCGCGAACAGGCCAGCGAGATGCAGCAGGAGGTCCATCGTGAGCTGATCCCGTTGGTTCGCGCGAGCCGAACACTCGCGGCACTTCGGTGTTACCGTCTCAAGCGCGACGTTCCCTGGTTCGGCCTGGTGCCTGTTCCTTCGTCCCGACCTGGCGCCAACTTGCTATCGAGCGCAGGGGAGGGGATGGGAGAACCGGAGCCGCCCGGAGCCACGCGCAGGCCCGGCTTCGGGTTGAGCGTGGTGAGGATCGGACCTTCCCCGCACCGAGCACGGTGACAGACTTCGGCCCTGGTCAGCAACATGCTTCTGCGGCATCGCCGGCCGGCCCCACTTTCAGGGCTTCGGGGCGGACAGCTTGTTGTGCAGGACGTCCAGGTCCTCCGTAGCCGCCGCGATCCGCGCTGGGTCGCCCGCCTCCCGAGCCAGCGTCAGGCGGCGCTCCATGAAGCCCAGCGCGTCCGCGCGGCGCTTCCCTTCAAAGGCCAGCACCCCGAGCTGGAACAGAGACTTGTCCACTATATCGGCGTCGTTCGCCTCCGTGGCGTCGGCGAGCAGGCTTTCCAGCACGGTCAGCGCTGCCGCGGCATTGCCCAGCGCGTACTCGTTCTGGGCCAGGTTGATGCGGGCCGTGAACGTCCGGGTTGATCTCCCGCGCTTCCTTGAACTGCCCGGCCTCATGTAGGCAGAACGCCAGGCGCTGCCGCGTGCCGAGCTGCCCGGACTGGCTGACACCGTCCTGCGCCATCAGCGGCAACACCGCGCGGTAACGCGAGATTGCGGCCACGCACTGGCCCAGTCGTTCGGCTTGGCGCGCGAGTGAGTAGTGCAACGACACCCTGTCGCCCAGGCTTAGGAACGGGCGCACTGCTTCGATTCGCAGCGCTTCCTCCCCGTGCCGGATCGAGTTCTCCGCTCGTTCGCCCTTGTTCTCCACGAATGAGCGCAATTGCATCATCCGGCCAGGCTCCGGGCTGTCTGGCGCCGTCAGGGGCTCGATGGTGTTCGGCTCGGCCAGTACGGCTTGCACGCTGAATCTAGCCGCAGGGTTGAGGACCATGGCGCGGATTGCCGCCAGGCGATTCTCTGCTCCCCTGTCCTCCGCCGCAACACGGGCGCTAAAGGGCAGAAAGGATGCGAGCAGAAGTAAGGCTCGTCGCAGCGTACCCATGTCGTACCCAGCCGGAGAAAGGACCGCAAGGCTACGATCCCGAAGGTCGTCGCAACAGCCGCTTTCCACCCACTAGCCGACATTGAACTGAAACACTGCCAAGGTCATTTGCT
The DNA here is from genome assembly GCA_964242595.1 of uncultured Acetobacteraceae bacterium. GTDB lineage: Bacteria > Pseudomonadota > Alphaproteobacteria > Acetobacterales > Acetobacteraceae > BOG-908. The sequence continues at coordinate 10,302 of CAXTBC010000086.1, read as the reverse complement.
TCTCTTCTTCAAGAAAAAAGGCCTTGCCGCGTCGGGAAGACTCCCGGCCTTCGTCTCCCGCGCCGTCACCCCAGAACCACGTCCTTGCTCCAAAGAAACATCAACTCGTGCTTGTTGTGGAAAAGGTGCACCAGCCGTCCGCCCGGGATCGCCGCGAACGCCTCCGCCGCCGCATGGTCCGTGGCGCCCTGGAACTTCAGCGTGCAGACGATCCGGCCGGCGCGGCCGCTGGCGATCCAGGCCTCCACCAGGGTCAGCAGGCGGGACGGGTAGGCGATCACGTCGGAGAACAGCCAGTCCACCGGCGCCTCGCCGGCAGGGTCGAGCGCGAAGGCGCTCTCCTGGCGCACGCTGACGCCCGGCATGGCGGCGATGGCCGGCTCCAGCGCCGCCTTGTCGATGGCCACCACGCGGGCGCCGAGCCTGGCCAGCGCCCAGGTCCAGCCGCCGGGTGCGGCACCCAGGTCCAGGCACAGCTCGCCCGGCTGCGGCCAGGCGCGCCACAGCGTGCAGGCTTCCCAGAGTTTCAGGTAGGCGCGGCTGGGCGGGCCTACCCGGTCCTCCTCGAAGGTCACCTCGCCGTTCACGAACGGGCTCGTCTGGGTGGGGCTGACCAGCATGCGGTCGTAGCCCAGCAACGTCCAGGCACCCAAATGGCTGGTAGGCGCGGCCGTGGGAAAGCGGAGCGGCTTGGGGCGGAGCGGCGGCAGCTTGGCGGTGATCAGGCCGGCGCGGCTGTTGTGGTCGAACGGCAGGTAACCCCAGTTGCGCTGGATGGCACGCAGGCTGTCGGCCGCCATGCCCACGGAGGGGACGGGCATCTCGCGCGGCGCCGTCCACACGTTCAGCGCCCAGGCGGCAGGGGCGGGCGGGTCGGGCGAGAGGGCGAGCAGGCCGTGCCAGGCGCGCACCTCCACGCCGCGCCGCATCAGCTCCTCAGCCAGCACGTCGGCGAAGCCGTCCGCCGCCTGGTAGGCGCTGCGCACCCAGTCGATACCGGCATGCCTGCTCAGAGCGTGGGCCCCACCACCAGGGCGGAGGCGGCCAGCAGCACCCAGGCGAGCATCAGCAGCGTGCCGCCGATCGGTGCCGTGGGTCCGGAATGCACGCCGCCCAAATGGTTGGCGTAGACTGCGCCGCAGAACAGCAGCGTGCCGAGCGCGAAGCCCAGCCCGGCCAGGTTGCCCAGCGTGTGCGCCAGGGGCGGCGCCCGCATCACCCACAGCCCGGTCAGCACCAAAGCCAGCGCGTGCCAGCCCTGCATCTGGATGGCGCTCTGCATCGCCGTCATCGCCTTGGCATCCAGCCGCTGCGCCAGCGCGTGCGCCGCGGCCGCCGCCATGCCCACGGCGCCGGCGCCGGCGAGCCCGCCCAGCGCCATCCAGATGCGTCCCATCCCGCTAACCCTCTCACAAAATGGTGCAGCGCACCCGGCCGAGCGCCTGCAGCGTGCGTCTTCTCGCATCCGCGATCTGGCGATAGAGTGACACCATGCCACGCGGCGACCTGTTTCCCGAAATCGGCCCCTTTGAGACCGGCTACCTGCCGCTCTCGGATGGGCACGTGATGTATTGGGAGCAGGTGGGCAACCCGCGCGGCAGGCCGGTGCTGTTCCTGCATGGCGGCCCCGGAGCCGGCGCGGGCGCCGTGCATCGCCGCTTCTTCGATCCCGGACACTGGCGCGTCGTGATCTTCGACCAGCGCGGCGCCGGCCGGTCCCGCCCGCTCGGCAGCCTGGAAGCCAACACCACCGGACACCTGGTGGAGGATATCGACCGGCTGCGTCTGTACCTCGGGATCGACCGGTGGCTGCTGTTCGGCGGCTCCTGGGGGTCTACCCTGGCGCTGGCCTACGCCCAGGCCCGCGCGGCCCACGTGGTGGGGCTGGTGCTGCGCGGCGTGTTCCTGGGGCGGCAGTCCGAAGTGGACTGGTTTCTGCACGGCCTGGCCCAGGTGTTCCCCGACGCCCACGCGGCTTTCGCCGGCTTCCTGCCGCCGCAGGAGCGGACGGACCTGCTGGGCGCCTACCTGCGTCGCCTGACCGATCCGGACCCGGTGGTGCACATGGCCGCCGCTCGCGCATGGTCGATCTACGAAGGCTCCTGCAGCACGCTGCTGCCCAGCCCGGACACGGTCAGCTCGTTCGCCGGGGACCGCACGGCGCTCGGGCTGGCCCGCATCGAGGCTTACTACTTCGCCCATCGCCTGTTCTTGCCGCCGCACGGGCTGCTGGGCGGCATGGCGGCGATCGGCCACCTGCCCGGCGAGATCGTCCAGGGCCGCTACGACATGGTGTGCCCCGCGGTGACGGCGTTCGACCTGGCGGCGCACTGGCCGGCAGCGCGGCTGACCATCATCCCCGATGCCGGGCACTCGGCGCTGGAGCCGGGCGTCAGGCGGGCTTTGGTGGCGGGTGTGGAGCGGTTTCGGCATCGCGCCTGAGCGACAGGAGCAAGAAAGGCCTTCTTCGAGAGAGCAAAAAGCTCTTGCTTGGTTGGCTGCCTTCTACTCGGGCGCACCCGTCAGGATGACCGGCGCGTCTTCGTTCGGCGCTCGTTAGTTCTTGTGCGTTGTCTTCAGACAGCAAGGCTTGCCCCTTCGAGGCGCAGGCAGGCAACACCTGCCCCCATGCGGCGTTGCCTGCGCTCGGGCCGCGCCAACTTGGCGCCGGCATTGCACAGGAGCACACACTTGAGACACACCCTGATCCGCTCGGCCGCCGTGATCCTGCCGCTGTTGATGGCCAGCGGCGCCTATGCTCAGCGCGGCACCGCCCCAGCCTCCACCGTTACCCCAGGCGCCGTGCCGCCCACGAACTCCACCGTGGCTCCCCCGGTTGCTGTGACGTCCGGCGCCGTGGCTTCCACCGCCAGTGCGGCCAACCTGTCCAAGGTGGACAAGGAGTTCATCACCAAGGCAGCCCAGGGCGGCGCGGCCGAAGTGGCGATGGCCCAGCTCGCGCAGCAGAAAAGCCAGGACGACGGCGTCAAGAAGTTTGCGCAGGCGATGATCGACGACCACACGCCCGCCAATAAGAAGCTCGCCGACACAGCTGCTGCGAAAGGAATAACGGCGCCCACCGACCCGAGTGCCGGGCAGCAGAAGATGATGGCCAAACTGCAGACGTTAGACGGGACGAAGTTCGACCACGCCTACCTTACCGGCCAGGTGAAGGCGCACGAGGCGATGCTGAAGCTGTTCCAGCGTGAGTCGACGAACGGTAAGGATGCGGACCTGAAGTCGTTTGCAGACACCACGACGCCGGTGATCCAGAAGCATATCACGATGGCGCAGAACACGAAGTAACGGTCTAACATTGTCAAGGAAGGCCAGGGGCTCTGCCCCTGGACCCCGCTAAGGACAAGTCCTTAGAACCTGCTTTTAAGAGATCCCGAGTAGATGGGTCTGGACATCGAGAGTTGTTGCGCATGACAAGTTTGGGGCAGAGCCCTGGCTTCACTGTCTCACGATCGGCTCCAACCTTGCTGCCACTGCGAACAACCACGAATCCCGCATGGAGCCACACGCTACCGTCAGCCCGGCCGGCGGCGATCCGAGTTCGTGGCAAGGCAGGCTGATGGCGCAGCCGTTCAGGAAATTAATTTGCGCGGAGTTGCGCAGCAGCAGGTAGTTCAACCGCTTGTAGTCCGCTTCCGCGTCGAACGCGGCAATCAGGGGGGGCACGATGGGGATCGTCGGCATGATCAGTGCGTCGTACGACGCCAGTTCCGCCTCGAACGCGGGAATGATACGCGCGCGGGCAGCCACCAGCGCCACGTAGTCGGCCGCCGACATCTGGGCGCCAGGCAGGATGCGCCCGGCCACGCGCGGGTCGTACTCGCCGGCGCGGGTTGCCAGCAGGTCGCGGTGCCAGGCGAAGGCTTCCACCACGGCGAAGCCGCCGTTCGCGTGTGCGCCGACGATGCCGTCCAGGCTGGCCAGCGGCTTGTGGACGATCGCCACGCCGGCACGGTCCAGACGTTGCAACGCACGGTCGATGGCGCGCTCGGTGGGTGCGTCCATGCCGTCCGCCACGACGTTGGCGGGGAACAGCAGGCGCAGGCCGGCGGCCGGCAGGCCGGACAGCACGGGGATCTCCTGCGCGGCGAGCACCGCGTCGATGGCGGCGCAGCAGGCCACCGTGTTGGCTAGCGGCCCCACGGAATCCAGCGACGGCGCCAGCGGCAGAACGCCAGTGAGCGGCACCCGCCGTGCGGTGGGCTTGTAGCCGGTGATGCCGCAGCACGCGGCCGGAATGCGGCAGGAGCCGCCAGTGTCCGTGCCGATGGCGGCCAGCGCCATGCCGTCCGAGACGGACACCGCGGCGCCCGACGAGCTGCCGCCGGGCACGTGGCCGGTGCCGTCCGCCGCGCGGCCGAACGGCGCGCGTGGCGTGCCGTGATGCGGGTTGATGCCCACGCCGCTGAAGGCGAATTCCGTCATGTTGGTGCGGCCGACCGGGACCAGGCCGGCTGCCAGCAGGCGTTGCACTACCGGCGCATGGCCCTTGGCCGGCGGTGCGTCGGCGAGCACGCGCGAGCCGGCCGGCGTGGGTTCGCCGGCCACGTCCAGCAGATCTTTCAGGCTGATGGGGATGCCGGCGAGCGGACCCGGGGCGCGGTTGGCACGTCGCAGCATGTCCATCGCGTCGGCACTGTCGCGGGCCTGGGCGGCGTAGGTGCTGATGAAGGCGCGGGCCCCCTCGCCTGCCGGCGACGCGATGTTGGCCAGGCAGGTTTCCACCAGGGCGCGGCTGGTGGTGGTGCCTTGGGCGAGTTGGTGGGCGGCTTCGGCCAGGGTGGTGATCATCTGAAACAAGCGTAAGGCAAGCGGTTTTTTTCGAAAAGGAACTACGCGTGTCGTCGATTAAGCCACGCGAAGCAAAACGGCTGCATCTTCTCCCGCTACGCGTTTGTCAGGATAGACCAGTTCGTCGCAATTCCCGTCGGAGCTAAAATCATGGCCGCGACAACGGCGATCACGCTTCTCAACAGGCCTTTGTCGGTTTTGACGATCAAACACGATTCGTCGTGCGTGGCGCGCTGAAGTGCGGCAGCGGCATCGAAGGTTTCACTTTAGTTCTTTTAAAAAGAACCACTCGCTTGCCTTTCTTACCCACGCACGCCACCACCTATCCATGCACCGTGTCCTATCCGGCATCCAGCCCTCCGGCATCCCCACGCTCGGCAACTACCTGGGCGCCATTCGCCAATGGGTGGCGCTGCAGGATACGCATGAGTGCCTGTTCTGCGCGGTGGACCTACACGCCATCACCAGCTTTCAGGAACCGGCCAAGCTGCGGGCACAAACGCTGGAGATGGCCGCCACCCTTCTCGCCTGCGGCATAGACCCGCAGCGCAGCACGCTGTTCGTGCAGTCGGCCGTGCCCGCGCACGTGCGGCTGTCGTGGATCTTCAACTGCGTGGCGCGCCTGGGCTGGCTCAACCGGATGACGCAGTTCAAGGACAAGGCGGGCCGCGATCGGGAGGCGGCTTCGGCCGGGCTGTACGTGTATCCGAACCTGATGGCGGCCGACATCGCCGCCTACCACGCCACGCGTGTGCCGGTGGGCGACGACCAGCGGCAGCATTTGGAGCTGGCCAACGACATCTGCGAGAAGTTCAACCACGACTACGGCGTGGCGTTCTTCCCGCGGATCGAGCCGCTGATCCTGGGCGAGGCGGCGCGCGTGATGAGCCTGCGTGACGGCGCGCGCAAGATGAGCAAGTCCGACCCTAGCGACCAGAGCCGCATCAACCTGACCGACGACGCGGACGCGATCGCGCAGAAGATCAGGCGGGCGAAGACCGATCCGGAGCCGCTGCCCAGCGAGCCGGCCGGGTTGGAGGGGCGGCCGGAGGCGCGCAACCTGGTGGGCATCTACGCCGCCATGGCGGGCAGCGACACGCAGGCGGTGCTGGCACAACACGGCGGCAGCGGCTTCGGGCCGTTCAAGGCGGCGTTGGCCGACCTGCTGGTGGAGCGGCTGGCGCCGGTGGCCCTGGAAACGCGCCGCCTGCTGGCAGACGAGGCGCATCTACGGGCCGTGCTGGCGCAGGGAGCTGTCCGGGCGGCGGGGCTGGCCGATCCCATCGTGCGGCGGGCGGAGGAGATTGTCGGTTTCCTCTCCTGAGTGTCTATGATCTATGGGAAAGAATGGGGCTCTGCCCCAAACCCCGCTGGGGCCTTGAGGCCCCAGACCGCCATCTGTTTTGAGCCCCTAACTAGTAGGTTTTTAGCGGGTTCAGGGGCAAAGCCACTGGCCGGCCCTGAGGGTCAAACCTGCACGCGTTGCGCGAACTTGCGGTTGCGTCATGGATTGTTTACGAGCAAGGCGGCTATTCCGGCGCTGGGGCGCCTTCGAGGATCACCGCCATACCCGACACTTACGTTGCTCAGCCGGACCATACCCGGCCTACCTTCCTTACACCCGAGCGGCGGAATAATCGTTTCGACAGCGCCAAGCTGCACCTGCTGATTGCCGGCAGTCGGCGGGTACGCTCGCTGTCTATCGGGTTGCTGGCGCGGCTGGAACTGGCCTTCCTGGCCGGCCATAAGGAGGCGGGCATGCTGGCCACCATCCGGCGCGCACGCAGCGGGCGCGAGTCCCTGCTGAGCGGCAACGAGGCATTCACCCTGTTTTCGTTGGCCCGCGCGCAGGCCGCGCTGGGCGGCGAAATGGCTGAGGTGGGCGTCTACCAGGGATGCTCGGCGCGGATGATCAGCCTGGCCAGTGACGGCGCGCCGCTACACCTGTTCGACACCTACGCGGGCCTGCCGGCACCCGACCCCAAGGAGCACACGCGGATGCGGCAGGGGCACTACGCGGCCTCGCTGGACGGCGTGCAGGACTATCTGGCGGACCGGCCGAACGTGTCCTTCTATCCCGGGCTGTTCCCGGAGACGGCGGGGCCGGTTACCGACAGGCGATTCTCGTTCGTGCATTTGGACGTGGACCTCAAGGCGGGAACGCTGGCCTGCCTGGAGTTTTTCTACCCGCGCATGATGCCGGGCGGCATTATCGTGACGCACGACTACTCTTACCTGGAGGGGGTCCGCGGAGCGTTCGACGAGTTCCTGGCCGGGCGGCGGGAGCGTGCGATCGAGTTGCCTAGCTCGCAGGCAATGCTTGTGAAGCTTTAGGGCTACCGCGTATGTTAGCAGGAAAAGCAAAGCCTTTTTACCTGAAAGTAAGCAAAACCTTTTTGGCTGTGCCGTGGCGATTTTGAGCCGGATCCTCAAGTGGGACGCACTCGATGTCCGAACTTACTCTTTACGTGAACTCTCCTTGCCAACCCGCATCGGCGTTACAGGTTGACATGTAGATTGCACCCAGCGGTGTTGCCGGGCGGTTTGTGAAAACCTAGGGTTGTCCCATGGAACGTATGCTGCCGGCGCAGAATGCTGAAACCATGGTGCGCGGCGGCTCGGGAGCCTTGCGGGGCACATTCTGCCTGATGCTGGTGGCCGCGGTGGCAGGTGGCGGTTGGCTGCGGTTCAACGGGCAGATTGCCAACGTTTTGCCGTCGCTGGCCGCTCCTGAGAGTGTTCTGGACCAGAGAGTCCCGGGCAAAGTAGCGGTGTTGGTGGAACTGGCGATGCTACCGGACCGCGCGGCGGATGCGGCGGTGACTAAAATGCAACTGCCTGCCAAAGACGCCGGGGCGCTGCTGCAGGCGTTGCGCGACGGTCGGCTGCGGCTGACAGTGATGCCGCTGATTGACGCCAGCACGCCGTCCGGACAGGAGACATCGCCTGCCCACACGGTGGTGATCCGGGCGGGCGGCTACACGCAGACGGTGGTGCTGACTCGCACGCCGGTGGATGTGCCGATGCCGATAGGCCCGGTCGGCGAGGTCACGTTCACCTCGAGCGGCCCCGGCCCTCTGAATATCGGGATGCTCGGGCTGACCGGGCAGGTGCGGCTGCCGGACATGTCGCCAGGCGACACGCTGGGCGTGGGCGTGGTGGCAGAATGAAAGGGATCATTCCCGCCGCCCAGAAGGCGATGCCGGTATTGATGCTGGTGTTCGTGTCGCTGATGATCCTGCAGCTGGTGCTGCAGATGCATCTCTCGCCGGCGGACCTGATGGACACTGCCCTGTCCTGGTTGGTGCAGGGCGGCGCCGTCTACACGGCGCTGGCCGGCGGCGCGTGGACCGTGGTGCTGGCCGGCGTGGCGCATGAGTGGCGTGCCGAAGCCGCAACCCGCAAGATCAGCGCTGGCGGCCGCAAACCTGCCCGCAGACCCAGGAGCTGGACAATGGACGTGCTGAGCCGCCTGACCAACCGTGCCGAACTCGAGGACCTGCTCTCCAGGCAGGACCGGGTGACCGTGATCGATGCCGGCGCGCTGGCTGCCACGCTGAAATCTCAGGTGATCGGGCAAGACGCGGTATGCGAGGACATCGCGGGGCAGCTACGCCGCCGGCTGGCGCTGCAGGTGCGCGGCAAGCCGGTGGGCATCTTCCTGCTGGCCGGGCCGCCCGGCACCGGCAAGACGTACCTGGCCAAGAAGCTGGCGGCCGCCCTGGGGCGCAAGCTGCTGCATTTCGACATGACGCAGATGAGCTCGCCGCACGCCGCCACGCAGCTGTTCGGCTCGCCCAAGGGCTACGTGGGGTCCGACACGTTCGGCAAGCTGACCGGCGGGCTGAAGGAGGTTCCGGACGCGCTGGTGCTGCTCGACGAGATCGAGAAGGCGCATCCGGACGTGTTCAAGAAGTTCCTCTCGGCCTGGAACGACGGGCACGTGACGGAGGCCTCGACCGGCGCGCAGGTGTCCACCACGCGGTCGATCTTCATGCTCACCTCCAACATCGCCACTGACGCGCTGGGCGAGATCGCCGACCGCTACGCCGACGATCCGGACGCGATGCGGGGGGCCGCGGTCGAGGTGCTCAAGCTGGCGGGGTTCGCGCCCGAGGTTCTGAACCGGCTGGACCGCATCTTCGTGTTCCGCGCGCTGGCGGGGCTGGACGTGGCCCGGGTGGGCGCGCTCGAGATCGAGGCGATGATCTCCAGCTACGGGCTGGAGATCGCGGCCGGCGGAATCGACCCGCATCTGCTGCTGGACGTGATGCAGAAGCAGGACAGGCTGGGCCAGGGGGCGAGCGCGCGCGACCTGGTGCGCTCGATCGAGGAGATGGTGAGCGACGGGCTGATCGAGGCGCGGCAGAAGGGCGCGCACTGCGTCAAGCTGGAGAAGGGCGAGGACGGCATCATCACCCGGATCGCCGACATGCATGCGCCGGGCAAGGCGGCGCCCGCGCCAGGCATGCCGGTGGTGGTCGTTGGCCACGGGGACGCCTAGGCGGTGAGCGCGGCCGGGCGGCTGTGGCGCCGGGCGCCGGCGTGGCGGCTGTGGCTGTTCGGGGCGTTGGCAGCCACGGCGCTGGCAGCAATGTTCCCGCCTGCGGTTCCCGCCTGGGTGCGTGGGCTGGACAGGGCGGCGGCCGGACAGGGCGACACGGGCGGGTCGGCGCCCGGTGCCACGGCGCGTTTCGTGCCGCAGCCTACGGCCATCCCGGCTGAGAAGGGCTTTGTGGAACTGGAGGCGCCCGCCGGTGGCCGCTCCGGTATCGTGCCGTTTGCCGGGCGCCAGTTGCTGCTGCCGGGCGGAAGCTGGCAGACGCTGGTGCTGGCCCGCGGGTCGAAGCCCATTGCCGGCCAGCTTGAGTTGCTGGCCCGGGTGGAGGGCGGTAGCGTGACCGGCCTGTTGGTAGCGGCAGCTCCGGACCCGGTTGCCCACCAGCCGAGTCCGTTCAACGAGCCGCAGGACTGTGCCGAGCCGGACAGCACGCAGAGCTGGATGGCGCCGGAACCGTTCGGCACCGACCCGCTTGTGCATGAGTGCTGGCGCCTGGCGCCGTTGCGCGACGTAGACCTGGCAAACCGTGCCAGGGAAGAACCGGTGATGGGGCACGGGCTGCTACGCCTGGAGCAGGCGGGCGACAGGTTTCCCGAGAAGCTGGTGGTGGTGGATTACCTACGCTCGGACGAGACGGGCTTCCTGAAGGTGCTTCTGTTCCTGCCGGACAAGCAGGACAAGAAGATGGATGCCTGGGTCAGACGCTACGTGAGCGCGTTGCACGAAGGCTACGACGGCACGCTGGGCGCAAAGGTGCTGGAGCGGGACCCCGGATAACAAACCGGGTGGCTCAAGAAAGAACGCGACAGCGGAGTCAGAAGTCTTTTGCTTCTTTTCTTCAGAAAAGAAGACCTTTCTTATACTAACGGCCGTAAACTTTGACCTATAAACAAGCATGGGGCTCTGCCCCAAACCCCGCTGGGGCCTCGAGG
>CAXTBC010000085.1:0-12426 GCA_964242595.1 uncultured Acetobacteraceae bacterium | reverse complement strand
TGTCCTTAGCGGGGTCCAGGGGCAGAGCCCTTGGCCTTCCTTCACAGGTCAACATCAAAGGCCGTTGGTAGTACTCAGGCAGAACCAACCGGCGCCAAAGTCTCGATCGTAGTTTCGCGCAGGAGCGCGGCGAAGAGGCGCAACGCGTCAGTGGCCCCGCGGTCCAGCAAGATGCCGGCGGCGAACTGGACGGCAAACAGCTCGGCCTGCTCGGCAACGATCAACGCCGCCTGACGCAGCGCCTGTTGCGCCAACGCCTTTTGCAATTCTTCCGGCAGGGTCTGCCACTCTGCCGGCCGTAGTCGGGTCGTTGCCATGACCGCAGGATGCAGCCCGAGGCGTTAAGGTGCGGTGCATGTACGGGTGTATGCCAAAAACGTGAAGCATTCGACCAGACCGCTACAGCACAGACAGGAGCTTTCTGCCCCTCCCTCTCAAGAAAGAGGGCGTTCCTGTCTCCCGGTCATCAAGGCACTTGAAGAGCGTCGATGAACGCCTGCCCGCGAGGCGTCCCCAACCCGCTCACCAGGTCGTAGCCCGCCACCGCGCGGAACTTGCCGCTCCGCCCCATCGTCACGTCATGGAACACCGACGCGTAGCGGTGCCCCGCCGCCAGCGCGTAGATCGCCGGGTTGATGAACCCGACCGGCGGTTTGCCGGCAGCGGCCGCCTCCTCGTTGGCCAGGGCGATCAGGCCGGCCCACAGGGGCGACGCGAAGCTGGTGCCGCCGTTGCCGCCACCGCAGCCGCCATTGGCGCAGACCATCATGTCCGTGTTGGCGTTCAGCGCCACGTCCGGCACGTTGCGCAGAGTAGCCGAGGCGCCCGGCGCGGTCTTCAAGACGCTAGCCTGGTAGGGCTCGATCAGGATGCCGGGATCCAGCGACGGCCCGCCGGCGCTGCCGGACCACCCGATCTCGCCCAGCCAGCGTCCGCCCGGGGAGAAGGTGGCCACGTCCGTGCCGCCCACGGCCACGATGTTGGCGTCCTCCTCCGGCCAGGCCCCGCTGGCGGCCAAAGACGAGTAGTCGCCACTGGCCGTCAGGTTCGTCTGCCCCTGGACGGCGAACTCCTTGAAGATCGCGTCGTCGGTGGCGAAGGTCTCGTCCCAGCCCCATGAACTGCTCACCACCTTGCTGACGTTGTCGGTGGCGATCGCGTTCAGGATGTCCTCGGCCAGGCTGCCGACATAGACGCGCACGCTGGCCAGGCCCGGCGCCATCGAGATGGCGTATTCGATGTCGAGCACCTGCTCGCTGTCGTCGCAGCCCGCGTTGCAGGCGAGCGGCTGGCTGTCGGTCTGTATGCCGAGCACGGAAACCTGGTTGGCAGGCCCGTAGCCGTTGGCAAAGAAGCGGGTCACGTCGGCCATGTTGTAGCCTGCGAACTCGAGCAGTGCCACCGACTGGCCTGTGCCGGTGAGCTTGCCGTTGGTGTAGTAGGCGTGCCGCATGTCCGTGCCGGTGAACTGGCCTCCCGGACCGCTGCCGCCCGAGCCGCCACGCTGGGTCGCGGCGTGCACCAGCTTGCGGGTGGGAAGCACGTAGTCGTCCAGCCCGATCACCTGCAGCACCGGCACGCCCAGGTCCAGCGTCGGTGCGCGGTCCGGCGCGGTGAACAGGCGGGCTTCGGTGGGGTGGCGGTAGACGCCCATCCGGACGTTGAAAGCGCGCTCGACGTCCGCCACCCTGCCATCCACGCCGATCAGCAGGCGGTTCGCGGCCGGGGGCCCCACCGTCAGGCCCTGCGCCGCGAAGTAGCGGACGGCGGCGGCGTAGTCCGCCGGCGTAGGGCCGAAGCGCCCGGCGAACTCGGCGGGACCGATGTAGTGGCGGAACGTGGGGCTGGCGGGATCGCTCACCTGCCGCTGCAACGCGTCCAGCGCGTCGGCGTGGCGCAGCGGCAGGGAGACGGCCAGGTGCATCAGCCGGTCCGGCGGCGCCGCTGCCACGCGGACGGCGCTGCCGGAGGCGACGATGGCGGGGATGCGGGTGGCCAGGGTGGGCTGCGACGCGGCGATGGCAGAGCCGGAGAGGGCGGCCAGGAGTGCGGCCGTGGCGATGCTGTGGAGTCTTGCGTTCATGCGGCTGTTCCGGTTTGGCAACTTCTACATGCTTAGAGCAGCCTGCGGTTCGTTTCACCGGAGAAAGCAAGGAAGGCCTGCTTTTTCAAAGAGAAAGAAGCAAAAAGCTTTTGTTCGTTCGGCGTGCTCGATCGCATGCACCCGACGAGTGGCTCAGCTTCGGGTGAGCTCGTAGAGGGCGACGGTCGCTGCGGCCGAGACGTTGAGGCTTTCCATGTCGCCGGGCATGGCCAAGCCGGCGAGTTCATCGCAGGTCTCGCGCGTCAGCCGGCGCAGGCCGGCGCTCTCGGCGCCCAGCACCAGCGCCACGCGCCGCTCGGCCAGCGCCTGGCCGCGCAACGCGGCCCCGTCAGCCGCCAGCCCCACCGTCCACAGGCCCGCGGCCTTCAGCGCCACCAGCGTGCGCGCCAGGTTCACCGCGCGGATCAGCGGCACGGTCTCCAGCGCGCCCGAGGCGGCCTTGGCCAGCGCGCCCGTCTCCTCCGGCGCGTGGCGGTCCTGCGCGATCACCCCGGCCACCCCGAACGCGGCCGCCGAGCGCAGGATGGCGCCCACGTTGCGCGGGTCCGTCACCTGGTCCAGCACCAGCAACGGGCCGCTGCGGTCCAGCACGGTGGCCAGGGCGGGCGGGCTCAGCGGGTCCGCCAGCAGCGCCACGCCCTGATGCACGCAGTCGCGGCCGAGCATCTGGTCCAGCCTGGCGCGATCGATGCGCTCGTGCGGCACGGACCATGGCGGCGGCAGGCGCTGCGCCAGGCCCTGCTCAGCCTCCTCGGTCAGCAGCAGGCGTCGGCACCGGCGCTGCGGGTTGGCGAGCGCCGCGGCTACCGGATGCACGCCGTATAGCCACACGGTGCCGGCCGGCGTATGGCTGCGCGGCGGCTCCGGGCGCCTGGGTTGATGGGCGGGGGGTTTCATGCGGCTGGGCTATGGCGTGTTGCCCGAAGCAAGACAAGGCAAGCAGTTCTTTTTTGAAAAAAAGAACCAAAAAACTTTTATCAGTTGGCGCACGCTGCCGGACAGGACCGCGACAGCAAAGACGAAAGTTTTTGCTTTTTTTTCAAAAAAGAAGGCCTTGCTTTCTCTCTGCCACCGGCATATCCGCCACCCTCGCCGCGCAGGCGGAGGGGTGCCCGAGTGGCTAAAGGGGGCGGACTGTAAATCCGCTGGCTTCGCCTACGTTGGTTCGAATCCAACCCCCTCCACCAACGGTTGCTTTCGCCGGCGTCCGACGACGTTAAGAAATGGGTATTCGCCGCCCTTAACTTCCGAGAGCACGATCCGGGCCGCCTTCTCGTGCACGATGGCCATGCGGTCGCCTCTGGCGTGGGCGCGGATCGTGGGCATGCTTCCGAATCTCACTCGTCAGCCGAAGATCAGGATCCGGCCGTCATAGGTTGGCACGATGACGTGGCCGCCCCAGGCGATCGGCGGGTCGAACTTGTCGAACTGGAAGGTGATGCCCCAGTTCCGGCTGTCCCACAGTTTGACCAGCGCCCCGTTGGCGAACCGGTCGCAGGCGTACGCCAGCAGGTAGCCCGGTGTCACGGTCTTGTTGGCGTCGCCCACCGGCTGCGTGGCCCAGATCACGCAGGTGTTCGGCACCGTGCCGTTGGCCGACATGGTCAGCATCGAGCCAGGCATGCCGCCCGGCGGCGGCAGGTTGGCCGAGGCGTAGTCGCCGCCCTGGGCCTGGTAGGCCAGGCCGTAGTCGCCGTGCAGCGCGAAGGCCCGCACCGGCCCGTTCTCGCCGCCGGTGACCAGCTCCGGGCCGATCGCGGGCGAGCGGTAGTAGGCCGGCGTGCTGTGCTGGTGGTGGCTGTAGCCGAACTCGGTGGTCTGCAGCTGCGCCAGGTCCACCGGCGCCAGGTTCACGTTGCCCGGGTAGAACGTGAAGCCGTAAGGCGGCGTCAGCAGGTGCGCGTAGTTGGCCGCGATCGCCGCCGCCGCGAAGTCGCTCGGGTGGTTGTTGCCCATCGCATCGGCGTCGAGCTCGTAGAGGATGCCGTCCTTGCCCGCGCCCAGGATCAGAGTCTTGGCCAAGCCGGTCAGGCTGGGCGGCAGCAACAGGCCGCCGGCCGAACCCAGGTCCTCGTCCTTGGGCGAGTCCATGTTGCTGGTCCCGCCCGGCTCGCGGGCGTAGCCGCCGGCGGGGATCAGCGACGTGTCGGCCAGCGTGGGATCGGCGCCGACCCGGCCGGTGTCGTCGAACGGGGCGAACCACTGGACCGGCGTGAGGGCGCCCGGCGCCGATCCGGCCGGCGGGGTGTAGTGCAGCCGCAGAAAGCAGTTCCCGAAATCGGTGATCCCGTCGAACGCCCCGTTGCCGGTGACCATGTAGACGTCGCCCGAATCGTCCATGGCCGGGCCCTGGCCGGCCATCCACACGCCGGCGCCGGAGTAGCGCGACGTGGTGGTGAACGCGGCGCCGATCGACGGCTTGAGCCCGGTGACGTCGACCGCGATCACCCAGCCCTGGTTGGTGTCGGCGTCCTCGACGAACGAGCCGTTGGTGATGAACACCGTGTCGTGTCCGCCGCGGCTGTCGAACAGCAGGGCAGGGCGCTGCTTGCGCGGCACGGCTCCCATCGTGCTGACGCGGCCGAACGGCGCGGTGTAGCTGGCACCGTTGAGCAGCAAGGGCGGGAACTGGTCGGCGCCGGTAACGACGGACAGGCCGTGCAGGTAGAACCGGCTGTTGCTCTCCTGGCCGGTCGGGCTGGTCATGTCGACCACGTAGAGCGTGCCGGTGGCCGGGTTGATCACCGGCGTGCCCAGGATGCCCCAGTGGTCCTGGGTCAGCCACATGTCGAGCGCGCGTGTGTCGGGGATCGGGTTGCCGATACGCTGCTTCCACAGCACTGTGCCGGTGTCGATGTCGAACGCGTAGACGTCGTCCGCCATCGTCGCTGTGTAGAGCACGTTGTGCGCCAGGCCGTCGCCCATGACCTGGCCCGGCAGGATCAGCGGCTGGCCTTCGGTACCGCGCGCGTCGTCGCTCAGCACGAGCGCGCGCTGCAGGGACAACCCTTGTGCCTGCAGGCGCGCCGGGGTCTGCACCATTTCGGCCAGGTTGGTGCCGGTGCGATACTGGTCGAACGACCTGGTCAGCACGGGAGGCAGGGTCTGCGCCGCCGCGCCTGCCCGGAAGACGCAAACCAGGACAGCATGCAGAGCAAAGCAAGCAAAAGGCTTTAGTTCTGCTCTCAAAGCACGACCTCCTGCGGCGCGGTGTAGGTCACGGCGAACTCGAACGGCGAACCCTGGGTGGGCAGGCCGATTCCTTGCACTTCGAGTGCATAAAACCCGGTCTGCGGCGCCTCGAGCTTTGGCCAGGGCTCGCTACCGCCAAGCGTGTGAGTGACGGACGCGAGCTCCACGGTTGCGCCGGATGCGGTTTCGCCGACCATGGCCACCGTCACCGACGAGGCCTTGGTCCATCCATCGGTGGACAGCCGGCCGGACACCACGATCGGTGTGCCCTGGGCGCAATGCACCTCCCCGACGGAGATCTGCCCGTTGATCGCCGGGCCGATGTCGAGGTCTGCAGCGCCGAAAAAGCTTTGGGTCGTCGGGCGCTGCGGGACAGTGGGCTCGGCCCAGTAGCCCGTTCGGGAGAACATCACCCAGCTCTCCCCCTCGTCGTAGGCATCGCTGGCGATGGTGAAGGTCGCGCGGCCGTCCGCATCGGTCCAGATGTCCGGCACGTGGCCGCTGTAGTCGTGCAGCTGCACGCGGGGCCCGAAGCTCGTCTGCACCGTGACCTCACGCCGGTTCCAGGTGTCGAAGTTCATCCCGGTCAGCAGTCCGGGATACCCGTGCGACATCTTCACCCGGCAGGAGCCGTCCTGCAGGAGCACCTCCGGGTCGCCGAACATGAGGTTCTCATGCGCGCCCACCAGGACGTCGATCGTCGGCTGCAAGCCGTAGGCGCCGGGCCAGACCGAGCCCGGGAAGTAGTCCTTGCTGTAGACGAACGGGTAGCCCGGGTTCGTCAGCAGCTCGACATAGGCCAGCCGCTTGTTCGAGATGGTCTGCTCGCCGGCGCTGGTGTCGGTGTCGGGGTTGTCGACGAAG
This sequence comes from uncultured Acetobacteraceae bacterium, assembly GCA_964242595.1. Taxonomy (GTDB): domain Bacteria; phylum Pseudomonadota; class Alphaproteobacteria; order Acetobacterales; family Acetobacteraceae; genus BOG-908. Next base: position 6,266 of record CAXTBC010000085.1, on the reverse strand, counting down.
GTCACCGCCAGGGCCGGGGCCATCGTCGCGACGCTGCTGCCGGCCATCGGCCAGGCGTCGTTGCCGTTGCAGGCGTACTGGATGTTGAACTTGCCCTGGAAGTCCTCGACCATGACCCGCCCGTGCATCGGCGCCGCGTTCGCCCAGCCGAGCGCGTTGTCCGCGTTGTCGAAGAACTCGCCGTAGAGCACCTTGTCGAACAGCGCCGGGATGTAGCTCACCCGATGCACCGCCTCGGGCCACATGCCCTTGACGTCGTCCAGGCGCGCCCCGTCGGCGTCCGTGCTGGCAAACAGCCACTCGACGTAGCCGATCGCGGCCCGGAGCGTGTAGCCGGCCGGGACGCAATGCTGGAAGCTGACCTCGGACCCGAAGGAGATGTCCCAGTAGGCGTTCGGCACGTCGTCCTCGGCGATCGTGACCGCCTTGCCGTCCACCTCGACCACGTCGCCGCGGAAACACCCGGGCCGCATGGGCCAGCGGCCGTTCGGCGTCTTTCCGTCGGCGCCGAGGTATTCGAACGTGCTCGCGTCCGGGAAACCGCCGATGCGCTGGTGCAGCACGACGTCATGGTAGACTTGCATGTCGTTGGCGTGAGCCACAGCCACCAGCCGGCGCAGGCTGCGGAACGAGCCGTAGCGCGTGTTGACCGACCCCTGCTGGTTCTTGGCGCCCTGGTCCATGGGATCGAACACCCCGTAGCCGTCGCAGCCCGCGCCGTCGCCGCCCTGCGCCTTGCCGCTTGGCGGCAGCTGCAGCGCGGTGAAGCCGACGCGCCGCAGCGTGTGGCACTGGCTCGCCAGCCAATCCCACAGGTAGGGCGCCGGCGGTTTGCTCGACGGGCAGGGGACCGTGACGTTGCCGTCAGGAGTCGAGAACCGGCCCCAGCCAATCAGAGCTACGCCCATGTGTGTCTCCTTTTCTGGTGAGGTGACGCCGGCGCGGAGGTCACGCCTGGCGCCGTGGAGCGGCGTCGGCCGCGTCGTGCCGGCGGAACACGCGGGCCACGGCGGCGATGTCCCCGGCTTGCACAGGTCGACCTGGCGTTCGGTCAGCTCGGCGATGAGCTGCCGCCCTGGGCAGGCGCGGGCAATCAACGGGCCGCGGCCGACCAGCTGCTGCTCTGGGACAAGTGCGACGGCAAGATGGTCTACGAGCTGTTCGTCCGGCGCCGGCTCGGACGGAACGTTTTCCCCGGCGAGGTCAAGCTCAGACTACCCGGTCAAGCCGTCGCCTAGAGCCGCTGCGGCGCTGCGGACCATTCACCTGAACCAAGGATCCGACCATGGAGAGATCGCTGACAGCCTTTCTGACCTTGTTCCTGGGCCGCGCTGATGCCCGCCCTGACCGCGAACACGGCAGAATGCAAACCATGAGTGGAGCCTCTAACAATGCGTCAGATTTATTAACGTAAAGCATGGTTTCTGGGCAAGCGAAACCCGCCTGACGGTCGACGCACCAGGGTCAGTTTGGATTCGCGGCACTGCCACTTTCGCTGAAACGCTAACGTCGGCGCCGCCAGACGCTACACTGGCGGCGGCGCCCTCCACCCAAGATTCCCAAGCCGCCTGGCCGAAGGGGTATGTCCCGGGTCTCGGCCCGGCACGCCGCCGATGTTGCGCTTCGCCTTTCAAGCTCTTAGGCGTCTGGTGTGGTGAAACCCCCCTCCACCAGTACGTCCTCCAGCAACAGGTCCGGACATGACACAGGTTGCGCCCCACGCCTGGTTCGAGCCGAAGCTCGCGGCCCTAATGGCTGAAGCCGCCACGGCCGGCATCGCCCAGGACGTGTCCGTGGCCGTGATCACCGACCTGGTGAACGGCAAGCTCAGCGCCGCCGTGCCGCCGCCGGAGACGGCCAACACGGACCAGGACATCGGCGAGCCGGATAGCGCGGCCAACCAGGTCCCGGCCACCCCCAGCGACGACATCGGCCTGGCCAACCCGGTCGGTGGCGCGCTGAGTCACGTAGGACGCCGACGCGGGCTGCTCTGATGCCGGCCGGCGCAAGGCCGGCCGCGCTGTTCCTCGCCGGCGGCCTGCTGCTCGGCTTCGGCAACTTCGTCTACCCCTACCTCAGCGCGCGCGACCACCTGCTGGCCTGGACGCTGTGCGTCAGCCTGCCGCTCGGCTTCGGCATCGCCCGGTTCGCCGCGCGCGCCCGCGTCGCCTCCACCCGCGTGCCCTATTTGGCGCCGGCCTGCCTGGCCGCCGCGCTCGCCGTGACGTGGGCGGCCGAGACATGGTGGCCGAACTCGGCCGACGAGTACGGCTACGTCTTCCTGGCGCGCACGCTGCTGGCCGGCAGGCTGTGGAACCCGGCGCCGCCGGCGCCCGAGATCTTCGAGATCGCCTGGACGTACGTGCGCGACGGCAAGTGGTTCTCGCAATACCCGCCTGCCTGGCCGGCGCTGCTGGCGCCGTTCCTGGCGGCGCACCTGGCCTGGCTGCTGAACCCGCTGCTCACCGCCGGGCTGGCCGCGCTGGCGCGCGCGGCGCTGCTGCGGCTGCGCGTGGAACCGGCCCTGGCCGCGCCCACCGCCCTGCTGCTGATGTTCTCGCCCTTCGTGCTGTTCAACGGCGCCTCGCTGTTCGCCCACACGCTCACCGCCGTGCTGGTGATGGGCGTGGTGCTGCTGCAGGCGCGCGAGGAGGCGGCGCGCCGCCTGGCCAACCGCGCCGGCATCGGCGCGCTGTTCGGCATGCTGCTGCTGACCCGCTACGACGTGTTCGTGCTGGCGGCGGCACCGTTCGTGCTGGACCGGCTGTGGTTCAGGCGCGCGGCGTTGCTGCGCGACGCGCCCGGCCTGGTGCTGGGCGGCCTGCCGTTCGCGGCGATGTTCATGGCCTACAACCGCGCCTTGACCGGCCGCTTGATGAAGACGCCCTACGCGTGGGTCTCCAACGGCGCGCATATCGGCCTGTGGGGCAAGCACGTGGTGCTCGCCGACAAGCTGGCCGAGGCGGCGCTGCGGGTGGCGCACTGGGCGGGCGAGCTGGCGGCCTTCACCGGCCCGGTGCTGATCGCTCTGGCCGCGCTGGCCTTCGCCCGCAAGACAACCGTCGGCAGCCTGCGCTGGTACGACGTGCTGCTGCCTGCATCAGTCGTGTTCTTCTTCCTCTACCCCGCCACCGGCGGCCACGAGTTCGGGCCTCGCTACTGGTTCTTCGCCTGGCCGACCGCCATGCTGACGGTGGCCACCGGCCTGGCTGCCGGGCCGGCCGGCTGGCTGCAGGCCGGACGCTGGCGCCTGCACGCGCCCAGCCTGGCCGCGGCACAGCTGCCCGCGTTCCTCGGCATGGCGCTTTCCACGGCGCTGTTCACCCGCCTCTACGTGGAGCAGCGCCGGCTGGCCGAGCGCCCGCTGACGCCACGCTCGCCTGCCGTGGTGCTGATCCCGACGCGCAGCCTGTACGTCAGCCGCTGGCAAAGCGTGCCGATCACCGCGCACAGCGCGGATTTCTGCCGCAACGGCGTCTCGGCCGACGGTGACGTGCTGTATGCCCGCGCCGACAACAACTTCGGTAATGCCGCGTTGTTCACGCAGTGGGCCTGCGCGTTCACTGGCCGGCCCGTGTATCTGTGGCGCGCGCCTGGGGTGATGGACGAGGTACCTTGCCGATAGTGCCAGAAAGCAAGGCCTTCTTTTTCGAGAAAAAGAAGCAAAAAGCTTTTACTACTGGGCGCGGCTTTCTCCGGCAGTACCCGACAGGGAGCAAAAGCTTTTTGGTTCTATTTTTCGAAAAGAACTGCTTGCCTAAATCCCGTAAGGCAAGCCGAACACCAACGCCTGGCGCCACACGATCCCAGGCACAGCTGCGTCAACGCTGACGTCCTTCGGCAAGCCGAGTTCGCCTTCGCCTGCAGGCAGCACGCGCAACGGCAACAGCAGCGCGCCACCGGGAACCGGCAGGATCTTCAAGTCGCTCTTGCTGACGAACTCCTGCCCGCCCGTGCTCAAGGTGAACACACTGAAATAGAGCGCTTCCCAGTCGCCGCTCAGCGGCAGGAACGTGGCGTAGCCAAACCGCAAGGCATCGGCGGGCAGGCTCACCACCCGAGCGTACGCCGTGTCCGGCGCGCGCAGGGAGAACGTCACGCCGCCGCGCAGCACCGGCCGCCAGCACAGCAGCAGCGCCGCCGCCACGCACGCGCCCGCGGCAACGCGGCGCCGGCCCGGCAGCAGCAACGCCGCCAGTAGCTGGGCCGCCCAAAGGACCAGGAATGGGAAAGTCCATTTGAAGTAATGGATGTTATAGAACCGCCAAAGCCCGTAGGGCTGCAGGTCGCGGTAGGCGAGGTACAACATCCAGTGCAGCGCCACCGTCCCGGCCACCAGCGCGCAGGCCGGTCGTCGTGCGACGGCAGCCAGCGCGAGCAGCATCCCGGCAAGGCCGGGTGCCAGCCAGGGCAGCACGAACGCCATGCCCGCGCCCTCCGGCAGCGCGGGGCGGGCGCCGCACACCAGCATTACCCAGCGTACCGGCAGCAGCCGCCACTCCAGCCCAATCGCGGCCGACTCGCCGACGTAGGGGCCGGACGACCAGCCGAACACCGCCAAATGCGCGGCGGCCGCCGGTGTCAGGCCCGCCAGCAGCCCCGCCAGCCCTGCCGCCGCGCAGCCCAGCCACGTCCGCACGCCGTAAGCGCCGCGGGCGAGCGCCCAGGCCGCGTAGGCGCCGCCGGCTGCCAGCAGCACCGCCGCGTCGCTGGGGCGGAAGCCGGCCACGGCGGCCACGCACAGGCCGAACAGTCCGGCGCGCAGCGCGCCCGGTTGCTCCGCGAAGCGCAGCGCCAGCAGCACCGCCAGGAACTGGAACGGCGCCGAGCCGGTGGTGCTCCACGGCACGACCCAGACCGCCGCGTCCGTCCGCCCGCTCAGCACGCCCACGGTGAAGCACAGGGCGGCCACGCCGGCCGGCCACCCCGGCGCCAGCCGCCGCGCTATGCGCAGGAAGACGGCCAGGCTGGCCAGCAGGCAGGCAAGGTCGGGCAGCATGAACGGCTGCCAGGGCGTGACGTGGACGAAGGCCGCGCCCATCAGCGGGTAGAACGGCAGGTAATGGTGGCGCGCCGGCGATAGGTCGCCCTGCGCCCAGGCGCGCGCCGCCTCCAGGTAGCGGTGCTGGTCCACACCCGCCCAGCCGGAAAAATCCGGGTATTTGTGCGCGTGCACGCCCAGCACCATCGCGCAGAGCAGGAACGCGCAGCCAGCCGGCAGGTACCGCAGTCGAAGGGCCGCCGGTCCGCCGGTCAGGGCAGGGCGCTTGGCAGGGACGTCGCTTCGTGGCATCGCGGTGTCATGCCAGATTCCGCCGTTCCGCACACACCGCCGGCGCCCCCCGGCCAGGGCGTGCAGAGCCTGGACCCGCAGGACTGGGGCGCCACCCGCGCGCTTGGCCACCGCATGCTCGACGACATGATCGACTGGCTGGAGGCCGCCCGCGACCGCCCCGTCTGGCAGCCCATGCCGGAGTCCAGCCGCGCCGAGCTGCGCGCGCCTCTGCCGCGCACGCCCACGCCGATGGACGAGGTCTACGCCGACTTCCAGCGCCTGGTGCTGCCCTACGGCGCCGCCAACGAGCACCCGCGCATGATGGGCTGGGTAAATGGCGGCGGCAACGCGGCCGGCTTCCTGGCCGAGCTGCTCACCGGCATCTTCAACCCCAACTGCGCCGGCCGCGACCACGCCGCCATCGAGATGGAGCGCCAGGTGGTGGCCTGGGCCGCCGAGATGGTGAGCATGCCGGCGCAGACCAGCGGGGTGCTGCTCGCCGGCTCCTCGATGGCGAACATGGTGGCCGTGCTGGTGGCCAGGCGTGCGGCACTTGGCGAAAGCGTGCGCGCGGCCGGGCTGCAGGCCGCTCCGCTGGTGGCCTACGCCTCGGCCGCCGCCCACGGCTGCATCCCGCGCGCGCTGGACATGGCCGGCATCGGCACGGACGCGCTGCGCCTGGTCCCCGCCGATTCCGACCACCGGATGGACGTCGCCGCGCTGCGTAGCGCCATTGCCGCCGACCGCGCCGCCGGCCACCAGCCGTTCCTGGTGGTGGGCACCGCCGGCACGGTGGACACCGGCGCGATCGACGACTTAGCTGCCATCGCCGGCGTTGCGGCCGCCGAAGGGCTCTGGTTCCACGTGGACGGCGCGTTCGGCGCCACCGCCTGCCTCTCGCCCAGGCTGCGCCCGCTGCTGGCCGGCATCGAACGTGCCGACAGCCTGGCGTTCGACTTCCACAAATGGGCGCAGGTGCCCTACGACGCCG
>CAXTBC010000084.1:0-12475 GCA_964242595.1 uncultured Acetobacteraceae bacterium | reverse complement strand
TCAGCAGCACCCGGCGGGCGCCGGCGCTCTCGGCGCTCTCCTGGATGGCGCGGCGTTCTACAGCGGTGGAGCCGGAAGGCACGCAGACGATGATGATGGGAGAGGCGAAGCTGCGGCGGTTGTGCACCTTGCGGATGAAGTGCTTGATCATCTCCTCGGCCACTTCGAAATCGGCGATCACGCCGTCTCGCATCGGCCTGATGGCGCTGATGTTGCCTGGCGTGCGGCCCAGCATCTGCTTGGCCTCCTCGCCCACCGCCAGCACCTGCTTCTTGCCGCGCACATCGGCGATGGCCACAACGCTGGGCTCGGCCAGCACGATGCCGCGGCCCTTCACGTAGACCAGCGTGTTGGCTGTGCCGAGGTCGATGGCCATGTCGGCGGACATGGCGCCTAGCAGGCGGCTGAACATGCAAGAACCCTAACAGAGGCGGCCCCGGAGCGGCCTCGCTCCGGCCTGCGCCAGGGCTGGCCCCGGCTTGCGTAAGCGCCGCGTCTTAGCCCCGGCCCCCCTGGCGGGCAACCCTGGGGCAACTCGGGGCGCCTTGAGGCATTTCATTTTGTAAGCAACGCCGCCGCACCCTGCAGCGGCGCGTTCGTCCACGACAGGAGACGTGACAATGCTGTGCCGGCTCGCATTTTCGACACTTTTGCTGCTTAGCGTGGCCGCCTGCGGCAACGATCCGGGCACTCGTGCGCTGACCGGCGCCGGCATCGGCGCGGGCGCCGGTGCCGTGGGTGGCGCCGTGATCGGCGGCAACCCTGCCGCTGGCGCGGTGATCGGGGGCGCCGCGGGCGCGGCCACGGGTGCTGCAACAACGCCGGGCAGGTAAGCCGCCCGCAAGGAGAGAGATCATGCGTAGGACATTGATGGTGCTCGGGGTGGCCGGACTGGTCGGCCTGGCCGGTTGCACGAACCCTTACGATCCTAACCAGCGTGCACTGGGTGGCGCGGGCATCGGTGCCGCCACCGGTGCCGGCATCGGCGCGATCGCCGGTGGCGGCCGTGGTGCGCTGGTCGGCGCGCTCGCCGGCGGCGTGCTGGGCGCAGGCGCCGGCGTGGCCACCACGCCGACGCCTCCGCCTCCCCCGCCGCCGCCCGGCTACTACCAGCAGCCCGGCTACCAGCAGCAGCCTGGCTACCCGCAGCAGGGCTACCAGCAGCAAGGCTACCCGCCTGGCTACCCGCCGCCGCCCCCCCCGCCGCCACCCGGCTATAACGGCTACTGAGGGTGTTGCACCGGCTGGACTGGCGGCCTCATGGCCGCCGGCTCAGCCGCGTTTGCCGGCGTGCTCACACGTAGCCGTCACTTACCAGAATGTTCACCGACAGGCGGGGGGCCTGGGCTCATCATGGCGACGATCACGTGGACAGGTGCGGCCGGCGACGACAGTTTCGCTAACGCAGCGAACTGGAGTCCTCAGCAGGTGCCGGGGGCCGCGGACACTGCGGTCGTCAAGGTGACGTCGGCGCTGAACCTGGCCGTGGACCAGGCGGTGGGGCAGCTCGTCACCTCCGCCGACGTGACGCTGAGCGTGGGCGGCAGCAGCAGCCTGACCATCGGCAACGGCGGCACGGCCACCGCCGTGCTGACCAACGCCGGCACCATCCTGCTCGACGGCACGCAGGGCGACGGCCTGGTGCTGGACCAAGCCCAGGTGACGCTCTCCGGGGCCGGCCACATCCAGCTCGTGGGCCAGGTGATCACCGCCTCTGCCGCCACGGACGTGCTGACGAACGTGAACGATGTGATCGCCGGGTCGGGCAGCATAGGCGCCGGCACGCTCAGCCTGAGCAACGGCGCCAAGGGCGTGATCGACGCCAACCTGAAGGGCACGCAGCTCACGGTGAACACCGGCACGGCCACCGCCAGCAACACGGGCCAGATCGAGGCCACGGCCGGCGGCACGCTGGTGCTGGCGTCCGCGGTCTCCAACGCGTCCGGCACCATCGCGGCCCGGGGCGGCACGGTGCTGCTGGCTGGCGGCGACATCCAGGGCGGCACCCTGACCGACACCGGCAGCAGCGTGGTGCAGGTGTCCGGCACCGGCACGCTGGACGGCACCGCCCACGCCGTGGCCAGCACCGCGACGATCAAGGTGGTGGACGACACCTCACTGAGCCTGCTCGGCACCATCGCCAACGGCGGCGCCATCCGCGAGACGGATGTGGACGGCGCCGGCATCCTGGCCGGCCCGGCCAGCGGCGCGCCGGGCACCGTGGTGCTCACCGGGGCCGGCACCATCTCGCTGAACGGCGCGCTGCAGGCCGCCCAGGCCGGCGACGTGCTGGACAACACCGGCAACACCATCAACGGCCAGGGCAGCCTGGGCAACGGAAACCTCGGGCTGGTCAACGGCACCGCAGGGGTGATCGACGCCAATGCGGCCGGCAACCAGCTCGTGCTCGACACCGGGACGGCCGCCAGTAACGCCGGGCTGATCGAGGCGACGGCCGGCGGTGAGCTGACGCTCGCCTCGGCGGTGGCCAACGCCGGCACTATCGCCGCGGCCGGCGGCGTGGTGATGCTTAGCGGCGGCAGCATCGCGGGCGGCGTTCTCACCGACAGCGCGGGCGGCACCGTGCAGGTCTCCACCTCCGGCACGCTGGACGGCAGTGCCGCCACCGTGTCCAGCACCGCCTATGTCGAGGTGGACGACACCTCTGGCCTGACGCTGCTGGGGGCGATCTCCAACGCCGGCACTCTGCACGAGGACGGCGTGCACGGCGCCGGCATCGTCGTTGGTCCGGCTTTCGGTGCGGCCGGCACCGTCACGCTCACCGGCGGGGGCACGCTCGCTCTGGCAAGCGCGCTGCAGGGCGGGCAGGCAGGCGACACGCTGGTCAACACGGACAACACCATCACAGGCTACGGCCAACTGGGTGACGGCACGCTCAGCCTCGTCAACGGCACGGCGGGCGTGATCGATGCCGGCGCCTTCAGCCTGCTGCTCAACACCGGCACCGCCGCGGTGCTCAACAGCGGCCTGTTTGAATCCACCGGCAACGGCGGCCTGTACGTTCTCGGCCAGTTCGACGACGGCAGCACCGGCACGCTGGCGGCGGCCGGCGGCAACGTCATCCTGCAGGACGGCAGCGTGGTGGCCGGCGGCCTGATCACTGGCAGCGGCACCGGCAGCATCGTGGTCAGCACGTCCAGCACGCCCGTCTTGCTGGACGGCACCAGCAACGCCGTCACCAACACGGCGCATGTCCAGGTGACCGATTACTCGGGGCTGACCATCGCGGGCACGTTCTTCAACGAGGGCTTCATCGAGAAGGACGGCGTGCACGGCCCGGGAATCAGCATCTCCGCCGGTGCCACGCTCACCAACCTCGGCACCCTGCAGGCCGCCGGCGGGTACACGGTCGGTGGCACGGCGGTGATGCTGACCAACGACAGCGCCGCGGGCACCCTGACCGGCGGCGACTACCAGGCGCTGGGCGGCACGCTGAGCTTCCAGGGCACGACGGTGAGCACCCTGGGGGCCGGCACCACGATCGACATCGGCAGCAACTCGGACGTCCAGTTCGGCGGCTCGAGCATCTTTAAAAGCGTCAACAGCATCGCCGCCGGCGCCGCGCTGATCGTGGAGGGTAGCGCCACCTTCACCCGCCACATCACCAACGCCGGCACGCTGCTGCTGGACGGCGGCACCTTCAAGTCGACGACGTTCTCACTTGACGCCGGGGCCGTGCTGGGCGGCACGGGGACCTTCGCCACCACTATCAGCGGCACCCAGGCGATCACCGTGGGCAACGGCGAGCTGGACTTCACCGGGCCTGCCACCACGCTGTCGGGCACCATCAGCGGCTCGGCCTCCAGCACCATCGGGTTCGGCGGCACGACCACGCTGTCCAGCGGCGCCACGCTCGCCATCGGACACGTGGCCGTGCTGAACGGCACCACGCTGCACCTGGGCGAGCACGTGAGCTTTGCCGGCACGTTCGACGTGCGCGGCCAGGCGAGCCTGACGGGCGCCGGCTACGCCAACAGCGGCGTGTTCGAGCAGGTGGGCAGCGGCACCGCGACGGTGGCGATACCTGTCGCCTCGACGGGCACCATCGCCACCATGCAGGGCGGCACGCTGGCGTTCACCGCCGGCCTGGGCAACGGCGGCGTGATCCTGGACAATGGCGGCCTGACCGACACGGCGGCGCTGACCGGCGGCACGCTGGACATAGGAGCGGCCGGGACGGCGAGCCTCGGCACCACCAGCGGGAGCGGCACGGCCGACACGCTGGCCAGGCTGAACATGGCTGGCGGCACGTTGAACACCAACGGCGCCACGCTGACGGTGACGACAGACTACAACAACACGGCCGCCGGCACCGGCAACGCCTACACGCCGTTCGCCGGGGTGACCGGCACCATCGACGACGCCGGCACCGGGCTCGCGGTGGTCGGTGTTGGCGGCACCACGCTCACCTCGTCGGCCGGCACGTATACCCTGGCCATCCAGGCCGGTTCGACGGCGAGTTTCGAAATCGAGAACACCGGTGCTGCAGGGTCGGCCTCGCTGCGCGGCGCGTTGCAGACTACGGTGAACGGCGGATCGATCAGCGGCACGGCGCTTACCGGCTCAGGCGTCACGGCTGGCAACTTCGCGCCGCTGGCTGTAGGCGCGGCGAGCGGCGCCTACACGATCGCCTATAGCGGCGGCGGGCTGAGCGGCGAGGCGATCCACATCGCCAGCGACTTCGCCAACGTGCCGGGCGTCACGGTGGACATCGTGGCGCAGGCCGCGCCTGCGGTGTCCCGGTTGGCCGAGCATGGTTTGCCGTCTGTTTGGGACCTTGCTCTTCTGCATCACTGAAGCAAGCAAGGCCTTCTTTTCTGAAGAAAAGAAGCAAAAGACTTTTAAAGACTTGTCTGTTGTCTGACGATAAACACCCGACCAGTCAGTAAAAGTTTTTTGGTTCTTTTTTTCAAAAAAGAACTGCTTTCTTTCTTACCAGATCTTAACGCGGTCCTCCGGCTTCAAGTAAAGCTTCTCGCTCTCCTTGACGCCAAACGCCGAGTACCAGGCGTCGATGTTCTGCACCGGCCCGTTCACGCGCGCCACCGGCGGCGAGTGCGGGTCGATCACCAGGCGCTGGCGGGCGGAATCCGGCCGAACCTTGGCGCGCCACACCTGCGCCCAGCCCAGGAAGACGCGCTGGTCTCCGGTCAGCCCGTCGAGCACCGGCGCCGGCTGGCCGTGCAGCGAGGCGTGGTAGGCGTCCAGCGCCAAGGTCAGCCCGCCGAGGTCGGCGATGTTCTCGCCCATGGTCAAAGCCGGGTTGATGTGGGCGCCCGGCATCACGTCCATCGCCGCATACTCGGCGCCGAAGCGCTTGCCCAGCGCGTCGAACCGCTTGGCGTCCTCGTCCGTCCACCAATCGTGCAACTGGCCCTGGGCGTTGAACTTGCGCCCTTCGTCGTCGAAGCCGTGTGTCATCTCGTGGCCGATCACGCCGCCGATCGCGCCGTAGTTGATCGCCGGGTCGGCGTCCTTGTCGAAGAACGGCGGCTGCAGGATGGCGGCTGGGAACACCACCTCGTTGAAGGTGGGGTTGTTGTAGGCGTTCACCGTCTGCGGCGTCATGTCCCACTGGTCCTTGTCCACAGGATGACCAAGGTGGCTGAGCCAGAACTGCCACTCGAAGGCGGTGCCGCGTTCGACGTTGCCGTACAGGTCGTGCGCGTCGATCACCAGCGGGCCGTAGTCGCGCCACTTCTTCGGCTTGCCGATCTGGAAGTCGAACGCGTCCAGCTTGGCCACCGCCAGGTCGCGCGTCTGCGGCGCCATCCAGCTGTTGTGCTGCAGGCGCACGCGGAAGGCGGCGCGCAGATCGTGGGTCAGGGCCTCCATCTTGGCCTGCGCCTCGGGCGGGTAGTAGCGCTGGACGTAGACCTCGCCCACCGCCTCGCCGAGTGCCGCCTCGGTGGCCGCCACCGCGCGTTTCCAGCGCGGGCGCTGCTCCGGCTGGCCTTGCAGCAACTTGTTGTCGAAGTCGAAAGCGGTGCTGACGAACGCCTTGTCCAGCACGGGTGCGGCGTTCACCGCCAGATGGAAGGCGGCCCACGCCTGCAGCGTGTCGATCGGCGCAGCACCGGTGATGCCGGCGATCTTGACGATGGCCGACTTCTCCTCGACGACAACACGGTCCGGCGTGCCCAGGCCGGCGGCCTTGAAGAAGGCCGGCCAGTCGAAGCCGGGCGCGGTCTTGGCCAGCTCGTCCAGGCTCATCGGGTTGTAGACCTTGTCGGGGTCGCGCTCGTCGGCGCGCGCCCAGCTGGCCTCGGCGATCTTCTGCTCGAAGGCGATCACCTTCTGCGCCGCGCCGGCAGGGTCCGCCCAGCCGGCCAGCGTCAGCATCTGCGTCACGAAGCCGGCGTACTTGGCCTTCTTGTCGGCGAACTGCGCGCTCAGGTAGTAGTCGCGGTCCGGCATGCCCAGGCCGGACTGGCCCAAAGTGATGGCGTATTTCGTCGGGTCCTTGGCGTCGGGCTCAATCGTCATGCCGAACAGCGAGCCCTGGAACGTGGTCTGCGCACGGCCCTGCAGGGTGGCGAATTCGACCGGCGTCCGCAGTGCCTGGACCTGCGCCAGTTCGGCCTTCATCGGAGCGGTGCCCAGCGTCTCGACGTGGGCCTCGTCCATGAACGACTTGTACATCGCGCCGGTCTTGCCGATACCGTCGGTGGGTTGGGTGGCCGCCTCCTCCAGGATCGCGTGCACGCGCTGCTCGGACAAGTCGGCCAACTGGATGAAGGCGCCGAAATTGGTGCGGTCCGCCGGGATGGTGATGTGGCTGACGGCGGTGCCGTTGGCGTAATCGTAGAAGCTGTTGCCCGGCACCGCCTGGCGGTCCATGCCGGACACGTCGAAGCCCCAGCTTGTGGCGGCATGGGCGTGAGTCGCGAGCAGGCCCACGGCCGCGCCGGCCGCCAGGATGCGTTTGTTCATGGGTGCGGGTCTTCCAAATCGGTGGAGGACCGCATTGGGTGGCGACCGGCCTAAGCTGTCAATCGGCGCCAAGGTTAAAGGAAAGAAAGCGTTTTCTTTTTTGAAAAAAAGAACCAAAACTTTTACTGAATTGATGCGCACGTCTCCGCGCCACACGACAGGAAGTAAAAGTTTTCTGGTTCTTTTTTCAAAAAAGAACTGCTTGCTTGCCTAATCCGCTGCCAACGCCATCGTCTTCCGCGCCTGCACCTTCTTCACGTAATCCTCCGTAGCCTCGCCGACCTGCTCGGCATGGTTGGCGAACACGTGGTCCGCACCGGCGAAGATGCGGTAGTCCACCGACACGTTCTTCTGGGTGTTCAGCTTGTCCACCAGCTTGCGCACGGTAGGCTCGGGCACCAGCTCGTCGGCGTCACCGTGGATCAGCAGGCCGCCGCAAGGGCACGGGGCCAGGAAGCCGAAATCGTAGTGGCTGGCCGGGGGTGCCACCGAGATCCAGCCAGAGACTTCCGGGCGGCGCATCAGCAATTGCATGCCCACGAACGCACCGAAGGAGTAGCCGGCGATCCACAGGCCGCCATGGCTAGGATTGACCATCTGCATCCAATCCAGCGCCGCGGCGGCGTCGCCGATCTCGCCGATGCCGCCGTCGTAGCGACCTTGGCTGCGGCCCACGCCACGGAAGTTGAAGCGCATCACGCTGAAGCCGAGCTTCTGAAAGCTCTGATACATCGTGTAGGTGATGCGGTTGTTCATGGTGCCGCCATGCAGCGGGTGCGGGTGCATGATGAGCGCCAGAGGGGCGGCGCTCTCCTTGCTGTGGTGGTAGCGACCCTCCAGGCGCCCGTCAGGGCCGGCGAACATCACCTCGGGCATAGATTTTCTTCGTTCTTCCAAAGGCGGCACCATGGCAGGGCGCTTGCCTCAAACAGGATCGGGTCCGCGCGGGCACTGCATTGCCGCATCGGACACAGGTATGGCAGGCGCAAGCCTCAGGTTTCCCCGCAACAGCGCTCGGGCTTGCGCGAGCCAGCCACAAATATAGGCAGACCACCGGGTCAGATGACACTGAAATCGTCGTCCGGACTTCATGTTGACCCCGCCCACGCCACATGGCCGCCATGCAACCAGTCCGGCCTCCTGTCTACCTCGACGCCAACGCCAGCGAGGTGTTGCGGCCGGAGGCGCGCGCGGCCATGATCGCGGCGCTTGATACGGGCGGCAACCCTTCCTCCGTCCACGGTGCCGGGCGGGCCGCGCGGCGGATGCTGGAAGCGGCGCGCGAGGTTGTCGCGGCACGGTTCGGCGCCGCCATGTCCGAAGTGGTGTTCACCTCGGGCGGCACGGAGGCGAACGCGATGGCGGTGACCGGCCTGTCGGCCGGGCGGCGGGTGATCGTGGGCGCCACCGAGCACGACGCCGTGCGCGCAGCCTGCCCGGGCGCCGAAGTGCTGCCGGTGGATTCCGGCGGGCGGGCCGACCTGGACGCACTCGCGCACCTGCTGGCCTACGGGCCGGCCCTGGTCTGCCTGATGCTGGCCAACAACGAGACCGGCGTGCTGCACCCGATGGCCGAGGCCGCCGCCCTGTGCCGCGCACACGGCGCCAGGCTGCACGTGGACGCGGTGCAGGCGGCCGGCCGCCTTGATTTCACGCTGGCCGGGCTTGGGGCCGACAGCCTGGCCATCTCCGGCCACAAGCTCGGCGGCCCGAAGGGCGCCGGCGCCCTTCTGCTCTCCCCCGGCACCGACCTGGCCGCCCTGATCGCCGGCGGCGGCCAGGAACGCGGGCGGCGGGGGGGCACGCCGGCCCTGCCGGCGATCGCCGGGCTGGCCGCGGCGTTGCAGGCCTGCCCGCCCGCCAGCCTCCTGGGCGCGCTGCGGGACCGTACGGAGGCCGCCGCCGTGCGGGCTGGCGCCGTGGTGTGCGGCGCGGGCCCGCGCCTGGCCAACACCACCTGCCTGGGGCGGCCCGGCCTGCGGGCGGACACCCAGGTGATCGCGCTGGACCTGGCGGGCGTCGCCGTCTCGGCCGGCGCCGCGTGCAGTTCCGGCAAGGTGGCGCGCAGCCGCGTGCTGGACGCGATGGGCCTAGGCGCGCTGGCCGGCTGCGCCATACGCGTCTCCCTGCCCTGGAACGCCACCGAGGCCGACATCGACAGCTTCGCCGCCGCCTACGCGGCCCTGCCTGCCTCCCGGGCGCTGCAACCGGCATGATCTACCTGGACAACCAGGCCACCACGCCGTGCGACCCCCGCGTGGTGGAGGCCATGCTGCCCTGGTTCACCCGCGCGTTCGGCAACCCGCACAGCGCCGAGCACGCGATGGGCCACGAGGCGGCCGAGGCGGTGGAGCAGGCCCGCGCAGACGTGGCGGCCCTGGTCGGCGCCGAGCCGCGCGAGATCGTGCTGACCTCGGGGGCCACGGAAGCCAACAACCTGGCCATCAAGGGCGCCGCGCGCCACGCCGGCACCGGCGGCGCGCGGCGCATCGTCACGCTGGCCACCGAGCATAAATGCGTGCTGGGCAGCGTGGCGGACCTGGCGGCCGAGGGCTTTGAGCCGGTGGTGCTGCCGGTGGAGTCCAGCGGCCTGCTGGATCCTGCCCGGCTGGCCCACGCGCTGGCCACGCCCACGCTGCTGGTGAGCGTGATGGCGGTGAACAACGAGACCGGCGTCATCCAGGACCTGGCCGGCATCGCCCGGCAGGCACGGCAGGCCGGCGCGCTGGTGCATGCCGACTTGGCGCAGGCCTCCGGCAGGGTGCCGATCGACGTGGGGGCGCTCGGCCTGCACCTGGCCTCGCTGAGCGCGCACAAGATGTACGGGCCGAAGGGTGTGGGTGCGCTCTACGTACGGCGGCGGCCGCGGGTCAGGCTGACGCCGCTGTTCTCCGGCGGCGGGCAGGAACGTGGCCTGCGCTCCGGCACCGTGCCGGCGCCGCTGGTGGTAGGTTTCGGCGTGGCGGCCCGGCTGGCAGCGGCCGAGCTGGTGGCCGACGCGGCGCGGGTTGGCGCTTTGCGGGACAGGCTGGCGGCGACCCTGGCCGCGCGCATACCCGGACTGGTGGACAACGCGGCCGGCGCCCCGCGGGTGGCCGGCAGCCTGAGCCTGCGCTTCCCCGGCGCCGCCGCGCTGGAGCTGATGCAAGCCGCCCCCGGCCTGTGCGTCTCGACCGGATCGGCCTGCACCTCGGCCGACGTGGCGCCCAGCCACGTGCTGAGCGCGATGGGCCTGACGCGCGCGCAAGCCGCCGGCACCTTGCGTATGGGTATCGGACGTTTTACTGCCGAAGCCGAGATCGACGCCGCGGCGGAGGCGCTGTGTGCCGCCTACGCGCACGTGGCGGCAAACCCGTCCTGTCCGGAACCAGCAGAGGCCCAGCACCCATGCCCAAGATGACCTTCACCCTGCGCGACGGCAGCCAGAAGGAATGCGACGCGCCGCTCGGGCTGTCCGTGCTGGAGGTGGCACACAAGCATGGCGTGGACATCGAAGGCGCGTGCGAGGGCTCGCTGGCCTGTTCGACCTGCCACGTGGTTGTCGACCCGGCCTGGTACCCGCGCCTCTCCAAGGCCACGGAGGACGAGGAGGACATGCTGGACCTGGCGTTCGGCCTGCAGGCAACCAGCCGGCTCGGCTGCCAGATCGTGATGACGCCGGAACTGGACGGCCTGAGCGTCAAGCTGCCGGCGGGCACGCGTAACCAGCAAAGCTAAGCCGCATGATAGCGCCCCGCACGATCCCGTCGCTGCTGGAGGACGCCGTCGCCGGCTTCGCGGCCAGCCCCGCCATCCTGTTCCTCGGCCGGCGCTGGACGTATGCTGAGCTGGAGAAGGACGTGACGCGGGCCACGCGGGGCCTGCAGGACATCGGCGTGGCGGCGGGCACGCGGGTTGGCTTGTGCCTGCCCAACACGCCCTACTCGGTAATCTACTTTTTCGCCGTCCTGCGGGCCGGCGGCATCGTGGTGAACTTCAACCCGCTCTACGTGGAACGCGAGCTGGCCCACCAGATCGCCGATTCCGGGACCGAGGTGATGGTGACCATCGACCTGGCGGCGATCTACCCGAAGGTGGCGGCGGTGGCCGCGCGCAGCGGGCTGCGCCACATCGTCGTGTGCTCCATGGCCGGGGCGCTGCCCTGGTGGAAGGGCCAGGCGTTCCGCATCGCCAGCCGGGCGGCCCTTGCAGCGGTGGCCGAAGACGGCGTTTCGGTGCGCAGCCGGACGCTGGTCCGCCGCGGTGGAGCGCCGGCGCCCGTGGCGATCGACCCGGAACAGACAGCGGTTCTACAGTACACCGGCGGCACCACGGGCGTGCCAAAGGGGGCGGAGCTGACGCACGCCAACCTGACCTGCAATGCCGCCCAGGCCCTGCACGATCTGGGCGAGCGGCCGCACGGCACCGACCGGGTGCTGGGCGTGCTGCCGCTGTTCCACGTGTTCGCGCTCCACGCTGTGATGCTGGCCAGCGTGATGGCGGCCTCCGAAATGGTGCTGCTGCCGCGCTTCGAGCTGGCTCAGGTGCTGGCCACCATCGCCCGCGCGAGACCGACGCTGTTCCCCGCGGTGCCCACCATCTACTCGGCCCTGGTGGCCGCCGCTGCCGCCGCCGAGTCGCCGGTGGACATGAGCAGCATCCAGATCTGCATGTCCGGCGGCGCGCCGCTGCCGACCGAGGTGCGCACCCGCTTCATGGCGCTGACCGGCTGCTGGCTGATGGAGGGCTACGGCCTGTCGGAGACGTCGCCCTCGGTAACCTTTACGCCGCCGGGACGCACCTACAAGGAAGGCTCGGCCGGCTTGCCAATCACCGGCACCACCATCGAGATACGCGCGTTGGATGACCCCGCCCGTCTCCTGCCGCAGGGGGAGCGCGGGGAGGTGTGCATACGTGGCCCGCAGGTGATGCGCGGCTACTGGAAACGCCCGGACGAGACCGCGCGCGTGATGATCGACGGCGCGTTGCGCACCGGCGACGTGGGCTACCTGGACGAGGACGGCTACCTGTTCCTGGTGGACCGCATCAAGGACGTGATCATCTGCGGCGGCTACAACGTGTATCCGCGCGTGCTGGAGGAGGCGCTCTACCAGCACCCGGCGGTGCGCGACGCCGTGGTGGTCGGGCTGCCCGACGCGTATCGCGGCCAGGCGCCCAAGGCGTTCGTGACGCTGAAGGAGGGTGCCCACGCCACGCCCGAGGCATTGCGGACCTTCCTGGCCGACTACGTGAGCAAGATCGAAATGCCGCGCGAGGTAGAGGTACGGGCCGAATTGCCCAAGACGATGGTGGGCAAGCTGTCGAAAAAGGAGCTGGTCGCCGAGGAGGCGGCGAAGGCGAAGGTTTAGGACCGTGCTGTAATTTCAGCGGCCCAAGTCTTGACCGGCAAGCAAGAATGGGCTCTGCCCCAAACCCCGCTGGGGCCTCGAGGCCCCAGGCCCCCACCTGTTTAGAACGCCCGATGAGCAGGTTCTAATACCAACGGCCTTTAATGTTGACCTGTGAAGGAAGGCCAAGGGCT
>CAXTBC010000083.1:0-12490 GCA_964242595.1 uncultured Acetobacteraceae bacterium | reverse complement strand
CAGGGGCAGAGCCCTTGGCCTTCCTTCACAGGTCAACATTAAAGGCCGTTGGTGTAAGCAGTTCTTTTTCGACAAAAAGAACCAAAAAGCTTTTGCTCCCTGTCGGATGCGCCTGGAGAGCGCCACGCCAAGCGGACAAAGCTTTTTGCTTCTTTTTCTCGAAGAAGGCCTTTCTTCCTTCCCTCAGGGCGAAATACCACCCAAAGCAAACGCTTTGGCAATCGGCTCGGGGTCGGAAAACTCCGTATCGTAGCTGAACTGCACAGGCAGCAGCGCCCAAGGCAACGCGCTGCGGGTAAACAGCTGCGCCACCGGGCGCACCCAACCGTGCACGTCCAGACTGGTCGGCCGCAGCACGGTGACGCCGGGCTGGCTTTGCGGCCGCGTGTGGATCCAGGTGCCGCAGACGGGGCAGGTGGAATTAACGCTCGGCTTGCCGCTGCTGCCGATTTTGCTCCACGTGCGCAGCGTGCCGGTCATCAATTCGAACTGCCCGTCGTCGATCACCAGGCCCATCGAGAACGCACTGGCGCTGAATTGCTGGCAGTCGTGGCAGTGACAGGCAAAGCTGAAGCGCGGCGCGCCGGCTATACGGTAGCGCACCTGCCCGCAGCGGCAGCCGCCATCCATGTGGGTGGGGAAGTTCGGGGCAGATGCCATGGCGTTCTCCTACGTGAGTTCACCCATAAACCGCCGTCTGCGGCGGCGTTCCCTCCAGCCTAGGCTTGATGCTCGCGATAACGTTAGAGCTCCGCCTGCATCCGATGGCTCGAGCTAGCACGACTGCGGCCATAGGCAGCGTCAGAGCTGTCGTCAACCGGGACGGAGCAACGCGGATGGGCTCGCAGGTGCAATGCCGCAAAGCAGAGATGGGCATGTCGCACGACAAGGGGCAGGCGCACGCCAGGCTGATCTTGCAGGTTTTTAGCGCTTTCGATCACGCCTGCGACCTTGTCGACCTCGAGATCGCTGGCGACCTGCTCTGCGTGGCAGAGCGGTCTGTCGCGATGCGGGCCGAGCTCCTGGACGGTTACGGGCATCCGTTTACAAACCGGTTGATCGACGCGCATTTCAGGCTGCTGGAGCTGCGCCTTGAGGATTGAGTCGTCGCGTGCCACTGCACGGCTTTACTTGATGCCAGGTAAGCTATGAAGTGACGGGTCGCTGTAACTCCTGTAACTGATGATATTATGGTTTGGTGCGTTCAGTGTGTGACTATACCTAGTCGCTGATCAAGGTAGCTCGGCTCAGCAAATACCTTAAAGGGAGGCCACAGCGTCGCTCAGGATAGCTCGAAGCTGCCCGCGTGACTCCTGGTATCTATAAGGTTTCAAGAGGAAGCGGCTACCTGGAGGCATGTGGGCCTAACATGGGGTCAGGTTCCCGGAAGCAGTGACGACCGCGAGATTCGGAAGCAGCTTCGAAGAACGCCGGTTTGGCTACAGGCCATCGATGTTTCCCGGCATGTGGATGTCGGGACGAAAGGTGCACGGTCGACGCGCACCGCTTCAAAGCTTCAAGCGCTACTTCGCCCTATGCTGGCCACTTCGGTCAAAGGTCACTCTTTAAGCAAGCTAGTATTAAGGCTTGTCCTGAGCGGGCCCAAGGGCAGAGGCCCTGGCCTTCTTCACGAGGAAGCCCTGCCAGAAGCGAATCGCATTTCTACTGGCTGCTGCCGTCTCCATGCAGCGCATCCACCGGCCCGCTCAGCGTATTGCCGCGCAGCGTGGCCTCGGTCGCCGTCATGTTGGCGACCAACGCCGTCCGGTAGTTGCCGTCGTTGGTCATGTGGTTTCCCTCCACGGTGATCTCCGGCGTGGCTTGGTCCACGCCTTCGGCACCGATGGAGATGGCGGCCGTGTGGTTGCCGGCGAGCGGACCCTTCTCGAGCGTGTTGCCGCGCACCACCAGGCCGCCGCCGTTCGGCGCCTCGATCAGGTAGCTGGCCGTGCCCTGAGGCCCGTCGGCGATGTCGCAGCCGGTGACCTCGGTACGCGCCGCGCGGGACTTGATGTCGTGACCGTCGCGCGTGTCGCGGAACACGCTGTCCTGCACGATCAGGCTGGCGATCTTGCCGGCGTAGATGGCGTGCGCGCAGGCCTGCTGGCAGACGCCGTTCCTGGTGAACTGGCTGTGGCGCACCGTCAGGGTCATCGCGGGGTTGGCGTTGGTCAGGATGCCATCCTGGTTGTTGATGAAGCGTACTCCCTCGACGGTGAGGTTGCCGCCCTCGGCGCGGATACCGGCGCCGTTGCCGTCCGCCACGCGGGCGCGCGTCAGAGTCAGGTTGCGCACGGTGATGTCGTCGCCGTCCACCACCAACAGGGCCTTGCCGCCGCACGTCTTGTCGGTGAGCACCACGCTGGCGGCATCGCCCGCGCCTTCCACGGTCAGGTGGCTGGCGGCCAGCACGGCGCAGTCGAAATACTGGCCGGGGAAGATCAGGATACGGTCACCCGAACCGGCGACGCCGGCAGCAGCAGATGGCGTGGCGAAGGGCTTGCCGGCACCCACTTCCAACGTCTTGGCTGACGCCACAAGCGGAACAGCCGCCACCCAAAGAAGCGCGGCGGCTCCTACCGACAAGCCCCTGGCAGGCAACAAGACGAGCTAGATGAACTGGCGGCGGCGGAACAGAACAGTCAGTCCCACCAGGCCGAAACCGACAAACGCGAGGGAGCCGGGCTCGGGCACGAACGCTGGCGGCGGGTTGGAGGAGAACGTACCCGTCTGGTCGTAGGTGAACGAATTCAACAGTCCGTCGGCACCGATGGTGAAACTAGGCACCACCGCCGAGAAGCTGAAGCCCGCCGTGATGGTGGAACCGGTCTGGAACTTCAGGAAGTCCGACGTGAACGTTTCGGTGTAGGCCAACGAAGCACGGCCGGTGTTCGAGGTGCTGGAGCTGCCGCCCGAACCCTCGTCCTGGCCGCTGATCAGGTATCCGGTCTGCGCCGCGGTGATCGGCGTGATCGTCAGTGTCAGAAGGTTGTTGGCCCCTGTAGCAGCACCGGCCAGCAGGTAGCTGATCTTGAAAGCCGAGTTGAAGTTCTGCGAGTCGGTATACTGCCCGTCGGTGGACTGGGTCGCCAAACTCGTCGTGGACACGCCGGCGCCGTTGTTGATCAGCTCGATCGCCGACAACGTGCCGGACAGTGCGGGCGTCACACCGACGATGTTCTCGTAGCTGAAGTTCACCATGTCGCCGGACGAAACATCGGTGTTCAACAACCCGTTGCCGTTGCCGTCGTTAACGAAGGACAAGCCGTTCCCGGTGTTGATGTCGGTGACCTGCGCAAAGGTGATCGGCGCACTCGTCGCCTGAGCGTGCGCGGCGCCGGTGGCGACCAACGGCGAAAGCGCGGCCGCAACAGCCATGATCTTGAAACGGTTCATGAGACATTCCCCCGTCGGCCTGGGCGCTCACGCCCGATGACGGCTGGATAGCAGATCATATCCTCAAGCGCAACAATTCTCGGTCGAGTTTCTCAGATTTTTTGAGACTACACGTCCACTCTGTTCAAATTTTGCACTTGCTCCGGCGCTGCACAACAACCACCGATCTGTTAACCTGGTCGCGAGCAGAACGGATCAACGCCCATGTGTGGTATCGCCGGCATCTTCCAGACCACGTCCGCCAACCCGCAAGAACTCCGTTCTATCAACGACATGACAGACGCGATTGCCCATCGCGGCCCGGATGGCGAGGGCTTCCTGCGGCAGGACGGCATCGCGCTCGGCCACCGCAGGCTGGCGATCATCGATCCGGCCGGTGGCCAGCAGCCGATGTTCAACGAGGACCGGCGCATCGCCATCGTCTTCAACGGCGAGATCTTCAATTTCGAAACGGTTCGCGCCGCGCTGGTGAGCGAAGGCCACGTCTTCGCCAACCGGTGCGACACCGAAGCCGTCGTGCACGCCTGGGAGAGCTGGGGGCCCGACTGCGTCGCCAGGCTGTCCGGCCAGTTCGCCTTCGCGCTGTGGGACAGCACGCAGCAGGTGCTGTTCTGCGCGCGCGACCGCATGGGCGAGAAGCCGTTCTACTATACGTACGTAGGCGGCACCTTCGTGTTCGGCTCGGAGATGGCGGCCCTTGCGGCCTACCCGGGCGCCTCGCGGGCGATCCGGCCGGAGGCGGTGGAGGACTTCTTCGCCTACGGCTACGTGCCCGAACCGGCCACCATCTTCGAGGGCGTCTTCAAGCTGCCGGCGGCCAGCACGCTGACGCTGGACCGCAGCGGCCGGCCGCCGCGCATCGCGCGCTACTGGTCCCCGCCGGCCACGACCGCGCCGTGCAGCCAGGCGGACGCCGCGCCGTTGCTCCGCGACCACCTCACCCGCGCGGTGGGCGCCTGCCTGGTGGCCGACGTGCCGCTCGGCGCCTTCCTCTCGGGCGGCGTGGACAGCAGCGCCGTGGTGGCCGCCGCGGCGCCGCAACGGAGCACGAAGCTGGACACCTTCACCATCGGCTTCGAGGGCGCCGAGGACGAGACCCCGTTCGCCCGCCAGGTGGCCGAGCGCTACGCCACGCGCCAGCACAACGACCGCGCGGCCGCCACCGACATGATCGCCGGCGCCCGCGCCCAGGCGCGCGTCTTCGGCGAGCCGTTCGGCGACAGCTCCGCGGTGCCCACGCTCACCGTCTGCCGGCTCGCCCGCCAGCACGCCACCGTGGCGCTGTCCGGCGACGGCGGTGACGAGGTGTTCGGCGGCTACCGCCGGCACCGCTGGCACAACCTGGTCAGCTCGGTCCGCCGCCACCTGCCACCTGGCGTGCGGCGCCACGCCATCGGCACGCTGGCCGCGCTGTATCCCAAGCTGGACCGCGCGCCGCGCTTCCTGCGCGCCAAGACCACGCTCACCGAGCTGAGCCTGGACTCGGCACAGGGCTACGCGCGGACCGTCGCGCGCAGCGAGCGGGCAGAGCGCCACGCGCTGTTCAGCCCCGGCCTGCGCGCGGCGATCGCCGGACACGACCCGTTCGCCCCGGTGCGCGCGGTGATGGACGCGGCGCACGAGGCCGACCCGCTGCTGCAGGCCCAGCTGGTGGACCTGGCGACCTGGCTGCCCGGCGACATCCTGACCAAGGTGGACCGCGCCAGCATGGCCGCCTCGCTAGAGGTGCGCGCGCCGTTCCTGGACCACGAGTTCCTGAGCTGGGGCCTGCGCCTGCCCGCCGCGCTGAAGATCGGCCCTGGCGGCGGCAAGCACATCCTGAAACACGCGCTCGAGCCGCTGCTGCCGCGCGGCGTGCTCTACCGGCCCAAGCAGGGCTTCACCAGCGACCTCGCCCCGCTGTTCCGCGCCCAGATGCCCCGCCTGCGCGCGCTGCTGGGCGGCCCGGTGATGCTGGGCAGCGGCCTGTTCGACGGCGCTGCGATCGGCCGCCTGCTGGACGCGCACGAGAGCGGCGCCCGAGACCACGCCCAGGTGATCTGGCTGCTGCTGGCCTTCGAGGGCTTCCTGGCCGCCCTGGCCACCACCGCGCCGGCCGGTGCCGCGCCCGTGCTGGCCCCCCTGCCCGCGTGAGGCCGCCGCCCGCCCACCTGCTCTGGGTATTCCCCGGCTTCGGCGTGGGTGGCGCCCAGGTGCGCTTCGCCGCGCTGGCCAACCATCTCGGCCCGGCAGTGCGCCACACCGTGGTCTCGCTGAACGGCGAGCTCGCCTGCCTGGAAAAGCTCGACCCGGGCCTGGACGTCCGCACGCCGGCCTCCGGCCACGCCGGCGGCCGCATGGCCGCCTCCATCCTCAACGCGCGACGCCTGTTGGCGGCCGCCCAGCCGGATTGCGTGGTCACCAGCAACTGGGGCGCCATCGAGTGGGCGATCGGCGCGCGGCTGGCCAGGCTGCGCCACGTGCATTCGGAGGACGGTTTCGGGCCGGAGGAACGAAGTAGCCAGATCCCCCGCCGCGTGCTGACCCGCCGCCTGGCGCTGCGCGGCAGCACGCTGGTGCTGCCCTCGCAGACCCTGGCCCGCATCGCCCGCAGCCAGTGGCGCCTGCCGGAACGCCGCCTGCGCCTGATCCCCAACGGCATCGACCTTGCGCGCTTCTCCGGTGCCGCGCCCATGCCGCTCCCCGCCGGGGAAGGCCCGGTCGTCGGCACCGTGGCGGCCCTGCGCCCGGAGAAGAACCTCGGCCGCCTGCTGCGCGCCTTTGCCGTCCTGCGCGCCCGCCGCGCCGCCCGCCTGGTGATCGTCGGCGACGGGCCGGAGCGCCCGGGGCTGGAAGCGCTCGCCGCCACGCTGGGCATCGCCGCCGACGCCCACCTCGTCGGCCACAGCACCGCTTCGGAACGCTGGCTCGCCGGTTTTGACGCCTTCGCGCTGTCGTCGGACACCGAGCAGATGCCGCTGTCGTTGCTGGAAGCCATGGCCGCGGGCCTGCCGGCCGTGTGCACGGACGTGGGCGACGTGCGTGACATGGTGGCCGGGGAGAACGCGCCGTTCGTAACGCCGTTGGATGATAACGCGTTTGCCAACGGGCTGTTGCGGTTGATGGCGGCGGATGGGCGCAGCGTGGGGCTGGCCAATAAGGCGCGTGCACGGGCGCTCTATGGGGAAAAGCGGATGTTTGCAGCCTGGGAAAAGGAAGTCCTTCTTTTTTGAAAAAAGGAAGCAAAAAAGTTTACTGACTAGACGCGGCCTTGTCCGCTTGCACCCGACAGGAAGCAAAAGTTTTTTGGTTCTTTTTTGAAAAAGAACCGCTTCCTCCACCTGTGCCGACCTAACGGAGTAATACGCTTACACCGGACCGCCACTGCCACCATCCTGCTAGTCACGTCAGCGAAAGCGCCGCGCCGCGAGGCAAGCACGGAGTTCGAGGACGCAACATGGCGCCGCCGCAGTCCATCGCAGTCACCAACGTCCCGGTCCGCGCAAACGAGCCTGCCTGGATTGTCAACGATCGCTCGGCCGGCACTGCGGCCGGCACCAAGCTGCGTGGTCTCGGACAGAGCTTCATGCGGCGCAGCCGCCTGGCCTTGCTGACGGTGGTCGTGCTTAACGTGGCGGCGGTGATTGCGGTAGGCCAGCTCAAGCCGCGCTACACCGCCGAGGCCGACCTGATCGTCGGTCCGCGCGAGGAGCAGGTGGTCGACCTGAAGGCGGTGCTCTCCGGCCTGTCCGGCGACAGCGACGTGATCGAGAGCGAAATCCAGGTGTTGCGCTCGCGCGGCATCGCGCGTGGAATCGTCGAGCGCTTCAGGCTGGACAAACGCCCCCAGTTCGATCCCGCGCTGCAGCCGCTCGGGCCGTTGCAAGCCGCCGGCGCGTTCATCGCCACGCAATACGCATCGCTCGCGCGGCTGGTGCAGCCACATGGCGCGGCGCCGTCCTTGCACGCGGCGGACGCGGGGCTGTTGCCGCTCTCGTTCACGCAACAGGCGGGCGCGTCCACGGACCCGCTCGTCTCGCCGCAAGACCCGCTCTCGGTGCCGGTGGACAGCTTCCTGCAGGACCTCGATGTCGCCGCCAAGGGCCGCTCGCGGGTGATCGGCGTCAGCTTCACCAGCACTAGCCCTGTCCTGGCGGCCAGCCTGGCCAACGCGGTGGCGGACTCCTACATCGCCAACCAGCTCAAGGCGAAGACGGACGCGACGATCCAGGCGCATGTCTGGCTCGACCAGCGGGTGACGGAGCTGCGTCAGCAGATGGTCGATGCGGACACCGCGGTGGCTGCCTACCGGCGCAAGAGCGGGCTCGTGCTCGGGCGCGAGACCTCCCTGCTCACCGAGCAGATGAGCGAGCTCGGCAACGAGGTGATCCACGCGCAGGAGGCGGTCGCCGTCGCCCACGCGCGCCTGGATGCCGCGTCGTCGATCAACCCCAACGCGCTCGGCCTGCGGCAGGACGTGCGCGCCGCCGAGGCGCAGGAACACGCCCTCTCGCACAACCTCGACGCGTTGCGGGCGCAGAGCAGCACCGGCACCGAGAGCGAGATCGAGCTGCGCGCGCTGCAGCAGGAGGCCGACGCGGACCGCGCGCTGTACGACCACCTGCTCGCGCGCGCCAAGGAGACGCACATCCAGAGCGGGCTGCAGCAGGCGGACGCCAAGATCGTCTCGCGCGCGGAACGGCCGCAGGCGCCGTCCTTCCCGAAGAAGAGCGTGATCCTGCCTGCCGTGTTCATCGCGAGCTGCCTGGTGGCCGCCCTGCTTGTGCTAGCCGTCGAAAGCCTGGACCGCGGCTTCACCACGCTCGAACAGCTGGAAGCCGCGCTCGGTGTGCCGGCGCTCGGACTGGTGCCGCTGCTGAAGCGCAAGGATGCGCGCCAGCGCTCACCGGAGCGCCACATCCTGGACCGCCCGGCGTCGCCGTTCGGCGAGGCGATCCGCAACCTGCATACCGGCCTGATGCTGACCGGCATGGAGCGCGCGCCGAAGGTGATCCTGATGACCTCGGCGCTGCCGGGCGAAGGCAAGACGTCGGTAGCGCTGTCGATGGCGCGCATGATGGCGAGCTGCGGCAAGCGCGTGGTGATCGTCGATTGCGACCTGCGGCGGCCGTCGTTGCACAAGGTGCTGAACACGCCGCGCGGCCCGGGCCTGACCGACTGCCTGAAGAACGGCGCCGAGCTCGACGACGTGCTGGTCGGCGACCCGCTGTCCGGCGCGCACGTCCTGCCGGCCGGAACGCTCGGCAACACGGCGCCGGATTTGTTCGCCTCGCCCGCCATGCGCCGGCTGATCGGCAATTTGTCGGAGGCCTACGACCTCGTGGTGCTGGACTGCGCGCCGGTCCTCGCCGTGTCGGACTCACGCCATTTATGCAGGCTGGCCGACCAGACGGTGTTCATCGTGCGCTGGCAGGAGACGCGCTGCCAGGCCGCCGCTTCGGCCCTGCGCCAGGTGGTCAGCGCGGGCGGCCGCGTCGGCGGCCTGCTGCTGTCGATGGTGGATCTGGACCAGTACGGCCGCTACTCGACGCTGGGCGTCACCCAGCGCCGCATCGGCCTTTACCTGACACAGTGAGGGGCCCATGCGCGTCGCCTTGCTGCAGAACTTCGTCGCTCCCTACAGGGTGCTTTTCTACGAGCGGCTTGCCGCCAAGGTCGGCGCCTTCCGGGTCTTCGTCTCCACGCCGATGGAGAGCGACCGCAACTGGGCGGTGGAGTGGGGCACGCTGGACGTGGCCGTGCAGCGCAACCTGACGGTGCGCCGGCCGTACCGAGACAGCCTAGGCTTCTCGCGCGTGCTGCAGCTCCATGTGCCGTACGACACGATCCCCCGCCTGCTGCGCTTCCGGCCGGACGCTGTGATCTCGGTGGAACTCGGCGCGCGCAGCCTGCAGGCGGTGCTTTACAAGAAGCTGCGGCCGCGCACGCGCCTGCTGATCTGGTGCAAGCTGTCTGAACACAGCGAGCGCAACTGGGGCCGCCTGCGCACCGCGCTGCGGCGTTACATCCTCAGCCATGCCGACGCAGTGCTGGTGAACGGAGAGAGCGGCGCCCGCTACGTCGCGCGCTTCGGCGTGCCGGACCAAGCCATACACCGGATCAACCAGCCCGTCGACGTCAGCCGCTTCGCCGCCGTGCCGCGTACCCGCGACGAGGGCCTGGCCTGCCGCCTGCTCTGCGCCGGCACGCTGACCGCGCGCAAGGGCCTGGTGCCGTTCCTGCGTGCCGTGATCGCCTGGGCGCAGGCCAACCCGGACCGCCGCGTGGAGATCTGGTGGCTGGGCGACGGCGAGCTGGCCGGCGAGCTGGCCGCCCAGGCGCTGCCAGGCAACCTGGAACAGCGTTTCTGCGGTGCCGTGCCCTACGACGACATGCCCGCCTACTACGCCCAGTGCGACCTGCTCGCCTTCCCCAGCCTGCTCGACGAGTGGGGACTGGTGGTCAACGAGGCGATGGCGGCCGGCCTGCCGGTGCTGGGCAGCGTGCTGGCCCAGGCTGTCACCGAGCTGGTGGAAGACGGGCAGACTGGCTGGACGTTCGACCCGTCCGACCCCGCCGCGATGCGCGTCGCCATCGCGCGTGCCGTGGACACGCCGCCGGACCGGATGGCGGCGATGCGTGCGCTCGCGCGCCGACGCATCGCACGCCTGACGCCGGAGAGCGCGGCGTCGCGGATCGCCGACGCCCTGGCGTCCCGATGAACCACGCTGCCGGCTTCTTGCCACGCTGACCGCAACAGGATGAGTCGATGGATCACGAGCTGCAGAGCTTCTACGATTACGAGTGGCCGGCGGCTGCACCCGAGGACTCATTCCATACGGAATCGCGCGCCAGGCTGATGGACCAGGCGACAGGCGAGCTTTCGGCCGGGTGCAACGTCCTGACCATCAGGGGATGCCGCGGTGTCGGCAAGACCCATCTCGGCCTGCACCTGGCGTCGCGGTTACGGGCGCGCGGCGACCTGGTGGTCCGGGCCAGCGGCGCCGTGCATGACGCCGCACAAATGCGGCGCCTCATCGCGCAGGCATGCGGCCCGGGCGGCGGCGGCACCCAACGGCTGGTCCTGTTCGTCGATGACGCGAAGGCCTGCCCGGCCGGACTGTTCACGTATCTCTGGTCGCTCGTTGCACGGCGAGACGTCGGGGCACCTGCCATCCAGCTCGTCCTGCTCGGCGAGGTCGGGCCGTGGCCGGGCCTGAACGGGCCCGGCCTTGAAGACCTGCGGGAGGCCAGCACGTCGTGCTACATCCTGGTGCCTTTCGAGGACGACGAGGCCGCCGCCTATGTCCGCCACAGGCTCGCTCAGGCGGGCCGGAAGCGGCGCAGGCTGGTCGGCCGGGCGGCCTTGGCCGACGTGGTCGGCCAGTCCCACGGCGTGGCGGCGCTGCTGAACGCGCGGGTCTCCGACGCGCTGGTCCGTAGCGAGAGGCTGCGGCGGGCGCGCGGCACCACGGCGCCACGCCGTTCAACCGGCGCAGCAGGCCTTGCCGGATGGAAGCCGCGACGACCGGCCCTGGCCCTGGCCTCGGCGTTTGCCGTGGCGGTCACGCTGGCGGCCAGTGCGGTCGCGCCGCCGCTGGCAAATCCTCGCCCGTTGCCGATGCCGAGTTCGATCCGGCTGCTGTCGTCCGTGCGCTTCGGCCCTGTCCAGACGTTGGACTTCGCACCGCTGGCGCGCCAACTGGCCGGGATGGGCCTGGACGGCGCTCCGGAACCAGCCGTACCTGAAGTCAGGACTGCCGCAAGCCCAGGGCCGGGGCTGGTGCTGGTCGCCGCGGCGGGCGACGACATTCGGGTGCTCTATGACAAGGTCTACCGTGGCGTCACTCCGCCGCCCTACACCGCCGTGCTGGCCGCGAACCGGTCGCCGGTGAAGGCGGGGACGCTGGTGATCTTTCCCGAACCGCCGCATGGTTGGTTGTTGAGGTGACCTGTAACGAAGCGTGACTGACCGCCTTAACTCCTCAGGAAGAAGGCCAGGGGCTCTGCCCCATAGGCGCGAACTTTGGGGCTGGACTTGGGGTGGAGCGGCGTTGTCCAGGGGCGGATGCCTGTCGGCGCAGCTACTGCGTTGACGCTTGATCCTGATCCGCACTGGGGTGCCCTGCTGGAGCGGCTAAGGGGGGGTTCTGGACCTGGAGGCGTTGGCGCGGGCGGCTGGGGCACTGGTGCGGCGGCGTGCGGTGGGGGACGCGGCGACGCTGCTGCGGCTGGCGCTGTCGCATGGTCCGGGCGGGTTGAGCCTGCGCTCGGCCGCGGCGTGGGCCGGGCTCAGCGGTGTGGCCCGGCTGTCGGACGTGGCGCTGCGGCGGCGTTGCGTGGGGCGGCCGGGTGGCTGGGGCAGATCGCCGGGGCGCTGCTGGCAGACAGGGGGCCGCTGCCGCGGTGCTGCCGGGTCGGCGACTGCGGATCATGGACGCCAGCAGCGTCAGCCACCCCGGCGCTGATGGCACCAGCTGGCGGCTGCACCCGGCCTACGAGCCTGCCATCGCCGGCTTCACCGCGCTGGAGCTGACCGGAGCGGAGCAGGGCGAGGGTTCGCCCGGTTCGCGTTCGGGGCGGGCGACGTGGCGGTCGGCGATCGCGGCGACGCCAAGGTTGCTGGGCTACAGCATGTGCTGGCATCCGGAGCAGACTTCGTGGTGCGGGTCGGTGGAACAGCCTGCGCCTGGCCACGCCGCAGGGGGCGCGTCCCGATCTGGCGGGTGTCTACGCCACCCTGGCGCCGGGACAGGTGGCTGAGGTGGCGGTGCTGGTGACGCAGCCGGGCCCCGGGGGGCGGCCGCCTGCCGCGCGATCCGTTTCCGGCCCGTCTCGTGGTCATGCGCCAGCACGAGGCCGCCACCGGACGCGCGCCGCGGGCGGCCCGACGGCAGCACAACAGGAAGCGGGCACGCCAGGCGCTGCTGCCGATGACGCTGGCCTCCGCCGGGTTCCTGCTGGTGCTGACCTCGCTGAGGGCGGCGGAAGTGCCGCCGGAGCGGGTGCTGGCGCTCTACCAGCCGCGCTGGCAGATCGAGCTGGCGTTCAAGCGGCGCAAGCGGGCTCGGCCTGCATCGCCTGGCGGCACGGGATCCGGCGATGGCGCGCAGCT
>CAXTBC010000082.1:0-12659 GCA_964242595.1 uncultured Acetobacteraceae bacterium | reverse complement strand
GTTTGGGGCAGAGCCCCATGCTTGTCTATAGGTCAAAGTTTACGGCCGTTAGTATTAGTTAAGTTAAAGATTGAAACGACCTTTTTACTTCTTTAAACACCCAGGTCGCCGGTCGATTTCTTCAACGGAACGAGCTATCGCTATCACCTTCGCTTGCTTGACCCAAACTCTGACATTTCTGCGATAGTTCGTGTTCGTCTGTCGCCTCGATCAAGTGGATGTTTTCTCAGATCGGGATCGGAGTCTGGGTTCCTGTTTTGAACTTGACTTGCATTACAAGATGAGCCGCATACCATGCCACTATCCTCGTCCTTTAAAGCCGAGGCACGCTCAAAACTGTACCATATTCGACATCTTAGACATCCATGAACCTGCTCAGCCTTGAGTTGTTCGGAACTTTTGCGTAGAGCCTGGACGTTTGTATTGCCTTGGGTTTACGGCGGGCGCCATGTTTGCGGTAAGCCAGAACTTTCTGCCATCGAGGCGAGAGATCGCTTTTGCTTTCTCATACAGAGCCAGCTTACTGCCGTGGCCGCTCCAGGCTGATCACCTGCAAGAACTTCGCTGAACCATCGACAAGCTTGATGATCGCGGTCATGTCGAAGCTGCGTTGCATGTGCTTGCCGCCCTGGTCGTACTCCGTGTCACGTTCGTAGGAAACCGTGGCGCGCTGCCCGTCAGGTGCGACGGTCACTTGATGCACGGCTACTGCCCCGGTCGCGTTGCGGCGCGCCGTCGTCAGGGCCGCCATTGTCGCGTTGTCGGCGGCTGCAGGGCCATCATGAATATGGGGCACGTGATCGCGGTCGTAGTACAGACCAAAGATCTTTGCGTCCGCGGTGTAGCCGGCCTGCACTGCGGTCCAGTCCAGCCGGGTGGTGGCGGCTTCTTCGGCCCTTAGGAACGCGCTTACGGCAGCCTCGTCCAGCGGGCGGGGTTGCGCCCTGCTGGGGAGAGGCAGCAGAAGGGCTAGTCCGGCCGCAAGGGCGGTGACGCGCATCCGTGATCTCCGTTGTTTCGGCCGGCGCCGTGTAGCACGGCCTAGCGCGGCAGCTCCACCCGCCGTTTCAGCGCCGCGTTGACGGTGCGGAACCCGTCTTCCAGGGGTCCGGTATCGAACACCCACAGCGCCACGCCGCGCAGGCGCTCGCCTTGCACCAGCCGCGTTCCGGTTGCGGCGGGCGAGAGCAGGAAGAAGTGGTCCGCATCGAAGACGTGCCAGAACCAGACCCGGCCGAACTAGCGCAACTCGCGACCGGGCGTGGCCGTCAGCACCACGGGGTGGAACACCCAGCGGTCGTCGCCGAGGCCCTCGTCGTGTTCGATCACCTGGCCCGGTTCCAGGCGGCCTACCAGGCGTTTGTCCGGGTTCCACGTCGCGTAGGATGCGGTGTCCGTCAGCACCGCCCACACCTGCGCGGGCGTGGCATCGATGGTGATGCTTGTGGTGACCTCGCGCGCAGGTGCCATCACGAAAGCGAGGCAGGCAGCCAAGCCGAGCGCCCAAAGCGCCCCGCGCGCGCCTGCCGAAAAGGCCCGCGACAGCATGGACAAAAGTCTTTTGCTTCTTTTCTTCAGAAAAGAAGGCCTTCCTTGCCTACCGAACCCGCCCCAAGAACCGCCCGAACCGGATTGCCGTAGGCCACCGCCACACCTGCCAAGCCCGCGCGCCCGGCTCGAACGAAGCCAGCCGGAGCTCCGCCCGGCCGATCAGGTTTTCGGCCGGGATGTAGCCGAGCTGCGCCTGAAAGCGGCTGTCGGCCGAGTTGTCGCGGCTGTCGCCCATGCCGAAGTAGTGGCCAGGCGGCACCACGTATACCCCGGTGTCGTCCACCGGACCGCTATCTTCGGGCAGGTCCACCGGCTGGCCGAGGATGTCGTGCACCAGGCCGCCGGGCAGCGTCTCGCGGTAGCGGTAGCGCTCCACCACGATGGGCGTGCCGGATGCGTCGTCCCAGTCGCGCTCCACGTAGGTGCCGGTGCGTTCGCGTCGTGTGGCCTCTCCGTTGATCGTCAGGATGCCGTGCACCATTTGGATGCGGTCGCCGGGCAGGCCCACGATGCGTTTGATGGTCACCACGTCGTCGTGCGGGTTGGCGAACACCACCATGTCGCCGCGCGTTGGCCCAGTGTCGAAGATGCGGCCATGGAACAAGGACGGTGCGAACGGCAGCGCGTAGCGGCTGAAGCCGTAGGCGAACTTCGAGACCAGCACGGTATCGCCGGTCAGCAGCGTGGGCGTGGCCGAGCCGCTGGGGATGTTGAACGCCTGCACGGCGGTGGAGCGGAACAGCATGGCCAGCAGGAGCGCAGTGAAGACCGAGCGCAGGCTGGCGAACGGGGAGGGCTTCTCTGTCAGCATGGGACGCTCCGCTTGCGCACGCAGCGTAGACTGACTCCGTTGCGAACACGAGCCGCTATGATGCTGCCAGTGCACACACCCGATCGTACAGCATCACCCGGGCTGCCGGGACCGCGCGGTGGCGCGCGCCGAACGCGTCTCGCGCCAGGAAATGCCCGGTCAGGCGCAGGCCGTCCTGCACGCCGGCCGCATCCGGAGCGGCGCCGCCTTGCAGGAAGGCGGGCAAGGGCAGCATCCGTTCCCGCCAGGTACCTGCGGCGTCCGCGGCCACGGCACGGCCGGTCTTGGGCGAGACGAGGGCCAGCCCGTCGGTGGCTCCGGTTACCGCGCAGCGTGTGAGGTCCAGCCCGAAACCCAGCTCGGAGAGCACGCCCAGCTCCCACTCCACCAGTGCGGCGGGAGCCGCCAGGCCGTCCTGCAAATGCGCGATCAGGTGCAGCAACCCTCGGAAGACGCGTGGGTGCGCCTCGCGTTCCGGCAAGGCGCCTTCGGCCACCGCGCAGGCGGCGCTCAGCACGCCAAGCGCGAGCGGATCGTGCATGGCAAGTGCCGCCGCGGCGTGCACCAGTTCGGCGGTGAGGCTGCCGAGCTGGTCGGCCAGCCTGGCGGCCCAGCGGGCCTCGACCAGGTTGCCGGCCTGCCAGGTGCCGGCGCGGGCGCGCGAGAGGCCGCCGCGGGCGAGGCCGCGGGTGACGCCCTGGTGCTCGGTGAAGATGGCGGCCAGCGCGTCGCCTTCGGCATAGGGGGCTACCGAGAGGATGATGCCTGGGGCGGTCCACTCTATCATGGGAAAGACGGCCTTCTTTTCTGAGGGAAAGAAGCAAAGGACTTTGACTTCGCTGTTGCGTGGTTGGCGGCCAGGGCGCAACGCTCGGCAACGGCTTCTTGATTTCTTGCTGCAAACGAACTGCTCTCTTGATGATACTACCTGGCGTGGACGAAGCCGGGTCGCTCGTCGGCGCAACCTTGCTCAGTACACTTCTACTCGCTGCATCTCCGTCTCGAAGCGAACCGGCAGGCGCCTGCTCATCCTAGTGACGTCAGCCCAGCGGTTGCCGGCCTGCGGTTCGGAGGCACATCATGCCGGACCACCATGACCTGGGGCAAACGCCTCCGCCCGCGCCGGGTGCCGAGGCGGCGATCAGCCGGGGCTGGCGACCGTTTAGCACCATGGAGCCGACTGTCGCGAGGTCGGCCGTCCTCGGCGGGCCCAACGCCGCCCCGCAGACCATGGCGAGCTACCACGGACCGTACAGAGCCTATCGCATATGGCGGGCAGTCCGTGCATGTCTTCCTCTCCCGAAACTTACGCAGTTCCTGCCGGTGGCGATCTTCTCCGACCAGGCCAGCAGAGCGTCGACCGTCTCGCGAGAGTGGTCGGCCTAGTCGAAGCGACGGCCAGGTTCTCAAAATGCCGTTTGTGGAGGGCGCAGTCGAGGCGGCGGCGGCTCGCGCGTGAGGCGGCTACCACTCGAGCATTCTGTGCTGAACGGCGGTGTTCAGATCTGAACACCCCGGCTGCCAATCCTATCCAGGCGCCGGCACTCGCGGCATTGTCAGAGCGTAACGTGCTCGGCGAGCCTATCGTGCCTACGCAGCGGCAAGCGACAAGGTGCCCGGCAGTTTGAAACCAGAGGACATCATGAAGACAGCCATTCTCGCCGCCGCCCTTCTCTTCGCCTCAACGCTGGCCGCCTCGGCCGAAACGGTCACGTATGTGTTCCGCGCCTTCGTGGAGCACTACCCAACGGGTGGCGCCACCAGGCCGGCCGGTTACGGCGGAATTATTCCCATACGTGTCACAGTCAACACGGCGGCCCCGGGCACCATCTCCGGTAACTCGGCAACGTACAACGGCACAGGTGCGAACGATCCCATTGTGTCGACCCAGATCGGCAACACCGTCATTCCGCAGTCTTACTACGACACCCTGTCGATTACGAAAAACCCGGACGGTTCGTCTTCCATCGGGCTTTTTAGCTATGCCGTGCAGACAGGATTTTATTCGATGTCCTTCGTGTCCTCTCGCGGCAACGCAGTCGCATCTCTGGGTATACCGTCGAAGATACTCACCCTGCATTTCGACACTTCGACCTACACTTCGAACTATCCCCACGCCTATGTCGGCGGTGACCTGGTTACCGCAGGCATTCCGCCCGCCTCCGACTCGACCCAGCCGTAGACGTTAAGTCGATTTCGCTTGCGCGACCGACTGCACGTTGTTGTTATCAACTCGTGATGAATACAACCTCATGAGCTTCGCCTCCATCCGCAGCTTCGCCTTCTCCGGCATCGAGGCGGTGCCGGTCGAGGTGCAGGTGCAGATCTCCTCCGGCCTGCCGGCTTTCCTCGTGGTCGGCCTGCCGGACAAGGCGGTGGGCGAAGCGCGCGAGCGCGTGCGCGCTGCGCTCACCGCCATGGGTCTGTCCTTGCCGCCGCGCCGCGTACTTATCAACCTCGCCCCGGCCGACCTGCTCAAGGAGGGCTCGCATTTCGACCTGCCGATGGCACTGGCGATCCTTGCCGCGATGGACGTGCTGCCGCGCGAGGACGTCGGCCACTACGCGGCCATTGGCGAGCTGTCGCTGGATGGCTCGCTCAATCCGGTGGCCGGCGTGCTGCCGGCCGCCATAGGCGCCGGAGAGCTCGAGTTGGGCCTGATCTGTCCCGGCAGCCAGGGCGGCGAGGCGGCCTGGGCCGGCAGCGTGGAAGTGCTGGCCCCGCCCGACCTGCTCTCGCTGATCAACCATTTCCGCGGCACGCAGGTGCTCAGCCCGCCGGCCACGTCGGGCTTGGCTCCCGGCCTTGCCGCGCCGGACCTGTCCGAGGTGCGCGGCCTGGAGACCGCCCGCCGCGCGCTGGAGATCGCTGCCGCCGGCGGACACAACCTGCTGCTCGTGGGCCCGCCGGGCGCCGGCAAGTCCATGCTCGCCGCCCGCTTGCCGGGCCTGCTGCCGGACCTGTTGCCGGCCGAGGCGCTGGAGGTGAGCATGATCCACAGCGTGGCCGGCATGCTCGACGAGGGCCGCCTGCTGCGCCGCCCGCCGTTCCGCGAACCGCACCACAACACCAGCCAGGCGGCGCTGACGGGAGGTGGCGCCCGCGCGCGTCCGGGCGAGGTCAGCCTGGCGCATCGCGGCGTGTTGTTTCTTGACGAGTTACCCGAGTTCCCTCGCCAGGTGCTCGAAGTGCTGCGCCAGCCGCTCGAGTCCGGCCGCACCACGGTGGCGCGCGCTGCGGCCCACGTCACGTATCCGGCACGCTTTCAGCTCGTTGCGGCGATGAACCCGTGCCGCTGCGGCCACCTGGGCACCACGGAACGCGAGTGCGCGCGCGCGCCGCGCTGCGGGGAGGACTACCTGGCCCGCATCAGCGGCCCGCTGCTGGACCGGATCGACCTCACCGTCGCCGTGCAGCCGGCCTCGGCCGCCGACCTCTCGCGCGCCCCGCCCGGCGAGGCCACAGCGGTAGTGGCCGCGCGGGTGGCCAGCGCGCGCGGGGCGCAGCGCACCCGTGGCGGCGACGAGGGACCGTTCACCAATGCCGAGGCGGACGGCAGCCGCATCGCGCTCGCCCCCGACGCACGCGCGCTGGCCGAACAGGCGATGGCGCGCCTGCACCTCTCACCGCGCGGCTACACGCGGGTGCTGCGCGTGGCGCGCACCATCGCCGACCTGGCGCGCGCGCCCCTGGTGCGTCGGCAGGACGTGGCAGAGGCGCTAGCGT
Organism: uncultured Acetobacteraceae bacterium; assembly: GCA_964242595.1. GTDB lineage: Bacteria > Pseudomonadota > Alphaproteobacteria > Acetobacterales > Acetobacteraceae > BOG-908. The sequence goes on along the minus strand of CAXTBC010000082.1, from coordinate 6,571 downwards.
TCCGGCATCGGATACCGGGGCGGGACCTGAGCGGGGCCGCCCGCAAGGTGGCCGGCTAGACACGGGCCGGTCGAACAGCCCGCGGCCAAATAGACACTGGGTTATTTTAAAATACTCTCAACCCGAAAAACCAAACCCTGACGATCCGTCTGCCCAGAAAGCAAAGAAAGGGCTTCTTTTTAAGAAAAAGACGCAAAAACTTTTATCCGGCTGTCGCGGCTCTATCCGGCAGCGCGCGCCAGGAAGCCAAAGTTTTTGGTTGTTTCAAAAAGAACCGCTTCCTTCCTACCCACCCTGAAGACCCCGCGCCTGAGACAAATGCGCTTCGATAATGCGGATGTTGCGCAGGTTTGCCTTCAGTGCGACATCGAACAGGTCCCCCAGGATCGGCACCGATCCGCCCACCACCTCCAGCGCCACGTTGCCGGCCATCGCGGCCAGCTTGTGCCGCGGCAGGCCCAGCCGGTGCGCCTGGTGAATGATGTAGAGGGACAGCACGCCTAGCACGGCGTCACCGGCGCCGGGCGCTAGGCCGATCAGGCTGTTCAGGCCGAAGCGGAAGTTCGTGCCGGGAAGGCGAAACGCCGCGTCCACGAGCCAGGCCAGCCGCTTGATCCTTGCTAGGCGTGTGGCAGCCTCGGCTTCGGTTGGGGTGATCATGGGGCGCCTCCGGCAGGTAAGGGCAGGGAAGGCCTTCTTTTTCGAGAAAAGAAGCAAAAGCTTTTGCTTGGCTGGCTCGGGTTTATCCGAAGAAACCCGGCGTCCCGGTGGGTTTCAACACTAGCGCGATTATGGTCAGATGGCGTTGCACGGGAGCAATCCTCATGAACGTCTACGCATCACTGTTGGCCACGTTCTGTATGGTCGGCCCGGCCTTTGGGCAGACTGCCAGCGCGCCCGCGGCCAAACCCTACGACCTGAACCTTTACCCCACCCTGTCCTCCCAGAGCGGCCTCTACGACCTCAACGCGGCGCCGGCCCAGAAAGGTCCGCCAGGGACAATCGCGGTCACCGCCCCGCAGGCCCCCAGCTACAGCTTCCAGGACGTGCTCGCCAACACCCACGGTTACGTCTCCGCAGGCGTCTCCAGCCGCAACGGCCACAATTTCGAGGCAGGGGTGAGCATCCCGATCGTGCCCGGCAAGGCCGAGCTGGAGCTGGCCGCCTCGACCGGCCAGGCCGACACCTACAAGTTCTCCGGCGTGCCGGGCAAAACGCCCGCACTGACCTACGACACCTACAGCGCCGGCCTGGCACTGCACCCGACGGACGACATCACCGCCTTCATTGGCGTGACCGGCCTGCGCCTGCACCAGTCGGGCCTTGGCGGCTATCCGTTCGGTTCGTCGGGTATCGGCGCTTTCCCGGGGCCCTGATGGGCGAACAGGCGTGTCCAGGGCTGATGCTGCAGTATCGGGGCCCCTATGGACAAGGAAGGCAAGCAGTTCTTTTTCGAGAAAAAAAACCAAAAAGCTTTTGCTTCCTGTCGGGTGCTGGCGGACAGTGCCGTGCCTAACGGATAAAAGCTTTTTGCTTTTTCTCGAAAAAGAAGGCCTTCCTTGCCTTGCTCAGCACCCCGTCTGCACGGTCGACAGCACGTTGAACGTAGAAACCAGCGTGCGCTTGAAGCAAGGCGCCAACGTGCCGGTATGCGCGTACACCGCCGTCTCGGACTGACTCTTGTGGCCTGTCACGTTGAAGCTTGCGTCGAAGAACAGGATGTCGCTGGTCTGGATGGCGTCCGTCAGGCTGTCCTGCGCGCTGGGCGAGCCGGCGGCTTCGGTCAGCAGGTTCTCCAGGTATTGCTGGTTGATGCTGATCGTCTGCACCCCGCCGTTCGGCTGAGCGGCGAAATTGTAGTAGATGTTGAGCGGGTAGTGCAGCGTGACGGTGTTCGCCTGGGTGCCGCCGGTGCCCGTGCTGCTGGTGTCGACCGTGGTGTCGGTGTTCTGGTGCGTGATCTGCAATTCCCGTGCGGCCGAGACGTTGAAGGTCTGGTTGCTGACGAACACGCTAGATTCGGTCAGCGTGTTCACGCTGCGGCCCGCCGAGCCGGTGACGCTGCCGCTGATGGTGAAGACGTGCTTGCTCACGATGTCCACAGTGCCCGTGCTGACGCCATTAGTCGTGGTGATCTGCGGGGTGACGACGGGGGTTGCCGCCGCCAGCGTGTTGCGGATGATGCCGCCGGTGACGGTGGCCGCGTTGTGGTCCAGGAACAGGCGCAGCGCGCCGGTTGCGGAGAAGTACTGGTCGGCGTTGACCACCGAGGCCGCGATGGTGTGGGGCGATCCGTTGCTGAGCACGCCTGCGAAAGGCGAAAGGTCGGCGTGGAAGGCGGTGAAGTCCAGCGTTTGCACGCCGGGGATCGGCTGCCATAGGTAGGGGTCCAGCCCGCCGGTGTAGATCCAGGGGTAGACGGGCGCCACGCCGGCCGGCGTGCCGTCGACGGTGATCTCGCCTTCGCGGAATGCCGTGTTGCCGCAGGTCTCCAGCGTGGCCGCCAGGTTGCTCGGCACGCACAGGAACCAGTCCTCGTCGTTGATCTGGGATTCCAGGTACAGGTCCAGCGTAGCGTGCAGGATGTTGGTGGGCAGCGTGGCCGTGGTGACCAGCTGGTCCGTGCCGGTGTTGAGCGTGGCCAGGCCGCCGCCTGTCGGCAGAGGCAGGACCACGTCGGCCGTGACGGGCGCTGGTGACTTGGCGGTGGGCGGGTAGAAGGCGAGCGTGGCGCTTGCGGTAATGATGCTGGTGTCCGTGGCGTTCGTGTAGTTCGGGATCTGCATCGTGCCGGTCTGCGCCTTATCGAACAGCGCGGTGTAGTCGGTCACGTCCTTCTGGAAGCTCCATTTGGGAGACAGCGTGGCGCGGGGCTCGGCGGTGGTGCCGAACCAGAGCGGCACGCCGGCCAGCGTGAGCAGGCCGGTGCGGTCGTACTGGCGGCCCTGATCGAGGGAGATGCTGATGCCGAGCACGACCTTGGCCCAAGGGCCGGGGCATGCGGCGGGCGGTGCGAAACTGTAGGACAGGGTTTGGCCGCCGAACTGCGCCTTGCTGACGAGCGGCACCACGCAGGGTGCCTCGTCGGGGTGCGGCACCGGCGGCTCGATGACGGCTTCGTTGCCGGAACCTACCAAGAGCGGGGCTGCGGAGGCCGGCGCTGCGACGGCCAGGCAGGCGGCAAGGGTGGACGCAAACCGCAATGTCATGATGCCTGCCCGTAAGTGTTTCGATCGCGGACGCTGCCGTGCGGGAGGGCGGGCGTCAACCGTAACGCAAGGAAGCATGGGGCTCTGCCCCAAACCCCGTCGTGCGCAGCACGCATTCGCGTGACGGGGCCTCGAGGCCCCAGACCCCCCGTTCGTTTAAGACTTTGGCCCGGTTCCTCACGACGACAACGATTTACTACCGTGTACTTCAGGACGGAACCGCGACAGCACGAACAAAAGCTTTTTGCTTCTTTTTCTCGAAAAAGAAGGCCTTCCTTTCTCACCCCATAGCCCGCGCCACCGCCCGATGCCACCCGCTCAACAACCCAGCACGCCCAGAATCCCTCATCTCAGGCACCCACCGCCGCTCCGCGCGCCACTGCGCGCTCAGCTCCTCCGTCCCGGACCAAAACTCCGTGGCCAGCCCCGCGGCGTAGGCAGCGCCAAGCGCGGTCGTCTCCGTGATGGCGGGACGCACGACGGTGATGCCGAGGATGTCTGCCTGGAACTGCATCAGCGGCTGGCTGCGCACCATGCCGCCGTCCACGCGCAACTCCGAAAGCGCGATGCCCGAGTCCTGCGCCATGGCGCGCGCCACATCCACCGTCTGGTAGGCGGCGGCTTCCAGGGCGGCGCGGCACAGATGGGCGCGGTTGGCGTAGCGGGTGAGGCCGCAGATCAGGCCGCGCGCGTCTTCCCGCCAGTAAGGCGCGTATAGGCCGGAGAAGGCCGGGACGATGTAGACGCCGCCGGTGTCGGGCACGCTCTCGGCCAGCGCGTCCAGCTCGGCGGCGCTGGCCACCAGGCCGAGGCTGTCGCGCAGCCACTGCACCAGCGCGCCGGTGATGGCGATGGAGCCTTCCAGCGCGTAGGCGGCCGGCGCCGTGCCGAACTTGTAGGCCAGCGTGGTGATCAGGCCGTGCTGCGAGGCGACGGGTGCCGCGCCGGTGTTGAGCAGCAGGAAGTTTCCGGTGCCGTAGGTGTTCTTCGCCTCGCCCGCGGCGAAGCACACCTGGCCGACCAGGGCCGCCTGCTGGTCGCCGATCAGTGCCGCGACGGGCACGCCCTGCAGCGCTCCGGCTCGGGTGACCGCGCCCACCACGCCGGACGAGGCGCCGATGCGCGGCAGGCAGGCGCGCGGGATGCGGAACGCCTCCAGCAGCGCCGGCGACCAGTCCAGCGTGCGCAGGTCCATCATCTGCGTGCGGCTGGCGTTGGTGACGTCGGTGGCGTGAACGCCGCACAGGCTCCAGGCGAGCCAAGTGTCGATGGTGCCGAACAGCGCGTCGCCGGACTCCGCCATGGCGCGCGCGTCCGGCACGTGGTCCAGCAGCCATTGCAGTTTCAGCGCGGAGAAGTAGCTGGCGAGCGGCAGCCCGGTCTGCGCCTGGAAGCGGGACTTGCCGCCCTGGGCGGCGTACTCGGCCACCAGCGCATCGGTGCGGGTGTCCTGCCAGACCAGCGCGCGGTGCAGCGGGCGGCCGGTGCTGCGGTCCCATAGCAGGGTGGTCTCGCGCTGGTTGGTGATGCCGATGGACTGCAGCCCGGCGGCCGTGATGCCGGCGCGGGCCAGCGCCTCGGCGGCGGTATCCTGCACGCGGCGCAGGATCTCGTCGGCATCGTGTTCCAGCCAGCCTGGCTGCGGCGTGTGCTGCGCGTGTTCCCGCTGGGCGGCGGCGACGACCTGGCCGTCGCGCCCGAAAACCATGAAGCGGGTGCTGGTGGTGCCCTGGTCGATGGCGCCGATGAAGTCCTTCATGCCAGCGCCGCTTCCAGCCGCGCGGCGGTGGCGGCGGGGACGTGCAGGCCGAGCTTGGAGCGGCGCCACAGCACGTCCTCGGCGGTGCGGGCGAACTCCTCGCGGCACAGGTAGCTCAGCTCGGCCTGGGTGAGCCCGCCGCCGAAATCCTCGCCCAGCGCCGCCATGGTGGTGGCCTGGCCCAGGATGGTGGTGGCGCGGGTGCCGTAGGCGCGCGCCAGGCGGTGCGCCAGGGCGTGCGGCAGGAATGGGTAGGCGGCGGCCAGGTCGGTCACGAACGCGTCGAAACCGCCTGGCAGGTCGCCGCCGGGCAGGGGGGCCGTCCCGGTCCACGAGGCGCCGCCGACGCCCAGCCTGGCGAGCGCTGCCTCGGCCAGCCGGCGGTAGGTGGTGATCTTGCCGCCGTAGATGGACAAAGCGGGCGCCTGGCCGTCCGGCGCGTCCAGCTCCAGCACGTAGTCCCGCGTCACGGCCGAGGCGCTGGCCGCGCCGTCGTCGTGCAGCGGGCGCACGCCGGCATAGCTCCACACTACGTCTGCCGGGGTGACGGGGCGGGCGAGCCAGCGTGTGACGGCGTCGCAGAGATAGGTCGTCTCCTCCTGCGAGATGGCGACGTGGCCGGCATCCTGCGTCCAGGGAAGGTCCGTGGTGCCGATCAGCGAGAACGCGCCCTCGTAGGGGATGATAAAGACGACGCGGCCATCCCCGTTCTGCAACAGGTAGGCGTGGTCGCCTTTGTAGAGGCGCCGCACCACGATGTGGCTGCCCTTGACCAAGCGGGTGCGGGCGGCGCTGTTCTGGCCGAGCGCGCCGGACAGCACGTTGCCGACCCAGGGGCCGGCGGCGTTGACGATCATGCGCGCCTGGACGGGCTCTTCGGCGCCGGTGGTGGTGTCCTGCAGCGTGGCGTGCCAGGCGCCGCCGTCACGGCGGGCGGAGGCCAGGCGAGTGCGGGTGCGTATGCTGGCGCCGCGTGCCGCCGCGTCCACCGCGTTGAGCACCACCAGCCGGCTGTCTTCCACCCAGCAATCCGAGTAGACGAAGCCGCGCGTGGCGGCGGGTTGCAGGCCGGCGCCGAACGGCTTGCCGCTGAGTTGGACGGCGTGCGAGGCGGGCAGGGTGCGGCGGCCGCCGATGTGGTCGTAGAGGAACAGGCCGGCACGGATCATCCAGGCCGGCCGCATGCCGGTCCCCAGCGGCAGCACGAAGCGCAGCGGCCAGACGATGTGCGGTGCTATGGCGAGCAGGCGTTCGCGCTCGGCGAGCGCCTCGCGCACCAGGCGGAAGGCGTAGTATTCCAGGTACCGGAGGCCGCCATGGATCAGCTTGGTGCTGGCGGCACTGGTGTGGCCGGCGAGGTCGTCCTGCTCGACCAGGCAGACGGAGAGGCCGCGGCCGGCGGCGTCTCGCGCTATGCCGCTTCCGTTGATGCCGCCGCCTATGATGAGAAGGTCAAGCAAGGAGGAAGGCCTTCTTTTTTGAAAAAAAGAAGCAAAAAACTTTTGCTCGTTTTAGGCGCGACGTTGGCGACACCCGACCCCCAAGGGAATAAAAGTTTTTGGGGCTGGCCTAGATAAGCATTGGTTTAATCCGGCTGCTCGTT
>CAXTBC010000081.1:0-12785 GCA_964242595.1 uncultured Acetobacteraceae bacterium | reverse complement strand
CCAAGCTCAAAGATTGGCGCCGCGTTGCCACTCGCTACGACCGATGCGCCCACACCTTCATGTCAGCCATCGTCACCGCAGCAACCATGCTCTTCTGGATCAATCAATGAGTCCTGAGCCTAGTATCTGCCCGGGCATCATAGCGGACGAATTCCTTGCCGGCCCGGTCAGCATCCTTGTTCGTAAAGCTGTGGCGCACCCCGCCGTAGACCACAACTTGCCAGTCGACGTTGCCACCACTGAGTATTTTGTAAAATCTTTCGCGTGCTTGCGCGGTTATTGTGGGATTGTCCGATCCGTGCATTTCTAACATCTTGGCTTTGATCTGCTTGGCATCATGGGGCGAAGGAACGTCTAGCGAAGTGTGAAACCCTATTGCTGCCTAGAGGTCGGCCCCGCTCAAGACCAACTCGTAGGCCATGGCACCGCCGAAGCAAAAACCAACGGCTGCGACGCGGTTGCTGTCGACGTCCCTTCGACTGGACAGGGCTTTGAACGCGCTGCTACCATGCTCGCGAAGCCTGGTCGCGCTTTTGATCAAGGGATCTAACACCCGGAACAACTCTCTAAATCTTCCGTCGTTATTTAGTCTCCATACAAGTCGTAAGCCATGACTACGCAGCCAACTTCCGTAGCGATCCGCTCTGCTTTTCTTTCATGTTACTGGTGAGGCCACTTGCTTCCGGAAAAACCAGAACCCCAGGCCTCGGCGTCCCGGGCCGTTCATCGTATACCAGGTGGCCCACCATGTTACGCTCTTCAGCCTAGTATCGGACATCCTCTATCTTCACTTCTTTTTACAACCTTGAAGTTCTTCAGTAGATTGAGGGTTGGTTTGCTTCCGTGCCGACTTTTACTCAAGCTTAGCGGGCTTGACACACCATGTCTAAAATACTTCCACTGACAGGATTTAACAAAGCGACGCTCCAGGCGCGCTCCGCAGGCGCAAGCCTCGATCATTCAACATGCCGTTCAATATGCAACGACCGCATCTGTTACGGCCCTGCGGGTTAAAATGAACTAGATCGACTTCGCTCTCACGAGACACTGTAAGCACAACGTAACTCCTGAAACGACCTCAAGGCAGATCATTGTCTTACACACGATAACCATATCTTGCGCTCAAATGGTGCTGTGACCATCGTGAGCGAACGCATGAAAGCAGGATGGACTGCAGTTCCTGGACTAGCTGCATAACGGTGCTCTGAACGAATCGAAGCTGCACATCGAGGGTAACTTGACCGATCTGAAGGCATTCGCGCTGAGGCGATATTCAATGTCTGGTAGTTCGACCCAAGTTAGTATAGACCTATTCATATTCTTGCGCTGGACTGTCGATGTTCATGCTGGATTAATCATGGTATTTAGGAAAACTGCCTCATCAACGACTTAGAGCCGTGAAAAGACGGGTGGGCCCGGCGCGGCTCGAACGCGCAACCCCCGACTTAGAAGGTCGGTGCTCTATCCGATTGAGCTACGGGCCCGTTGCTGAACTCTTTCTTCACTTCGCAGAACGCCGTGTCCACGTCGAAATTCCACTTAGAAGTGACGTTGCGGTCGTTGACTAAGCCCACAACGCGGCTTGTGGGGGCTAGTGTGTCCAGTTGTCCAGCCGGCCGTATTTGAAGTTGTCGGCGTAGATCTTGGGGGTGTGGACGCGGATGGGGGGGAGTTCCACGTCGTAGGTGATGGCGTTGCGGTCGGCGTAGGCGATGGCCTCCTCCTTGGTGGGGAAGTGGAGGTGGATTTGGGTCTGGGTGTCGCCGCTACCGAACCAGCCCATCAGGGCATCCTGCCGGCGCTGCTGGCTGGGTTCCCACTCCAGCGCCCACTGATGGGTGTAGGCAGTACCAGAAGACATGGCGGTTTTCGGCTGCTGGAAGATACGGGCGCGCATGGGTTCGGTCTCCGGTAGTGTGGTCGGGGCGAGAGGATTCGAACCTCCGGCCCCCTGCTCCCAAAGCAGGTGCTCTACCAGGCTGAGCTACGCCCCGGACCTGGGGAGATGTCCTACATCAGGCAAGGCCCCTGGCAAAGGGGCGCGAACGGTTCAGCCGTCAGCGACAGCAAGCAGCAAAAGTTTTTTGCTTGTTTTTTAAAAAAGAGGGCCTTGCTTGCTGGCTTCCGCTTACCCGCTTTGTGCTTCCCCTGCCCTTCGTGGTGAAAGAAGGAGACTAAGAGGCGGGCGGGGTTTTGCGGGTTCTTCACGTCGGTAATTTTGGATCCCGCGCCAAGGGGGCGTTCCTGCACTCCGTGGCGCCGAAGATCAGCCGCGGGCTCGTCAAGCTCGGCCACCAAGTGGTGGATTTCGCGGACCGCGACGTGGCGCGCGCGGGCACGCTGTTCGGGGCGCGCAAGTTTGGAGGGGCGCACGCCAACCGGGCGCTGGCGCGGCTGGCGGGCGATATGCGGCCGGACCTGCTGCTGCTGGGCCATGCCGACACCATACGGGCTGGCACAGTGGCGGCGCTGCGGCGGGCGCAGCCGGGGTTGCGGGTGCTGCAATGGAACGTGGACCCGATGTTCGAGCCGGACAACGTGGCGCGCCTGCGCAGCAAGCTCGAGGTGGTGGACGCGACGCTGGTGTCCACTGCGGGCGAGGCGCTGGCGCCGTTGCGGCGGCGCGGCATGGCGCTGGGTTTCATGCCCAACCCGGTGGACAGCGCGGTGGAGAGTGCGCGGGCCGACCTGAAGGAGGTTTTGCCCTATGACCTGTTCTTTGCCTGCGGCCATCCGTCTCGGCCGCGGCGGACGCTGTGCGGGCAGGATTGGGACATGGACGCGTTCTTTGCCGCTTTGCGGCGCCGGGTGCCCGGGCTGCGTATCCGGCTGGCGGGGTTGGGCGGGTGTCCGCATCTGGCCGGCGCGCCCTACCAGGACGCGCTGGCGGGCTGTGCGGCCGGGCTGAACGCCAGCCGCCGCAACGACGCGCTGATGTACACCAGCGACAGGATGGCGCACATGGTGGGCAACGGCCAGGCGATCCTGCTGGACCGCGCCACCGGCTACGACCGCCTGTTCGACGACAGGCAGATGGCGTTTTTTTCTGACATGGACGAGCTGGCGGCCAAGCTGCGGCGGATGGTCGCCGAGCCGGCCTGGCGCTGCGCACTGGCCGGCGCGGGCCGTGCCCGCTACCACGCGCTGTTCAACGAGACGGTGGTGGCGGCCTATGTGGTGGATGTGGCGTTCGGCACGCATGACCCTGCGGGCACCGAGTGGCCGACTTTGATCGACGCATGATGCGGATGGGGGCCGGGCTGCTGCCGGCGGCGCTGCTGGTGTTCGTGGGCGCTGCCTTCGTGCTGCCCACCGGGCCGGCTTACGCGCTGGTGTTCTACGTGACGGTGCTGCCGGTGTCCGGCCTGGCGCTGCGGGCGCTGGTCTGGCCGCGGAGCGCGGGCTGGGGGTTTGCCGTGGCCCTGGTCGTGTGGTCCGGGCTGACGCTGCTGTGGGGGCACGACGACGGGCATCGGTCACTGCGCTTCGCGGTAGACACGGTGATGACGCTGGCTTTCGTGGCAGCTTCCGTTGCCGGGCTGGGCGAACCGGAGACGCGGCATCGGCTGGCCGGTGTGCTGATCTGGACCGGCGCCGCCAACGCCGTGCTGTCCGTAGTGCTGGGGGGGCTGTTCCCGCATCACACTGACCGGCTGCATGGCTGGGGGGCGACCAGCCACCCCATCCTGGGCGCCAGCGTGATGACGGTGGCCTACCTGACGGCGCTGTGCCGTGCGCTGACCGAGCGGCGCCGGTGGGCGGCGCACCTGGCGGCGGCGGCGGCGATGGCGGGTTTCATCGTGCTGACGGAGAGCCGGGGGCCGCTGGTGGCAATGGGGGTGGCGACGTTGTTCCTGTGCGTGGCCGGGCCGTGGCGCTGGCGCGCGATGGGCGTGGTGGCCGGGCTGGCCGTGGCCTGGCGGCTGTTGCCGGGATCCATCCGCCACCACCAGGCCGACGTGCTAGTGGCGCGCGGCTCCTCCCACCGGTTCGAGATCTGGGAGCGCACGCTGACGATGATCGGGCAGCGGCCGCTGTTCGGGCACGGGCTGGCGGCCAATTTGGACCTGCCGGGGATCACCTTTCCGCATGACCTTTATTTGTCGGTGCTGTTCTACAGCGGCGGGGTAGGGTTCGTGCTGTTCGGCGGGCTGGTGGGCTGGGTGAGCCTGGCGCTGTGGCGCGGGAGGACGCAGGGCGGGGCTGACTGGCTGTGGATGGTGGCGTTGTGGGTGAGCACGTTGCTGGGCGGACTGACGGATCTGGGGCAGATCACGAAGGGGCCGGGGCCGTTGTGGTTTATCTTTTGGTTGCCGGTGGGGTTGGTTTTGGCGAAGGGAAGGCCAGGGGCTCTGCCCCTGGACCCCGTTAAGGACAGGTCATCGAGGCCACAGCGGGGTTTGGGGCAGAGCTCTATGCTCTCTTAAAAGGCAAGACCTCTGGCATCGGCATCAATCAACCGGTCAGTGGTTTGCCGGTGTTGACCGCCAGTTGAGCGTCGAACGCCCGCTTGTAGGCGGGTCGTTCTTCGCCGCGGGCGACATAGGCGGCTAGGTTCGGGTAGTCGTCCAGGAGGCCTGATAATCTCAGCCTGAGCAGCACCGACACCATCATCAGATCGCCCGCGCTGAACGCGCTGTCGAGCCAGTCGGCATCGCCGAGACGAGCGGACAGTTGGCCCAAGCGGACGCAGACTCGATCCCTGACGAGAGGCATGCGTTGTGAAGACCAGGATTTGTCGGCTTCGAGCAGCCTGGCGACTCCGAGTTCCAGGATCGGCGGCTCCACAGTGCTGAGCGCGGCGAACATCCATGTGATCGCCCGCGCCCTGGCCTCCGCATCGTCCGGCAGCAGGCCGGCGTGGTGTTCCGCGATGTGGAACACGATAGCTCCCGTCTCGAACAGGGTGAGATCGCCTTCTTCGTAGGTCGGGATCTGCCCGAACGGATGACGCGCCAGGTGTGCGGGCTCCTTCATCGCCGCGAACGAAACAAGACGGACCTCGTAGGGTTGGCCCACTTCCTCCAGCGCCCAGCGGATGCGCGTATCACGCGCTAGTCCTTTGCCGCCGTCGGGTGACCGTTCGAAGACGGTGGTGATGATGGACATGGTTAGAGTCCTCCTTGGCGAAGGATCGATTGGAGAAATGACAACCTGTCAAGGCAAACTCGCCGGTATTGGCGACCCATTGCAAGTTTGGAGTATCCGCGCAGGAAACCATTGCAACTTTTTACTTTGTTTGGTGCGACATCGTCATTCAAGCGCAGCAGGTTGACCTCCTAATACCTTACAAATCTTGTTGACTTTCTGCTATCCGACCGCACGGCCTAGGCTCAAGACTCATTGATTGATCCTGAAGAGCATGGTTGCTGCGATGACGATGGCTGACATGGAAGTATGGGCGCATCGGTCATAGCGTGTGACCGCTTGGCGCCAATCTTGAGCTTGGCGAACATGTTCTCGATCCCATGGCGCTGCCGGTTGAGCTTCGTGTCGCAGGCAAGCTCGAGCTACCGGTTCTTGCGCGGCGGGATGCAGGGCACGATGTTCCTCTTCAGAAGAGTGTGGCGATAGTCGTCGCTGTCGTATCGCCGGTCCGAAAAGAGTTTGGCTAGTGGCAAGGCGTGCAACATCAGGGCGGCGCCATTGTAGTTGCTCATCTGGCCTTCGGAGGTCAGCAGCACGGTAGGGCGGCTCTGACCATCGCCTACGGCGTGCAGCTTGAGTTCAGGCCGCCTTTCGTGCGCCCGATACAACGGGGAAAACCCTTTTGAGCAGGCTTGCGGGGGTTCGGTGCGCCTTGAGGTGAGCATCGATCATGATGCGGTCGGGCTTGCAACTGCGCCGGGCCAGCGCCTCGAAGATACGGTCGAACACGCCCAGACGGCTCCATCGGGTAATCGGTTGTAGAGCGTCTTGTGCGGTCCGTACGCCGGCGGCGCGTCCCTCCAGCGTAGATCATTGCGGATGACAAAGATGATGCCACTCAACACACAACGGTCGTCCACCCGGATGTCGTGCGATAGCGGGAACTACGGCACAACAGGGCGAAGATGGCGCGCGGAGAGAAGGAAGATCACTCATGCGGGCATAGCTCCGCGCCCGCAGAATCATCCGTCACAGCGTCAATGCAAGAAATTTAATAGGTCTTGGGACTAGCCATCATCGGTCTTCAAGGCATCGCCAGCTTCGACAGCTACCTTCACTTGAACCGCATGTCGGACGAGACAAATCAGCATTTCGATAACCTGCAAAGAACGCCACAAGCAGCGATACTGCCCGGACATTCTTGTAAAAACCTTAGAACCGTGGGACTCCGCAGCAACAGGATCGGCACGGGCTTTTGAAATTGCCTGCTGTCGGAAGACTGTAGGCGAAATCTAATCCGGTCCGGGAGCCGCGGCGGCAGGTGTGGGCTGACCAGACGGAACACTGACGTTAATGTTTTCCGGGCAAAACTGATAATCGAGGCCTCCCTTGTAGCCTGACCCGGTCACCCGGCTCTGAACGCAACTGTCAGAGCCAGGGGGGCTCGGCTTCTTAGGCATCGCGCTCGGCGGTAATATCCATTCTTGTTCGGTGTAGCCGACCGAACGACCCTTCTGCACTTGGCACCATCCATCCTTGCAGGACAGCACCTCCAGCGTCTCGCCGCGATCGAGCTCATCCAGCACCGTGTAGTTGCGGCCAGGTCCGGCGCGGTAGAAGGTTGGCCAGCTGACCTTGCCGATCCAGGCGAGTGCCGGACTCTGCCAAGCCGTCAACGTCAGAATGGCTACAGCGTATCTGGCCCGCGTCCACCTTGGCATCACCGCTCCTCTGTCGCGCTTAGTTGACAGTGCCAGCGTCCAGTCTGATTGACAAGGCTCGTGACGGAAAGACATGGTCGACATCGCGAAGGAGTGCTTGCCGATGTCGATGATGTCCTACGAACAGAAATACAGGATTCGCGGCGGCACGCTGGCAGGCGGTGACACGTTCGATTTCTGGGTGGGGCCGTTCTACGTCGGTCTGTTCGGCGTTACCGGCACGGTCGCCTCGTTGCTCGGCACGTTGCTGATCATCTACGGCGCGGCGATCGGCCCCACCTGGGCGCTGTTCAAGATTTCGATCAACCCGCCGCCGATCAGCTACGGGCTAGGCTTCGCGCCGTTGCGGGATGGTGGACTGTGGCAGTGGATCACTCTGTGTGCGTTGGTCGCGTTCGTGTCATGGGCGCTGCGCGAGGTGGAGATCTGCCGCAAGCTGGGTATGGGCCTGCACATACCGATCGGGTTCGGCGCGGCGATCACCGCGTATTTCACGCTGGTTGTCGTGCGCCCTGTGCTGCTCGGTGCCTGGGGCTACGGTTTTCCCTACGGCATCATGAGCCACCTCGATTGGGTGTCCAACACGGGCTACCAATACCTGCACTTCCACTACAACCCGGCGCACATGATCGCGGTGACCTGCTTCTTCACCACGACGTTCCTCCTGGCGATGCACGCGGGCGAGGTTCTGTCGATCGCGCATCCGCAAAAAGGTCAGCCGGTCCGCTACGAGGAGCAGGAGAGCATCTATTTCCGCGACACGATCGTCTATTCGATCGGTTCGCTGGGCATCCACCGGCTCGGCTACTTCCTGGCGCTCAACGCAGGCATCTGGAGCGCCATCTGCATCGTGATTTCCGGCCCGTTCTGGTCGCGTGGTTGGCCATACTGGTTCGACTGGTTCATGAGCATCCCTATCTGGGGCCCGAGCGGGTTTCACTGACATGGCACGTTACCACACGCTGTTCACCAGCATCGAGGTCGCGGCGCCGTTCGAGATGCCGCCATCACCACCGCTAGGGCTTCCAGGTGGCCGGGTGCTGCGCGAGCCACGCCATTCCGTATGGCTCGGCCGTTTGGGAGAGACGCAAGTCGGCCCGACCCACATGGGCATTCTGGCAATCGTGTCGCTCGTGTGCGGGTTCGTCGCGATCGAGATCATCGGGCTCAACATGTGGGCGTCGGTCGACTGGAACGTCCTGCGGTTCATCAAGCTGCTGCCGTTCCTCGCACTCGAGCCGCCTTCGGCCAAGCAGGGGCTGTCGATCCTGCCGCCGCTCAACGACGGCGGCTGGTGGCTGCTGGCCGGCTTCTTCCTGACCACGTCCATCCTGCTGTGGTGGACGCGGATGTACAGCCGCGCGGTGGCGCTGGGCATGGGCACGCACGTCGCGTGGGCGTTCGCCTCGGCGATCTGGCTCTACCTCGTGCTCGGCTTCTTCCGGCCGATCCTGGTGGGCAGCTGGTCCGAGGCGGTGCCGTTCGGCATCATTCCGCACCTCAACTGGACGGCAACGTTCTCGGTACGTTACGGCAACTTGTTCTACAACCCGTTCCACATGCTCTCGATCGTGTTCCTGTACGGGTCGACGATGCTGTTCACCATGCATGCCGGAACGATCCTGTCGACGACACGCTACGGTTCGGACCGCGAGACGCGGGAGATCGTGGACCCCGGCAGCGCCAGCGAGCGTGGGTCCTTGTTCTGGCGCTGGACGATGGGGTTCAACGCGAATTTCGACTCGATCCACAAATGGGCGTACTGGTTTGCGCTGCTGACCACGCTGACGGGCGGCATCGGCATCCTGATGACCGGCACCGTGGTGGACAACTGGTATTTGTGGGGCGTCCAGCACGGCATCGCGCCGGATTACGCGCCGCTCAGTCAGACGCCTGCGGCACCGCCGCCGGGTGCGCTGGACATCAAGGTGCCTTATCGGGGCGACGCTACGGTATCCGGGGGCACCGAGCAGTGAAATCGCTGACCGTCATCGCCGGCGCCGGGTTCCTGGCCGCCGCAGCCTTCGTCGTGTTCGTCCCGGCCTGGAACAAGCCGCCGGTCACGTCTCAGGAGATCGCCTTTCCGGCCAACGACCAGTTCGTTCCTGTGGCCACGAGCTACGCGCTGAACAAGCCGTTGCCGCCGCTGCCGTCGGTCGCCGATGGCGGTCCGTCCGCCACGGCCGTCTACAAGAACGTCAAGGTGCTGACGGACGTGAACGCGGCGGAGTTCATGCGCCTGCAATACGCGATCACCGCCTGGGTCTCGCCGAAAGAGGGCTGCTCCTTCTGCCATGTCGGCAACGATTGGGCCTCGGACACCAAGCCGCAGAAGGCGGCGGCGCGTATCATGCTGCAGATGACCAGGCACCTGAACTCCGCCTGGTCCAACCACGTCGCCGGTGCCGGGATGACCTGCTACACCTGCCATCGCGGCCAGCCGGTACCTGGGCAGAGCTGGTTCCCCGACGCGCCGAAACCGGAACGGCAGATGGTCGGCTACCAGGACAACTGGCAGGAATCTGCCGACACGGTGCGCAAGTTCTTCCCCGATAACGGCTTCGCCGAGTATTTCCTCGACGACCAGCCGATCGGCGTGATCTCGCTGACCGCCCAGCCGAGCCACATGATCGGTTCCTGGCCCGAGGCGACGCGCATCTACGAGATGATGATGCAGATGTCGGACGGCATGGGCGTCAATTGCGGCTACTGCCACCAATCCCGCGCGTTCCAGGATTGGAGCCAGAGCTCGCCGTACCGCTGGAACGGCTGGTATGCGATCCGCATGGTGCGGGACTTAAACCGGCATTTCCTGCTGCCGATCGCAGCGATCCTGCCGCAGAGCCGCACGCTGGAACACGAGACATCCATTCCCGTGATACCGGTCCGGATGAAGGGGCCGCAGACTGGCGAAGGGTTGGTAGTGTGTGCCACCTGCCATTTTGGCCTGCCGCAGCCGATGAACGGCGCCAACATGGTCAAGGACTACCCGGGACTCACCCCTGCGGGCGCACCGGTGCCCGACCCTGCCAAGCACTACGACATCGCTGCTGCGCCCGTGAAGGGTTGAGGAGGAAGCCATGCGTTACGGCGTATTCGGCCAGATCAGCAACCAGATCGACATCCCGACACTCGCGTCCTGGGCTTTCGTGTTCTTCTTCGTGGCACTGGTGTTTTGGCTGCAGCGGGAGAGCAAGCGTGAAGGCTACCCGCTCAAGGCGTCGCCTTTCACGACGGAGCTGATGGACGGCTTCCCGCCGCCGCCAGCGCAGCCACTGACCTACATCCTCAACGAAGGGGGCACGACCGAGGCGCCGCACTACTACGAGCAGGCACCCACGAGCGCCAAGCCGATGCACCTGTTCGACGGGACGCCGTTCATGCCCCTCGGCAATCCGCTGCTAGCCGGGATCGGGCCGGGATCCTGGGTGATGAAGAAGGACGTGCCTGCGCTGACCGAGCGGGGCGACCTGCTGCTGCAGCCGCTGAGCGCGCTGCACGAATGGTCGATCCAGAAGGGCGACGCCGACCCGCGCGGGATGCTCGTCTATGATTGGCGGTGGACCGAGGTGGGCCGGGTCGCGGAAGTGTGGATCGATCGCGGCATCAAGATCGTTCGCATGCTGGAAGTCGAGACGAACGGCGACGTCCATGCCGGGCGTGTGCTGGTGCCGATCTACCATACCGAGATCAGGGAAAAGGCGCGCCGGATCCGCGTGACGGCGTTGTGGGCACACCAGTTTGCCGACGTTCCGATGCCCGCCAAGCCCGACATGATCACCGGTCAGGAGGAGGAGCGGTTGAACGCCTACTACTCGGCGGGCCTGTTCTACCGCAACGACCCGGCGACCTCACCGACCTCGAGAGGCGCGCTATGAGCAAGCTGATGTCCGGCGAAACCTTACTATGGGAAGGCCGCCCCGACTGGCGCGCGGTGGCGCGGGATGTGCTGCACATCCGCATCCTGGCGGGCTATTTCGGGCTGATGCTGATCTGGGAGTTCGCCGCCGACCGCGCGGACGGGTGGAGCCCGCTCAACACGCTATGGCGTGGCACCGGGTTGTTCGTGACCAGCGTGGTAATGCTGTTGCTGTGTGCAGGGTTTGCCTGGGCGATTGCACGCACGACGCGCTACACCGTTACGACCGAGCGCTGCATCCTGAGCTACGGTCTGGCGCTGACCGCGACCCTGTCTGTGCCGCTGCGCCGGGTGGCGTTGGTGGCCGTCGACGCGCGCAGTGACGGTAGGGGCGATATCCTGCTGACGCCAAAGCCAGGTCCGCGCCTGCGCTACGTGAAGCTCTGGCCGCATGCCCGGCCGTGGCGGTGGAGCCGGGCCGAGCCGATGCTGCGTGGCGTGCCGCACGTCATGGACGTGGCCGCCGCGCTTAGCCAGGCGGCGAAGGATGCGGCGCCTGGCATCATCCATGCGGCGCCGGCGGTCCGTGCGCAGCCGGGGTCGATCCTGCCGGAGGCGACCTGGTCGGGGGCGGGGGACTGAGGTCCAGCAGTTGGGCAAAGGCCGCCTCGTTGGTCTGGCCGAACGCCTCCAGTTCGATCAGGCGCCCGGTGGCCGTGTCGTCGAGGGTCAGCCTTCCGTCCGACCAGCGGGTCAGGTGAAACGGGACGGCGTGAGAGCCCTCGCCCTCTCGCCGACGTTCGCGCACGAGTCCGGTCAGCAGGACGCGGACGAAGGCGTTCGTCTTTGGCTGCAAGGTCGTCACGAGCCGTCCGGTGCCGGCCTGGGTGACGGTGACGCCGCCATCGGAGTTATCCTGCATCAGCAGGTCGGCGGTGCGGACCGCCGTCGCTGGCGGTGGTACGCCGCCATGCGGTCCGCTGCGTGCGACGAGAGCGATCACGACCATGATGCCGAGCAATAGGGCGATGATGGTCAGCGGGCGGGAGAGCGAAATCTGGTTCGGGGGCCGGGAAGACATGGATGATACCTAGGTCAGGACTCATTTTCTAACCCAGAGATGACGATTGCTTGGATGGTGACAACGCTCAAGAAGATGTCGGCGCATTGGTCGTGTCGGGTGGCGACGCGGCGCCAGTCCTTGGGCTTGGCGAACAGGCTCTCGATCGTGTGGCGCTGGCGGTAGCGTGCCGGGTTGTGCGGATGAAAGTTCTTGCAGCTGGCTGACTTGCGGTGCGCCCTGAGGTGGGTCGCGTCGATGATGGTCCGTTCCGAGGCCCGGCTTTTCTGCCCGCCAAGGTGAGGATGCGGGTCTGACACTCCGACAACCAGAACTGATCGCTTATCCCGGCTCTCCCGCCCGCTTTGGACCCAAACCGCATGGAGCCGCGTAAACTGCTCTACAGGTTCATACCTGAGTTGCGCCTGGAAGCAGAAAGAAAGGACAACCGTCTTTTCCGACGAAAGAAGCAAAAAGCTTTTGTTCAGCTGTCGCGGTTTTACCCTACCATAATCCGTGACGACCGGTTCGGTTGGTTGAGGAGGAGTTTCAGCATGTTTTTAATCCTGATCGTGCTCGCAGTGTTGGCGTTGGGCGGCTTCGGGCACAGCGGCTACCAGCGCGGGTGGTACGGACGCGATCCCTACTACGCGCCGCCACCCTCGGCCGGATATGGCGGTGGCGGGCTGGGGATCATCCTGGTGATTGTGGTGTTGTTCCTGCTCTTCAGCCACCGTCATTACTAAAAGGCTTGGGCCGTCAGTGTTGGCCGTTGAGAAAGACCAGGGGCTCTGCCCCTGGACCCCGCTAAGGACAAGTCCTCAGAGTCCGTTTGAAAACTCACACAAGCTGCCTGGTGAGCGCCGAAATCTGACGAAAGCGGTAACTACATACCACATTTCAGGCTGTATTCGCCTTCTACCGGCAAGGATCGAGCGACTCGGGGCTTTGGATGCGAGTTTCCAAATAGCCTCTCATACTAACGGCCGTAAACTTTGACCCATAGACAAGCATGGGGCTCTGCCCCAAACCCCGCTGGGGCCTCGAGGCCCCAGAC
>CAXTBC010000080.1:0-12829 GCA_964242595.1 uncultured Acetobacteraceae bacterium | reverse complement strand
CCAGGGGCAGAGCCCTTGGCCTTCCTTCACAGGTCAACATTAAAGGCCGTTGGTACTAGATGCCAAACTTACATTATGTGACTTCTGCCCGTCGACCTCAGGTAAAGAGGGCAACAGAAGGCAAGTGGCCCAAGCTCCTGCCAGAATCACTTCCAACGCGGAAGACATCACAAAACGGCTTTCTCGGTTGTAGTAGCGTAGCTCTTTTGCGGTTGATGGACGTTGTCCAGTCATTACATCAGCTTGATGCGCAATAGCCTGAAATACGTTCTGGCTGAAAAGACATTTTGAGAAGACGCACGCCTCCTGGCACTGGACAGGTTGTGGTGGCGGCCATTTCTCTGGACGCCACAATCAACTTCAACAGAAGATTCTCGTCGGAAACATCCTCGCCTTCCCAAGCGGCAGTCCAGACGTCTCCACCTGGCGACGAGCTGCGGCCAGTCATGTCGTCCGGTACGTAGTCTAACATTTACTTCAAGTCCTTCGCGCAGAGCCAGTGCTATGGTTTACGATCTTGCAGCTGTGAAGTTACCACGGTCGAGCGCAACCCATTCGAAAGCTGTAAAGCCGGTTACAAAGACTCGTGTAAATTGTAAATCAAAGCGAGCGTGACCTGTCGCAGCCGTCATGGCCATGTGCGCAGACCGTCTGTATCCTGCTGGCAACCACAGTCAGGCGCACGGCACCAGGGCAAATCGAAGCCGCTTACCGGCGTAGAAACAAAGAGGTTTGTTTCCTTCTTTCAAAAATCGAGCCTTGTCTCACCGTGGCGCCACATGGAACCGCAAGTCGCGCGTCGCCAGGCGGTTGATCGCCTCGGGCACGAAAGGCGTAATCATGGCGAGCCGGTACAACATCTGCGGGAAGCCGATCACCGGCCGGTTGCGCGCTATGCCGGCGGCGATCAGGCGCGCCGCCGCCGGGGCGCTGATCTTGCCTGGCTGCTTGCCGATGTGGCTGTCCGTCATCGCACTCGCGACGTAGCCGGGGCAGACGACGGAGACTCGCACGCCTGCCGGCTGCAACGCGGCCCTGAGTGCCCTGCCATAGCCAAGCAAGCCTGCCTTGCTGGCGCTGTAGGCGGGAGCGTCGGCGACGGGCGAAATGCCGGCAAGCGAGCTGACCAGCACGATGTGGCCGCGCCCGCGCCGAGTCATACCCGGCAGCACGGCGTGCACCGTGTCGATGGCGCCGAGGAGGTTGATCTCGACCACGCGGCGCGCCGCCTCGCCATCCTCCAGCATGCCGTCCGGCTGCCGGCCTTCCAACACGCCGGCGTTCGCCACCAGCAGGTCGATCGGGTGAGAGGCATCGAAGTCACCCAGGAACGCCGCAAGCGCGGGCCGGTCCCGGACGTCGAGCACGCCCTGCGCAACCATGGCACCCGCCTCGCCCAGCGGCGCGGCCACGGCGGTGAGCCGTGCGGCGTCACGGCCGGTCACGCCGAGCGTCACGCCCGGGGCGGCATAATGGGCGGCCAGGGCGGCGCCGATGCCGCTGGACGCGCCGGTGATCACCACGTTGGAGAACAGAGAGACGCTCAGGACACAGCCTTCGCCGACGGGGACTGCACCGGCCTGGCCTGGCCGATGAGCGCTGACAGCTCCTCTGCCACGGCGGCGACCGCGCCGTCGATCTCGGCCTCGGTGTGTTCGGAGGAGATGAAGAAGCGCAGCCGGGCGGAGCGTTCGGGCACGCCCGGCGGGATGATCGGGAATGCGTTGTAGCCGCGCTCCAGCAGCCGGTCGGCCAGAGTGAGAGTGCGCAGCGAGTCTCCCAGCACGATGGGCGTGACCGCGTATCCCCAGCTCGTGCCGACATCGAGCCCGGCGGCCCGGGCGGCGGTGAGGAAGCGGTGGCCGTTGGCCTGCAGGCGCACCACCCGTTCGGGTTCGCGCAGCATCAGCTTGATGGCGGTGAGGGCGGCCACGGCGGCAGGCGCCGGCAGGCCGACGCTGTAAACCATGCCGGGCGCGGCGAGCTTGAGGAAGTCGATCAGCGCCGCGCTGCCGGCCACGTAGCCGCCGCAGCTGACCAGCGTCTTCGACAGCGTGCCAAGCCAGATGTCGACCCGGCCGGGATCGACGCCGGCCATCTCAAATATGCCGAGCCCCGTCCGGCCGAGCACACCCAGCGCATGGGCGTCGTCGACCATGAGCCAGCTTTCGTGCCTGTCCTTGATCTCGACGAGGCGGGCCAGGTCCGGGCCGTCGCCGTCCATCGAGTACAGGCCCTCGGAGACGATCATCACGCGCTCGAAACGGGCGCGGCTGGCGGCGAGCATGCCCTCCAGCGCGTCCATGTCGTTGTGCGGAAAGGAGCGGCGGGTGGCACCGCAGAGCTGTGCGCCCACTACAACACAGTTGTGGATCAGCGAGTCGTGCAGGATCAGGTCCTTCGGGCCGAGCAGGGCCGCGATGGTGGAGATGGCCGTGGCGTGGCCGCTGACAAAGGCCAGCGCCGCTTCGCTCCGGTAGATGCCGGCCAAGGCAGCCTCGAGTGCTGCATGGAAGTCGCGCTCGCCCGCGGTGATGCGGCTCGCCGACACGCTGGTGCCCCACTCCGCCGTGGCGTCGGCAACCGCACCGGTGATCTCGGGATGGCCGTTCAGGCCGAGATAGTCGTAGGAGGCGAAGTTCACCACCGGCTTGCCTTCGACGACGCTGCGCGCGCCGGCGCGGGCCGCGTGCGTGCGGTAGAACGGGAAGCGCAGGCCCATTGCGTCGGCCATGGCGCGCTGGTTGTTCAGGAGCTGGTAGGCCGGCAGGCTCTCGAACCCCATCTCGCGCTTCGGCTGGACCGGCTGCGTATCCTGCTCGGACGCCGCCTCGGGGGCGGCACGCCGCATCGAGTCGAGCAGCGCGGCCCTGGCGCCGCCGGTCAGCCTTCCCGC
The DNA here is from genome assembly GCA_964242595.1 of uncultured Acetobacteraceae bacterium. Lineage (GTDB taxonomy): Bacteria > Pseudomonadota > Alphaproteobacteria > Acetobacterales > Acetobacteraceae > BOG-908. The sequence goes on along the minus strand of CAXTBC010000080.1, from coordinate 9,933 downwards.
TGGCGGCGCGGCGCTCACGCCAGCACCACGGCTGCTTGCCCGTGGTTCGTGGCTACATCGGCGGCGCCGACGCCGGCCGCCAGGGAGGCGTCCTGTATGCCATGACGCTGCATGATCTGCTGGCTGGCATCCTCCGGCTGCCGCTCGCCGGTGCGCAGGCTGGCGATCAGCCGCGCTGCCAGCTCGTTGACGCTGACGCCGGCGCTGATCGCCATCACCGGCAGTTCGATGCCAAAACGCTTTTCGATGCTCATGCGCAAATCCAGGCTCATCATGGAATCCAATCCCAGCTCGTCGAGCGGCCGGGTCATCTCGATCTCGTCGGGCGGCAGGCGGAATATGCGCCCGACATCGGCGGCCACCAGGGCCGCAACCAGCGCGCGGGCGTCGCCGTCGCTCTTGCCGGCGATGCGCGTGGCGAGGTCCGCCTCCGTCTGCACGATGGCGCCGCTGCCGGTGAACAGCCCGGCAAAGGCGGGGGTCTGCAACAGCTTGAAGCGTTGCTGCGCGTCGCCGGCGCGGAACCGCGCGCAGTATAGGGTGGCGGGGTCGTGCGCCTGCCTGCCAAGCAGGGTTTCCAGGTGGGACAGGGCGGCGCGGGCGGTCATTGCCTCGATGCCGGCCAGGCGCGCCAGCCTGGCAGCACCTTCCGGATCGCGAGCCAGAAGGCCGGCGTCCGATATGGCGCCCCAGCCCACCGCCAGGCCGGGCAGCCCGGCGGCACGGCGTTGCGCCATCAGGCCTTGCAGGTAGCCGTTCGCAGCCACGTAGGCGCCCTGGCCGGGGTTGCCCACCATGGCGGCCACGGACGAGAACGCCACGAAGTAGTCGAGCGCCGCGCCGCGCGTAGCGGCGTCCAGGTTGTCGGCGCCCGCCACCTTGGGGGCCAGCACGGCGCGTAGGCGGTCAGGGTCGAGCCTGGAGATCAGCGCGTCGTCCAGCACGACGGCGGCGTGGATCACGCCGGCCAAGCGGCCGTGGCTGTGCGTCAGGCGAGCGACCAGTGCTGCCACGGCCCCGGCGTCGGTCACGTCCAGCGTCTCGACGCGCAGGGTCGTGCCCCCGGCGCGCAGGGCATCGGCGCGCGCTTGCAGATGCGGCTCCAGCGTGCCGCGGCGCGAGGCCACGACGATGGTGGCGGCACCCAGCTCGGCGAGCCAGCACGCCGCCTCGAAGCCGAAGCCGCCAGCGCCGCCGACCACCAGGTGCACGCCCGGTCCCGGGCGGAAGGTGCTGCCCGGCAGCTTCGTCGCGACAGGGTGTGCGGCAGGGCGGACCAGTATCTTGCCCACATGGCCACCCGACTGCATCAGCCGGAACGCCCGGCCGGCCTCATGCCACGCGAATGCCTGGTAGGGCAGCGGGGACAGCGCGCCGGTGGCGAAATGCCCGGCGAGTTCGGCCAGCAGGCGTTCGACGAGGCCGAGGTTGGCGGCCAGGAGCTGGTCCAGGTCGACGCCGAAATAGCTGAGGTTGCGGCGGAACGGGCGCAGCCCCACGGCGGTGTTCATCACGTAGTCGCGCTTGCCCAGCTCGACGAAGCGGCCGAACGGCTTGAGGCATTTCAGCCCGGCCTGCATCGCCTCGCCAGCCAGCGAGTTCAGCACCACGTCAACGCCGCCGATGTCGGCGCGTATCTCGTCGCTAAAGGCGGTGCTGCGGGAGTTGTAGATCCTCTCCGCGCCGAAGGCCGCGACCAGCGCGCGTTTCTCCGGCGAGCCGACCGTGGCGGCGATCCTGGCGCCGCGCAGGCGGGCGACCTGCAGGGCAGCCAGGCCGACACCGCCTGCCGCGCCGTGGATCAACACCCATTCGCCCGGCTGGACCTGGGCCATGTGCACCAGCGCGTACCAGGCGGTCAGGAAGGCCACGGGCAGGGTGGCGGAAGCCTCCGGGGCGATGCCGTCCGGCACGCGGACAAACACGCGCGCGTCCGCCGTCGCGTGGGTGGCGAAGCTCTCGCGTCCGAAGCCCATCACCGTGTCACCGGGCTGCAGGTGGCTGACGCCCTCGCCTACGCGCAACACCTCGCCGGCACACTCGAAGCCGAACACCGCGCCGGCCATGCCGTCGTCGAGCACGTCGTCGTCGAGCAGCCCGCTGGCCAGCATGACATCGCGGAAGTTCAGCCCGGCGGCGGCGATCCGCAGTTCGATCTCGCCAGGAGCCGGCGCGCGCCGCGGCTTCTCTACCCAGTCGAAGCCGGCCAGCCCGCCGTTCGGGCCGGCTTGCAGGCGCGCGGCGGGGACGCTGGCTATGGCGGCCGGGGCGGCTTGCAGGCGCACGGCCGAGACCCCGGACGCGTCCACCAGCAGTTCCGTCTCCGCTCCAGGCGCGGCCATCAGCGCCGCCAATTGCTGCGCCGCCGTGGCGGACCCGAGCTCGAGGGCAAGGTCGACCAGGCGTAGCTCGATGCCGGGGTACTCGTTGATGGCGACGCGGGCGAAACTCCACACCGCCTCGGCCAGCGGGTCGACGCCGGAGGCTTCCGTCGCGCGTAGGCCGCGAACCACGACCCAAAGCCGGCACGCCGTGCCGCGGACCGCTTCCAGGAGCGAGGCGAGGTCAGCCAGGCAACCGGCCAGCCCGCCCTGCCCTTTGCCCTGGGCCAGAAACACCAGCCCAGCCTCGCCGTCGGCGCCCGAAGCGGCCGCCGGCCAGGCCGGTGGCGGAGGCCCGCCCGCCGCACACTGCACGGCGTGGCCGTGCATCGTCAGCACTTCGGCCAGGTCGGGCCATTCCCGCATCAGCAGCACCGGCGCAAGCTGGGCGGACCTGGGTTCGGCGCCGTCCGCCAGGCGGGCGCCGGCGTGCCCGATGACGAGGCTGCCGGCGGCTTCGCCAAGCGCGTGCACGCGAACGTCCTCGAACCCTGCCGCAAGTGCCCACCGCTTGCCGTCACGCGAGGCGGCGATGCGGCCGAGCGGCGCGTGCGCGAACCAATCCTCCTGGGTGCCGAGCAGGCAATCGAATACGGGGCTGGCGGGCGGCTGGAGCAGGCAGAGCAGACCGCCGGGTGCCAGGCGCCGGGCAATGGCGTGGCCGAGCGCGCCCTCGCCGGACAACGGGGCCAGCGCCAGGCAGAGCGCGATGTCGAACTCGGGCACTGCGTCGGAGTCGGCGTGCAGGAAGGCCATGCCGCCGACCTCGCCGTGGCGCGCCTGGACCAGGCTAAGCTGCCTGGCGTCGGTGCCGATCACGGTGAGCGTCACCGAGCCGTTCTGCGCCAGGCCGGCTAGGCTTTGCAGGACGCCCAGGCAGAACGGCTCGGCGACCAGCACGCGCAACGGCTCGGGCTTGATGCGGTCTTGCAGGGCGGTGCAGACCGCCACCGCAGCGGCGAACGCCGGCGCCAGCAGGATAGTGCCGGCCTCGAAACGTTCCGTCAGCGCGGCGCTGAAGGGCAGCGCCTCGCCGGTCCGCAGCACGTCCGCCAGGCCGGCCAGCGCCTGGGCCGCCAGCAGGATCTCGGCGCCGGCTTCGGGATGTTCGGCGGCGAAGGTGCGCAGGATGTCGCCCGCGTCAGGCAGCCCGCTGTCATCGGCCAGGCGCCAGCCGGACGCGTCCTGCTTGGCGAGACCGGCGCGGCCCAGGTCGGCCAGCAACGCCAGCTTCAGAGGTGCCGCCATGCCGGACGACGGCAGGATAGGTCCGTCGCCGAACACCTGGCGCAGGCTCTGGAAAGCGAGGGCGCGGGCGAACGCTCCCAGATAGAGCCAGGACTCCGGCGTGGCCTGAAGCCCAAGCCGTTCGAGGGCGGCCAGCGCGCAGGCGTGGGCGTCGGACTGCGCGGCCGTGCGCGACAGGCGCGTCGTCTGCTGGCGGAAGAACACGTTGTCCTGGGCAAACCGCTCGAGGACCACGGCGCGAAACAACCCGCCAGTCAGGACCGCGACCATGCGGCCTGCGGCATCGAGAAGGGTAACATCGACGCTGAGCGAGCGGTCGGTCTCGCGGTTGATCACCACGTAGGCGCGCACGGGCGACGCATGGTCGGTCTGCACGCGCAGTCCGGCAAATCGCACCGGCAGGTAGGCGTGGCGTTCGCCTGCACGGCGCTTGATGTCGTCGAACATCGCGTGGAAGGCGGCGTCCAGTGCGATCGGGTGCAGGATACTCCGGACCTCGGACTCGTCGGCCTCGGCGACGGGGGCGAGGTCGACCTCGATATGCGTGCTGTTGCGTGCGCCGCCGCGCACCAGGCGGAAAGCTGGGCCGTAGCTGACGCCGCTGGCCGCGGCGCTGTCGTACACCTCATCGGTCGTCAGAAGCTTCGGCAAGTCCGGCATCGGCGCCAGCGCGGGCACCGGCGAGGCGATGCGGACGATGCGGCCCGTAGCGTGCAGCGTCCACTCGCCGACGCTGAACCGCGGGCGGCTCCATATCTCCACAACGGAGGCTTCGCCGTCCAGGCGCACGGACAGCTCGCGCATCTGGTCCGCCGGCAGCGTGAGCCAGGCCAGCAGGTCGAAATCCTGCAGCCCGATCGGGCCGGTGGGGTAGGTTTCACGCGCCACGGCAAGCGCCATCTCGGCAAAAGCCGAGGCCGGAACAACGATCTCGCCGTCGATGCGGTGGTCCGCCAGGTACGGGATGGTGGCTGCGTCGATAAGGTTGCGCCATTCCGGCGTGCCATCGCGCAGCCTGGTGCCGATCAACCTGTGGCGCGGTGCGGCGCCGCACAGGTCCATCGCTTCGCTGGTCTGCGGCTGCCGGAACACCTTGCGCTGCCAGGCCGTCGCAGGCAGCCGGACCCGCCCGGCCGGACGGCCGCCGAACAGGCGGGCGCGGTCCACCTTGCAGCCGAGCACCACGGCGCGTGCCAAGATCATAAGGAGCGGGCTGCCGTCGGCAGCCTTCTCGACCAGGCTCGGCAGCACCGTGCCGTCCAGCCCGGCCTGGCGCAGCGTGTCGGTGATGCTGGCCTGCAAGATAGGCCGTGGACCGATCTCGACGAAGACGGTAGCTCCGGCGCGCGCCGCGGTCTCGACCGCGTCGCTGAACAGCACCGGCGCGCGCACGTTCTGCCACCAATACTCCGCGTCCAGCGCCTCGCCGGCCACTTCCGCCCCGGTGACGGTGGAGATGAACGGCACGTCGCCGGGTGCCGACTCGATGGTGCCGAAGGCGCGCAGGACCGGCACGCGCAGCCTGTCCAGCAGGCTGCAGTGGAACGGGTAGGCCAGGTCCAGCACCCGTGCCGCGATCCGGCGGCGGCGGGCAAGGCGGGCGAAGGCCTCGATCGCCGCCATGGGGCCGGAGATGCTGACCGCGCCCGGACTGTTCACCGCCGCGACCTCGAGCGCCTCGAGGCCGGGCTCCTCGAACAACGCCAGCGCGCCGTCACGCGAGATGTTGGCCACCGCCATGCCGCCCAGGCCGTGCGCGGCCTCCTGTTGCGCGCTGCGATGGAAGATGACGCGCACCGCCTCGTCCAGGCTCAGCGCGCCGGACGCTTCGGCGGCGGCGATCTCGCCCACGCTGTGGCCGAGCACCATGTCCGGCACCAGGCCGTAGGCGGCCAGGCTGGCGGTAAGCGCCGACTGCACGGCGAACAGCAGCGGCTGGATCAGCTCGGCCTGCCGCCGCGAGCCGGCATGCTCCGGATCGTGCAAAGCGTGTTCGAGCGACCAGGTGGCAAACCGCGCGAAGCTCGCGTCCACGGCCCGGAAGCGGGCGCGGAACGTCGCGTCCGACGCGAAGGCGGCACGGCCCATGCCGATCCACTGGCTGCCATTTCCGGAATAGGCGAAGCACAGCTTGGGCGGGTGCGAAGAGGCGCTGCCTTCCGCACCTCCGACCATGGCGCTACCGGCCGCGAAGAGGCGCAGCGCGGCCGGCGTGGCGCCAGCCACCGGGAGTGCCAGACGGTGGCTGGCGAGGTCGCGCTGCCAGGCCACCGCGGCCGCCAACTGGGCCGTGTCGGCACCGGCTTCGATCAGGTCGGCGTACGCGCGGCTGGTCTCGGCGAGCGCCTGGCGGGAATGCGCCGAGAGGACCAGGAGTTCGGCTTGCGGGCCGGCCGCGCCGTTAGCCCGGGCCTGCGGCAGCTCGGCTGCCTCCGGCTGGCGTATGACCACGTGGGCGTTGGTGCCGCCGAAGCCGAACGAGGAGACGCCCGCGAGCCACACGCCATCGGCCGGCAGCGCCACCGGCGCCGTGGCCAGGCTGAGGTTCAGCGCGGCGAAGTCGATGGCCGGGTTGGCGACGGCCGCATGCAGCGAGGCCGGCAAGCGGCGATGCTCCAGCGCGAGGACGGCCTTAAACAGGCCGGCGAGACCGGACGCTGGCTCCAAATGGCCGATGTTGGATTTCACCGAGCCGATGGTCAGAGGCGCCACGCGGCGCTGGCCGAGCGCCTGGCCGATGGCGGTGGCCTCCGCCGGGTCGCCCACGCTGGTGCCGGTGCCGTGCGCCTCGACGAAGGCCAGCCTGTCCGGGTCGAGTCCGGCCTGGCCGTAGATGCCTTCGAGCAGGTCTCTCTGGCCCTCGATCGCCGGCAGGGCGATGCCGTTCGTCCGGCCGTCCGAGTTGGCGCCGGAGGCCAGCGCCACCGCGCGCACGCGCTGGCGACGCGTGATCGCGGTATCCAGCCGGGTGATGACCATGGCGACCACGCCCTCGCCGCGCACGTAGCCGTCAGCGTCCGCCGCGAAGGAGCGGCACAGCCCGGTGGGCGACAGCATGGCGGCGCGCGAGAAGCCGATGAAGGGGAATGGCGAGAGCAGCAGGTTCACGCCGGCGACGATGGCGGTGTCGATCTGCCCGGACGCGATGGCCGCCTGCGCCTGCGCGAAGGCCACGAGCGAGGAGGAGCAGGCAGTGTCGACGGTGAAGCTCGGGCCGCGAAGGTCGAAGATGTAGGAGATGCGGTTGGACAGCACGGAGAGCGTGTTGCCGGTCATGAAGTGGCGGTCGATGCCGCCGAGATCGGCCACCTGCAGGGCGCCGTAATCTAGGCTGGACGCACCGACATAGACGCCGATATTGCTGCCCGCCAGCGTGCCTGGCGGGATGCCGCCATCCTCCAGCGCGTTCCAGACGGCTTCGAGGAGCAGGCGCTGCTGCGGATCCATCTCGGCGGCCTCGCGTGGCGAGATGCCGAACACGCTGGGATCGAAGGCGAACGCGTCTTCTATGTAGCCGCCCTGAAAGCTGTAGCTGAAGCCGGGTTCGGACCGGCGGGTGTGCAGGTAGCGCGCGGTGGACCAGCGGCCGGCCGGCACGTCGCCTACGGCACAGCCTCCGCCATCGAGCAGCCGCCAGAACGCGTGCTCGTCGGCGGCACCCGGCAGGCGGCAAGCAGCACCCACGATTGCGACGCGTGGGTCGCGGGTAGCCAGCATCATCGACGCATGATCTCTATCTTAAAACCTCTTGTTGAAGCGGTTTTGCCGATATGTCCATGCCTGATACTCGCCCGTGCAAGCGCTTTTGCGAGAAATGCTGCGGGGCAGAGAGCAAAGACGTCTTCTGAGAAAGACAAGTAAAAGAATTTTTCTCCTAACACTTCGGGCACTTCGACCTATTCTAAAGAATTAGACCTGTTAATTCAGCGAGGGAAAAAGAAGGTTTTGGCGATGTTCTCAAAAGGAATGCTTGCCTATTTGGGACTGCCTCACGGCCAACAGATACAATTTTATACAGTAAGGGGGCTTTGATGTCGGACCAGCTCCTCCTTTGGTGCTTCCAGGCTTGGTGAGGCGTGCAGGCAGGTGTGAGGGTATAGATGGTCCCGACCGCGCTGTCCTCGCGCGTACGACCAGGCCATTATATGGACATTCGGCTCCGGTGCTATACTGAATTATTACGAGATAAGGTGCTGTATGCGCTCGTGCAACTGGCCGAGCTTACAGCCGGTTAGATGGCTTCCTGATCGTCTTCACGGAAGACAGTAGCGCCATTCGACCTGTTTGAAGAACCTCCTTAATCACCATGTGGGAGAACTATCTGAAGTTGCCGAGGATCATCTGTCACTCCACAGCCGACTCGACGACGTGCGTGTGCCGATGCAATTGCGCATGACGTTGGCCGAACTCGGCACGCCAAGCGCGCTGGAGATTGCGCGAGCGCTAAAACGAACGGTAAGCCTTCAGGCGACGAAGTTCACGGCCGCGATGAACTTCTTGCCGAGTTCGCCTAGTGTGCACGGGCAGTGTGCGTGCGGATCGGGAACTTGCCCAAGGCGAGCCCACTGGCGATCCCGTCAGAGCCAACCGCAAATTTCCGGACCGGGAACCCGGCGCCGGCGAACTTGTCATTCAACTCCGGACCTCTCGCGAGCGCTGCTTGAACTTCTAGACCACAAAGGTCATGACGTCGCGCACAGGCTCTTCCTCCGTCAGGCGAGCTTCTTGCCGGATTTGCATTCCGTCAAGACAGGTGTTCGCCAGCTGAAAGCCTTGCACGTAGGGCGCTGCGTAGCCGCGAGACGCTATGGGGACCATCGGCGCCGTAATCGACCGCTTCTCCTCAGCCGACTGTGCAGACTACCTCCGCCATTACGAGCGTCACGATGACGCAAGAGCGTCGCGGCACTCTGGCCCAGGCCTGGCCATCGGGTTCGGGGGCCAGCTCGCAGCGATGAGCGATCGAGCACGATGCGCGGCCGCTCGGGCGCTTACGTTGATTGCGGCCTGAGCAGGTCGATCGTCAGGGCTGCCAGCAGACACTCGCCGAGCGTGTTGCGGACATTGGCACGCTGTAGAGCGGTTTCGACCCGATTGGGATCGTCGGGCCTGTAGAATGGTTCAAAGCATTCCGGCAGAGCTGGGAGCTGATGTGGCCTGAGTCAGGAAGCGCGTATTCACAGGATCTGCGCAAGAGGGTTCTTGCGTCTGATGGCATGATGCGCGCCAAGTGGCGGAATGGTTTTCGGTCAGCCGTCATACGTCGTCAAGGCGCAGCAGCGGCGTGACCGGACGGTCGTAGTCTCGGCCGAGCCACGGGGTCGCCAGCCGTCGCGTGTGGGCCTGGAGACCGAGACGGCACGTGAGGTCAAGAAGCGGTCTTCGGCGGCCTGGCTCTACGCGCCTGTTGCTGGCCACGCACTGCGTGTCGATCGGCACTGGTGCGATGTGATCGGCGCTGCGCACCCTGGGTATGACGCTCGACGTCGATCCGCGCCGCCGAGCAGAGGCGCGAAGACGTCACCACAGCCCACATCGCTGGCGGCCTGTAGCAACGGCTGAGAGCCGACCAGATGGTCTTCCTCGACGGTCGGGAGCAAGCGCCACAGGTCCGAGCGCAGTGCCCACGCTGACGACGGTCGCCATTCAGGCGACGCGGCGCCGCCACCCGCCCTGCCGTGTCGGCGATAGTTTTTTACGTCGCCTGGAGACGCGAAAGCCTAACGCATCGCGCTTCTCGTCCAGTCCCGCCGTGCCGTTCACCAATAACCTGGCCGAGCGCGACACACGCATGATGAAGCTGCGGCAGAAAGTCTTTAGCGGTTCCGGGCGGTGACCGCGCCGAGAACTTCACCGTTCTTCCTTGCTACGCTCGAAAAGTCAGAACGCGGTATTTGAACTTTTCGACAAACGTCTAGTGTAGATAACAGTGCGCTGATAGCAATGCTAAAGCTGGCATGACCCAGGCGAAAAAAACCTGGGCAGGTACCTTATTCAAAAAAGGACTGTGTCCTTTTCGACCCATTAATCTCACTACTGCAGAAATTGTTTCACCGTGACATCAGGCGGACCCGGCCCAGGGAAGCCGCAACAAACGCGTGCGGAACGACCCGGTTTGGAACGTGAATCGGTCACGGCGCCTGGGGAAAGCACATCTTATACCAACGGCCGTAAACTTTGACCTATAGACAAGCATGGGGCTCTGCCCCAAACCCCGCTGGGGCCTCGAGGCCTCAGACCCCCATCTGTTTAGAGTCCGTTTCAAAAGCCTTGCCCGACGCGGAGCGGGGAGGATTCTGTGTGG
>CAXTBC010000079.1:0-13609 GCA_964242595.1 uncultured Acetobacteraceae bacterium | reverse complement strand
CAGGGGCAGAGCCCTTGGCCTTCCTTCACAGGTCAACATCAAAGGCCGTTGGTATAAGCAAGGCCTTGTTTTCTGAAGAAAAGAAGCAAAAGACTTTTGTTCGTTGGGTGCGCACCTCTCCGCACCACCCGACAGGCAGCAAAAGTTTTTGGTTCTTTTCTCGAAAAAGAACTGCTTGTTTACTTGAGAGGCCCCAAAGCGGCCTCCACGCCGAACGCCCCAGGCAACGCACCGCGTGGGAACAGCCGCGTCACGTGCCCCATCTTGCGACCGGGCCGCGCCTCCGCCTTGCCGTACAGATGCGGGATCAGACCCGGGGTCGCCAGGACCTCAGGCCACAGCGCCATAGCTTCTGGGCCCACCAGGTTTTTCATCACTGCGTCGGAGTGGCGGGTGGCGGGCGGCAGCTTCAGGCCGGCCACGGCGCGGACGTGCATCTCGAACTGGCTGGCGGCACAGGCCTCGATCGTCCAGTGGCCGGAGTTGTGCGGCCGGGGTGCAAGCTCGTTGACCAGCACCTCGCCGTTGCGCCCCACAAACATCTCCACGGCGAGCACGCCGACCAGGCCCAGGCAGTGCGCCAGGTCGAGCGCGATGTCGGTGGCCGCCGCGGCGATGGCGGGGGTGACCTGGGCGGGAGCCAGCGTGAGGTCGAGGATGTGGTGGCGGTGGCGGTTCTCCACCGCGTCGAAGGCGACGGTCGTGCCGTCCTGCCCGCGGGCGACGATGACGCTGATCTCGCAGGCGAAGTCGACGAAGGCTTCCAGGATGAACGGCGCCGGGGTGAGTGCGGCGAAAGCGGCGCGGCCCTCCTCGGGCGTGTGCAGGATCGCCTGGCCTCGCCCGTCGTAGCCCAGGCGCGTGGTCTTCAGCACCGCGGGCAGGCCGAGCAGGACCATGCCGTGCTCCAGTTCGGCGAGCGAATTGACGGGAAACCAGGCTCCGGTGGGCACGCCGGCGCCGTTGATCAAGCTTTTCTCGGTGACGCGTTCCTGGGTGATCCGCAGGATGGCCGGCGAGGGATGGACGGGCTTGAGCGAGGCGAGCAGGTCCAGCCCCGCGGCGCTGACGTTCTCGAACTCGAAGGTGACCACGTCCACCGCGGCGGCGAACGTCCGCAGCGTGTCCGGATCGGTGTACGGGCCGATGGTGGCGCCGGCCGACACCTGTGCGGCGGGGCTGTCGGGTTCGGCCGAGAGGATGTGGCAGCGGTAGCCCAGGCGGGCGGCGGCCAGCGCGGACATGCGGCCGAGCTGGCCGCCGCCGACGATGCCGATTGTGGCGTTGGGCGGCAGCGGTCCGGCGGCGGTCATGGATCGTGCGGCGTTTCGGCGACGGCGCCGGTCTGGGCGGCACGGTAGGCGTCCAGGGCGGCGGCGAGCGCAGGATCGTGCAGCGCCAGGATGGCGGCGGCGAGCAGGGCCGCGTTGACCGCACCGGCCCGGCCGATGGCCAGGGTGCCGACGGGGATGCCGGCCGGCATCTGGGCAATGGAGAGCAGGCTGTCCATGCCGGACAGCGCCTGGCTCTGCACCGGGACGCCGAGCACCGGCAAGGGTGTGTAGGCCGCGCACATGCCGGGGAGGTGCGCGGCGCCGCCGGCGCCGGCGATGATCACGTGCAGCCCCCGCGCGCGCGCCGTGCGGGCGTACTCGGCCATGCGGTCCGGCGTGCGGTGGGCCGAGACGATGCGGGTCTCGTGGCCGATATCGAGGACTGCAAGCGTCTCGGCCGCGTGGCGCAGCGTGGCCCAGTCGGACTGGCTGCCCATGATGATGCCGACCAGGACGGCAGGCCGCTGCATCAAGCGATGTTGTCCGGGATGAGGTGGCTTTCCAGCCAGGCAATCTCGTCCTTGAGCAGCAGCTTGCGCTTCTTCAGCCGCTGCACCTGCAGCTGGTCCAGCGGTTGAGGCACCAGGCGAGCGATGACGGTGTCCAGGTCCCGGTGCTCGCTGCGCAGTTCGTGGAGCTTGCGCAGCAGGGAATCGCGGTCGTTGAGCATTGCGGCTCCTTACCACGGCTTGGGTTGGGCGGAAGCTTGTTCCTGTGGGCGTGCGGGCTGCATGGGGCGCAAACCTCCTTTCCACGCGGTCGTGCGGCCGGGGACACGCGCGGTGATTTGCGTGGTGTTCCCGGCCGGAGCTGTATTAGCGTTTCATGGCACCCGGTGATGGGGTGCGATCTTCAGAACGGAGGCACCATGAGCCTGCAAGCCCGTATCGAGAGCCTGAGCAGCCGTCACGCCAGCTTGGAGATGAAGATTTTCGACGAGGACCACCGGCCGAGACCGGACGGCGATGCGCTGTCCCGCTTGAAGGTGGAAAAGCTCAGGCTGAAGGAAGAAATGGAAAAGTTGCGCGGCAGCTGAGGGACAAGCGGTTGGCGGCGAAGACTTTTGTCCGTGCCGAGACTCTGGAACGGCCGAGCCGGTTTTCCAAAGCGCCCGCAACGGACAAAAGTCTTTCGCTCCTTTTCTTTATGTAAGGGCTTCCGTCCTCAAGCCGCCTCGTCCGTCTCCATCTGAGGCAAGGGCGGCGGCGTCTTGCCCTCGCGCGCCAAACGCTCGTTGGCGGTCGCCACCATCGCGTTCAGGTCGGTCTGCGTGCACAGGCCGAGGATCACCGGGTCGCGCGGCTTGATGTTGGGGCTGTTCCAGTGCTGGCGGTCGCGCACCTTTTGAATCGTCTCCTTGGTGGTGCCGAGCAGCTTGATGACTTGCGCCTCGGAAAGCTGCGGGTAGTGGCGCAGCACGAAGGCAATGCCGTCGGGCCGGTCGTTGCGCTTGGCCACCGGCGTGTAGCGCGCACCCTTCTGCTTCTTGGGCGTGTGGGTGGTGACCGGGCTCATCTTGAGGCGCCCTTCGGAATCTCTTTCGCAGCGGGTGATCTCGGCGGCGGTAACCTGGCTGTTGGCCACAGGATCGTAGCCGTTGATACCCTGTGCCACTTCGCCATCGGCGATGGCCTGGACTTCCAGCGGGTGCATGCCGCAGAAATCCGCAATCTGGGTGAAGGTAAGCGCGGTCTTGTCGATCAGCCACACGGCGGTGGCTTTGGGCATCAATGGGAGGGTCATCGGTGTATCCTTCGGCGCAGCGGCGATGCGCCTGCCGGGTCTCACGTCGATGTCGTGTGTGATGGCCCTGGCAGGGGCGCGCCTTCAATTCGGCAGCGTTGCTGGATATGGGCCGCGGGTGTGCGATGGGTCAAGGTGGATAGATGATGGAAGACGAAGAAAGCTTGCGGCCGAAGCGGGTGGAGCGAGTGGTTCTGGACGTGCTGAGCGTGGCGGACTTGAGGGCCTATATCGGGGAGCTGCAGAGCGAGATCGGCCGGGTGGAGGAAGCAATCGACCGCAAGGAGGGTGCGCGAGGGCTGGCGGACAATTTTTTCAAGCGGCCTTAAGAGGCTTCGCGGGTGACGTTAGGCAAGTATGGGGCTCTGCCCCAAACCCCGTCGTGCGCAGCATGCATTCGCGTGACGGGGCTTTGAGGTCCCAGACCCCCCACTACTTGAGTCCTGACAAACGGATTTTTCGGAAGAAGACCGCGACAGAACGGACAAAAGCTTTCTGCTTCTTTTTCTCGAAAAAGAAGGCCTTCCTTGCTGCTCGAAGCAAACGCAAAAAAGGCCCGGGCATCACTGCCCGGGCCCGGTCTAGCCGCTCTTACGCAGCCTTGTGCTCGACCACCTTGGCGTCGTCGTTAGCCTGCGCGCCGGCAAGGGCCGGCTGGCCGCTGCCGATGGTGATGCGGCGGGGCTTCAGCGCCTCGGGCACCACGCGCTTCAGGCCGACATGCAACAGGCCATGCTGCAGGTCCGCGCCGTCCACCACGATGTGGTCGGCGAGCACGAAGCGGCGCTCGAAGGCGCGGCCGGCGATGCCGCGGTGCAGGATTTCGGCCTTGGTCGCCTCGTCCGCCAGGCGGCCGGAGATGATCAGGGTGTTGTCCTTTACCACGAGCTCGATGTTATCAGGGCCGAAGCCGGCCACCGCCATCGTCAGGCGATAGGCGTCCTCACCGGTCTTCTCGATGTTGTATGGGGGATAGGCCTGGGTGGGCGCCGCGTCGGCGGCGCTGTCAGCCAGGCGGGCGAGACGGTCGAAACCGATCGCGGTACGGAAAAGCGGGGCGAAATCGTACGTCATTGTGTAAACCTCCTGCATCAGCAAGGTTGCTGTCGGTCGGGCCGCACCGGATAGTGCCGGCCCTGTCACGCTCCGGAGCCCCGAATGGGCACCCCGAACGATGCATGAGTTGGGCGGTGGCGAGGCTTGGTTCAAGCCCCGCCATGAGCTGGCTAGTCGGTCTTCTTGACGCCCAGGCCAGCGAATTTCTTGTTGAACTTGGCGACCTGGCCACCCGTGTCCATCATGCGCTGCACGCCGGTCCAGGCGGGGTGGCTCTTGGGATCGATGTCCAGGCGCAGGGTGTCGCCGGCTTTGCCCATGGTGGAGCGGGTCGTGTAGGTGGTCCCGTCCGTCATGATGATGTTGATGTCGTGGTAGTCGGGGTGGATGCCGGATTTCATAAGGGCGGGCCTTCTGGTCGGGTGGCGCGCCCGATGCCGACCGGGTGCGCGGAGGCGCTGTGTATAGGCAAAGGTAGGTAAGTAAGGAAGCGGTTCTTTTTTGAAAAAGAACCGCTTCCTCTCGGGTGGTCCAGGGCCGGCGCGCGACAGCGGAGTCAAAGTCTTTTGCTTCTTTTCTTCAGAAAAGAAGGCCTTGCTTGCTTAAAGCCGCTGATACGTCCCGACCACCCGGGCCGCCGCCAGCAGGTTGCCCTTCAGCGTGCGCAGCAGGTGGCCGCGCCCCGGCGGGCTGGAGAAGCTGGGCATCACGTCCACCGCGAACAGCTGGAACGCGTAGCGGTGCGGCCCGTGGCCGGGCACCGGCGAAGGCGCCATCCAGCCGGGCCGCGCCATGGAGTTGCGGCCGACCTTGAAGCCGAGCGGCGAGATGCGGGTCTGTTTCATGCCCAGCCCGCCTTCCTGGATGCCGGACAGGGTGACAGGGATGGAGTGCAGCACGGCATGGACGAGCGGGCGGGGGAACGGCGCGTCGGCGTCCTCCACGATCAAAGCGAGAGATTTGGTGCCGTCCGGTGCGCCGTGCCATTCCAGCGGCGGAAAGAGCGCCTCGCCGTCCTGCGTGTAGCGGTCCGGGATGGTGCCGCCGTCTTCGAACGCCGGGCTGGTGATCACCAGCCCGCGACGGGGCAGGTCCAGCTTGCCGGTGGCAAGGGCGCCTACGCCGGGACGTACCTGGCGCAGCATCTGGCCCACCTTGCGCGCCCACTCGTTCGCCATGCGCCCACTTCCTTGTCCATCGGCCAGGGGTGGTCTTTCCACCTGTCACGGTCACTGCGCAACCCTGCCCCGTTGCGGGTTTGCTGCGGTGCGGGGACATTGCGGATATAAGGAAGGGAGCAGTTCTTTTTCGAGAAAAAGAATCAAAAAGCTTTTGCTGCCTGTCGGGTGGTGCGGAAAAGCGCGCGCCAAATAGCAAAAGCTTTTTGCTTCTTTTTTTCAAAAAAGAAGGCCTTCCTTCCTTGTCTCGCAAAGGACCAAATCTTGAGTTTGTCCCTCGCCTCGAAACCGCCCGCGCGCCTGGCCGAAGGCACGGTAATGGCCGTGCTGCTCGCGATCAGCCTGTCCCACCTGCTGAACGACCTGATGCAGTCGCTGGTGCCGGCGGTGTATCCCGTGCTGAAGGGGCGGCTGGGGCTGAGCTTCGGGCAGATCGGCGGGATCACGCTGGTGAACCAGCTCACCGCATCGGTGCTGCAGCCGGTGGTGGGCACGTTCACCGACAAGCGGCCGTTGCCCTACTCGCTGCCGTTCGGCATGGCGTCCACGCTGATTGGGCTGCTGATGCTGAGCCAGGCGGAGAGCTATCCCGCGGTGCTGCTGGCGGTGGCGTGCGTGGGGGTGGGCTCGTCGGTGTTCCACCCGGAGAGCTCGCGCGTGGCGCGGCTGGCCTCCGGCGGGCGGCACGGCATGGCGCAATCGGTGTTCCAGGTGGGTGGCAACGCGGGCTCGGCGCTAGGGCCGCTGCTGGCGGCGTTCGTTATCTCGCCGCACGGTCAGCACAAAGGCGGCCAGGGATTGATCGCCTGGTTCGGCCTGGCGGCGCTGGCCGGCATCATTGTGCTGGCGGGTGTCAGCCGCTGGTACAGGACGCGCATCCGTACTCGGGCGGCCAAGACGGCCACGCCGACGGCCAGCCTGCCCAGGCGGCAGGTGGCGCTGGCGATGGCTGTGCTGGTGGCCCTGATGCTGTCCAAGTTTTTCTACACGGCCAGCATGTCCAACTATTATCAGTTTTTCCTGATGGGTCGGTTCGGCATCGACCAGCACCACGCCCAGCTCTGCCTGTTCCTGTTCCTGGGTTCGTTTGCCGCCGGCACATTCCTGGGCGGTCCGATCGGTGACCGGATCGGGCGCAAGCGGATCATCTGGG
Organism: uncultured Acetobacteraceae bacterium; assembly: GCA_964242595.1. GTDB lineage: Bacteria > Pseudomonadota > Alphaproteobacteria > Acetobacterales > Acetobacteraceae > BOG-908. The sequence goes on along the minus strand of CAXTBC010000079.1, from coordinate 7,145 downwards.
TGTCCATCGTCGGCGTGCTGCCGTTCACCCTTGCGCTGCCCTATGTGGGGCTGACTGGCACGGTGCTGGTGACGGTGCCGATCGGGCTGCTGCTGGCCAGTGCGTTCCCCGCGCTTGTGGTTTACGCGCAGGAGCTGATGCCGGGGCGGGTGGGCACCGTGTCGGGCCTGATGTTCGGGCTGGCGTTCGGGCTGGGGGGGTTGGGTGCGGCGGCGCTCGGGATGCTGGCGGACCGGACCAGCATCGGGCTGGTGTTTCAGCTATGCGCGTTCCTGCCCGCGCTCGGGTTGCTGGCGGGTCTGCTGCCCAGGACCGAACGCGGGGTCTAGGCCAGGTGACGCGTGCGTTGGCCCTGCCGCCACCCGCACCAGGGTTTCGGCCAACCGAGGCGCTGCTGCCGGCGCTGGCTCTGATGCTGACCAACCCGCTGGTCCATCTGGATGCGGCCGACCCTGCCTATGCCTGCCGGCTGCTCACCGGCTCGGCCGCGCGGGACGTGGCCCAGCCCCCCGTGACGCTGGGGCGCTACGTGGCGGGCACCTGCCTGGACGGGGGTAGCTACGGCTTGGCGGCGCCGGGCCAGACGAGCGGAGTGCCCGTCGCGCTGGACGTGGACCGGCCCTGCCTGCTGGTGTGCCACCCTGGCGCGTGGTGCTGGGGGCACTGGCTGCTGGACATGCTGCCGAAGATCGTGCTGGCCGAGCAGCACCGGCCCGGTGTGTTCACCTACGCGCTGCCGTGCGGGATCGTCGATCCGGACGAGCGCCCGCCGCATGCGCCGGGCTACACGCGCTCGGTCCTGGACTCGCTCGCCGCCTACGGGATCGGCGCCGGGCGGATCCTGCGTGTGCGGCCGCAGGCCACCTACCGGTTCAGCGACCTTTTCGACCTGGACGGGGTGAGTGGCAAGCACATGCATCCCGGCGTGCTGACGGCGATGCGCAACCTGCCCTTGCTGGACGACTGCGCCTGGCAGGACAGCGCGATGACGGCGATGTTGCGGTCCCCACCCTCGATCCGCACCTTGGAAGACGCCGCCTCGGTCGGGGCCGCGCTGAGGTCGGTCGGCGCAATTGCGGTGGACCCAGTGCGCTCCATCTTCGCCGACCAGGTGGTCGCGTTCGCGGCGGGCGGGGTGGTGGTGGGCGACCTCGGGTCCAACCTGGCCGGGATGATCTACGCGCCGGGCGGGACCGGGCTGGTCACGTTGGCGCCGCTCGGGTGGGACGACGACTACTTTGCCAAGCTGTTCCAGCGGCTCGACCTGCATGTTGCCGACCTGCGCGGGCCATCCCTTGCGCGGCCGGGCGAGACCGTCTCCCATGCTTCATACGCCGTGACGCCGCAGGCTGTTCTGCAAGGCGTGCGGGCCGTGCAGGCGGCGCAGCGCGGGGCGGGGGTGAGCGGATGCGTGGCCGGGCGCATTGTGGCCCGGCAACCTGGACCGGTGCTGCAGGATTGGGATTTCACGAGGCTGGGGAACGGTGTTGCCGGCCTGGGCGAGGGTTTCTCGGCGCCCGAGGACACCGGCACGTGGTCGCTGGGAGAGGGCTGCGGCCTGACGCTGCCGGTGTCGGCGGACGGCCGTAGGGCCGGGTGGCTTGAGCTTGAGGGCGTGAGTTTCGTGCCGCCTGGCGGGCAAGCAATACGCATGCTGTGCGTCAGTGCGAACGGCGTGGAGCTGACGCGCATGTCGGTAGCCGGGGAGACGCTGCTACATTGCCCCTTGCCGCCCGGCCTGCTGGCGGGGGCGGACTGGCTAAGGCTCGCGTTCTCTCACCCGGGCAGCTTGTCTCCGGCGTCCTTCGTCATGTCCGGCGACACACGCGCCCTGGGGTTCATGTTCGTCTCAGTCCGCTTGCGGGCTGAAGCGGCCTGAAAGTCCGAAGTCCTGCTGACCTGCAGACCTGCTTGGATAGGCGATCCAACGCATCGCGCGCATGCCGTAACGACGCTTGGCAGTGCCGAACACCTTTTCGATGCGACACAAGCATCGTCCCGCAGCCGCCGGTTCGAAGCTTGTTGCTATCAGGTACTCCTGATGGAGCTGCGGGTTCGATAAAAACTTCGTCTTTTCTCGAAAGAATGCCTTTTTACTTTCAATCGCACAGCCGACTCGTCCTGATCACCTCGTGTTCCGTGACGATCACCGCCAACGTTTGGTCGTGCGGCTCTGTCGGGACGAACGGCACTTCCTGCGCGGCGTAACCGAAGCCGATGGCCGGGCGGCCTGGGTGTGCTGCTAGGGTGCGATCGTAGTAGCCGCCGCCGTAGCCAAGGCGGTTTCCGGCGCGGTCAAAGGCGAGCAGCGGGACGAACACCATGTCGGGTTCCGCCAACGGCCCGTCCGGGCAGCAGGTGCCGAAGGTTTCGCGGCGCATGGGGCAGCCCGGGGTCCATATCCGAAAGCAGAGCGGGTTTCCGCGCGGAGGTGTTTGCGGCAGGACGACGGTGTGACCGCCGTCATGAAGCGCGTGCAGAAGCGGGCGGAGGTCCATCTCGCCGGGTAGCGGCCAGACGCCGGCGATAGTGGTTGGAAACGGCAGGTCGGCGAGCGCGAGCCGGGCCAGGGCTTGGCCTGCATTGGCTGCAGAGACGAGGCGGTTGGCAAGCATCTCGGTACGGAGCTGGTGTTTCTGCATCTGAGCTAGCTGAGTGTATCGCGGGTTGCTGGTTTTTACCGACGGTAAGCAAGGATGGGGCTCTGCCCCAAGCCCCGCCGGGGCCTCGAGGCCCCGGACCCCCTCCGGTAGGGATCTCTTACAAACAGCTTCTGAAGACTTGTCCTTAGCGGGGTCCAGGGGCAGAGCCCCTGGCCTTTCTTCCAAGGTCGAACGCGTCACTCCGCCTCCAGCTTCGCGCGCGCTTCAGACAGGCGTGCGCGTTCGCCCTCGGGCGTGGACGGCTCCTTGAGGTCCATCTTTTCGAGCGCGTCGATCAAAGCCTCTGCCACGACCAGATGGGCGAACGGTTTGCTGTCGGCAGGGACGACGAACCAGGGAGCGTGCGGCGTGGCGGTGGCGGCGATGGCGTTTTGGTAGGCGTCCATGTAGGCGTCCCAATGGTCGCGTTCCTTCAGATCCGCGGCGCTGAACTTCCAGTTCTTGGCAGGCGTGTCGAGGCGCGCCAGGAAGCGACTTTTCTGTTCCTTACGGCTGACGTTGAGGAATATCTTGACGATGGTGGTGCCCTGGTGGGCCAGGTAGGTCTCGAAGGCGGCGATGTCCTCCAGGCGATGGCGCCAGAACTTCCGGGCCCGGAGTGCGGCAGGCAAATGCGCATGGTCCAGCATGTCCGGATGCACGCGGCTGACCAGCACGTCCTCGTAATGGCTGCGGTTGAAGATGGCGATGCGGCCGGCGGGGGGCGCATGGGCCTGGACCCGCCACAGGAAGCCGTGGGCGAGGTCTTCGGGGCCAGGCTGCTTGAAGGCGGTGACGTCCACGCCCTGCGGGTTCACGCCCGTCATGACGTGCTTGATGGTGCCGTCCTTGCCGGCGGCGTCCATCGCCTGCAGGACCACGAGCATGGACCAGGTCTGGGCCGCAAAGAGGCGGGTCTGCAGTTCGGACAGGCGGGCCACGCCGTCCTGCAGCAGCTTCTCGATGCTGTCCGGATCGACGAGGTCGCCGCCGTGGTCGTCGGCGTGGTGGTCGGTGAGGCGAAAGGCGGCACCGTGGGTGACGCGGTAGCGGTCCAGCAGCTTGCGGGCGTGGCGGGGTTTCACGTCGGGCTGCGTTTGATGTTGAAAGGGCCGGCCGCCTGGCAGGTGGGCATCATCTCGATGCGGTTGATGTTGACGTGCCTGGGCAGATGCATGACCCAGGCAACGGCCTCGGCGATGTCCTCGGCGGTGAGCGGGGTGGTGCCGGCGTAGACAGCGGCGGCCTTGCCGGCGTCGCCGCCGAAGCGGATTTCGGAGAACTCGGTGCCGCCGCATAGGCCGGGTTCGATGTCGGTGACACGCACGTTGGTGCCGACGAGGTCCGCCTTCAGGTTGAGGGTGAACTGGCGAACGAAGGCCTTGGTGGCACCGTAGATGTGGCCGCCAGGATAGGGGTAGGTGCCGGCGATGCTGCCGAGGTTGACGATGTGGCCACGGTCGCGCTCCACCATGCCGGGCAGCAGCGCATGGGTGGCGTGGACAAGGCCGGTGACGTTGGTGGCGACCATGCGGTCCCAGTCCGCCACGTCCGCATGCTGGGCAGGGGCCAGGCCCAGGGCCAGGCCGGCGTTGTTGACCAGGGCGTCGACCATCTTCCAGCTGCCGGGCAGACTGGCCGGCAAGGCGGCCACGGCGGCGGCGTCGGTCACGTCCAGCCGGACCGGCAGCACGCGGTCGTCCAGCTCGGCGGCCAATGCGTCCAGCCGATCTTGACGGCGGCCAGTGGCGATTACCCGCCAGCCCTGGGAGACCAGACGGCGGGTGATGGCGGCGCCGAAGCCGGCGGTGGCCCCAGTGACCAACGCAGTGCCGGCGTTAACCGTCGAGGGAACGGACGCCGCGCCGCTCACTGGAGCTCGATCTCCACGGGCACGTTGTTGCGGGTGGCCTTGGAGTAGGGGCAGACCTCGTGGGCCTTGGCGACGAGGGCCTCGGCGGTGCTGCGGTCCACGCCGTCGATCCGCGGCTTGAGCTTCACGCTGATGCTGTAGTCCGAGCCGTTGACGTTGAGCGTGACTTCGGCGGTGACGTGAACGGCATCCGGCTTGATCTTGCCAGCGCCGGCCACCGCCATGATGGCCGAGCCGAAGCAGGATGAATAGCCGGCGGCGAAGAGCTGCTCGGGGTTGGTGGCCTCCTGCTTGCCGGAGCCAGGCATGGCGAGGTTAAGGTGGAGCACGCCGTCCGAACTGTCCACATGGCCTTCGCGGCCGGCAACGGTGGTGGCGATCGCTGTATAGGCCATGGGCTTCGCTCCTCTTCGCGCCGAACACGGGCAGGCGTGCCGGCGTTTGCTGGACATAGGTAGCAAGCATCGTGTTTGGAAGCGGGCGGCCGAGAGTGGGAACCTGGGGCGTTGAGGCCCGTCACGCGACTGTCGCGCAAAGGGGGATGAGGCTGAGCCCCAACCCCCTCACCGGCACGAAAGCTCCCTACACGATGCTGCCGCCAGGGACGATGTTCGCCCTTATTGCCCCGCGTTCGCGAGGAATGAGGCAATGGCCTTGTTGGCTGCCTCGCCGTTCTGGAACATGCTGGCGTGGGCGACGCCCGGGATGGCGGCCAGCGTGGCGTTGGGGATGGCCGCGGCGAGTGCCGTGCTGATGGCCACGGGATAGACCGGGTCGTCCTGGCCGACGATCACCAGGGTGGGCGTGGCGATGTTGGGCAGCATCGGCGTGTAATCCATCCTCGTGGCTAAAGCGTGGGCGCCGCCGGCAACGCCGATCGGCTCGGCCTGGCTGACCTCCGCCTCGATGTCGGATTGCAAGGCGGGGTCCTTGGCCGCCGCGTCGCCGGTGATCATGACGGCAGCGACGGGGGGCGCGATGGAGGCCGAACCCATCGCCTGGGCCATGCGGCCGTAGCCGGGCCACTCGGCCATCTCGATCATGTTGGCGGCTGCCGGGTTGGTGTCGAACAGGATCATGCTGGCGAAGCGCTGTGGCTGGCGGCGGTACATGTCCAGCACCACCTGGCCGCCCATGGAGTGGCCGCCGATGATCGCCGTGTGGACCTGCAGGTGGTCCAGCAGCGCGATCATCTCGGCTGCGTAGTGGGCGATGGTGCCGTTCTTGTTGTTGGTAGTGCTGGCGCCGAAGCCGGGCAGGCTGGGGGTGATGACGGTATAGGACTGGCTGAGGAACGCGCGTTCCTTGTCGAACAGGTTCAGACTAAGGGGGAAGCCGTGGATGAGCAGCATCGGCGGCCCGCTGCCGCTGACCTCGTAGGCGATGACGTCACCGGTGACGGTGAAGCTGCCGGTCGTCTGCGCGTGGCCGGCTTGGCTGGCCAGCATCATCGCCGCGCCCGCGGAGGCTGCGACGGCCCAGTTTGTTGTCATGTCTGTGCTCCCTTCCTGCCGGCACACTTACGCCAGCCTCGCCCCAACCCACGCGGCGGCATGGCGTTCGTTTAATTCGCTATCAGAAGAGGCGATCGCGCATCACGTCTGGGCAACGTGGCATCGTGAGGCGTTTTTGATGGCGGGCGAAAACGTGCCACGGTCGATGCCAGGCAGAGAGGGTACGCGACCCGATGGACAGCCACTACGACAACCCCAAGCGCATGGCCAAGGTGGTCGGCGAGGGCCGGCACCGCCAGGCGATCGGCGGCGGCTGGGACCAGATCGGCGCGCTGCAATTAGCGTTCATGCGGGACCAGGGTCTGCGGCCGGAGCAGACGCTGCTCGATGTCGGCTGCGGATCGTTGCGCGGCGGCGTGCATTTCGTGCCCTACCTCGATTCCGGCTGCTATTTCGGGTTCGACCTGAACCAGCCGTTGCTGGACGCCGGCTACGAGAAGGAGATCGTGCCGCTGGGCCTGGCCGGCCGGCTGCCGCGTGAGAACCTTGCCGTGGTGACCGATTTCGACGCATCCGGCTTCGGCAGGAGCTTCGATTACCTGCTGGCCGTCTCGGTGTTCACGCATCTGAACTGGAACCGGATGCGGCAGGGGTTGGAGAACCTGGCCGGCGTGACGAAGCCGGGTGGCGCATTGTTCGCCTCGTATTTCGCGCTTCCGGAAAAGGCCAGCGCCACGACGCCGCTGGTGCAGCCGAGCGAGCAGTTCACCACATATGGGCACCGCGACCCGTTCCACTACCGCGTCTCGGACTTCCAGCAGGCGATCCGTAACCTGCCTTGGGTGCTGGAAGGCACCTGTGGTTGGGGGCATCCGCGGGGTCAGCAGATGCTGACGTTCCGGCGAGTGGCGGTTTAGGCGAGTTGGGGTCCGCCCCAAACATCGTCATGCGTGGCACGCATTCGCGTGACGGGTCCTAGAGGCTCCAGGCTCCATTCATCAGCTTTTTCGTATACTAACGGCCGTAAACTTTGACCTATAGACAAGCATGGGGCTCTGCCCCAAACCCCGCTGGGGCCTCGAGGCCCCAGACCCCCATCTGTTTAGAATATCCTACAAAATAGGTTCTAAGAGTCCGTTTCAAAAGCCTTGCCCGACGCGGAGCGGGGAGGATTCT
>CAXTBC010000078.1:0-13638 GCA_964242595.1 uncultured Acetobacteraceae bacterium | reverse complement strand
CAGGGGCAGAGCCCCTGGCCTTCCTTCACAGGTCAACATTAAAGGCCGTTGGTATTAGAACCTGTTCGTTAGGGGAGTCTGGGCAGAGCCCCGCGCCTGATGCATCTGAACAGCTCAAGCCAAACGCAGGTTTTCCAAACAGGACAAGACCAACAGACAAAAGCTTTTTGCTTCTTTTTTCGAAAAAGAAGTGTTTCCTTTCTCCTAAACCGCCACCCCTAGCACCCGCTCCGCATTGCCATGCCCGATCTTCTCCTTCTCATCCTGGCTTACAGAAAGCTCCTCCAGGAACTTTCGCGCGCCAGTGTTGGAGACGTACGGGTAATCCACGGCATACATGATCCTGTCGGCACCTAGCACCTTGTGGATGAACTCGAAATGCGGCGTCGTCAGCATGCCGCTGGGCGTGACGGTGACGTGGGCCTTGTAGGTATCGGTGATGGTGCGCGACAGGCCGGTCACCTTGCGGTTCATCGTGTCGTCGAGGCGTTGCAGGTAGAAGGGAACGAGCTCGCCCCAGTGGCCGCTGATGACCTGCAGGTTTGGGTGTCTGTCGAAGATGCCTGACAGGATCATGCGGATCACGTGCACGCCGGCCTCGTTGTGCCAGCCCCAGCCGAACACTGAAAAGCGGGCGCTGACCTCCTGCTTGAGGCCGCCGTAATAGGGTTGCTGGACTTGCGGCAGCGGGACGCCGGGGTGGACGTAGAGCGGCACCTTCAACTCGGCCAGTTTCGCGAGCACGGGTTCGTAGAGCGGATCGTCGAGGAAGGTCTGGCCGGGGCGGCCGATGAGCAGGGTGCCTACCATGCCGAGTTCGTGGACGGCGCGGTCCAGTTCGGTGGCGGCCTGCTGCGGGTGTTGCCAGGGCAGCGTCGCGAAGGCGGCGAAGCGGGTGGGGTTGGCGCGCACGGCCTGGGCCAGCCTGTCGTTGGCGGCCCGGGCCAGGCCGGCGGCCTCGTTGGCCGGGGCGATCTGGGTGGGGTTGCTGTAGGAGACGACCTGCATGTCGATGCCGTGCCTGTCCATCTCGGCGAGGCGGCCGGCCCCCATGTCACCGGCGAGCGCCATGGCCGTCTTCATCGAGATCTGGTGGGGACGATCGTCCTCGTCGTCCTCGGCATCGTCGCCGACCTGCGACATGTAGCCGGCGTCGGCCATCATGGCAGGCTGGATCGCCTTGCCGATGGCTGGGTCTGTAGTATGCTCTTCAAGGCAAATGATCTTCAATGCTTGGCTCCCGATGGTTGGTCAAGAGATTAAGCAGGCAGGAAGAAAGCGGTTCTTTTGTGAAAAAAACAACCGAAAAACTTTTGCTTCCTGTCGGGTGGTTTTGGATAGGCGCGCGACAGCGGAGTCAAAGTCTTTTGCTTCTGTTCTTCAGAAAAGAAGGCCTTGCTTTCTTCTGTGCTACAACAACAACACCAAATCATCCCGATGGATCAGCTCGTCGCGGCCGCGCCAGCCAAGCACGGACTCGATCTCGTCGGAACGGCGGCCGGCGATCCGAGCGGCGTCGGCGGCGTCGTAGCCAGACAGGCCCTGGGCCAGGCGGGCACCGTCCGGGCCGAGCACGAAGACAGCGTCGCCCTGCGAGAACGCGCCCGAGACGGCGCGCACGCCTGCCGGAAGGAGTGAACTGCCGGCAGCCAGGGCGCGGGCGGCGCCGGCGTCGATGGTGTAGGCGCCGGCCGCCTGCAGGCTGCCGGCGATCCAGTTCTTGCGCGCGCCGCGGCCGCCCGGGGCCGGCAGGAACCAGGTGCAGCGCGCGCCCGCCTCCAGGGCTGCAAGCGGGTTGGCGGTGCCGCCGCGGGCGATGGCCATGGCGCAGCCAGCCTGGGTGGCGATGCGCGCGGCCAGCAGCTTGGTGCGCATGCCGCCCGACGAGTAGCCGGCGGGCGGGTCGCCGCCCATCGCCTCGATCTCCGGCGTGAGCGTGGCCACGGTGGGGATGTGGGTGGCGGTGGAGTCGGTTTTGGGGTCGGCGGTGTAGAGGCCGTCGATGTCGGAGAACAGGATGAGCTGGTCGGCCTGCATCATCTCGGCGACCCGGGCGGCAAGGCGGTCGTTGTCGCCGAAACGGATTTCGGCGGTGGCCACGCTGTCGTTCTCGTTGATGACAGGGACGCAGCCCAGCGCGAGGAGCGTGCGGAGCGTGGCGCGGGCGTTGAGATAGCGGCGGCGGTCCTCGGTGTCGCCCAAGGTGATCAGGAGCTGGGCGGCAATGAGGCCGTGGGCGGCAAGCGCCTCGGTCCAGGCCTGGGCGAGGCGGATCTGGCCCACGGCGGCGGCGGCCTGCTTCTCCTCCAGGCGCAGGCGGGCGTGGGTGAGGCCCAAGGCGTGGCGGGCGAGCGCTATGGCGCCGGAGGAGACGACGACGATCCGGCTGTCGCGGGCGCGGGCGGCCGCGATGTCGGCGGCTACCGTGTGGAGCCAGGCGATGCGGGGGGCACCGGCTTCGGTGACCAGGGCGCTGCCGAGCTTGATGACCTGTAGCATCAGGGAAGGCTCGGCTTGGCGCTGCGGTTTCGTCAAGCGCTCGGGACGGCGCTGCGAGATGTCCGGGATGGAGGCCGCATTCGCCTTGCGGCTTAGGTCGGCGCCGTCGGCACCGTACACCTCGCGTGCAACACCCACTCCGATCCGTTGCCGCCTTGCCCGACCGGCTTGTCATTCCGCTACGTTTCCGTATCGTCAGTCGGCCACGACGGAGCGCGGAATGTTCACGACGATGCCGACCAGACTGGCCGCCCTGCTCTGCGCGGCCAGCCTTCTCGGCTTGGCCGGCTGTGCGCCCATGCCGGTCCGCAGCACCGGGATCAACATCACCATTACCAACACCCCCGGCTACCAGCCGCCGCCGGGCGCGGTGCCCGCCGCCGCCTCCGCCCAGCCAGGCAACTACGACTACAGCGGCATCGCCAAAGTGACCGAAGACGGCCAGACGGTCTCGCCGGAAGAGGCGCTAAACCGCGCCAACCTGCGGGACGCATTGCTGCTGGGCCAGATCACGTCGGTCGCCAATCCAAGCCACGTCCGGCTTCATATCGTCGTTCCCGACCACGACAGGCTGCGCCTGCTCGCCCTGCAGCCGACCCGCGGCGTGCAGAACGGCGCGACCGAATTCCGGGCGGAGCTCCAGCGCCTGCACCTGCACCACACCGCCGACGGGGTGGTGCGCAGTCGGGCTTTCGCCTCGGCCGACATCGTGGAGGAGAACGACACCGTGTGGCCGGATGCGGCTGGCGCGGAAGATGTGCTGTGGTTCCAGGTGCAGTCCGCCCGTCCCGACAACGCAGGGCCTTGGGTGGGTGCCTGGCAGATGCGGCGCGCCAACGGGTCCGCCACGCTGGCCGTCAGTCTCGATCCCGGCACCGCGCCCGGGCCGGCGCGGCTGATGTCGTTCGTCAGGAGCGCACAGGACGTGGCTGCGAGCCTGGCGGGCACGCCGTCGGGGCTGGCCGAAAACCCCCGCTCGCGCCGGCCCGGCCACCCGTTCAGCTCCGGGTCGGGGATCATCATCGACGCGCTCGGCCACGTGCTCACCGACAACCACGTGATCAGCAATTGCCTGGATGTGCGGGTAACCACCGCGGCCGGCACCACGCCGGTCGGCGCCACGCTGGTCGCCAACGACGCGCGGCTGGACCTCGCACTCCTTGGCACCGGAGAGCATGCCGCGTCCTACGCTCGGTCCGCGACAGCCAGACCCTGCGCCCCGGCGAGCCGCTGGTCGCCACCGGCTTTCCGCTCAGCGGCTTAGTCTCGCCCGAGATGGCGGTGACCACCGGTTCGCTGACCGCGTTGTCCGGGCTGCACGGCGACGCAAAGTTGTTCCAGTTCAGCGCACCCGTCTAGGCCGGCAACAGCGGTGGCCCGGTGCTCGACAGTTCAGGGCGGGTGGTGGGCCTGGCATGCAGCGTGCTGAACGGACTGGCGCTGGCTGGCGCGTTCACCGGCACGCCGCTGCCGCAGAACGTCAACTTCGCGACCAAGGCCGACGTGGCGCGGGACTACCTGGCCGGGATCAGCGTGCGGCTGAACGAGTCGGCGGGGCGCGCGTCCGGACTTGATCCGGCGAGCGTGGCGGACCTGGCGCGCAGGTTCACGGTTAAGGTAGAGTGCTGGCATTGAGGGGAGGCAAGGAAGGCTTTCTTCCCTTAGAGGAGAAGAAGCGAAAAGCTTTTGTCAGTGCTGTCGCGGAGTTTGCAATCCGACGCGTTACGATGCGCAAGTGCCGCTTGGCTGGCTTGGCTTATCATCATTATGGGAAGCTGGTTTAGGATTTAGCCTCGGTGCCGGGCAGCTAAACGACCTAAAAAGATGGGGGTCCGGGGCCTCGAGGCTCCAGCGGGGTTTGGGGCAGAACCCCGTGCTTGCCTACAAAAAGCTGGGACCCTGCCGGTGCAAGGTGATCGCGTCCTGCAACGCCCGCAGCATCTGCGGCACCCCCTGCCCTGTCACGCCGGACATGGTGTGCACCACTCGGCCCGAAGCGCGCGCCAGCGCGGCGCGGCGGGCGCTCGTCTCGCGCGGCGACATGGCGTCCGCCTTGTTGAGCACGATCAGCTCCGGCTTGTCCTCCAGCCCGGCGCCGTAGGCGGATAGCTCACCGCGCACAGTGCGCCAAGCCTCCACCACGTTGCCGGCGGCGCCGTCCACCATGTGCAGCAGCACGGCGCAGCGCTCCACGTGGCCGAGGAAGCGGTCGCCCAGGCCAGCGCCCTCGTGGGCACCCTCGATCAGGCCAGGGATGTCGGCCAGCACGAACTCCTCGGTGTTGGACAGGCGGATGACGCCGAGCTGGGGATGCAGCGTGGTAAAGGGGTAGTCGGCAATCTTCGGCCGGGCGGCGCTGCTGGCGGCCAGGAAGGTGGACTTGCCGGCGTTCGGCAGGCCGACCAAGCCGGCATCCGCGATCAGCTTCAGACGCAGCCAGATCCAGCGTTCCTCGCCCGGCCACCCCTTGTCGGCACGGCGCGGCGCGCGGTTGGTGCTGCTCTTGAAGTGGGTGTTGCCGTGGCCGCCGTCGCCGCCGCGGCACAGGATGACGGTCTTGCCCGGCGTGTCGAGGTCGGCGAGCAGGGTCTCCTGGTCGTCGGCCAGGATCTGGGTGCCGATGGGCACGCGTATGTGCACGTTGTCCGCGCCGGCGCCGGTGCGGTCCGAACCGGCGCCGTTGCCGCCCTTGCGGGCGCGGAAGTGCTGGGTGTAGCGGAAGTCGATCAGCGTGTTCAAGTTGGGAACGGCTTCGAACACGATGTCGCCCCCTCGGCCGCCTGTACCGCCGTCCGGGCCGCCGAACTCGATGAAGCGCTCACGACGGAAGGCGATGACGCCGTCTCCACCGTCTCCGCTTCTGACGTAGATCTTGGCTTGGTCTAGAAATTTCATGAGAAAAAAAGAAAGGCCTTCTTTTCTGAAGAAAAGAAGCAAAAGACTTTTGGGCCCTGTCGGCGCTTTATCCAGCTAGCACCCGACAGGGAGCAAAAGTGTTTTGGGTGCCTACTCCGCCGCCGCCGGAAGCTTCTCGACCGAGACGTAAACCCGGTCGTCCGCCCGCGTCTGGAACTTAACCTTGCCCTCGACCACGGCGAAGATCGTGTGGTCCTTGCCCAGGCCCACGTTCACGCCGGGCTTCCAGCGCGTGCCGCGCTGGCGGATGATGATGTTGCCGGGGATCACCGCCTCGCCACCAAACTTCTTGACGCCGAGACGCCGACCTTCCGTATCGCGGCCGTTGCGTGACGAGCCGCCTGCCTTCTTGTGAGCCATCTGGTTTTCTCCTGCCTCAGGCGGCGACGATGTCTGCCACCCGCAGCACGGTGACGTGCTGGCGGTGGCCATTCTTACGGCGGCTGTTCTGCCGGCGACGCTTCTTGAAGATGATCACCTTGTCCAGCCGGTCCTGCGCCACTACGGTGGCTGTGACCGTCGCGCCGGCGACAACGGGAGTGCCGATTGTAACGCCGGTCTCAGAGCCAATAGCCAGGACGTCGGTGAACGTGAAGACGGAGCCGGGCTCGGCCTCCAGCTTCTCGACCTTCAGCAGCGCGTTCGGCGTGACGCGATACTGCTTTCCGCCGGTGCGGATGACAGCGAACATGTTCAGGCTCCGTTGTGGACGCTCGGTGGCGGCCAATTCTTGTCGTTGGAGCGTCTGCGCGCCCCGGGAACGCGGGTTCTAGGGCTGGGAGGGCTCGAGTGTCAATGAGGCGCGTTCAGGCAAGGAAAGGCCTTCTTTTCTGGAGAAAAGAAGCAAAAGACTTTTGACTCCGCTGTCGCGCCTCTATCCAGCCAGCACCCGACAGCGAACAAAAGTTTTTTGGTTCTTTTTTTCAAAAAAGAACCGCTTGCTTTCTCCCTTAACTCTCCAGCTCAGCATCCCAGTAAAGATAATCACGCCAACTGGCATGCAGGTAGTTGGGCGGAAAGGCGCGGCCGTTGTCCTGCAGTTCCCAGGTGGAGGGTTGGGTCGGGGCCAGCCGCGGGTGCATGTGGCACTCCCGCGGCAGCTTGCTGCCCTTGCGCAGGTTGCAGCAGGCGCAGGCGGTGACGACGTTCTCCCACGTGGTGCGGCCGCCGCGGCTGCGCGGGATCACGTGGTCGAAGGTCAGGTCGTGAGTCGGGAAGCGCTCGCCGCAATACTGGCAACTGAAGGCGTCCCGCAGGAACACGTTGAAGCGGGTGAAGGCCGGCTTGCGGGCACTGGGGATGTAGTCCTTCAGCGCGATCACGCTGGGCAGGCGGAAGGCCTGGCTGGGCGAGTGGACCTCGAAGTCGTATTCCGAGAGCACCGACACGCGGTCGAGGAACACGGCCTTCACCGCGTCCTGCCAGGACCACACGGACAATGGGAAGTAGGAGAGCGGACGGAAATCCGCGTTCAGGACCAAAGATGGGTAGTGCAGGCCGCCGTCCGGCAAAATGCGCTCCTTGCTTGGAGGTGCACTTGGGTGCCTGCGGCAGGAAGACGAGTCGCAGGATGGGGTGCGCCGCCGAGAATGCCTGGTTTATGACAAAGGGCTGGGTGCGTCGCAAGGCGAAGGCGCCATAGCGGGCCGGGGTTCATGGGTTTGTCATGCTTGGGAGGTAGGATTGGCCGGCAGTAACGTGGTGACGCGGTTCGCGCCGAGCCCGACCGGCGCGCTGCACGCCGGGCACGCGTTCGCCGCGCGCAAGGCATGGCAGCGGGCGCGAGAAGCCGGCGGGCGCTTCCTGCTGAGGCTGGAGGACATTGACCCGGTGCGGTGCCGGCTGGAGTTCGCCACAGCGATCCTGGAGGACCTGCGCCGGCAGGGGCTGGAGTGGGACGGCGAGGTAATGCGGCAATCCGAGCGGATGGGGCTCTACAAGGCCGCGCTGGACGCGCTGGCCCTGCGCGGCCTGGTCTACCCCTGCTTCTGCAGCCGGGCGGAGATCGCGCGCGAGGTGGCGCGCTCGACCGCCGCCCCGCACGGACCGGACGGCGCGGCGCTGTATCCGGGCACCTGCCGAAGCCTGCCAGCCGAGACGCGCGCGGCCCGGCTGGCGGCAGGGCAGCCGCACGTGCTGCGGCTGGACATGGAAGCGGCGCTGGACGGCGTGCCGGCGCTGTCCTTCCACGACGAGACGGCGGGCGACGTGATGGCGCAACCGGCGATGTTCGGCGACGTGGTGCTGGCGCGACGGGACGCGCCGGCAAGCTACCATCTGTGCGCCTGCCACGACGACGCGGCGCAGGGCGTGACCCTGGTGACGCGCGGGGTGGATCTGCTGGAGGCGACACACCTGCACCGGCTGTTGCAGCATCTGATGGGGTGGCAGGTGCCGCGTTACGCGCACCATGAGCTGGTGCTGGGGTCGGATGGGCTGCGGCTGAGCAAAAGAAGCAAACAAGCAGTTCTGTTTTGAAAAAAGAACCAAAAAACTTTTGTTCGTTTGACCCGTATTGCGGGAACGGCGCGCGCCCAACAAACAAAAGTTTTTTGCTTCTTTTTTCAAAAAAGAAAGCCTTCCTTACTTCCTAAATGCGCCTTAACCGCCGGCCACTCCGAAGCAACGACGCTGTATACACAGGTGTCTCGCAGCGACCCATCGAACGCAAGCTGGTGCGCGCGCAAGATGCCGTCGAGCTTGGCGCCCAACCGTTCGATAGCGCGGCGGCTCTGGTGGTTGAAAAAATGTGTGCGAAACTCGACGGCGATGCAGCCCAGGGCCTCGAAGGCGTGGGTGAGCAGAAGGAGTTTGGCTTGGGTGTTCAAGCCAGTGCGCTGCACGCGCCTGGCATACCAAGTGGAGCCGATCTCCACGCGGCGGTTGGCGTGGTCGATGTTCATGTAGGTTGTCATGCCGGCGATCCGACCTGTTGCCGCCTCGATGACCGTGAACGGTACCATGCTGCCGGCGGCCTGCAGACCGAGCCGGCGGGTGATCTCGTCCCTCATCCTGCCGGGTTCGGGGATGGCGGTGTACCAGAGGCGCCAGAGCTCGCCGTCTTGCACCGCTTCCTGCAGGCCGGGGAGGTGGGCTGGCAGCAAGGGCTCTAGGCGAACGTGATGACCGGCGAGCGTGACGGGGCCGATAGGCGGGAGCTCAGGCACCGGCGGGACCTTGCGTGCGCGAGCCGCGGTTCATCTCGCCGACGTCTTCACTGGCCAGCGTTGCCACCTTCCTGCGACATCAGCCCGTGCAGGATCGACTTGAGCTTCTGCTGCCTCTTCAGATGCGCGGCTACGTTGTGCTCGCAGTTGGGGACGAGGTGGAGGCAGACGTTGGGCGCGGCCAGGCCTTCGAACCGCGCGGCGTGGTTCATGTCGATGCTGTCGTTCATGCCGTAGAATATCTCGTATCGAACGTGGCTGGCGAGCTCCAGGGTCGCGTCCTCGATGTCCCACTGGGTGATGTGCCTGCGCCAAACGCCCCACCGTGTCTCGAACGCGGCGACACGCGGGTTGACGGAGGACTGGGGACAGAACGCAATCGCCTTGTCGCATTTGCCGAGGTGCCGTGCGAAGACCAGGGCACCGAAGCCGCCCATGCTGTTGCCGAGGGTCACGACACGGTCTGCCGGAAACCTGTCGACAAGCGCGTTGACGGCCTGCACCACCCTGGCCGCCACGCCGTTGTTGTACCACCTGCGTTGCTTGTCGATGACGAAGATGACCGAGGGCTGGTTGCCTTTGTCGTCTGCTGCAAGGCTGCCCCTGAACTCCTCCGTCTGCAGGGCGCCCAGCTGCTGGCCGATGCCGGTGAACGCGACGACGACGGTGCCGGTGTGCCCGGGCTGGTAGCTGATCCGCAACTCGTCGTCTTCGGTGGCGATCTCGATCACGCTGCTGCCTTTGTTTGGGGCACTTATAGGCTTGGCTTGGAGTGTTGACGGTTGGAAGCAAGCATGGGGGCTCCGCCCCAAACCCCGTTGGGGCCTTGAGGCCCAGACCCCCATCTGTTTTCGAGCCTGCGTCGCGGGGCGCAGAACGCTCGGCCTTCGTCAAGTCTCAACATTTCAGCGGTTGGTGTAAAACCTACTTCCAAGGACTTCTAAACAGGCAGGGGTTTGGGCCTCAAGGCCCCAGCGGGGTTTGGGGCAGAGTCCCATACTTGCTCAGCCACGACCTATCAGAAATGGATCGCCCGTCCATAAGCGTCCAGCACCGCCTCGTGCATCGTCTCGCTCACGGTCGGGTGCGGGAACACCGTGTGCATCAGCTCGGCCTCCGTGGTCTCCAGCGTACGGGCGACAGCGTAGCCCTGGATCATCTCGGTAACTTCGGCGCCGATCATGTGGGCGCCCAGCAGAGCGCCCGTGCCCGCATCGAAGACAACCTTCACCATGCCTTCCGGCTCGCCCATGGCTATGGCCTTGCCGTTGCCGATGAACGGGAATCGGCCGACGCGGACCTCGTGGCCTTCGAACTTGGCGCGAGCTTCGGTCAGGCCGACCGAGGCGACCTGCGGGCGGCAGTAGGTGCAGCCCGGGATGTTGGTCCAGTCGATCGGGTGAGGGTTGAGGCCGGCGATGGCCTCGACGCAGACGACGCCCTCGTGGCTGGCCTTGTGGGCGAGCCAGGGGGCGCCGGCGAGGTCGCCTATGGCGTAGAGGCCGGGCTCGGCGGTGCGGCAGAGCGCGTCGATGGTGACGTGGGTGCGTTCGACCTTGGCCCTGGTGGTCTCCAGGCCGAGGCCTTCGGTGTTGCCGACGATGCCAGCCGCCGAGATGACGCGGTCCACGGTGACCTGCCGGGTCTGGCCGGCGGCCTCGATGGTGACGGTGACCGTATCGCCGGACTTAACGGCGGCGGTCACCTTGGCGCCGAGGACGAAGCGCATGCCCTGTTTCTCGAAGGCCTTCTGGGCAAAGGCACTGATTTCGGCGTCCTCGACGGGCAGGATGCGGTCCATGACTTCGACGATGGTGACCTCGGCCCCCATGTTGGCGAAGAAGCTGGCGAACTCGATGCCGATGGCGCCCGAGCCGATGACGAGCAGGCGCTTGGGCACCAGCTTGGGCACCATCGCGTCCTTGTAGGACCAGATGAGATTGCCGTCGGACTCCAGGCCGGGGAGTTGGCGGGCGCGGGCGCCGGTGGCCAGGATGATGTGCGGCGCGGTGAGCGTTGCGGTGGCCGCGGCGCCGGTGACCGTGAGCGTGTGCGGGCCGGCGAGCTTGCCAGCGCCGTCGAACACCGTGACTTTGTTCTTCTTGAGCAAATGGCCGACGCCGGAGGCGAGCTGCTTGGAGATGGCGCGGGAGCGTTTGACCACCTTGTCGAGATCGTAGCGGATGTTGTCGGCGGCGAAGCCGAACTCGTCCAAATGGGCCAGCAGGTGGTTGATCTCGGAACTGCGCAGCAACGCCTTGGTCGGGATGCAGCCCCAATTGAGGCAGATCCCGCCGAGGTGTTCGCGTTCCACCACCGCGGCCTTCATGCCGAGCTGGGCGGCGCGGATGGCGGCCACGTAGCCGCCGGGGCCGCCGCCGACGACGACGACGTCGAAGCTCTGCTCATCCATTGGCGAGTTTCTCGATGCCCGGCGTGGTCAGGCGCTGCACGGTCCAGTCCTCCATGCCAGCGGCACCCATAGCACGGTAGAACGCAACCGCGGGTTCGTTCCAGTCGAGCACGGACCACTCCATGCGCTGGCAACCGTCCTGCAGCGCGCGTTGCGCCAAGGCGCGGAAAAAGGCGCGGCCGATGCCGGCGCCGCGGTGTTCGGGTTCCACGAACACGTCTTCCAGATAGAGGCCGCGGCGGCAGAGAAACGTGCTGAAGTTGTAGAACCAGATGGCGACTCCGACGACGCGGCCGGCGGCTTCCGCGACCATGGCGTGGGCGGCCGGTTGCGCGTCGAACAGCTGGGCGTGGAAGTCGGCGCCTGTCGCCTGTGCTTCGTCGGCAAGTTTCTCGTAGGCGGCCAGCGCGAGGACGAGCCTGGCGATGTCGGTGCAGTCGGCTTCGGTGGCAGGGCGCAGGGTAAACGCAGACTGAGTCACAGCAGCAATCCGAGCGGGTCTTCCACCAGGGTTTTAAAAACGCCGAGCCACTCGGAGGCAAGCGCGCCGTCGATGACGCGGTGGTCGACAGAGATGGTGCACGTCATGACGGTGGCGACGGCCAGCTGTCCGTCGCGGACGACAGCGCGCTGCTCGCCGGCGGCGACGGCGAGGATGGCGGCTTGCGGCGGGTTGATGATGGCGGCGAACGCGCGCACGCCGTACATGCCCATGTTGGAGATGGAGAAGGTGCCGCCCTGGAACTCGGCCGGTTTCAGCTTGCCGGCCTTGGCGCGCTCGAACAGCGACTTGCCTTCGCGCGCGATGGCAGCGACGGTCTTGGTGTCCGCGTTGCGGATGATCGGGGTGATCAGGCCGTCCGGGATGGAGACGGCGACCGAGACGTCCACGTTGTCGTAGAGGAAGATGCCGTCGTCCGTGTAGCTGGCGTTGACGTTGGGTACCCGGCGCAGCGTGGCGGCACAGGCCTTGATCAGCAGGTCGTTGACGGAAAGCTTGTAGGCCTGGTCGCCGTCCTTGGGCGAGCGGGCGTTCAGCTCGGCGCGGAGCTTCAGCAGCGCGTCGAGCTCCACGTCGATGCTGACGTAGAAATGCGGCACGGATTGCTTGGCCTGGGTGAGGCGGCGGGCGGTGACGCGCTTGACGTTGCTGAGTGGGACCAGGCGGCCAGGTTCGGTGATGGCGGGCGGCGGCGTGGCGGGCGCGGGCGGCTGGGCGACGGTGGTGGCGGCGGGCTGTGCCGCCTGGTGCAAGGGTGCCGGTGGCGCCGGCTGCGGGTTGGCCTGGGCGGCTTCCACGTCCACGCGGATGATGCGGCCGTTCGGGCCGCTGCCGGTGAGTGACGACAGCGCGATGCCGGCCTGCTGCGCCATTCGGCGGGCCAACGGGGAGGCGAAGACCCTGCCTGTAGTGGCATGGCCGTTCGCCTGGGGCAGGCTGGTGGGCGGCGCTTGTGGCGCGGGCGGCGGCGTGGCGGGCGCCGCGGCCTGCCCGGAGGCGGCATCTTCCCTGGGGGCAGGTTTCGGCAAGGCAGGGTGGGCGACGGTGGCGGCTTCGTCGCCGTCGCTGTCCAGGATGGCGATCGTGTCGTTCACCTTCACGCCCGCGGTGCCGTCGGCCACGAGGATCCTGCCGAGCACGCCTTCGTCGGTGGCCTCCACCTCCATGGTGGCCTTGTCGGTCTCGATCTCGGCGATCACGTCGCCGGCGCGGATGGTGTCGCCCTGCTTCTTCAGCCAGCGTGCAAGGGTGCCCTCCGTCATGGTGGGCGAGAGGGCCGGCATCAGAATGTTAGTTGGCATTGGTTGACGCCTTGAAGGAAGGAAGGCCTTCTTTCCTGAAGAAAAGAAGCAAAGGACTTTTGACTCCGCTCTCGCACCTCTATCCAGTTGACACCCGACAGGGAGCAAAAGCTTTTTGGTTCTTTTCTCGACAAAGAACTGTTGTCTTAAACGATCTTCCGTACGGCATCGACAACCCATTGCGGCTGCGGCAACGCCAATTTCTCCAAATTGGCCGCGTAGGGCAGCGGCACGTCCAGCCCGGCCACCCGCACGGGCGGTGCGTCCAGCCAGTCGAACGCGTGCTCGATCACCTGCATGGCGACTTCGGTGCCGATGCCGGCGTAGGGCCAGCCCTCCTCGACCGTCACCAGGCGGCTGGTGCGCTTCACGCTGTCGACCACCGTGCCGATGTCGAGCGGGCGCAGGGTGCGCAGGTTGATCACCTCGGCCTCGATCCCCTGCCCCGCCAGGGTCTCGGCGGCCTTGAGCGCCACGCCGACCATGATGGAGTAGGCGACGATGGTGACGTGGTGGCCGGGGCGCTCGATTTTCGCCTGGCCGATCGGCAGGACGAAGTCCTCGGCCGTTGGGCACTCGAAGGTCTGGCCGTAGAGGATCTCGTTCTCGAGGAACACCACCGGGTTCGGGTCGCGTATGGCGGCGCGCAGCAGGCCCTTTGCGTCGGCGGCCGAGTAGGGTGCCACTACCTTCAGCCCCGGGCAGTGTGCGTACCAGCTCGCATAGTCCTGGCTGTGCTGCGCGGCCACGCGGGAGGCGGCGCCGTTGGGGCCGCGGAACACGATGGGGCAGCCCATCTGGCCGCCCGACATGTAGAGCGTCTTGGCGGCCGAGTTGATG
>CAXTBC010000077.1:0-13885 GCA_964242595.1 uncultured Acetobacteraceae bacterium | reverse complement strand
ACGCCTCCTGGCCCCAGCGCAGGAAGGCGTAGCGCTCGCCGTTGCGCTCGAACTCCACCTCCACGTTCTGCTGCAGTGCCTGCGGCGTACCGGAGAAATCGACCATGACGGAGTGGTCGATCACCAGGTCCACCGGAACCAGAGGGTTCACGCGCTGCGGGTCGCCGTCGAGCTTGGTGATGCCGTCCCGCATTGCGGCGAGGTCCACCACGGCGGGCACGCCGGTGAAGTCCTGCATCAGGATGCGGGCGGGCTTGAAGGGCACCTCCTCGGTGCTGCTGCCCTTGGCCAGCCACGCGGCGACCTTGTGCGCGTCGGCGACCGTGTAGGCCTTGCCGTCCTCGAAACGAAGGACGTTCTCGAGCAGGATCTTCAGGCTGACCGGCAGGCGCGCCACGTCGCCGATCGTCTTGGCCGCTTCGGGGATGGAAAAATAGGTGTACGCTTGGCCGTTCACGGTCAGGGTCGAGCGGGTGTTCAGGGTGTCCTGGCCGGTTTTCATGGAGCGTGGTTCCGATCGGGTAAGGCGTGGCTGTGGGGCTGGGTTATAGCGGTTAGGGGTGGGGTGCCAAGGTGCTGCATCCCAAGTCGTGTGCAGGTCCGCGGCAGCGTGGACGCCAGTATTTTGCCTCTTTTTTCAAAAGAGAAGGGCTTCCTTGCGTTGCCGGCGTCCTTGCGGAACAAGGCCGGCTCGGCTAGCGGCAGGCACATGCATCGTTACGGGATAGAAGACGAGCCCTGGTTCGGGGCGGTGCGCAAGGCACTGGAACAGCGCGGGTTCAGGATGCGTCTGCAGCCGCGCTCGCTGATCATGGAGAAGGACGGGCGGCTGCCGCGCATCGTGGGCACGGCGCGCGAGTTCCTGGAGTTCGCCGAGCGGCAGGGAGCGCCGGTCGATCCCGACGCCTACGTGGGGGCCGACGCCTACGGGGACGGTAGCTCCGGCGCGCCGTTCGACAAGCCCGGCAGCGCGGGGCACGCGAGGGTCGCGCACGGAAGTTCGGTAGGGGTCCAGGCTGCGTCTTCCCTGCCGGATGCCGCCTCGGCAGGGACCGGCGCCGTGGAGGCCCGCCTGGGGGAGCTACGGCGCGAGCAGGAGCGGCTGGCGGACGAGCGCCGGGCGGCGCTGCTGGCGGCGGAGGAGACCCGGCGGCTGGAGGCGCGCTGCGCGGCGCTGGAGGGCGAGCTCGCCCGGCTGGGCGCGGCTGCAACCGAGGCGGTGCAGCAGCGTGACCTTTACAGGATGTCGGTCGCCTCCGCCGAAGCCCGGCTGCGGGCGCTGCAGGCCGAACTGGACGGGCCGGCCGAAGAGCGCGGGGCGGACAAGAAGTTCAACCAGTTGCGGCGCTACTTGGCGCGTGAACTGCACCCGGACCTGGCCGGGGAGGACGCGGCCGAGCGGCGGCTGCGCGAGGCGATCTTCAAGCGCGTGTGGTCCAAGATCGAGCAGTTGCAGTAGTGGGGGCCGGGCTGGTCGCCGAGGCGGTGAGCGCGTTTCGTGGCGACAGGCTGGTGCTGGACCGGGTGGCCTTCGCCGTGCGGGCCGGCGGCGCGCTGCTGCTGGTTGGGCCCAACGGGTCCGGCAAGTCCACGCTGCTGCGCGTGCTGGCCGGCTTGGTGCGGCCGGAGGGCGGACGGGTGACGTTCGGCGGCGCCGACGAGTACCGGGTGGCGTATCTGGGCCATGCGGACGGGATCAAGCCCGGGCTGAGCGCCGCGGAGAACCTGGCCTTCGCCGCCCGTGTGAGCGGCGGCAGCGCGGTGGAGGCGCTGGCGGCCGTGGGGCTGTCGGCGTTGGCGGACGTGCCGGCGCGGCTTCTTTCGGCCGGTCAGAAGCGGCGGCTAGCGCTGGCCCGCGTAGCGGCGAGCGGGGCGGTGCTGTGGCTGCTGGACGAGCCGACGCTGGGCGTGGACGCGGCGTCGGTGGCGGCACTCGGCGGCATGCTGGCGCGGCACAGGGAGGCTGGCGGCGTGGTAGTGGCGGCCACGCATGTGGCGCTGCCGTTGGCGGGTGCTGCCGAGCTGGAGCTGGGATAGTGGAGCAAGGCAAGCAGTTCTTTTTCGAGAAAAGGAACCAAAAAGCTTTTGCTCCCCGTCGGGTGCTAGCGGAGAGGGCCGCGCCCAGTAGTAAAAGCTTTTTGCTTCTTTTTCTCGAAAAAGAAGGCCTTGCTTCCTCATGAGGGCGTTCAACGCGCTGCTAAGGCGCGAGGTGATGCTGGCCGCCCGCCACGGCGGCGACACCGCCGGAGCGCTGCTGTTCTTCTTCGTAGCCGGTGCCCTGTTCCCGTTGGCGATCGGTCCGGGGCCCACGGTGCTGGCGCGGATCGCGCCGGGGATCGTGTGGGTGTGCGCGCTGTTGGCCGCGTTGCTGCCGCTGGAACGGCTGTTCGGCGCGGACTTCGAGGACGGCAGCCTGGACGAGCTGCTGCTGTGCGGCTTGCCGGCCAGCCTGGTAGCGCTGGCCAAGGCGGTGGCGCATTGGCTGGTGACGGGCGTGCCGCTGCTGGTGGCCGCCGTGCCGCTGGCGGTGATGCTGGGAATGCCCACGAGCGCGTTTCCGGTCCTGCTGGCGGGACTGGCGCTGGGCACCGCGTGCCTGTCGTTACTGGGGACGGC
This sequence comes from uncultured Acetobacteraceae bacterium, assembly GCA_964242595.1. Classification (GTDB taxonomy): domain Bacteria; phylum Pseudomonadota; class Alphaproteobacteria; order Acetobacterales; family Acetobacteraceae; genus BOG-908. Next base: position 11,269 of record CAXTBC010000077.1, on the reverse strand, counting down.
ATGCGCCGCGGTGGTGCTGGGCGCCCGGCGCGGCGGCGTCCTGCTGCCGGTGCTGGTGCTGCCACTCTGTGTTCCGGTGCTGATCTTCGGCGCCGCGGCAGTGGATGCGGCGGCGGCTGGCGGCTCCGCACGGGGGGAGCTGCTGCTGCTGGGGGCCTACCTGGCCGCGTGCCTGCCGTTGTGCCCGCTGGCGGCAGGGGCCGGGCTGCGAGGGGCTGGGGGATAGCGGCGATCGACGACTTTCGAGCTGACTTCCTCAACTGCTCGCCCTACCCCGCGGCCACCGCCTCCTCCCGCAGCGTCCGCACCGTGCCGAAGGCAGCGCGGTGGTGCGCGGTGGCGCCATGGGCCTCCAGCGCACGGCGGTGAGTACCCGTCGCGTAGCCGGCGTTGCTGTCCCAGCCGTACATCGGGAAGCGTGCGTGCAGGCGAGCCATCGTGCGGTCGCGGGTGACCTTCGCGATGATGGAGGCCGCCGCGATGGACAGGCACAGTGCGTCGCCACCGATCACGCAGCGGGTGTGGCAGGTGAGCGGGGGCTTGCGGTTGCCGTCCACCAAAGCGACGTCCGGCGGTGCGGGCAGGCGGAGAACGGCGCGGGCCATGGCCAGCATGGCGGCGTGCAGGATGTTGAGGCGCGCGATCTCGGCTACCGAGGCGGCAGCCACCGCGATCTCGGCCGACGGGCAGGCGCGCAACGCGGCGTAGGCGGCCTCGCGCTGGGCAGCCGTCAGCTTCTTCGAATCGTCCAACAGAGCCGCCAACGCAGGCGGAACGCCGGCGGTGAAGACCACGGCCGCGGCCAGCACGGGGCCGGCAAGCGGGCCGCGGCCGGCCTCATCGACGCCGGCGACGCGGCCTTGGTGCTGCGACTCGTGGGAGTAGTCCGGCATGCACGCAGCCTAGCGTGCGGACTTGCCGGGGCACCAGGGCTTTGCTCGCGTTTGAGTGAACGCGTGCGTCCAACTGCGCCTGGCGTTGTGAAAAGCTCTTATTCGTTCGGGCGCACGTTGATACAACGGTGTGCACCGAAAGGTGACTTTCAGTTCTTCTGGGAGACTGCCCGTCGAACGAAGTGCGGAGCCGCCAAAGCCGTTGGCGGTCTCACCCCCCAGAGCCTGCTTGTGCAGGTGGGAACCAGATACCACGGCCAAGACCGCGACAGCGCCAGCCCCCGAGGGAGTGCTTATCGGCCCCGGGGATGAATTGCCTGACGCACCCAGCAGCTCCGCCTGATCTAATTAGGGTTGCTCAAGGTCTTGTGCAATCGCCTCCGCGCGGTCCGCCAGACGGGCGAGGCGGCGGCGGGATTCGGCTTCGGCCGTAGGCTGGCTGGCCAGGTCGGATTGCAGCTTCTCCAGCAGGGTCTTCTGGTCGTGCAGTTCGTCGGCCATCAGCAGGGAAGCCAGCACGAGAAGGCGGGATTCGCCACTCTGGCCGCCCAGCGCCTTGATGCTGTCGATGCGGGCTTCGACCTCGGACGCCATCTGCATCAGGTGGCGCTCCTGCCCGTCGTCGCAGCCCACGGTGTAGGCGTAGCCGTTGATCTTGATGGTAAGCTGGGCCACGGCGGCTCCCTTTCGTGGTTTGCCGTCGTTGTATCAGTCGGAGGAGGAGCAGCCCAGCACGGTCCGGAGCTCGGCAATCAGCGCGTCCAGCCGGGCGGCGAGGGCCGCGTTGTCCGGGGCGGGACGGATAGCGGTGGGCTGGTCCGGCTGCGCGGGTGACGGCCTGTGGCCCCGCGGCCGGGCCTGGGCGATCCGCGCCAGGGCGGCCTCCAGGCGGGCCGTCTCGTCAGGGCCGGTGCTGGCGGAATCGGCCATGCGGTTGTTCCTTGGGGACCAAACAGAAAGCGCGAGGGGGTTGCAACGTCAAGCCATGCAGCGTGTGGAGGATGTCCGGCTTGGGCCGGCGGTGAAGGTGCACGGCCTGGCGATGGCGCGCGAGGTGCTGGCAGCGGCGTCCGGGCGGGCAGTGACGCTGCTGTCCGGCGAGGGAGCAGCCAGCTACGCCGGCGTCGGGTGGTGGCGGGCCCTGGTGGCGGCCGGCTTGTCCGGCGCGCCGGACGCGGCCAGGGTGACCAACGTGCTGGATTGCGGCGGTGCGCCCGGCCGGGCACTGGAGGCGCTGCGGGCGGGGCAACTTGTGCTGGTGCTGCGGGCGGAACCGCGCGTGTGGGCGGACGTGGCCGCGCGCGCTGCCGGCCTGAATGCCACGCTGCTGGCCGAAGCTCCACCGGCACTGGACATGGCGCAGCCCGGCGCACAACGCCGCCTGGCTGCCTGGCTCGCGGCGGCGGGTGACAGGCGGCACGGCATCGGTTAATCCCCGCGCACCTTGCCACCCAAGGCACCTGGCCGGAGATACAGCGATGAACGTGACACCCGAAGTCCGCAGGATCATACGCCACTATGAGAGCGACAACCCCGGCTCCAAGGCGAACCTCGTACGCCTGTTGATGGAAGGTAAACTGCGCGGAACGGGCCGGCTGGTGATCCTGCCGGTGGACCAGGGCTTCGAGCACGGGCCGGCGCGCAGCTTTGCCGCCAACCCGGCGGCCTACGATCCGCACTACCACTTCCAGCTCGCGATCGATGCGGGCCTGTCGGCGTTTGCAGCACCTTTGGGGATGCTGGAAGCGGGCGCCGGCACGTTCGCCGGCCAGATCCCGCTGATCCTGAAGCTCAACTCCAGCAACTCGCTGGCGACCGAGAAGGACCAGGCGGTCACCGGGTCGGTCGCCGACGCGCTGCGGCTGGGCTGCTGCGCTGTGGGCTTCACCATCTACCCGGGCAGCGAGTACTGCTTCAAGCAGATGGACGAACTGCGCGCGTTGAGCGAGGACGCAAAGGCGGCCGGCCTGGCGGTGGTGGTGTGGAGCTACCCGCGCGGCCCGATGCTGGACAAGGAAGGCGAGACGGCGCTCGACATCTGCGCCTACGCCGCGCACATGGCCGCTCTGATGGGCGCCCACATCATCAAGGTGAAGCCGCCAACCGAGCATCTGAGCCTGCCGGCCGCCAAGAAGGTGTACGAGGAACTCAACATCCCGCGCGGCACGATGGCGGAGCGGGTGAAGCACGTGGTGCAGAGCTGCTTCGACGGCAAGCGCATCGTGGTGTTCTCGGGCGGCGAGAACAACAAGGACACCGACGCGCTGCTGGCGACGATCCAGGGCATCCGTGACGGCGGGGCGAACGGTGCCATCATCGGCCGCAACACGTTCCAGCGGCCGCGGGCCGAGGCTCTGGCTTTGCTGGCGAAGATCATCGATATCTATCGTAAGCCGGTTTCGGTTCAGTAAGGCAAGGAAGGCCTTCTTTTTTGAAAAGAAGAAGCAAAAAACTATTGCTCCTGAAGGCACGGCTGCTTCGACAGCACGCCTTGAGTAGTAAAAATTTTTTGGTTCTTTCCTTCAAAAAAGAACTGCTTCCTTGATGCCCTACGATTGCAGGCTCTACCTGCTGACCCCTCCCGCGCTACCCGAGAAGTTCCCCGAACTCCTGACCGCAGCCCTGGACGCCGGCGACGTGGCGGCGCTGCAGTTGCGCCTGGTGGGAGCCGACGACGACGCGATCCTGCGCGCGGCCGACCTGGTGCGCCCTGTGGCCCACGCACGCGGCGTGGCGCTGATCCTGAACAGACGCCCGGACCTGGCGGTGGCAGCCGGATGCGACGGGGCGCATGTCGGTACGGCCGATATGGCGCCGGACGAGGCGCGTCGCGTGCTCGGCGCCAAGCTGCAGCTCGGAGTCTCCTGCAGCGGCAGCAGGGACGCGGCGTTGCGGGCCGGCGAGGCCAGCGCGGATTACGTCTCGTTCGGCGCGTTCTTTCCCAGCCCCACCAAGCCGGACGGGGCGGTTCTGCCCGACACCGAGCTGCTGGCGTGGTGGGCCGAGCTGATGGAGCTGCCCGTGGTGGCGGTCGGCGGGATCACGGCTGAGAATTGTGCGGGGCTGGTGCGTGCGGGCGCGAACTTCCTTGCCGTGTGCAGCGGCGTTTGGGGTTGTGCGGACGGGCCTGCGGCTGGCGTCAGGGCGATGAACGCGGCGATTGCTGCGGCTTAGAGTGGCGCGCTGGAAGCGATGGCTTGACATTAATGGATTTGAGGAAGGCTAGGGGCGCTGCCCCTGGACGCCGCTAAGGACTAGTCCTTAGAACCTATTTTGTAAGATATTCTAAACAGATGGGGGTCTGGGGCCTCGAGGCCCCAGCGGGGTTTGGGGCAGAGCCCCATGCTTGTCTATAGGTCAAAGTTTACGGCCGTTAGTATTAGAACCTGTTCGTCAGAATGCTTTCATGGGCGGGCCGGGGCGAGGCCCCGACCCCCTGCTAGTGGACTGGTGCTAGTGGTGCGCCGGCGCCAGCGCGATGATCGACCCGCCGATCGACGGCGTTACCGTGAAGCTGGCATTGGCGGCGACGCCCGACAGCGTCAGGCGGTCCAGGACCTGGCCGTGCTCGCTGAGGTTGAGGGTGTCCAAAGTCGGGTTCCAGCTGGCGTGGTCGATACCGTTGAGCACCAGCGTGTCTCCGGCGGCAAAGCCTGCGATGGAAAAGGCGCCGCTCACGCCCGTGGTGAGATCCAGGGTGCCGCCGGCGCCCATGAAGGCGATGCTCGGCACGGAGATCCGGCTGGAAACGAGGTCCAGCGTGCTGCCGGCGCCGATCTGGACGGCACCCATGCCGTAGAGATTCCCGCTCACCACCAACGTGCCGCCGGCCGAGGCCAGCAGGCCGTTATCCATCAGCCCGTGGACCGGGGTAGCGATGGTGCCGAAACCGGAAACGGTAGAGCCCTGGCTCAGATGGATGCCCTCGCCGCCGCCGGTGCTGGCCAGGGTGCCGCCCGAGAGGCTAACGCTGCTGCCCGCCCCCACGGTGATGTTCGACACGCAATCGAGCGAGGTGCCGGCGCCCAGGCTGACCGCGCCTGTGCCCCCCGGCGCACCCTGCACCTGCGTGCCGATCTCGATCCAGCTACCGACCTGGACGTGGGCGTTGCCGGTCAGGTTCACCTGGCCGTTGGCCCCGGCAACCTGGCCCAGCTGCAGCGCGCGCAGCGTCTCGCTGCCGTTGCCGGTGACGTTCATCGTGCCCTGCCCGGCCACGCCGATGACCTCCGACCCGGCCACGTTGACGATGCCCGCGACGTTCAACGTGCCGACCGCGGCGGCGAACTGGCCCACCTTGAGGTTGACCATGTTGAGGCTGGCGGCGGCCTGGGTGGCGGACGCGCCGTTGACGGTGACGCTGCCAACCGCGTGCACGCCCACCTCGAAGCCGCCGGCGTCGGCCAGCGTGGAGCCGGCATTGAAGGTAACGGCCGACTGCTGGCAGACCATGAAGCTTTCGCAGGTGTTGGTGGAGTCCGTCTTGATGGCGCCGTTGATCGTCATGGTCTCGGCACCGATCAGCATGAGCGTGCCGACTTCCACCGGGCCGTTGAGGGTGGCGCTCTTGGTGAACAGCGCCGTGTCCTCGGCGCCGGGAACCACACCGTTGGTCCAGTTCAGCGGGTCGTTCCAGACTCCGGCCTGGCCGTTGCCGGTGAACGTCTTGATGTTGGTGATGGCCGCCATTTGGGTGGTCTCCAGCAGGTGAGAAATGGTTGGGGGTTTTTGCCCGCACACGCATTTTGCTGCCTGGACATTGCGGAAACGTTAGCGGCAGCGGCGAAGCGGACGCAGCGCCACCAAGCGCCGGGACCGCGGCAAGGACGAGCGGCTTGACACCGGGCAGCGCCTGACGGACCAGACGCCATGTCTCGCTTCGACGCTGATTTCAGCGACGCCCTGGACGAACTAGCCGAACAAGGCCTGCGGCGGACGGCGCGGGTGGCCCCGGCGGGACTGCTGAACGTCTCCAGCAACGATTACCTGGGGCTGGCACGCCACCCCCTGCTGGCCGAGCGGGCGAGCGCGTGGGCGGTTGACTACGGCACTGGGGCCGGCGCATCCCGCATGGTGACGGGCACGCTGGAGCTGCATGCGCGGGTCGAGGCGCGGCTGGCGGCGCTGAAGGGAACCGAGGCGGCGTTGCTGTTCGCTAGCGGGTGGCAGGCCAACGCGAGCGTCCTGGCGTCCCTGCTGCGGATGCCCGGGCCCGACCCGCTGGTGTTCTGCGACGCGCTGAACCACGCCAGCCTGCACCAGGGCTGCCGCGCGGCGGGGCGCAGCCAGATCGTTTTCCGGCACAACGACATGGACCACCTGGCCGAGTTGCTGGCCGTGCACGCAGGCGCGCGGGCCAGGCGGTTCATCGTGACCGAGAGCGTGTTCTCGATGGACGGGGACCGGGCGGACGTGGCGGCGCTGCGGGCGCTGGCCGACGCGCATGGCGCGTTCCTGTACCTGGACGAGGCGCATGCGACGGGCGTGCTGGGGCCGGGCGGGATGGGGCTGGCCGGCAGCGTGCCGGGCGGCGTGGACTTGGCTATGGGCACGTTCAGCAAGGCGCTGGGCGGCTTCGGCGCCTACGTGGCCGGCAGCCGGGCCCTGTGCAACTGGCTGGTGAACCGGGCCAGCGGCTTCGTCCACACCACCGCCCTGCCCCCGCCCGTGCTGGGCGCGATGGACGCGGCGCTGGAGCTGGTGCCTGGCATGGACGCCGAGCGTGCCAGGCTGGCGGGCCACGCGGCGCAGGTGCGCGCAGGGCTGAGGGCGCAGGGAGTGGATCACGGCGCCTCGACCACGCAGATTGTGCCGGCGATACTGGGCAGCGCCGCGGCGGCACTGGCGGTGGCTGAAGGGTTGCGGGCGGAAGGCGTGCTGGCCGTGCCGATCCGCCCGCCCACGGTGCCGGCAGGGACGAGCCGGCTCAGGCTGGCGCTGTCGGCGTTGCACACGGCGGAGGAGATGGCATGGCTGGTCGGTGCGCTGGAAAAGGTGCTGAAAAAAGAAGGCCTTCTTTTTCGAGAAAAAGAAGCAAAAAGCTTTTGCTGACTGGGCGCGCACCTCTCCGCACCCCCCGACAGGGAGCAAAAGCTTTTTGGTTCTTTTTCTCGAAAAAGAACTGCTTGCCTTCGCCTTCATGACACCCGGCATCTTCATCACCGGCACGGACACCGGCATAGGCAAAACCTACGTCGCCGCCTGTCTGGCCAGGCGCTGGGGCGCCGCCTACTGGAAGCCGGTGCAGACCGGCCTGGCGCAGGACGAACCCGACAGCCAGGTGGTGGCCCGTCTGGCGGGTGCGCGGGTGCATCCGCCCCGGTTCGAGCTGCAGGCGCCGCTCTCGCCCGAGGCGGCCGGCAAGCTGGAGGGCGTGACGGTCCGCCTGGAGGATTTCGAGCTGCCGCGGGAGGATGGACCGCTGGTTGTGGAGGGTGCCGGCGGCGCACTGGTGCCGCTGGGAGCCGGGCGGGTGATGGCGGACCTGATGGTCCGGCTGGCACTACCCGTGCTGGTGGTGGCACGCAGCACGCTGGGCACGATCAACCACACGCTGCTGACGTTGGAGGCGCTGCGGGCGCGCCGGTTGGCGGTATGGGGGGTGGTGATGGTGGGCGATGGTGGCCAGGACAACGCCGAGGCGATCGGGCGGCTGGGCGGCGCGGCGGTGCTGGCACGGCTGCCGCGCCTGGCGGAGGTGACGCCGGTGACGGTGGCGGCGGCGTCGCTGGCCTTGCCGGGTCTGAACGACATGCAGGCGGGAACGCGCGCGTGATGACGGACGAGGACGTGGCCGCCCTGTACCGCTGCCTGCTGGGCCGTGCGCCCGAGGGCCCGGACACGGTGGCGGCGTTCAAGGCGTATTACGGCACGATGACGCAGGGCCGGCGGGCGATCTTCGCATCAAACGAGTTCCTGGACGTGTACGCCAGCAGCACCGGGCGCGTGATGGGTGCGGGCGAACACGTGGCCGCTGGCCTGGCGCTGGCGCTGCTGGGGCGGGTCTCGGCTGCCGCGCCCGCCGTGCCGGCCGCGGCCGCGGCGGACGTGGCGCTGGCGGCCCAGATGAGCCGGTTTTTCGAAGCGACGGACCAGCCCGGGCTCGCCGTCGTGGTGGGCCGGAACGAGGCCGTGCGCCTGGACGACCTGGTGCCGTTCGGCCGGCCGGAAGCGGCCGTGCTGCACGTGGCGGCGGGCTTTCCGCCTGCCGTGCCGCTGCTGGATGCGCTGACAGACGGCACGACGGTGTTCCGGCTGGGCGCGGCGGCGGCCGACGTGGCCGGGCTGCTGCGCGCGTGCGGCTGGCGGGTCGACGCGTTGGTGCTGCTGGACCGGCAGGCGGGCGCCCATTGGATGGACGCGCTGCGTGGCCAGTTCGCCGCACGCACGCTGCTGGTGCTGGGCCCGGCGCAGGACGGCTTCGATCCGCAGGCGCTTGAGCGGGAGGTCAGGGCGGGGCATCATTGCGAGCCTACGCTGCACCTGGGCGGCCTGACGCTGCTGCAGGTGGGCGGCTGGATGCTGCCGGTGACCTACGCGTCGCCCGAAGTGCCGCCCGCTGCTCCCGAGCGAGGCGCCTACCCCGCCTTGGCGATCGCAGCCATCGTGCGTGACGAGGCGGTGTGCGTGCGCAACATGCTGGAGAGCACGCGCGCGGCCGCGAGCTTCTACGCGGTGCTCGATACCGGCTCGGTGGACGCGACGCCGGCGATCACGCAGGACTTCCTGGCAGCCAGCGGTGTGCCCTGCGCGTTCGCCCAGGCGGACCACGCCGCGTTCGACGACGACTTCGCCGCCATGCGGAACGCGGCGCTGGCGATGGTGCCGGATTGGGTAGGCTGGGTGCTGATGCTGGATGCCGACGAGGAGCTGGTGGCCGAGGACCTGCCTGCGTTGCTGGCGCTGCTGGCCGCCGCCGATGCGGAGGGCAGCTGCGACGCCTTCGCGCTGCCGCGCTACAACTTCGCTGGCGTGGACAAGAGTGGCGGGATGCTGATCTACCCGGACCGCCAGGTCAGGCTGCTGCGCAACACGCCCGACAAGCGCGTGCGCTACGCCGGCGCGGTGCACGAGACGGTAACGGGCGGGCACGTGGCCCTGAAGCTGGACGCCGCGGCGTTGGGGCTGGAGCGTGGCGGGCCGCACATCCACCACCTGGTGCGGCGGTTCCGCACGCCGGAGGAGGAGGAGCGCAAGCAGGCGTTCTATCGGGAGATCGCGGCACGGCGGAATAAGTAAGCAAGGCCTTCTTTTTCGAGAAAAAGAAGCAAAAAGCTATTATCCGTTTGGCGCGGCTTTCTCCGGGCGCACCCGACAGGGAGCAAAAGCTTTTTGGTTCTTTTTTTCGAAAAAGAACTGCTTCCTTCTTCCCTCAGGGAACCACCGCCCATGCGCAGCGTGCTCACCGGCCACGCCCGCCTCTTCATCGCCATCCTGATCGGCGTCGCCGCCCTGGCCGCCTTGCCGCAGCATTGGCCGGACCGTTCGCGAGGCATCGCCGCCTGGGACATCGCGGCTGCCTGCTACCTGGTGATGATGGCCGTGCTGTTCGCCACCTCGCCGGCCGCGCGGATGCCGGCCAACGCCCGCGCGCAGGAGGATGGCGAGTGGACGCTGTTCTTCCTGGTGCTCGCCGGCATCACGGTCAGCTTTGCGGCGGTGCTTGGCGAGTTCAGCAGCATGAAGGCGGCGGTGGCGGTTACAAAGGAGCGCAAGGTGGCGCTGGTGGCGGCCACCCTGGTACTCTCCTGGTTGCTGGCGCAGGTGGTGTTCGCGTTGCGCTACGCGCACGAATACTACGCCCGGCCGGCGGACGGCGCGCCTGATGCGGCCGTGGATGGCGGGCTGGGGTTCCCCGGCGAGACGGAGCCGGACTACTGGGACTTCGTGTACTTCTCCGTGGTGCTGGGCATGACGTTCCAGGTCTCCGACGTGCAGATCACCGCGCGCCACCTGCGGCGGCTGGCGACGCTGCACGGGCTGATGGGGTTCCTGTTCAACACGGTGATCATCGCGCTGACGGTAAACCTGGCTTCCGGGCTGCTGTAGGATCGAACGTGTCGGAGCGGATTTCAGAGGAGGCTGGTGTGCGGGTGACGTTGCTGCCGGGAGCTGCCGAACAGGCCCGTGCCGAGGCCGCCGGGGCGGACGCCGTGACCGCCGGGCTGGCGCGGGCGCTGCTGGAGGCGGCCGAAGGCCAGGCCGGCGCACGCTTCACGCTGTTCCGCGCGCTGGCTCAGGCAAAGGTGCCGCCCGAGCCCGGGGCGGAGCTGCGGCGGCGGGTAACGGCGGCGGTGGCCTGCCGCGCGGCCCACTCGGTCGACGAGATGCTGGCCCACGCCTATCCAGGCCTGCACGCGAAGCTGAACCTGGCCGGCGAGGAGACCGCGGGCCAGATGCCCGACGTGTTGCCGTTCGAGGTCGGTCAAAGCGGGCGCGTGGCGTTCACCCTGCCGCACAGCATGTTCACCAGCCCGCATCTGCCGCACCTGCTGGGCCGCTGGCTGGCCGCGCTGCCGGTGTTTGCGGCCTACGCGGGCGCCGGCGCGGAACGCACCGGCCGCAGCGTGCTCAACCTGGGAGCGCGGCAGAAGCAGGCCGGGGTGGCGTTCTCCGGCAACCGGCCGGCGGCCTGGCTGATCCCGGATCCGGAGTTCCTCGCTTCGGGCGGGCACGGCGCCGCACGGCAGAACGCTGTGGCGGCGGGTTGGTCGGGCCGTGCGCCGGGGCTGTTTTGGCGGGGCAACCCTGCGGATCGGCAACGCGTGTCGGGGGCCCTGGCGGCTGCCGGTGAAGGGCTGGCCACGCTGCCTGGCGGCGGTCGCCCGGGGGAGTGCCGCATGGCGCTGGACCTGGCAGGCCCGGCCTCCGGCTCGGCGGGGCTGTTCGCTCTGCTGCTGGGCGGCGGGGCGTTGCTGCGCGTGGCCTCCGCCGACGGCAGCCGCATCTGGTTCGATGCGCGGCTGGTGCCTTGGACGCACTACCTGCCGGTGGCCGCCGACATGTCGGACCTGGCGGAGCGCGTGGACTGGGTGGTTGCCCATCCTGCCGAGGCGCAGCAGATAGGGGCCGCGGCGCGGATGCTGGCACGCTCGGTGAGTTACGAGGCCGAGATTGCGGCGGCGGTCCGCACGGTGGGCGCGGCGCTTAAATAGGCACGACAAGGTCTTATATCGGCCCGCGTTCAGGATGACCGAGGGAAGGAAGCAAGGCCTTCTTCTTTGAAGAAAGAAGCAAAAAACTTTTGTCCCGTCCGTTGCGTCAGCGGCCTTGTTCTATCCTGCAGCACCCGACTGTTTCAGATGCGGGAAGCAAAAGTTTTTTATACCAACGGCCTTTAATGTTGACCTGTGAAGGAAGGCCAAGGGCTCTGCCCC
>CAXTBC010000076.1:0-14067 GCA_964242595.1 uncultured Acetobacteraceae bacterium | reverse complement strand
GACGATGACGCGCTCGGTGCCGTTGATGATGAAGGTGCCGTTGTCCGTCATCAGTGGCATGTCGCCCATGTACACGGGCTGCTCCTTGATGTCGCGGATGGAGCGTGCGCCGGTGTCCTCGTCGAGGTCCCACACGATCAGGCGCAGGATCACCTTCAGCGGGGCGGCGTAGTTCATGCCGCGCTGGATGCACTCCTCGACGTCATATTTCGGCTCTTCCAGCTCGTAGTAGACGAACTCCAGCCGGCCGCGGCCGGCGAAATCGTCGATCGGGAACACGCTTCGGAACACTTCCTGCAAGCCGGTGTTGGTCCGGCTGTCAGGCGCGATGTGCATCTGCAGGAAGCCTTCGTAGCTGGCGCGCTGCACGTCGATCAGGTTGGGCATGGGTGCGACTTCGGGGATACGGCCGAAGCTCTTGCGGATCCGCTTGCGCGGTGTGAATGTCTGAGTGATCGCGTTCATCAGATCTTCTGCCCTATCGAAGGGGATTTGGCTTTTGACAGCCGCTTCCCAATACATTTTCGGCCGACACGCCCGGGCCGTCCGGTCTCAGCAACGCGTAACGGGGCGGGGACCATACCGGCCCCCACCCCCGCTTCAGCTCAATGCCCGCAAGCTGTCCCGGAGGACAGCGTGCCGGCGTTCTGCACTACTTGATCTCGACAGCAGCGCCCTGCTCTTCCAGCATCTTCTTGATCTTCTCCGCCTCATCCTTGTTGACGGCTTCCTTCACCGTCTTGGGCGCGCCTTCGACCAGGTCCTTGGCTTCCTTCAGCCCGAGGCCTGTAATCGTCCGGATTTCCTTGATCACGTTGATCTTCTTGTCGCCGGCCTTGGCGAGGATCACGGTGAACTCGGTCTGCTCCTCGACGGGAGCTGCGGCAGCGCCACCCCCGGCCGGGGCGGCAGCGACGGCTGCAGGTGCGGCGGCCGATACGCCCCACTTCTCCTCGAGCATCTTGGAGAGCTCGGCGGCTTCGAGCACGGTCAGGGCGGACAGGTCGTCCACCAGCTTGGTCAGGTCAGCCATTATATGTTCCTTAAGTAGCGTCTGGGTGGTTCCATGCAAGACCGGTGCCCGGCCTTGCCTCGTCGTCAGGCTGCTTCAGCCTCGTCCTTCTTGGCGTAGGCCGCCAAAACGCGCGCGAGCTGGGCGGCCGGGGCTGCGACCACGCCGGCGATGCGGGTGGCAGGGGTTTGAATCATCCCCAGCAATCCGGCACGCAGCGCATCGAGCGACGGCAGTTCGGACAGCGCCTTCACGCCAGACGCATCGAGCATCTGGGCGCCCAGGGCACCACCGATCAGCACCAGTTTCTCGTTCGTCTTGGCGAACTCGACGCACACCTTGCTGACGGCCACGGGATCGCGCGCCCAAGCCAGCGCGGTCGGTCCCTTGAGCATCGGCGCAATGCCGCCGAATCGGGTCCCATCCAGGGCGAGGATGGCCAGCCGGTTCTTCGCGACCTTGAAATGCGCACCCGCGGCCCGCATCCGTTGACGCAGATCGGTCACCTCGGCCACGGTCATACCCTGGTTCTGGGTGACCACGACCATCGACGTCTCTGCGAACACGGCCGCGAGCGAGGATACGAACTCCCGCTTCTCCGTACGGTCCAAACTCAGTCTCCTTTCTAGCCCGAGGCGGCGAACCGCCCCCGGCCGGGTTTCCCTCGGGGCCAGGTGTTGCCACCAGGCCCGGTTCGCCTGTCCGTAAAGCAAGCCGGAACCACCAGACGCCTTGCGGCGTCGGGCAACTCCCGTCTTCCACGCGCGAACCTTGCCGGTTCATTATCGCCCGAGTCGCTTCTCGGGGCGGCGTGTGGTCTTGGACAGGTTCGGGGTAGTGTTGCCGCCACCCCTGCCCACCGGGCGCCTTGCGGCGCCGGTGTATTCTCAGGCCTCAGCCGGCCAGGCTGGACACGTCCACGCGTATGCCGGGGCCCATCGACGAGCTGAGCGACACCTTCTGCAAGTAGGTGCCCTTGGCGCCTGTCGGCTTGGCCTTCTGGATGGCGTCCACGAAGGCGCGGATGTTCTGCGCCAGCTTGTCGGCCTCGAAGCTCGCCTTGCCGATGCCGGCGTGAATGATACCGGCCTTCTCGGCGCGGAACTCCACCTGCCCGGCGCGGGCGGCGCTGACGGCACCCTTCACGTCCATCGTGACGGTGCCGAGCTTCGGGTTCGGCATCAGGCCGCGCGGGCCCAGGATCTTACCGAGCCGGCCGACCAGGCCCATCATGTCCGGCGTCGCGATGCAGCGGTCGAAGGCGATCTCGCCGGCCTGCACCTTCTCGGCCAGGTCGTCGGCGCCCACCACGTCGGCGCCGGCGGCCAGCGCCTCCTCGGCCTTCGCACCGCGGGCGAACACACCGATGCGCACCGTCTTGCCGGTGCCGTTGGGCAGGCTGATCAGGCCGCGCACCATCTGGTCCGCGTGGCGCGGGTCGATGCCGAGGCGCATGGAGATCTCCACCGTCTCGTCGAACTTGGCCTTGGCGTTGGTCTTGACCATGCCGAGCGCCTCGTCGAGCCCGTAACTCTTGCTGCGGTCGATCGTGGCGGCGGCCGCGGTCAGGCGCTTGTTGTGTGCCATCGGATCAGCCCTCCACCACCGAGAGGCCCATCGAGCGGGCCGAGCCTGCCAGCATCTTGACCGCCTTCTCGACGTCGCCGGCGTTCATGTCCACCATCTTGATGGCGGCGATCTCGCGTAGCTGCGTCATCGTCACCCGGCCCACGTTGGCGCCCTTGCCGGGCGTGGTGCTGCCGGCGGTAACACCGGCCGCCTTCTTGATGAAGTAGGTGTTGGGCGGCGTCTTGGTGATGAAGTTGAACGTGCGGTCGCCAAAGGCGGTGATCACCACCGGCACCGGCATGCCGGGCTCCATGGCCTGGGTGCGGGCGTTGAACTCCTTGCAGAACTGCATGATGTTCAGGCCGCGCTGGCCCAAAGCCGGGCCCACAGGCGGCGACGGGTTGGCCTTGCCGGCCGGTATCTGCAACTTGATGAAGCCGACGATCTTCTTTGCCATAGCCTATCCAGGCTCCTTCGCGTCAGGGCCGGACCGCGGTGCAAACGACGCCTCGGCCGACGGCATGGGCCGGTCGGCGCAAAGACTCTCCCGCGTTCCAAATGAGGGCGGTGCCTAGCGGTTAACCGTCAGCGCTGTCAAGGGTTGGGACTGGACTTTGCCTGGCCGGGGCACCCGGCGGCGGCTGGCCCGTGTCGTCGTCCACCCGAACCATACCGATCAGCCTGTCTGTAGTCAGGTCCAACAGGTTGCCCATCAGCGCCTAGTCCAACGCCACTCCACCTTTGAAGCACTCGCCGCCGGGCTTTCCATCAGCCGCGTCGAACCCGATGCTTTTTTCGACGCGGTAGGCAAACACGAACGCAGGCATTTGGTAGCTGGCGTCCATGTAGACGTCTTTGCTAAACGCGACGGTTCGCCTGTCTTCAGAAATCACGGGCGTCAGGAAATTGTCGCGCGGGTTATCGACGTGAACGACGCGGCTTGAGCCGCCCTTGAGGGTGATGCGGACGTCCTTGCCGCCGTTTTCCAAAACCGCCTGTGCGGCTTCGAGGGCCGGGCTCTCACATCCGACCTGTCGTGCTTGCATTTCAGGAACAAGAGGCGTCGCGAGGCCGAAGACGAACAGTGCCGCGGCCCACTTGCAAGAATGCCAGAAAATTTGCCTCACAAGCTCTAATCAAGGCCCCTAAGACTTTGCCGGCCGCCGGCAGGCACAGCACGCGACAGCGGAGTCAAAAGTCTTTTGCTTCTTTTCTTCAGAAAAGAAGGCCTTGCCTATTTCACCTAACGCTGACGTTCTCCGGCAAAGCGTCGTGCGTGTTTAACCAGATGCCATGCGGCGAACGCCCCACCGTGATCCGCTCGATCCGTCCGTCGGCCGGGTCGAACACCGCTACCGACTGCGCGAACCGCAAGGTCGCCCAGATCTTGCCGTCGGGTGCAAAATCCATGTCGTCCGGGCCGCCCGGCACCTGCAAAGTGCGCAGCACCGCCAGGCTCACCGGGTCGATCACGGTGACAGTGCCGTCCACGCGGTTGGTGGCGTAGATCAGCTTGCCGTCGTGGGTCAGGAACATGGTGTGGGCGCCGCGGCCGGTGGGCACGGTCCGCTCCACATGGCCGTCCACAGGGTCCACCACGGCGAAATGCGCCTCGCCCATGATGCCCACCAGCAGGCGCCCGCGGTCCCACAGCACGCCGGCCGGCGTGTGGCCCACCTTGGTGTTCCACAGCACGCGTCCGGACGCGGTCTCGATGGCCATCAGCCGGTCGGTGCTCTGCAGGCTGACGAACACCACGCTGCTGTCGGGCGCGTAGTTGATGTGGCTGGGCAGGCTGCGGGCGGGAATGCGGTGCAGCAGCTTCAGCGTGGCGGCGTCGTAGACGTCGATCTGCGCACGGGCCAGGCCGGCGATGGTCAAATAGCGGCCGTCCGGGCTGTACTGCAGCTGATAGGGGTCGCTGATGGTGGCCTGCCGCTGCACGGCGCCGGTGCGCGGGTCCAGGAAGAACAGCGTGTTGCCCGTGGTGTCGCCGACCACGAGTGATTTGTGATCGGGCGTGAGCGCCATGTGATGCGGTTCGCGCAACATGGGGATGCGGCGGATCTCCTGGTGAGTGTCCAGGTTCAGCAGGCTGAGGCTGGCATCGTTGCTGTTGATGACAAAGGCCAAACCGGCGGCCGATGCCAGGCCGGGGAAGGTCAGCAGGGCGAGTGCGGCCAGAACGCGCAAGCCGAGAACACGAGGAGAGGTCACGTCGGCGCCCTTCTGACAGCGTCGCCTGACTAGCGCGATTCGGGTTCCGGCGGCCAGTGGCGCGCGTGCCACTGGCCCAGGCGGCGATCAGATAACGTGAAAGAGGTACAGCAGGATGATGACGGGTATGGGGATGCCGAGGAACCAGAGCAAAGCGCCGCGCATGGATGAGTCCTTGATAATTACGGGCCTCGAAACGCCAAGAACGAACCCTGGTTGCAACGAAAAACGGGCCCGGGGGAAGCCTAGCCTGTCAGGCGGGCGCGCAGCTTGCCCAGCTTGGCCACGCCGGCAAGCCGGCGGTCCAGGAAGGCCAGCGCCTGGTCCATGTCCCGCCCGCTGAGCCAGTAGAGCAGCGTGGCGCTGTAGACCGACGCCAGGATGGCACGCTTGGTATACCAGCTGAAATCGGCGCTGGTGTCCCCTGCCGCGGCCCAGATCGCATCTACCGTTCGCGCAGTGCAGCGTGCGGCCAGCAGGGCGTTGCCGGGCATCGCCAGCACCGCGGCTGCGCGACGCACCGCAGTCTTGTGGGGTGCCGCCAGTTCCAGCCGAGTTGCGACGAGCGTGCGTACGCGGCGTGACAGCTTCTGCTCGGCGACCAGCGGGGCGGCCCGCTCCACCATCTCGCGGTCGGCCAGGTCGATGTAGGCGTCCACCATGTCCGGCGGGCCGCCGGGGAACAGCAGGTCGGCGTCTTTGCCGGCCGCCTCGCGCAATGCGGCCACCGTCCAGCCGTGCTGCGGCACGGTGGGCAGCAGCGCACGGACGGCATCGTCGCGGGCGGCCTGGCGGGAAGGCTGGTCGCTCATGATGGCGTCTCCTGCTGCGGGCGATGCCCGTCATCGCTGGCGCGGGCCAGTTCCTCGGCGAAGCCGAACTGGCTGAAATCGATGACGCGCATCGGGTAGAGTATGCCGTCCAGGTGGTCGTATTCGTGCTGCACCACGTTGGCGGCCAAGCCGTCCAGCTCGCCGCCGACCGGCGCGCCGTCACAATCGGTGCCGCTGTAGCGGACGCGGAGGTGGCGCGGCACGGCGGCGCGCAGGCCGGGGATCGACAGGCAGCCCTCGATGCGCAGCACGCGCTCTTCGCCCAGCAACTCCAGCTGCGGGTTGATCACGGCCTGCGGCGGCATCGCGGGTTCGCCGGTGCGCGCCGCCGGCAGGTGGAAGACGAACAGGCGCCAGGGCACGTGGACCTGGGGCGCGGCCAGGCCGATGCCTGGCGCGTCCAGCATGGTCTCGATCATGTCGGCCACCAGGCGGCGCACCTCTGGCGCACCCGGGTCGGCCACCGGGGCAGCGCGTTGCAGCAACACGGGGTGGCCCATGCGGGCGATCTTGAGCAGGGCCATGCCAGTCATATGGGGCGAGGTGCCCCTGCATCGAGAGAGGCGGCTCCGGTGCCGCGGCGAGCCGGCAACCCGGACAGCATTTTGCCACTTGGGGTGCAACGCGGACCTATGATATAGGCCGCGCCTCGCCGGTAGGATGCCGGAAGAATAGCCACGTTTGCGCCCCGGGCTGGCCGGGCACACAGGCATGAAGGAGTAGGCGGCCAAGTGCAGGTTCTCGTCCGTGACAACAATGTCGATCAAGCGCTGAAGGCGCTGAAGAAGAAGATGCAGCGTGAAGGCATCTTCCGCGAGATGAAGCTGCGCCGCCACTTCGAGAAGCCGTCCGAGCGCCGGGCCCGCGAAGCCGCCGAGGCTGTGCGCCGGGCGCGCAAGCTGGAGCGCAAGCGCCTGGAGCGCGAGGGGTTCTAAGCAAGGAAGGCCTTCTTTTTCGAGAAAAAGAAGCAAAAAGCTTTTACTATCTGGTGCGGCTCTCTCCGGGTACACCCGACAAGGAGCAAAAGCTTTTTGGTTCTTTTTCTCGAAAAAGAACTGCTTACCTTGCCTTACCACAAACGGTTGCCGAAACTCGCCCGCCAGCCTAAGTAGCGCCGCCAAGGCAGCGAAAGCACGGCGCCCATGGCCCCCGACCACATCCTCCCCGCCACACCCCGCATCATCGAGGCGCTGGCGTTCGACGACGTGCTGGTGGTGCCCGCGTACTCCCAGGTGGTGCCCGCCCGCACGGACACACGTACGCGCCTCACCCGCACTATCGCACTCAACATCCCGCTGCTGGCCGCCGCCATGGACACCGTGAGTGAAGGCCCCATGGCCATCGCCATGGCCCAGCAGGGCGGCATCGGCGTCATCCACAAGAACCTGACTATCGACGAGCAGGTGGCGCAGGTCCGCTCGGTGAAGAAGTTCGAGTCCGGCATGGTGGTCAACCCTGTGACCATCCGGCCGGAGCAGACGCTGGCCGAGGCACGCGCCCTGATGGCGCAATGGCGCATCAGCGGCATTCCCGTGGTGGAGCAGGACGGCAGGCTGGTGGGTATCCTGACCAACCGCGACGTGCGCTTCGCCACCGACACGGCCATCCCGGTGCGCGAGCTGATGACGCACGAGAACCTGGTGACCGTCACCGGCAACCCGCTTCCCGCCGAAGCCCGCCGCCTGCTGCACCATCACCGTATCGAGAAGCTGCTCGTGGTCGACGAGGCGTTCCGCTGCGTCGGCCTGGTGACTGTGAAGGACATGGACAAGGCGCAGGCCCACCCGCTGGCCAACAAGGATGAACTCGGCCGCCTGCGCGTGGCCGCCGCCACAGGCGTGGGCGACGACGGCCAGGCCCGCGCCGAGGCGCTGATCGACGCCGGGGTGGACGTGATCGTGGTGGACACCGCGCACGGTCACAGCCAGGGCGTGCTGGCACAGGTGGACCGCATCAAACGGCTGTCCAACGCCGTGCAGGTGGTGGCCGGCAACGTCGCCACGCCCGAAGGCGCCGTGGCGCTGATCGACGCGGGGGCGGACTGTGTGAAGATCGGCATCGGCCCAGGCAGCATCTGCACCACGCGCGTGGTGGCCGGCGTGGGCGTGCCGCAGTTCTCCGCCGTGATGGAGACGGCGGCGGCCTGCGCGGCGCGTGACATCCCCAGCATCGCCGATGGCGGCATACGCACCAGCGGCGACATCGTGAAAGCCATCGGCGCCGGCGCGGAATCAGTCATGGTCGGCAGCCTGCTGGCCGGCACCGACGAGGCGCCCGGCGAGGTGTTCCTCTACCAGGGCCGCTCCTACAAATCATACCGCGGCATGGGCAGCATCTCGGCCATGGCGCGCGGCTCGGCGGACCGCTACTTCCAGCAGGAGATCACCGACACGCTGAAGCTTGTGCCCGAGGGCGTGGAGGGCCGGGTGGGCTACAAGGGCCCGATGAGCGGCGTGGTGCACCAGCTTGTGGGCGGGCTGCGCGCGGGCATGGGCTACACCGGGGCGGCCACCATCGCCGACCTGCGCGCTAACACGCAGTTCCGGCGGATCACCGGGGCGGGGCTGCGAGAGAGCCATGTGCACGACGTGGCGATCACGCGCGAGGCGCCGAATTATCGGCAGGAGGGGTAGGAAGGAAGGCCTGCTTTTCTGAAGAGAAGAAGCAAAACACTTTTGACTCCGTTGTCGCGGGATTTGCGGGCGGCATTCGTGAACCGGCTAGCTCAGATCGGCTGGCACGATGTCGGTGTGTGCGAAGTCATTGCCTTTAAATAGCAGCTTATAGCCGGTGGCGGCGGCAAGCGCGTAGGCGAAACAGTCGCCGATGTTCAGCCCAGCCTTATGCCGCCCTTTGCCATAGGCCCGGAAGGCGCCGATCGCCAGTTGGGCGTGCTGCGGGGTGACCGGAACCACCTCCGCGTCCACGATCTCCAGGAAACGCTCCAAGGCTGCGCGTCCGGCCTCCCCTTTTCTGCCTTCGATGACGAAGGACAGCTCCACCCTGGTGACCGCCGAAAGAAGGCGCAGTGGAGCGCGTTCAATGGCCGTACTGTAGGTTCGCTCATCAGCCTCGCCGAACAGGATAGCGACAACCGCCGACGTGTCGATGACCATCAACTCCACATCCCGTGCTCATCGTAACCGGCCAGCTCATCCGGCGTTCTGGTATCGTAGTCCGGCAGGGCCGCGCATTCCGCACCGAGCGTGGAGAGTTGGGCAGCCAGGCTGCCGGCCTGCCCGCGTCGCAGGCGCTCCCGCGCGAGGCGCTGCGACAACGCGTTGCGTATGGCCTCCGTCAAGCTCTCGCCCGTCAGGGCCGCCACCTCGCGGGCAAGCCTGTCTGTCTCTCTGTCCTTCAAGCTGAGTGCCACGTTTACGTCCGTATAGAAATTTTTCGGTCTTATATAACAATCGCGGCCAGGCTTGACGTCAAGGGCCTGCAAGGACGCGCGACGCAACATGCGGTAGACAGGCTCCATGACCCCTTCCGCCCGCCTCCTCGCCGCCATCGAGCTCCTCGAACAGATCGACTCCTCCGGCCGCAAGCCAGCCGACGCGGTGGCCAACAACTTCTTTCGCGAGCGCCGGTTCATCGGCTCGGGCGACCGGCGGGCGGTGTCGGACCGCGTGTGGGGCGTGCTGCGCGCCCGCCGCCGGCTAGGCTGGTGGCTGGCGCGCGCCGGCGCGTTCCCCGCGCCGCGCCTGCTGGTGGCCGCCAGCCTGCTGCTGGAGGGCTGGACGATGGAAGGCGTGCTGCAGGGCTTCTCCGGCGGCCAGTTCGCGCCGGCGCCGCTGCTGGCCGGAGAGAAAGCGGTGCTGCGGCCGCTGGAAGGCCGCACGCTGGACCATCCCAGCATGGGCGAGGCGGTGCGGCTGGAACTGCCCGACTGGATCCTGCCACTCCTGCAGGCCCGCTTCGCCGAGGACCTGCCGGCCGAGATGGCCGCCATGGGCGAGCCGGCGCCGCTCGACCTACGGGTGAACCTGCTGAAATCCACCCTGCCCGAAGCGCGCGCCGCCTTGCTGGCCGAAGGGATCGAGGCCGAACCCACCCCCTACTCGCCCTGGGGGCTGCGGGTCGCCCACCGCCGCGCCGTCACCTCCGGCGCCGCCTTCCAGACGGGTGCGGTGGAGATCCAGGACGAAGGCAGCCAGCTGGTCGCCCACCTGGTGGGGGCCATCCCGGGGATGCGGGTGGCCGACTGGTGCGCCGGGGCCGGCGGCAAGACGCTGGCCATCGCCGCCATCATGGAGAACCGCGGCCACCTGGTGGCCTGCGACGTCAGCGAAATCCGGCTGGAGGGCGCCACCAAGCGCCTGCGCCGCGCCGGCGTGCACAATGCCGAGCGCCATTTGACCACCGACGGCGACAAATGGGCCAAGCGCCGCGCCCAGAGCTTCGACCGCGTGCTGGTGGACGCGCCCTGCACCGGCACCGGCACCTGGCGCCGCAACCCGGACGGCCGCCTGCGCCTGGCCGAAGCCGACTTGGCCGAGCTCGCCCCCAAGCAGGCCCGCATCCTCGATGCCGCCGAGCGGCTGGTGCGGCCCGGCGGCCGGTTGATCTACGCCACCTGCTCGCTGCTGGAAGCCGAGAACGAGGCTCAGGTAGACGGCTTCCTCGCCCGCCACCCGGCCTACAGCGTGGTGCCGGTGGCCGAGGTGTGGTCGCTGGAGGCGCCGGTTCCCTGCCCCGGCCCTTACCTCGTGCTCACGCCGCAACGCCACGGCACGGACGGGTTCTTCGGTGCGGTTTTGCAGCGCGCCGCCGCCGCAGCCGCGTGATAGGCTGGCCGGCATGATCAACGTGCGCCGCGCCGAACTGACCGATGCCACGGCGATCGGCGCCGTGCACGTCGCCGCCTGGCGCAGCGCCTACCCGGGCATCCTGCCGGACGACTACCTGGCGAAGCTCTCGCCCACCCGGCTTGCCCTGCACTACCGCGCGGCCATCGCCTCCGGCGCCATCGTCATGGTGGCCGCGGCCGCCCCCGAGATCGGATCGCGCGTGGCGTCGGGCAGCGGCCCGCGGATCGTCGGCTTCGCCTCCGCTGGCCCGCCGCGCACGCCCGGCCTGGGCGATTCCGAGATCGAGACGCTCTACGTGCTCGATGACTGGCGGGACCGCGGCGTGGGACGGCAGATGATGCAGGCGGCCGCCAGCCAGCTCAGCGCCCGCGGCTGCCAGTCGGTGTTCGTATGGGTGCTGCGCGCCAACCCCAGCCGCTGGTTCTACCAGCATCTGGGCGGCTTCCCCGCCGCCGAGGGCCACACCCAGGTTGCTGGGCTGGCCCTGCCCCAGGTGGCCTACCACTGGACCCCGATCACCCGGCTGCTCACCGCCTCTGACGACACGCAAGCCGCCCCATGAGCCCGTTCACCATCGCCCAGACCCGCGAGCTGGATCTGCTGCTGCGCGCCGCCGCCCGCATCGAGATCATGCCGCGCTTCCGCAGGCTGGACCTGGCCGCCGTGCGCACCAAGAGCGGCCCGCTGGATCTGGTGACCGACGCCGACGTGGCGGCCGAGGCGATAATCACCAAGGGCCTGCAGCGCCTGCATCCCGGCTGCCTGGTGGTGGGCGAGGAGGCCTGCGCCGCCGACCCTGCCCTGCTGGACAGGCTGGCCGGCGCGGAACTCGCCTTCGTGGTGGACCCGGTGGACGGGACCTCCAACTTCGCCGCCGGCCTGCCGCTGTTCGGCACCATGGCGGCGGCCGTGCTGGGTGGCGAGGTGGCGGCCAGCGTCATCCACGACCCGGTGACCGACAGCTCGTCGCTGGCCGTGCGTGGGGAGGGTGCGTGGGAACAGGCGGCCGACGGCACGCGCACGACGCTACGGGTGGCGCAGCCCGCTTCGGTGGCCGCCATGTCCGGCGCGGTATCCTGGCGCTACCTGCCGCCTGACGTGCGCGCGGTAGTGCTGCCCAACCTGCCAAAGCTCGCGCAGGCCTACGATTTCCGCTGCGCGGCGCATGAGTACCGGATGCTGGCGGCGGGGCACTGCCACTTCCTCATGTTCAACCGGCTGATGCCCTGGGACCATTTGCCGGGTTGGCTGCTGCACAGGGAGGCGGGCGGCTATGCGGCTCGGTTCGATGGGAGCGATTACCAGCCTGGGATGCTTGGTGGTGGGCTGATCTGTGCGCCGGATGAGGTTGGATTTGAGGTGCTTAGGGAAGCTTTGCTGAAGCAAGAATGGGGCTCTGCCCCAAACCCCGCTGGGGCCTAGAGGCCCCAGACCCCCGCTACTTAAGGATGGGGGTCTGGGGCCTCGAGGCCCCAGCGGGGTTTGGGGCAGAGCCCCATTCTTGCTTCACGCCGCCTGAGCCATCCCCCGCAGCACGTACTGCAGTATCCCCCCGTGCCGGTAATATTCCACCTCGTCCAGCGTATCGACGCGGCAGATCAGCTCCACCTCGTCGGTGGCGCCCGACGCGCGGTGGATGCGCATGGTCAGGTTCATGCGCGGGTGCAGGTTCTCCAGCCCACCGATGTCGATGGTCTCGTCGCCCTGCAGCTCCAGCGTGTGGCGGGTGGTGCCAAGCGGGAACAGCAGCGGCAGCACGCCCATGCCCACCAGGTTGGAGCGGTGGATGCGCTCGAAACTCTCGGCGATCACCGCCTTGATGCCCAGCAGCATGGTGCCCTTGGCGGCCCAGTCGCGAGAGCTGCCCATGCCGTATTCCTTGCCGCCGAAAGCGACCAGCGGCGTGCCCTCGCCCTTGTAGAGCATGGCGGCGTCGTAGATCGGCATCACCTGGCCGCCGGGATAGTGGCGGGTGAGGCCGCCTTCCTGGCCACCGGCCATCTCGTTTCGGATGCGGATGTTGGCAAAGGTGCCGCGCATCATCACCTCGTGGTTGCCGCGCCGGCTGCCGTAGCTGTTGAAGTCCTTCTGCAGCACCTGGTGCTCGCCCAGGTAGCTGCCGGCGGGCGACGACTTCTTGATGTTGCCGGCGGGGCTGATGTGGTCGGTGGTGATGTTGTCGCCCAGCAGGGCCAGGATGCGGGCGCCGGTGATGTCGCCGCGGGCGGTGGGCTCCATCGTCATGCCTTCGAAATAGGGCGGGTTCTTCACGTAGGTGGAGCCGTCGTTCCAGCGATACGTCTCGCTGCCTGTCTCCACGCGCAGCGCCTGCCACTCCTTGGTGCCCTGGGTCACCACGCCGTAGCGCTGCAGGAACTGCGCACGCGTGACGCTGGAGGCGACCAGGTCCTCGATCTCCTTGTTGGTGGGCCAGACGTCCTTGAGGAACACCGGCTGGCCGTTGCTCCCCGTGCCGAGCGGCTGCGTGGCGATGTCCTCGCGGATGTTGCCGAGCAGGGCGTAGGCCACCACCAGCGGCGGGCTGGCCAGGTAATTGGCGCGCACGTTGGCGTGCACGCGGCCTTCGAAGTTGCGGTTGCCGGACAGCACGCTGACGGCGACCAGCTTGTTGTCCTCGACGGCGTCCACGATGGCGTCGTCCAGCGGGCCGGAGTTGCCGATGCAGGTGGTGCAGCCGTAACCGGTCGTCTGGAAGCCCAGCGCGTCGAGGTCGGCGGTGAGCCCGGCGCGGTCGAGGTACTCGGTAACCACCTGGCTGCCGGGAGCCAGGCTGGTCTTCACCCAGGGCTTCGGGTGTAGGCCAAGCGCGCGGGCCTTGCGGGCGACCAGGCCGGCGGCGACGAGCACGTAGGGGTTGGACGTGTTGGTGCAGCTCGTGATGGCCGCGATCACCACGTCGCCGTGGCCGACGTCGAAGTTGCGGCCCGCGGCGGGGAAGCGGGTGCCAACATCATTGGCGGCAACGCCCTGGTTCTTCGTCAGGTCGGCAAGGAACGCGGTGGAGGCATCCTTCAGCGCCACGCGGTCCTGCGGGCGCTTGGGGCCGGCCAGGCTGGGCACGATGGTGGCCATGTCGAGCTCGACGGTGTCGGTGAACACCGGGTCGGGCGTGGTGGCGTCGCGGAACATGCCCTGGGCGCGCAGGTAAGCCTCGACCAGCGCGATGCGCTGCTCGTCGCGGCCGGTCAGATGCAGGTAGGCAAGCGTTTTCGCGTCGACCGGGAAGAAGCCGCAGGTGGCGCCGTATTCCGGCGCCATGTTGGCGATGGTGGCGCGGTCGGCCACCGTCAGGTTGTCCAGCGCAGGACCGTAGAACTCGACGAACTTGCCGACGACGCCCTTCTTGCGGAGGATCTCTGTCACGGTGAGCACGAGGTCGGTGGCGGTGGCCCCTTCCGGCATCTGGCCGGTCAGCCTGAAGCCCATCACGTCCGGGATCAGCATGGCGATCGGCTGGCCGAGCATGGCGGCCTCCGCCTCGATGCCGCCGACGCCCCAGCCGAGCACGCCGGCGCCGTTCACCATGGTGGTGTGGCTGTCGGTGCCGTACAGCGTGTCCGGATAGGCGAAGGTCTCGCCGCCGAGGGTCGCCGTCCACACCGCC
>CAXTBC010000075.1:0-14924 GCA_964242595.1 uncultured Acetobacteraceae bacterium | reverse complement strand
ACGGCACCCAGCAGATCAACCAGGGCCAGATGGACCGCTGGAACATCGTCGCCACGCTGAACTACCTGCCGCACGCGCAGGAGACGGCGATCGTGCTGGCCAAGATGGGCGTCGACGCCAAGGACGCCCCCGCCCGCAAGCAGATCGAGAGCATGGTGGCGCTGGCCGACCTGTCGCGCGCCGGCTTCATCAACGGCGACATCTCGACGGTGATGTCGCCCCGCACCGTGATCACCTGGGCGGAGAACACGAAGATTTTCGGCGACGTGGCGTTCGCGTTCCGGATGACGTTCCTTAACAAGTGCGACGAGGCGGAGCGCAGCACGGTGGCCGAGTACTACCAGCGCTGCTTCAACGTGGAGCTGCCGGCGGGGTCTTTGGTGCGGCGGGCAATCTAAGTGAAGGAAGCAGTTCTTTTTTGAAAAAAAGAACCAAAAGACTTCCGTCTGTTGGCGCACGCGGGTGGAACGACGCGTATCAGGTACGTAAAAGCTTTTTGTTTCTTTTTCTCAAAAAAGAAAGCCTTGCTTCTTGATGCAGGTCTCCCTGTTCATCACCTGCTTCAACGACACCCTGTTCCCGCAGACCGGCCAGGCCGTGGTGCACGTTCTCGAACGGCTCGGCCACAGCGTGGAGTTCCGCCAGGCGCAGACCTGCTGCGGCCAGATGCACAGCAACTCCGGCTACCCCCGCGAGGCGCTGAGCCTGGTGCGGCGCTTCGTGGAGACGTTCCGCGACGCCGATGCGATCGTGGTGCCGTCCACCTCCTGCACCAGCACCATACGCGCGCAGTACACGCGGCTGGCGGCGGACGAGCCGGCGCTGCTGGCCGAGGTGGAGGCGCTGGTGCCGCGCGTGCACGAGTTCACCGAGTTTCTCACGCGGGTGCTGCGCGTGCAGGACGTGGGCGCCTATTACCCGCACCGGGTGACATACCACGCGTCCTGCAACGCGTTGCGTGCGCTGAAGCTGGGCCGCGGGCCGCGCGCGCTGCTGGAAGCAGTGCGTGGGATCGACTTCGTGGACCTGCCTTCCATCGAGGAATGCTGCGGCTTCGGCGGCACGTTCGCGGTGAAGAACGGCGAGGTGTCGACAGCAATGCTGACCGACAAGATGCGCGCGGTGCTGGCGACGGGAGCGGAGGTGGTGACGGCCGGCGACAATTCCTGCCTGATGCACATTGCGGGCGGGCTTTCGCGGCTGCGGGCGGGGGTGCGGGCAATGCACATTGCCGAGATACTTGCCTGCGAAAGCAAGTAAGTATGTCCTTTTTTGAAAAAAAGAACCAAAAAACTTTTATCCGCGCTGACGCGGTTCTATCCGGCAGCGCGCGCCACAGGAGCAAAAGTTTTTTGCTTCTTTTTTTCAAAAAAGAAGTGCTTCCTTGACCACCTTCCAGCAGCGCGCCCACGCAGAACTGCGCAACACCCAACTTCGCCGCAACATCCGCAAGGCCACCACCACCATCCGAGCCCGCACGGCGCGCGTGACCGCCGAGCTGGAGGATTGGGAGGCGCTGCGCGACGCCGGCCAGGCGATCAAGCAGGCGACGTTGCACGAATTGGACAGCCATCTCCTTCACCTGGAGGAGCGGGTGACCGCGGCCGGCGGCGTTGTGCATTGGGCGCGCGATGCCGAGGAAGCGCGCGAGATCATCATCGGCATCACCCGCCGCGCTGGCGCGGTGCGCGCCATCAAGATCAAGTCCATGACGACGGACGAGATCGACCTGAACCCGGCGATGGCCGCGGCGGGCATTGAGCCGGTGGAGACCGACCTGGCCGACATGATCGTGCAACTGGCGGGCGACACGCCGAGCCACATCCTGGTGCCGGCCATCCACCGCAACCGGGCCGAGATCCAGGCGCTGTTCGAGGCGAAGTTCGGCCAGGGCGAGCTGACGGATCGGCCTGGTGACCTGACGGCGGCGGCGCGGCTTTACCTGCGCGAGAAGTTCCTCGACACGCCGGTGGCGATCTCGGGCGCCAACTTCGCCATCGCCGAGACGGGCAGCGTGTGCGTGGTGGAAAGCGAGGGCAACGGGCGCATGTGCCTGACGCTGCCGCGGGTGCTGATCTCGCTGATGGGCATTGAGAAGGTTCTGCCGCGCCTGGCGGACTTGGAAGTGTTCCTGCAGCTTCTTCCGCGGGCTTCTACCGGCGAGCGGATGAACCCTTACACCTCCTTGTGGACCGGCGTGCGCGAGGGCGACGGGCCGCAGGAGTTCCACTTGGTGCTGCTGGATAATGGCCGCACGCGCATCATGGCGGACCAGGCGGCGCGCGAGACGCTGCACTGCATCCGCTGTTCGCGCTGCCTGAACGTGTGCCCGGTGTACGAGCGCACCGGCGGGCACGCCTACGGCTCGATGTACCAGGGGCCGATCGGCGCCATCCTCACGCCGCAGCTGCGCGGGTTCGATGCGGCCGGATCGTTGCCGTTCGCCAGCACGCTGTGCGGGGCGTGCTACGAGGTGTGCCCGGTGAAGATCGACATCCCGCGCATCCTGGTGCACCTGCGCGCCGGCGCCACGGATGCGCGGCGGGCAGCGCACCGGCTGGACAGCGAGACGCTTGCGATGCAGGCGGTGCTGTGGCTGTTCGGCGGGCAGAACCGCATGCGGCTGGCCCGGGCGCTGGGCCGCATCGCACAGCGCCCGGTTGCCGAGGACGGCGTGATCGCCCGCCTGCCAGGCCCGCTGGGCGCCTGGACGGACACACGGGACTTTCCCGCGCTGCCGGCCCAGAGCTTCCGCGACTGGTGGCACGCGCGCGAGCGCTCCGGGTGAGCGCACGCGACGAGATCGTCGCCCGCATCCGTGCCGTTCGGCCGGCTGCCGCACCGCCGCCGCACGTGCCTGCCTACCGGCATGTGTGGAACGCGGATCGCGAGACGCTGGTGGCCCGCTTCGTGGACCGCTTGGCCGACTACCACGTGAGCGTCCTGCACGCACGCTCCGACACCGAGATCGCCGGTATCGCCACACGCCATCTGGCCGTGCGCGGGATTGCCTCGCTGGTGATCCCCGCGGACATGCCGGCCTCCTGGCGGCCGGCAGCGCCTGCCCCCATCGAGGATGCAGGGCTGAGCCTACGCCAGCTGGACGCGGCGGCGGGTGCGATGACGGGCTGCCTGCTAGGGATCGCCGAGACCGGCAGCATCGTGCTGGATTGCGGCCCGGGGCAGGGGCGCCGCGCGCTGACCCTGCTGCCGGACTACCATCTGTGCGTGGTGCGGGAGAGCAGCGTGGTGGGCATCCTGCCAGAGGCGATGGCCGCGCTGCAGAAGCGGGTGGCGCACGGCGCGCCGGTGACGTTCTTCAGCGGGCCGTCGGCAACCGCGGACATCGAGCTGGACCGGGTCGAGGGCGTGCATGGGCCGAGGACGCTGGACGTGATCCTTGTTGGGTAAGGAAGAAAGCAGTTCTTTTTTGAAAAAAAGAACCAAAAACCTTTTGCTCCCTGTCGGCGGGTTGCCGGAAAAATCCGCGACAGCGGAGTCGAAAGTTTTTTGCTTCTTTTTTTCAAAAAAGAAGGCCTTGCTCGCCTGCCTGCTGTCCACCGCAGCGTGCTCCCCCGCACAAATCCTCAACGCCACCATCTCGCGCGGCAACCTGCACGTCACCCACGACGTCGCCTACGGCACCGACCCGCGCCAGAAGCTGGACGTCTACCGGCCGGACGGCGACGCCAGGCTGCCGGTGATCGTGTTCTTCTACGGCGGGTCCTGGAACGCCGGCAGCAAGGCGACCTACCCGTTCGTGGCCGCCACCCTGGCGCGGCGCGGGTACGTGGTGGTGGTGCCGGACTACCGGCTGTATCCGCAGGTGCGGTTCCCGGCGTTCCTGCAGGATTGCGCGCGCGCGGCCGCGTGGACGCAGGCCCACCTGCGCGAGATCGGCGGCGACCCGGACCAGGTGTTCCTGATGGGCCACTCGGCGGGCGCCTACAATGCCATCATGCTGGCGCTGGACGCGCACTACCTGGCCGAGGCCGGCACCAGCCGTAGCAGGCTGGCCGGCGCCATCGGGCTGGCCGGGCCGTACGACTTCCTGCCGATCACCGGGCCGGAGGTGCGGGCGGTGTTCGCGCCGGTGGATGACGGTCCGGCCAGCCAGCCGGTGACCTACGTGGACGGTCACGCGCCGCCGCTGCTGCTTCTGGCCGGCACGGCCGACGAGACGGTACGGCCGCGCAACACGGAGGCGCTCGCGGCCCGCGTGCGTGCGGCGGGCGGCCAGGTTGAGGAGAAGCTCTACCCCGGGGTGGGTCATATCGGGCTGGTCATCGCGATCGCGCCGGTCTTCCAGGGCAAGGCCCCGGTGCTGGCCGATGTGGACGCGTTCGTGGCGGCGCATCGGCTGGGATCGGACGCGAAGTAGCAAGCATGGGGCTCTGCCCCAAACTCCATCGTGCGCAGCATGTCCTGACGAACAGGTTATAAGGACTTGTCCTTAGCGGGCTAGCGCGAAGGCGCCATTGGTTCGAGCCTGCGGCGCCAGGGGGCAGAGCCCCTGGCCTTCTTTTGGTGGCCGTTCGGCCATACGCGACAATCTATCGCATCCCAAAGAGCGATACCGCCCGCGTAGTGCGCATATGGCACGCCGCCCAGGATCGAACCTGACATAATCGGCGCAAACCGCAGGCCCAAGCGGCCCCGCCTCCAGGAACACGACAGCCCCATGACCATCGCCAGCGCCGTGCGCGCCTTCCTGCCGCGCCTTGTGGAACTCTGCGCACGCCGTCGCTTCGCCGTGATCGCACTAGGCGCGCTACTGGCCGGGCTGAGCCTGTTCCTCGCCGCCCACCGACTCGGGGTGACGACGGACACCAGGTTGCTGTTCTCCAACACGCTGCAGTGGAAACAGACCAGCCAGGCTCTGTCGGAAGCCTTCCCGCAGAATGACGGGTTGCTGGTGGCGGTGATCGACGCGCAGATCCCCGAGGAGGCCGAGGTCACGGCGTCGGCGCTGGCGGCGCGGCTGCGCGCCAAGCCCGCGCTGTTCCACAACGTGGTGCAACCCGACACGTCGGACTACCTGCAGCGCAACGCCTTCCTGCTGATCGGCACCAAGGAGCTGCAGGACTTGTTGGACCGCACGGTGGACGCGCAGCCCTTCCTCGGCCAGCTGGTAGCCGATCCCAGCCTGCGCGGGCTGTTCGGCGCGCTCTCTTTGGCGGCCGAGGGCGCCAAACGCGGCATCTCGGCCGGCGCCATGGGCCCGGCGATGGCGCAGTTCCACACCGCCCTGGCGCGCGCCGCCGCCGGCCACGCAACGCCGCTCAGTTGGGAGAACCTGCTGGCCGGCCCATTGGCCAAGCAGGCCGGGCGCTACCGCTTCGTCACCGTCAAGCCGGTGCGTGACTTCGGCGCGCTGCAGCCGGGTGGCGCCGCGGCGGCGTTCATGCGCCAGGCGGCCGCCACGCTGCCCTACGTGGCCGGTCACCAGGCGCATGTGCGGCTGACCGGCAGCGTGGCGCTGGACGACGAGGAGTTTTCCTCGGTGGCGCAGGGCGCGGCCATTGGGCTGGGCGGCAGCTTCGTCCTGGTGATCGTCTGGCTGTTCGCCGCCGTGCGCTCCTGGCGGCTGGCGGTGCCGATCGCGCTGACGCTGGTGCTGGGCCTGCTGCTCACCACCGGGTTCGCGGCCCTGGCGGTGGGCACGCTGAACCTGATCTCGGTGGCCTTCGCCATCCTGTTCGTCGGCATCGCGGTGGACTTCGCCATCCAGTTCACCGTTCGCTTCAGGGAACGCCGGCACGTCCATCCGGACATGGTCGAGGCGTTGCGCGAGACGGGGCGCGGCTCGGGCGCCCAGATCCTGGTCGCCTCGCTGGCCACTGCCAGCGGCTTCCTGGCGTTTACGCCCACCGCGTTTGTGGGCGTGGCGCAGCTCGGCGTCATCGCCGGCGGCGGCATGCTGATCGCGTTCTTCACCACGCTCACCTTCCTGCCGGCGCTGCTGGTGCAGTTCCGCCCGCGCAAGGAGAAGCGCGAGGTGGGCGTGATGATGCTCCGCAGGCTAGAGCCTATCGTCAAGCCGCTGCACTGGCCCATCCTGGCCGTCTTCATCGTCCTGACCGTGGCGGGCGCGGCGCTGACGGCCACCATCCCGTTCGATGGCGACCCGCTGCACACCAAGAACCAGCATACCGAGGCAGTGACCACGCTGAACGACCTGATGGACGACCCGTTCACCAACCCCTACACGATCGAGGCGATGCTGCCCTCGCTGGACGCCGCGCGCGCCATCACGCCAAAGCTCGCTCCCCTGCCGCCGGTTCACGCCGTGCTGTCCCTGAACAGCTTCGTGCCGGAGAACCAGGCCGCCAAGCTGGCGATCATAGCGGACGCCAACAGCATCCTTGGCCCCACTTTGGCGCCGCCCGCCACGGCTCCCGCGCCCGACGCAGCGGCGCTGCGCCAGGCCGCGGCCACGCTAGCGGCCAAGCTGGCCGGCGTGGCGGACAAGCTTGCGCCCGACGACCCGTTGCGGGCGATCGCGGCCGACATGGACCGGCTGAAGGCGGCCGACGACGCCACCCTGCTGCCCGCCCAGAACGCCCTGTTGCGCTTCCTGCCCATGCAGCTGGACCGCCTGCGCACCGCGCTGGCCGCAACCCCGGTCACCGTCGCCGACGTGCCGGCGGACCTGCGTGCGAGCTGGCTGCTGCCGGACGGCCGCGCCCGGGTGCAGGTGCTGCCGCGCGCTACCATCATGGACAGCCACGGTATCCGCAACTTCGTCGATACCGTGGTGCCGGTCCTGCCGCACGCCACCGGCTCGGCGGTATGGATCGTGCGCAGCGCGCAGACGATCATCCACGCCTTCAGCATAGCGGCGCTGAGCGCGCTGGGCGCCATTGCGGTGATCCTGATCATCGCGCTGCGGCGGCCGATCGACGTGGGACTGGTGCTGGCGCCGCTCACCGTTTCCTCGTTGCTCACCGTAGTGGTGTTGCGCTCGGCGGGGATAAGCCTGAACTTCGCCAACATCATCGCCCTGCCGCTGCTGCTGGGCGTGGGCGTGTCGTTCAACATCTACTTCGTGATGAACTGGCGCGCCGGGGTGACACGGTTCCTGGGTTCGGCCACGGCGCGCGCGGTGATCTTCTCGGCGCTGACGACGGGGACGGCATTTGGCTCGCTGGCGCTCTCGGCGCATCCCGGCACGGCGAGCATGGGAACCCTGCTGCTGATCAGCCTGGCCTGTACGGTGCTGACTACCTTGCTGTTCGTGCCTGCGCTGTTGGCGACGATACCGCGGCCCCGGGTCATATTGGGGGGCGTGGATAAGGAGTGAAAGGAAGTATGGGGCTCTGCCCCAGACCCCACTGGGGCCTCGAGGCCCCAGACCCCCATCTACTTGAAATCCCTTAACAAACAGGTTTTAAGGACTTGTCCTTGGCTTGCTAGGACGCAAGACTTTCTGACTATTATATGAAAAGCGTCTGTCCAGGATTCTAAACAGACGGGGGTCTGGGGCCTCGAGGCCCCAGCGGGGTTTGGGGCAGAGCCCCATGCTTGCTTAGGCAGTTCGCAACGAACTCAGAACTGCCTAAGCCAGCCCCCGCAACACCCCGGGCAGCAGGTCCGGCAAATCCTCCGCCAGCAGCCCCGGCCCGAACGGGGCCGCCGCCGCACCGTGCATCCACACCCCGGCGCAGGCGGCCAGGAAGGCGGGCATCCCCTGCGTCATCAGGCCCAGGATGATGCCGCCCAGCACGTCGCCGCTGCCGGCGGTGGCCAAGGTCTCGGGCGCGTTGCTGTTGATGGCGGCATGGCCGTTGGGTGCGGCAATGACCGTGTCCGCGCCCTTCAGCACCACCACGGCGCCGCTCCGTGCGCCCGCGGCGCGTGCGCGTGCGAGCTTGTCGCCCTTCAGCGTGAACAGGCGGGCGAACTCGCCCTCGTGCGGGGTGATCACGCAAGGCCCGGCGATGGCAGCGAACAGTTCGGCAGGATCGTCGCGGAAGGCGGTCAGCGCGTCGGCATCCAGCAGCGTGGGGCGCCGCATGGCTAGCATCGCCAGGGTGTGGGCGTGGGTCTCCGGCGACAGGCCGGCACCGGGGCCGATCAGCAGGCCGGTCATGCGCGGGTCGTCCAGCAGGGTCTGCAGGTCGGCCGGTGCTGCCACCGGGCGGACCATGATGCTGGTCAGCGCCGCGGCGTAGATCGGAAAGGCGCCATGCGGCACGGCGATTGTGGTGAGCCCGGCGCCGGCTCGGGCGGCGGCCCGCGCCGCCATACGGGCGGCACCGGTGGCGATCGGGCCGCCATAGAGCAGCGCGTGGCCGCGGCCGAACTTGTTGCCGCCGGGAACCGCCCGCGGCAGGGCGTGGCGCCACAAGTCGGGCGTGTTCTCCCACAGGGCCGGCGCCATGGCCGGCAGGGCTGCGGGCGTGATGCCGATGTCGGCCACCACCAGCTCGCCGCAGAGTGTGCGGCCAGGCAGCAGCAGGTGGCCGGGCTTCTTGCGGAAGAAGGTGACGGTGAGGCCGGCGGGTGCCGCGCCGAGGTCCTCGCCGGTGTCTCCCTGCACGCCCGTGGGCACGTCGATGGCCACCAGGACGGCGCCAGCGGCACGGGCAGCCTCCAATGTGACGCGGATGGCGGCCTCGGGTGGTCGGGAGAGCCCGGCGCCGAACACCGCGTCGACCACCAGGCCGGCGCCCTCCACGGCTTGCGGTGTCACGGCTTCCACCCGGCCGCGCCAGAGCGCGGCATGGTGGCGGGCCTGCGGCGTTGTGGCAGGCCCGGTGGCGGCCACGCGGACGCGCCAGCCGGCCTTGACCAGGTTGCTGGCGATCACGAATCCGTCGCCGCCGTTGTTGCCCGGGCCGCACAGGATGGTGACGGGCAGGGGGGCGTAGCGGCGGGTGATTTCAGCGGCGGCGGCACGGCCCGCGGCTTCCATCAGCGCGATGGCCGACGTGCCGGCATCAATGGTCAGCTGGTCGGCTTGCGCCATCTGCGCACAGGTGAGCAGGGCGGTGCTGTCGGGCATGGCACGGCTCCTGACGGCTGTCTTGGCAGCGGCCCCACGCCACGCCTAGGGTGCGCGGCCATCGGGTAGGGGTTTGCAGTGACCAGAACAGCGCGGGCCGGCCTATCGTTCCTTGTCGGCACGCTTTTGGCGGGCACGGCGTTGGCCGCGCCGCCCGATACCGGCAAGGCGGTCACCGACAAGCCCGGCGTCGACAAGGCAGCCGCGGACAAGGCTGACGTGGGCAAGGCGGGACCGAGCGGCGCGGTGCCGGACGGGGTGGTGCGGGCCACGCTGGACAACGGCCTGCGCGTGGTGGTGGTGCCGGACCACCTAGCGCCCGTGGTGACCACGGAGCTGAACTACCTGGCCGGCAGCAACGACGCGCCGGCCGGCTTTCCGGGCACCGCGCACGCGCTGGAGCACATGATGTTCCGCGGCGCCGCCAGCCTGGACCGCGACCAGCTGAGCGAACTGGGCTCGCTGCTGGGCGGCGACTACAACGCCGACACCACGGAGACGGTGACGCAGTATTTCTACACCGTGCCGGCCGCCAACCTGGCCGTGGCGTTGCACGTGGAAGCCCTGCGCATGCGCGGCCTGACGCTGGAACAGGCGGACTGGGACAAGGAGCGCGGCGCCATCGAGCAGGAGGTCAGCCGCGACCTCTCCAGCCCGATCTACACCTACGTCTCGCAGCTGCAGGCCATCCTGTTCGCCGGCACCCCTTACGAGCACGACGCGCTGGGAACCCGGCCCTCGTTCGACAAGACCGACGCCAAGCTGCTGCGCGGCTTCTACGACACCTGGTACGCGCCCAACAACGCCATCCTGGTGATCGCCGGCGACGTGGACCCGGCACAAGCGATGGCGCAGGCGCGCGCGGCGTTCGGCGGCGTGCCGCGCCACGACGTGCCGGTGCACGCGCCGGTGAGCGTGAGCCCCGTGCTGCCCAAGACCCTGGCCCTGCCCACCGACTTCCCGGTGGGACTGGTGACGTTGGCCTACCGCCTGCCGGGCCTGCGGGCCAAGGACTTCGCCGTGTCCGACGTTCTGGGCGACGTGCTGGGCAGCGAGCGCGGCGCGCTCTACGCGATGGTGCCGGCGGGGCACGCGCTATTCTCGGAGTTCGCGGCCCAGCTCAAGCCGGATGTGGGGTTCGGGCTGGCGGCGGCTGGGTTCCCGAAGGGCGGTGACCCGGCGCCGCTGCTGGCGGAGATGAAGTCCATCCTGGCAAACATCGCCAAGAACGGCGTGCCGCCCGACCTGGTGGCGGCCGCCAAGCGGCAGGAGGTGGCACAGCTCGCGTTCAAGAACGACAGCATCTCCGGCCTGGCCGAGAGCTGGTCCAACGCGCTGGCGTTCCGCGGCGTGCAGTCGCCGGACGACGTGGCCGCCGCCTATCAGGCGGTGACGGTGGCCGACGTCAACGCCTTGGCGGCACGGCTGCTCGATCCCGCGCACGCGGTGACCGCCATCCTGACGCCGCAGGACTCCGGCAAGCCGGTGGCGGGCAAGGGGTTCGGCGGGGCCGAATCGTTCGGTGGCGCGCCGTCCAAGCCGGTGGTGCTGCCGCAATGGGCGACGGACGCGCTGGCCGCCCTGCACGTGCCCGACCTGGGCGTCACGGCCGACGTCAGCGTGCTGCCGAACGGGCTGCGGCTGATCGTGCAGCCGGAGCATGTGGGGCGCACCGTCTCTGTCTACGGCCAGGTGCGCCAGGTGACGGAGATGCAGGAGCCGCAGGGCAAGGACGGCGTAGCCGAGGTGACCGCCAAGCTGTTCGACTACGGCACGCAGAAGCACGACCGGCTCGCCTACCAAAAGGCGCTGGACGACATCGCCGCACAGGGCGCGGCGGGCTCCCGCTTCTCGCTGAAGGTGCTGACGCCCGAGTTCGCGCACGGCATGGCCCTGCTGGCGGAAGGCGAACTGCAGCCTGCGTTCCCGCCAGCGGATTTTGACGTGGTGAAGAAGCAGGCGGCGCAGGGCCTGGCGGGGCTGCTGGCCTCGCCGGACTACCTGTTCAAGCGCGCGGTCCAGGCCGTCGTGGTGCCGGCCAACGACCCGGCGCTGCGTCAGCCGACTCCGGACTCGCTGATGGCGCTCAAGCTGGCGGACGTGCAGGCCTACTACAAGGCGGCGTACCGGCCGGACCTGACCACGATCGTGGTGGCCGGCGACGTGACGCCGCAGGACGCGCGCCGCGTGGTGGCCGAGACGTTCGGCGGCTGGACCGCGAACGGCGCCAAGCCGGCCATCGACCTGCCGGCGGTGGGCGCCAGCCACGCCTCGGCGGCGCACGTGCCGGACAGCTCCAGCCTGCAGGACAGCGTGGCGGTGGCCGAGAGCGTGGCCCTGCCGGTGACCAGCCCGGAGCGCTACAACCTGATGCTGGGCAACACGATCCTGGGCAGCGGCTTCTCCTCGCGGCTGTACCGCGACCTGCGTGTCCGGACGGGCTACGTCTACAGCGTGGACAGCGCGCTGGACTGGAGCCGCACGCGCTGCGATTACAGCGTGAGCTTCGGCGCCGACCCGGACAAGGTGGGCCGCGCACGCACCGCCCTGGTGGCCGACATCAAGGACCTGCAGGCGCATCCCGTCAGCGACACCGAGCTGACGCGCGCGAAGGCGCAGATGCTGCGCCGGCTGCCGATGCAGCGGGCGAGCCTGGACGGGCTGGCGGCGCTGGACCTGCGGCTAGTTGATCTAGGGCTGCCGCTGGACACGCCCCAGGTGGCGGCCCAGCACTACTACGACGCTACTGCAGAGCAGGTGCGGGTGGCGTTCGCCAAGTATCTGCGGGCGGATGACCTAGGCGAGGTGGTGAAGGGGCCGGCGGTTTCTCAGTAAGCAAGGAAGCGGTTCTTTTTTGAAAAATGAACCAAAAAGCTTTTGTCTGTTTGGCGCGCGCTGGCCGGCGTGTACCCGACAGAGTAATCAAAGTTTTACGATTTTAAATTCACCGGTCTTCGTCAGGACCCGAGCAGCCATTCCGCAGCCCAACCTGCCTGCAAGGCAAAACCTTTTGTCCTGCCGTCGCGGTTCTGTCCGGCGAGTTACACCACGAGGATAAAAGTTTTTTG
Source organism: uncultured Acetobacteraceae bacterium (assembly GCA_964242595.1). Classification (GTDB taxonomy): domain Bacteria; phylum Pseudomonadota; class Alphaproteobacteria; order Acetobacterales; family Acetobacteraceae; genus BOG-908. Next base: position 2,849 of record CAXTBC010000075.1, on the reverse strand, counting down.
GTTCTTTTTTTCAAAAAAGAACTGCTTTTCTTGCCTGCACTTCTCTCAGGTAAAGAAGCGCTCTCTAAGGATGTTTTGATGGACGACGACTTCCGCCAGGCCGCGCTCGACTACCACCGCCACCCCCGCCCCGGCAAGATCGCCATCGAACCGACCAAGCGCATGGCCACACAACGCGACTTGGCACTGGCCTACTCCCCGGGCGTTGCCGCCGCGTGCTCCGCCATCGTTGCCGATCCGAAAGCGGCCCGCGAGCTGACGTCGCGCGCCAACCTGGTGGCGGTGATCACCAACGGCACGGCGGTGCTTGGCCTGGGCAACATCGGGCCGCTGGCAGGCAAGCCGGTGATGGAGGGCAAGGCCGCCCTGTTCAAGAAGTTCGCGGGAATCGACGTGTTCGACATCGAGGTGGACGCGACCGATCCGGAGCTGTTCATCAACGTGGTGGCGGCGCTGGAGCCGACCTTCGGGGCGATCAACCTGGAGGATATCCGCGCACCGGAATGCTTCGTGATCGAGCAGCGGCTGCGCGAGCGCATGACGATCCCGGTGTTCCACGACGACCAGCACGGCACCGCCATCACCGTGGCCGCCGCCGTGCGTAACGCGCTTGTGCTGCAGGAGAAGAACCTGGCCGACGTGCGCCTGGTGACGTCGGGCGCGGGCGCGGCGGCGATCGCCTGCGTGGACCTGCTGGTGGCGATGGGCCTGCCCGCCGACAACGTGATGCTGACCGACATACGCGGCGTGGTGTACGCCGGGCGCGACGCGGACATGCCGGCCAACATGGCGCGCTACGCGCGGCAGACCGACGCGCGCACGCTGGCCGACGTGATCGGCGGCGCCGACATCTTCATGGGGCTCTCCGCGCCGCGGGTGTTCGACCCGGATTGGCTGCCCGGCCTGGCGCCGCGGCCGATCATCCTGGCACTCGCAAACCCGGAGCCGGAGATCCTGCCCGAGATCGTGCGCGCCGTGCGGCCGGATGCGATCGTGGCAAGCGGACGCAGCGACTATCCGAACCAGGTCAACAACGTGCTGTGCTTCCCGTTCATCTTCCGCGGAGCGCTGGATGTTGGTGCCACCAGCATCAACGAGGCGATGAAGCTGGCCGCCGTCGAAGCGATCGCCGAGCTGGCGCGCATGGAGGCAAGCGAGGTGGTGGCGCGCGCCTATGGCGGCGAGGCGCCGGTGTTCGGGCCGGACTACATCATTCCCAAACCGTTCGACCCGCGGCTGATCCTGCAGGTAGCGCCGGCGGTGGCGGCTGCCGCGATGGCCAGCGGCGTGGCGCAGGACCCGATCGCCGATCTGGAAGCTTACCGCTCCGACCTAGAACGTTTCGTGTTCCGCTCCGGCCAGCTGATGCGCCCAGTGTTCGAGGCCGCGCGCAAGCGGATGACGTTCGAGGCCGCGCGCGAGCGCACGACGCGGGTGATCTACACCGAGGGCGAGGACGAGCGCGTGCTGCGCGCGGTGCAGACCGTTGTCGACGAGGGCATCGCCCGGCCGGTCCTGCTCGGGCGGCGCGACGAGATTGCCCGCCGGGTGCGCGAGATGGGCCTGCGCATGAAGCTGGACGGCCAGGTGGAACTGCTCGACCCCGCGCGCGACAGGAACGTTTTCGATCCGCTGGTGGCACCGTACCAGGCGCTGGTGGCGCGCCGCGGTGTCACGCCGGATGCCGCCGCGGTCCGCATCCGCTCGCGCCCGCTGGTGGCCGGCGCCATGCTGCTGCACACGGGCAAGGTGGAGGCCGCGTTGTGCGGCGGCACGGCGGCCTGGTACAGGCAGATGGAGTACCTGCTGCCGATCATCCCCAAGCTCCCCAGCGTCACCCGCGTGTTCGCACTGTCGGCCGTCATCCTGCAGACCGGCGCCATCTTCCTGGCGGACACGCACATGAACGTGGATCCGTCCGCCGAGCAGATCGCCGAGATGACCGCGCTGGCCGCGGCGGCCGTGGCCGGCTTCGGCCTGGTGCCGAAAGTGGCGCTGCTGTCGCATTCGAGTTTCGGCGCCAGCAACTCGCCCAGCGCGCGCAAGATGCGCAGTGCGCTGTCATTGATCCGCGCCGCCAACCCCGAGCTGGAGGTGGACGGCGAGATGCACGCCGACGCGGCGTTGTCCGAGACGATCCGCGAGCGCCTAATGCCGTCCAGCCGGCTCACCGGCGTCGCCAACCTGCTGGTGATGCCGAACCTGGATTCGGCCAACATCGCGTTCAACCTGGTGAAGGCAGCGGCGGACGGGTTGCCCGTGGGGCCGCTGCTGCTGGGCATGTCCAAGCCGGCGCACGTCCTGGTTCCTAGCGTGACAGCGCGTGGGATCGTGAACATGACGGCGCTGGCGGTGGTGGAGGCAGCAGGCCTGAACACATGATACCGAAGCATCAGGATAGACGCGGCGGGGCCGCCCGTCACGGAATTCGACATCCGGTTGTTAGAAATGAAATCGGTCTTGAGTTGCCAGTCTTCTTACAAAGACTTCCTAGTCGACAATAACGGCGGCGTGCCAACGCCTGGTATAGTTGACTTGGACGACTCCCCAGGAGGCTGTGCTGATCTACAAACTCTGTTTGGAATCGGACGCCAATCTCGGAGCTCAGATGTTCTGTGGAATAGCGATCTCATCAAATCCTGTTCTGGGCCGCCCGGTATTCCAATAGGCTGTGACTCGGGGGGGCGTACCTGTTCTGGCTGAATCCAGAAAGGGGGGTGTTTTACGGAAAGGTTTTGCTCTCTTGAGTAGCCAAATCCGTTCATTTCATTTCGCAGCTCACAGCTTCGACGATTTATACTAACGGCCGTAAACTTTGACCTATAGACAAGCATGGGGCTCTGCCCCAA
>CAXTBC010000074.1:0-16827 GCA_964242595.1 uncultured Acetobacteraceae bacterium | reverse complement strand
CTGAGAATCACCCATCACCGCGCCGATGCAAGTACTTTAATAGGTCCTGAGCCTAAGCACTTCAAGCCACAGTATTCCACGGCAACCACACAAAGTCGCTCCGACATACGTAAGCAAAAACCATTTCGTTTTCGTCGAACGGGTTGTCCGCCGCCTTACGCGTTTTGCGGCTACCAAAGCCTCCGACAAGGGTAGTTTCGAACGCAAGCCGCAACGGGCATCCTAAATAGATGGGGTCTGGGGCCTGAAGGCCCGTAACGCGGAAGCGTGCTACGCACAAGGGGTTTGGGGCAAAGCGTCGATTTTCTTCTATCCTGAACTTCCCTCAGAATAACTTAAGCTTCCATCTCCGCCCACGCATGTCCAGCACGCGCCAGCAAGGCTATCGCCGCATCCGGCCCCGCACTACCCGCCTTATACAGCTCGGGCACGTCGCCCGCATGCTGAATGGCCGGGTCTACCGCGGCCCAGCTCGCCTCGATCATGTCGGCACGCTGGAACAGCGTTGGATCGCCTATCAGGCAATCGTAGATCAGCGTCTCGTAGCCCACGTTCGGCTCGAGCTTGAACGCGTCCTTGTAGGCGAAGCTCAGCTTCACCGGTGCCAGCACCATCTTGGGCCCCGGATGCTTGGCGCTGATCGACAGGGTCATGCCCTCGTTGGGCTGCATCTCCAGCGTCAGCTCGTTCCCGTCCAGAGCGCCAACTTCGGTGTCGCGGAACATCGCGTAAGGCGGCTTGCGGAAATGCACCACCACCTGGGTCTGCCGGCCGCCCATACGCTTGCCGGTGCGCAGGTAGAAAGGCACACCGGACCAGCGCCAATTGTCGATGCTGAACTTCAACGCGACGTAGGTTTCGGTGCGGCTGTCCTTGTCCACGTCCGGCTCGTCGCGGTAGGCGGGCACGTCCTGGCCCATCACGCGGCCGGCGGCATACTGGCCACGCACCACGTCCTCAACGCTCACCGGATGGATCGCCTGCAGCAGCTTGGCCTTCTCGTTGCGCACCGCTTCGGCGTCGAACGAGTTGGGTGGCTCCATGGCGATCATGCTGAGCAGCTGGAACAAGTGGTTGGGGACCATGTCGCGCAACGCGCCGGTTGGCTCGTAGAACGCGCCGCGCTGCTCCACGCCGATCGTCTCGGCCGCGGTGATCTCCACGTAGTCGATGTGGTCGCGCCTCCACAGCGGCTCGAAGATGCCGTTGGCGAAACGCAGCGCCATGATGTTCTGCACCGTCTCCTTGCCTAGGAAATGGTCGATGCGAAAAATCTGGCTCTCGTCGGCCTGCGCCAGCACGCGCGCGTTCAGCTTCTGCGCGCTGTCCAGGTCGGCGCCGTAAGGCTTCTCGATCACCACGCGGCGGAAGGCGCCTTCCTCCTGCTTCAGCAGGCCCGCCTTGCCAAGCTGTTCGACCACGTCGCCGAAGAACCGCGCCGCCACGGCCAGGTAGAACACAGCGTTGCCGCTGACGTGCTCCTTCAGCTTGGCCATGTCCTCCGGTTTGGTGAAGTCGGCCTGCACGTAGCCAAGCCGCTGGGTAATCCAGCCCCAGGTTGTCTCGTTAACGTGTTCCACGTAAAATTCAGCTGTTTTGTCGTGCGTGAAATCCTGCATGGCGGCTGTCAGCTCGCCTTTCCAGCCCTCCACGTCGGAGGCCACGCGGTCCACGCCCACGATCTTGAAGCCGTCATCAAGCAGCTTGTCGCCGACCAAGTTGTACAGGGCCGGCATCAGCAGCCGCTTCGTCAAGTCTCCATGCGCCCCGAAGATCACTAGGGTCGCCGGCGGTGCGGCCCGCACGCCGGCCGACGCAACGTTGGCCTCCGGCGCGGTTGGTTTGGAGGTTGAGGAGCTGAACGGTATCGCGTCGGGCATATTAGGCTCCTAGAGGAAGAAAGCGGTTTTTTGCAAAAAAGAACCAAAAACTTTTGTCTTGGAGAACTGCTGCTTCAGCGGTGCGCGGTAAACTGGTAAAAGTTTTTTTTGCTTCTTTTTTCAAAAAAGAAGGCCTACTTGCTGGACTCTGGCCACCGTTAAAGGCCAACGACATAGTTTACTCCCGTCCATGCCTGCGTCTGCACATCACGCCAAGTAAACACGAATCCGTGACCATGACCGCGTACATCCCAGTTCAACTCGGTCATGTGCACACCTAGCCCGGTGTCAGTGGTCCTCGACTCATTCGACGTCGCCCAGCCGTCATTACTCCACAAAACGATGCTGGCCTGGACGAGTTCGATCCTGAGTGCCCGCCCCTCGTCCAGCCGCGCCGGCTGGAAGCCGACCCGCCACGGCGTCACCCGCGGCACGTGGCTCTCGGCCTGGTAGCGCCGCACCGCCTGCGGCGGCCTGTCGAACACCGCGCCGTCAGCGATAGACCGCAACAGCTTGACGTGCTCGGCATGGGCCCACACCAGCGGCATCGCCGAGCCGCTGGGATGGCCCAGCGAGAGTTCCCGCTCGGGCACGTCCCAGGTGTCCCACACCTGTTCTGGAATCAGCGCACCGCGGCTGGTGCAGGCCTCCAGCGTGTCCAGCAGCGCCGCCGCCTGAGCCAGGTCGCCGGCGGCCACGGCCACGTGCGCCCGTTCTCCGGTCAGCAACGGCCACAGGCGCCCAAGCCCGGTACCATCGAACGGCGCGCCGTCAGCGTGTTCGCCGTAGCCGTCCCCGGTGTAGCGATACCAGGCCGGGCCGGCCGGCAGCTCCCGCCGCGTCGCGTGGTCGATGGCCCTGATGGTGTTCAGGATCCGCGGGTCGTCGGGTGCGCGCAGGCCGAATCGCACCAGCGCCAGCGCGTCTGCGCTGACGATCTCGTGGGCGCGGTATAATCCCTGCCCTTCGGGCCGGTTCTTCACCTGCACGTCGCCGTACAGCGCCGCCCCGGCACCGGGGGGTAAGGCCGGGGCCATGCGGACGTAGTAGCCGTCGATCCCGAGTTCCGCGCAAAGCGGCGTGCCGCGCGCGTAGGTCCAGGCGTCCAGCGCGGCGTTCCAGGCATCCGCCGTGTCGGTCAGAAACGCTGCTGCCTGCGGCACGCTTGCCCGCCCGGCGAGCTCCGCCGCCACCAGCAGCGCCGAGACCTCCACGGCCAGGGTAAACGTGGAGTAGCCGGCGTTCTCCTCCCACCGGTCCTGCCCCGTCACCGGGCCCTGGCGCACCAGGAAGCCGGCGGCGGCCCGCACCATCGGCCAGTAGCGCGCGATGTCGGCCTCGGCGAGCGCGCCCTCGCGCAGCGCCAGGTCAACCAGCAGGATCGGGAACGCGCACTCGTCCATCTGCACGCCCTGCCAGTAGGACGAGCCGTCCAGCCAGTTGTTCTGCGGCCAGTGCCCGTCGGGCTCCTGAATGGCACGCAAATAGTCAAGCACCTGCACCGCCTCGGCGCGCGCTCCTGCCGCTAGTAGGCCGCCCGCGGTCTCCACCAGGTCGCGCGCCCATACCAGGTGGTAGCCGCCGAGGTCGTCATCGCCTTTTGCGGCACCCCAAGGGATGGACAGGCTGGCAATATAGCCCCCGCGGAAGCTCGGCGCTTCGTGCGTGCGCAGCACCGCAGTGCTGACACGGTATGTGTTGTAGGCACGCCCGCCATGGCCGTGCCGGTGCGGCGTGCGGTCCAGGGCGCGCAGGCCGGCCTGCCACCCCTGCCAGGCCTGCGCGTATTCATCGGCCAGGGTGGCGTAGTCGTCCAGCAGGCTGGAACGCGCGCGGAAGGCTGCCTCCGTCGGGCTGGCGCCGAAGCCCAGCGCGAACACCGCCGCGCCGTTGGCCGGCAGCGCGACCTCGCCGACCAGCGCCACGTTGCCGGAGACCGCACGCTCGTATTCCCAGGTCAGCGCGTAGTGGCGCGAGAGGTCCTGCCAGCCGTCGCTCACCCCTGCGTAACCCACCGAACGCTTGGCCCACGGCACGTCGGCCGCCAGCGCCAGGGCCGCGTTGCCGCCCTGGGCAAACAGCATGCCCTGTCCCTTGTAGTCGCCCAGCCAAGCCGTGTTGCTGGTGCCGGCGTTCACCAGGTGCGGGGCCAGCAGCGCGTATAGCCGCAGCCTAGGGCCCTCGGCCAGGGTTTCCAGGCGTACCGACTGCAGCACCACGTCGCGCCGCGGGTCGCTGATGATGCGCTTGATGATGCGGAAGCGCGGCGCGCCGCCGTCGGCGGGCCGGTGCGTGTTGGTGACCTCGTAGGCCGGCACCCCGTCCATCAGCGCGGTAATGCTGGTCTCGGTGTCCCGCTTCTCCTCGGCAAACAGACTGACGCCGTCTGTTACAATGAAGCCGAAATCGCGCGTGCAGGCGAGATCCACCCGCGGGTAGTAGCACTCGTTGAGGATGCCGTGGCTGATGGTGAACCAGACGCGGCTGGTGGCGGCCAGGGCCGTCCCCAAGCCGCTCTTGTCGCTGGACGTCCAGCGGGGCGCTATGCCTGGTGCGCCTGGTGCGTCGGCCAAAGCGGTCTCTCCGGTGTGCAGTGCACCAAGTGCAGGCAGGCGGGCGGGTTGCGTCAAGGCCGGCCGGGGCGATGGCTGGGTCAGGGCAGGCCAGCCACCCTGTGCCGCCGCTTGCCCAGCGCGCCTGGCTCTGCCACTGCGTAGCGCCGGGTTGCCGGCAGGAGTGCGAGGGCGATGGCATATAAGGTTGCGGTTGTCGGGGCTACGGGCGCGGTCGGGCGCGAGATCATCAAGACGCTGTCCGAGCGTGCGTTCCCCGTTAGCGAGGTGGTGGCACTGGCCTCGCCGCGCTCGGCCGGCCAGCAGATCAGCTTCGGCGACGATACGGTGCTGACGGTGCGCAATACCGAAACGTTCGACTTTGCCGGCTGCCATCTCGGCCTGTTTAGCCCCGGTGCCGCCGTCTCCGCCGTGCACGCGCCGCGCGCCGCGGCCGCCGGCTGCATCGTCATCGACAACACCAGCCATTTCCGCATGGAGCCGGACGTGCCGCTGGTGGTGCCGGAGGTGAACCTGCAGGCGCTGGCCCGCCACGCCAGGCGGCGCATCATCGCCAACCCGAACTGCAGCACCATCCAGATGGTGATGGCGCTCAAGCCGCTGCACGACCGCTTCCGCGCCAGGCGGGTGGTGGTCTCCACCTACCAGTCGGTCTCGGGCGCTGGCAAGGAGGGCATGGACGAGCTGTTCACCAGCAGCAAGGCGTTCTTCGTCAACGACCCTGCTAAGCCGCAGGTGTTCACCAAGAACATCGCCTATAACTGCATCCCCCACATCGACCGCTTCCTCGACGACGGCAGCACCAAGGAGGAGTGGAAGATGGCGGTGGAGACACGCAAGATCCTCGATCCGGACATCGCCGTGTTCGCCACCTGCGTGCGCGTGCCGGTGTTCATCGGCCATGCCGAAGCCGTGGCGGTGGAGTTCGAGCACCCCGTCAACGTCGGCGAAGCGCGCGACCTGCTCCGCAACTTCCCCGGGGTGGTGGTAATGGATGGCCACGACGACGGTGGCTACATCACCCCAGCCGACTGCCAGGGCGAGGACGCGGTGTATGTCAGCCGCCTGCGGCGTGACCCTACGGTGGCCAACGGACTGGGGTTCTGGTGCGTGTCAGACAACCTGCGCAAGGGGGCAGCGCTGAACGCGGTGCAGATTGCCGAGGCGCTGGTGACGCAGGGGTTGCTGCGGGCGTAAGGAAGACCTTCTTTTCTGAAGAAAAGAAGCAAAAGACTCTTGGCTCCGCTGTCGCGTCTTCGCCCTGGACCACCCGACAGGGAGCAAAAGCTTTTTGGTTCTTTTTTTCGAAAAAGTTCTGCTTCCTTGCCTTACTTATGTGCCGCCACCATCTCGCGCAGTTGCTGGGCCGCCGCCGGCCCCTTCACAGCCTCCCGCCACATCGCCTCGGCGGTACGCTGATGCGCGGCCACCGCTTCCTCGGCACCGGTGATCATCGCCACCCCGGCCTGGGCGTTCGGCAGCGTGTCGGAGCGGAACGGGTTGATCGCAAGCATCGCGCGGTCGCGCGAGCGCAGCAGCTGGAATTGCCCGGACGGCTCGCCGGAAGAGATCAGGCCGAACTGCAGGCCCATCGGCTCGGCTTCCATCAGGTTGGCGATGTTCTCCATTTCAATCCGCGCCACGGTGCGCGCCCGCTGGCGCAGGGTCTCCGTCCGCGCCAGCCCTTGCCCCACTCCCTGCTGGAGGAACCGGCCGATGGCGCTGATCGACAGCATGGCGATGATGCTGGGGCGGCGCATGCGGAACATCCGCTTGCGTTCCGCCAGGATCCCCAGCACCTGCTCGGCCGTGGCGCGCACCGAAACGCGGTCCAACCCGGCTTCGTTGGCCGCCTCGGCGAACAGCTCCGCCTCGAGCGAATCAAGCTCGTCCGAGGAGGTCAGGTAGTTCAGCGGGAAACTCACTTGCAGGATCTGGTCGGCCGTCTCCTCGACCTGCCGCAACCGCTCGAAGAAGCCGATCGGCCGGTTGTAGTACTCCACGCCGATGCCGAGTAGGGACAAGGGAGAGATCTTGAGCAACTCGGCCAGCCTGTTGACCGTGTCGAGCTTGATCACCTCGCCTTTTTCATAACGATAAAGCGCTGCCCGGGAAACGCCGAGCCGGGCGGCGATCTCCTCGGCGCGCAAGCCGGATTCCAAGCGGTAGGCACGCAACTGCTGTCCGATTTCTGTAAAACGCATCGTCCCGGCCGGCCTCCGTCTATGCCACCCTTACGACAGCCGGGGCAGCGTTATTTGCGTATCCGCCACCAAAGTGGTGTCCGAATCGATTGTGTTACGACTGTATGCGCAAGCGCCACGGTCGTCATCCCATCGCAAGCGACTTTGCACTAATTTTTACACAACTTCCAGGTTTTGTTTTTAGGTTGGGCGTTGTCAGCGCCCGTCAGCACGGGTAGAGCGCAACCGATGCCGCGCCTGCGCCGGGCCACCCGGGCAGGCGTCCGAGGGCCAACGACCGCATGATCACCGAAAAAGTCCTGATGGGATTGCTGATCGTGGGCATCGCCCTCGGATGCGGGCTGGTGCTCTACCCGTTTCTCTCCGCCGTCCTCTGGGCCGCTATCCTAGCCTACACGACTTGGCCGGTGTTTGCCTGGATAAGACACAATTTGGGATTGCCGGGCGGGCTTTCGGCAGCAGTGATGGTGGTGCTGTCCGCCCTGGTGATCGTCCTGCCGCTGGGCCTAGCAGTCCCGGGCGGAGCAGCCGACGTGAAAGCCTTGCGCTACTCTCTGGAGACCTGGCTGACGCAGATCCCGCCGGCACCGCACTGGCTTTACGCGATGCCGCTGGCCGGCGGGGCGCTGACCGACACATGGAACGCCTGGGCCGCCGACCTGTCGGAGATGACAACGTTCTTCCGGCCCTATCTGGGCGTGTTCGCCGAACGCGGGCTGTCGCTCCTGCTGGACGTGGCCGGCGGTCTGGTACAGTTCTTCATCGCCCTGTTCGTCGCCTTCTTCTTCTGGCTTTCCGGCGACGTGATCGGGCCGCGTATCCAGGTGCTGGTCAACCGCATCGCCGGCCGCTACGGCCCGCAATTGCTGGCGACCACTACGCGCGCGGTGCGCGGCACCGTCTACGGCATCCTCGGCACGGCCATCATCCAGGGTTTCCTCACGGCTTTCGGGCTGAGCCTGGCGGGCGTGCCCAGGGTGGTGCTGCTGGGCACGGTGACGGCTTTCCTCGCCGTCCTGCCAATCGGGGCGCCGTTGATCTGGGTCCCGGCGGGGCTTTGGCTGCTGGCTTCAGGGAACACCGGCCATGGCATGTTCCTCCTGGCTTACGGGGTCGTCGTCGTCTCCGGCGCGGACCACGTGATACGGCCCTACTTCATCGCCCGGGGCGCCAAGCTGCCTTTCCTGCTGACCGTGTTGGGCGTGCTTGGCGGCGTGCTGGCGTTTGGGGCGCTCGGCATTTTTCTCGGCCCCGTGCTGCTGGGAGTGGGCTGGATGCTGATCCTCGAGTTCGCCCGCGCCGACGTGCCGGTGCGGCCCACCCCGGCACTCCCGTGATCCGCTGAAGCATGCGCGCTAGGCGTTCGGCTTACGAAAGAAGCGGCGAGGGTTTTCTCCTCCGACCGGTTATCCAGGAGCGGCCCGGCCCATCGGATGGCGACGGCCAGAGCTGGCTGGCAGCGGCCGGATCCGTTCTATTGCATGCAGCGCTGCTCACCAGCCTGCTGCTTTTGTCGCGCGGCGCTCCGCCGGGCGAAGTCCAAGGTGCCCCCAGCTTTGCGGTGCAGTTCGACACCGGCGCATCGAGCACGCCGGCCTCGGCTCCGCCGTCCGAAGCGCGCGTCAATTTGGGAGACTCCGACGCACCTCCGCCGCCGCCCGTACAGACGTCCTCGGCCGATGCCATCCCGCTGCCGCCGTTCCATTACGGGTCGGCCCGGAAGCCACGCAACGACAACAACCCGTTCTCCCGCATCGTTCCGTTCAACCTGAGCAACACCGCGTCCCGCCCGAGCGCGTTCGGACGCCCGTCGTCGCAGCTGGACCTCTCGGCCGGCCCGGTGGTGCGCCAGGGCAAGATCACCGACGCCATCACCCACCCCCGCGGCAGCCAGGTCAGCGGCGATTACGATGGTGAGCTGATCGCGTTCGTCGAAGCGCACAGGGAGCAGATCCAGATCTCGCTCGAGAAGGCCAACGAGGGCCGGGCCGTCCTGCAGGTGACCATTGCGCGTGACGGCCATGTGCTGCGCATGCACCTGCTCCGGCCTTCGGGGTCCATCCTGCTCGACGCGGCATGGGTGGCGTTCTTCCGCGATTACGCGCTGCCACCCCTGAGCGCCGACATCACCGGCGACGAGTACACCTTTGCCTACGAGCTGGATTACAGCATCATCTACGGGCCACCACCCCACTGACGCCGCTGATGGCAACCGCTTGGGAGTAGGGAGTCGTTAACCTTTCCTGTGTAGGTGAACGACATCAACGGCGGACGTAATATGAGCAACGCAGCCATGGGACTTGCCGCCGAAGACAGCGCCTGCCGCGCGCTCGCGCTGGATGGCTGGAGCATCCTGGGCCGCCGCGTGCGGACCAAGGCCGGGGAAATCGATGCCATCGCCGAGAAGGCAGGCCTCCTTGCATTTGTCGAAGTGAAGGCAAGACCCACTCTGGCCATGGCGGCAGCCGCACTCGGCACTAGGCAGCAGGCGCGCTTGATGAAGGCAGCCGAGATCGTCATGGGCGAGCATCCCGAATGGGGCCAGGCTGGAAGTCGCTTCGACGTGATGCTGGTGGATGGGCAAAGCCGCGTTCGCCGGGTCGCGGACGCTTTTCGCGTGAACTAACTAGCTTTAAAATTAAGGTAGGGCCGTCTTTTTAAGAAAAAGAAGCAAAAGCTTTTACGCGTGGGGCGCGATTCGCTCTGCCAGCACTCGACAGGGAGCAAAGATTTTTGATTCTTTTCCTCGAAAAAGAACTGCTTGCCTCGCTCACGCCCAGGCTCGCCCTACACAACGGCCGTCTTGCCCAAGCCGTCCAGCCTGCTTAAAGCCGCTTCGGAACTTCGGACGGAACAGGCAATATGGCTAAGGACGTGACTGCTGGCCGCAGCTTGCGCGTGGCCGTTCAGATGGATCCGCTGCACAGCATCAATATCGACGGCGACAGTACCTTCGCGCTCATGATCGAGGCCCAGGCCAGGGGCCACAGGCTGTGGCACTACGAGGTGCGGCACATGGCCCTGCACGAGGGCTCACAGAGCCAGGACGGCACGCGCACCGGCCGTCTGACGGCAACTGCCAGCCCCGTCCGCGTGCAGCGCGACCAAGGCCACCACCACAGCTTTGGGCTCGCCGAGACGCTGGACCTTGCCGGCATGGACGTGATCCTGATGCGTCAGGACCCGCCCTTCGACATGGCCTACATCACGGCCACCCACATGCTCGAACATCTGGCCGTTAAGCTAGACGTTGCCAAGCCGGGGACAACCGGCACGCTAGTGGTCAACAACCCGACCAGCGTGCGCAACGCGCCCGAAAAGCTCCTGGTGACACACTTCCCCGAGCTGATGCCGCCCACCCTCATCACCTGGGACCTGGACGCGATCCGCAGCTTTCGCGCCACGCACCAGGACATCATCGTCAAGCCGCTGTTCGGCAACGGCGGCGCCGGCGTCTTCCGCATCAAGCTGGACGACGAGAACCTGGCCTCACTCCTGGAGATGCACTTCGCCCGCTCCCGCGAGCCGTTGATGATCCAGCGCTACGAGCCGGCGGTGCGGCTGGGCGACAAGCGCATCATCCTGGTCGACGGCGAGGCGGTCGGGGCCCTAAACCGAGTGCCCGCCCAGGGCGAGGCGCGCTCGAACATGCATGTGGGCGGCCGCGCCGAGGCCAGCGGCCTCACCGCGCGCGACCGCGAGATTTGCGCGGCCATCGGCCCGCTGCTGCGTGCGCAGGGCCTGATCTTCGTCGGTATAGACGTGATCGGCGACTGGCTGACCGAGATCAACGTGACCTCGCCGACCGGGCTGCAGGAGATTGCCAGGCACGACGGGACGAACCTTGCTAGCCTGATCTGGGACTCGATTGAGATGAAGGTCCGCGCGGCAGCGCCTGAAGCTACCTAGGCTAACTTTGTCCTACGCCGCGCACGCAGGCAGCGGACACCAAGTGCCAGGCCGACAGCCCCGCCCAGGAGCATTGCGGAAGAAGGTTCAGGCACGGCGGTGCCTGCCCCGATAGGCGCGCGCGCGCGCGAACCGGTGTCTTGCGCCTGAAAGCCAGACCCGCCCGTCGCTCCCACGGGTGCGCTCCCACTCGAGACCGGCGCCGTGCCGGTGACCTGAGAGCCGGGACCGCTGGCCGCGAGCGAGGACGAGGCAGCCAGCGCCGGCGGGTGACCAAAGGGATGAATGACGGCCATGCCCAGCGCGCCGGCAGCCGCAGTCGAAACGGCGAGGCCGGCCAGCTTGCCCACGGCGACGGCAGCGGCCTTGCCCCCGACCCCCGAGGCCTTGGCGGCTCCACCCTCAGCGGGCAGACCGTCAGTGGGACGGTCGGCCAGCTCGCCAGGGTGACCAGCGGAAAAATGCTTGGTGCAACCGTCCGGTTCGGCTACCGCGCGCAGCGTTGTAGGCGCCCGGTGGCCGACATGGTGGCGAATGCGTCCGGCGACATGGTGGGCGAGACGATGGTGAGGCAACGCCGGGTTCGGCGGTGGTAGGCCAGGTAGCAGACACCGATCGTATGACATTATGCGCTCCGCGGCGCGACAAGCGCCTGCAACCAGAGCGTGAACTTACCATAAGACCATGGCCATTTCAATCAAAAATAAGACTAATCTCTTATTCGCGACGGAGCACGTGGTCTATCAAGAGGTTAGATAGGCTGCGTGCCTTAAATCCGTGCCGCAACGCGTCCTCGTCGTACTCCTGTATCACCCACTCCAGGAACCCGATCCGTCCTTCCGCAACTTGTGCATACAAGCGAAAGAACGCGTCCAGAATGCCGGTGCGCGACGAGCTCACATGGCCGAACTGCCAGGAGAGCTGGGCCGCGGCCTGGGCTGCGGTGCCGCCGTCGAACAGGATGGCCAGGCCAGACGCCAGGCCCGCCCGGTCTGCGCCGGACTTGCAGTGCATCAGGGCGGGTGTCTGCAGGCTGCGGTATATTCCGGCAAAACGCAGGATACGGTCGCGGTGCGGCGCGCCCCGGCTCTCGAACGCCATGTCCACGTGGGTCAGCCCGAGCCGGGCGGCGGCAGCGCGCGAAAGCGCGTCCGAGCCGCATTGCCGCTGGCCGCGGAGGTTCACCAGCGTCTTCAGCCCGTAACGTCGTGTCAGCCGCGCCAGGCGGCCGGGGGTAGGATGGTTGGAGCGGTACAGCCGACCGGGCACCACCTCGGCGAAGTTGTCCCACGCGATCCGGAAGACGGCGTGATCGATCAGCAGCGAGTCCGACCACGCATGTGTGCGGCCGTGCCGGGAGGACAGGTCACCTGCGAACATGGATCAGCTAACAGCTTTCAGCCAGCAGCCGCCAGGCCTACCCTGGCTCAGCCCTGGCGCTCCGCAATCATCTGCTTGATCTCCTGGATCGCCTTGGCGGGGTTGAGGCCCTTAGGGCAGGTCTGCGTGCAGTTCATGATCGTATGGCAGCGATAAAGCTTGAACGGGTCCTCGAGCGCGTCGAGCCGGGCGCCGGTGTTCTCGTCACGGCTGTCGGCGATCCATCGGTAGGCGGCCAACAACGTGGCCGGGCCCAGATACTTATCACCGTTCCACCAGTAGCTTGGGCAAGCTGTAGTGCAGCAGTAGCACAGGATGCACTCCCACATGCCGTCCAACTTGGCCCGCTCCTCGCGGCTTTGCAGACGCTCACCGTCCGGCGGGGCGGGGCTGTCGGCCTGTAGCCAGGGCTGGATGGACTGCAGCTGGGCGTAAGCCGTGCTCAGGTCTGGGACAAGGTCCTTGATAACCGGCATGTGCGGTAGCGGGTATATGGTGACGGCGCGGCTCACCTCGGCCGTCGGCTTCAGGCAAGCCAGCGTGTTGCCGCCATCGATGTTCATGGCGCAGGAGCCGCAGATGCCTTCGCGGCAGGAGCGGCGGAAGGTGAGCGTGGGATCGATCTCGTTCTTGATGTAGATCAGCGCGTCGAGCACCATCGGGCCGACGCGGTCGAGATCGAGCGTGTAGGTGTCAATAACGGGGTTGCGCCCGTCGTCGGGGTTCCAGCGGTAGATGCGGAACTCCTTCGTGCGGGTGGCGCCTTCCGGCTTCGGGAACACCCGGCCCTTACCGACTTTGCTGTTCTTAGGGAGCGTTAGCTCTACCATTTAAGTTCTCCAAGGAAGGCTGCGGGAGATGTGCCATCCCCCCAAGACCCCCGTCATCTATTACAGCGGTTAGTAGACCCGCTTCTTTGGCGGGAAAACCTGGACCTCGTTGGTCATCGTCTGCATGCGCACCGGGCGGTAATCCAGTGCCACCTCGCCGTTGTCGCCGACCCAGGACAGGCTGTGCTTCATCCACTCGGCGTCGTCGCGGTCGGGAAAATCGTCATGCGCCTGGGCGCCGCGGCTCTCCTTACGGGCTTCCGCGCTGACCATGGTGGCCGAGGCGTTGCGCACCAAGTTCTGCAGCTCGAGGGCCTCCACCAAGTCGGAGTTCCAGATCAGGCTGCGGTCGCTGACCGACATGTCCGACAGCCCGCCCCAGAGATTGGTCATCTTGTGGGTGCCTTCGGTCAGGCTCTGGCTGTCGCGGAACACCGCGGCATGGCGCTGCATCGTGCGCTGCAGCGTCTCGCGCAAGTGAGAGACGGGGGTGCCGCCGCTCGCGTTGCGGGTCCAGTCGAAGCGGTCCAGGCTCGCCTCGCCGGCGCGCGCCGGCAGCGGGGCCTGGCTGGCACCCGGCGTGACGATCTCGGCAGCGCGGTGGCCGGCGGCACGGCCGAACACTACCAAGTCGAGCAGCGAGTTGGTGCCGAGGCGGTTCGCACCGTGGACGGACACGCAGGCCGCCTCACCCACCGCCATCAGGCCGGGCACGGTGGCGTCAGGGTTGTTGCGGGTCGGGTTGATCACCTCGCCGCGGAAGTTCGTGGGGATACCGCCCATGTTGTAATGCACCGTCGGCAGTACCGGAATCGGTGCTTTGTTGACGTCCACGCCGGCAAATACGCGCGCCGTCTCGGAGATGCCGGGCAGGCGCTCGTGCAGCAGGTCGGCGCCCAGGTGCTCCAAATGGAGCAGGATGTGGTCCTTATTCGGGCCCACGCCCCTGCCCTCGTTGATCTCGATGGTCATCGAGCGGCTGACCACGTCGCGGCTCGCCAGATCCTTCGCGGTGGGGGCATAGCGCTCCATGAAGCGCTCGCCTTCCGAGTTGGTCAGGTAGCCGCCCTCGCCGCGCGCGCCCTCGGTGATCAGGCAGCCGGCGGGGAAGATGCCGGTCGGGTGGAACTGCACGAACTCCATGTCCTGTGTCGGCAGGCCAGCGCGCATCGCCATGCCGCCGCCGTCGCCGGTGCAGGTGTGCGCCGACGTGCAGGAGAGGTAGGCGCGGCCGTAGCCGCCTGTTGCCAGGATGACAAGCTGGGCGCGGAAGCGGTGGATGGTGCCGTCTTCCAGGCACCAGGCGGTGACGCCACGGCAGACGCCCTCGTCGTCCATGATTAGGTCCAGGGCAATGAACTCGATGAAGAACTCCACCTCGTGCTTTAAGCACTGCTGGTAGAGCGTGTGCAGCATGGCGTGGCCGGTGCTGTCGGCGGCCGCACAGGCGCGCTGGGCCGGCTCCTTGCCATACTCCTTCATGTGGCCGCCGAACGGGCGCTGGTAGATCTTGCCATCCTCGGTGCGGCTGAATGGCATGCCGTAATGCTCGAGCTCATAAACCGCAGGCGCCGCCTCGCGGCACATGTATTCAATGGCATCCTGGTCGCCCAACCAGTCCGAACCCTTGACGGTGTCGTACATATGCCAGCGCCAGTCGTCCTCGCCCATGTTGCCGAGCGAGGCGCCGATACCGCCCTGGGCGGCCACGGTGTGCGAGCGGGTAGGGAACACTTTCGTCAGGCACGCGGTCTTCAGCCCGGCGGCGCCGGTGCCCAGCGTGGCGCGCAGGCCGGAGCCGCCGGCACCCACCACCACCACGTCGTAGGTGTGGTCGATCACCTGGTAGGCAGCGTGCGACGGCTTGGAAAAAGCGTTCATCGTTACAGACTCGCCCCGTTCAATGCGCCGCCGCGGCGAGCTTGATCACGGCTACGGCGGCCAACAGGCCGAGCAGCAGGCAAGCGCCCCTGGTGGCGAGGATCGCGGCTTCGCGCCGCGGTATGTTATGAATGTAGTCCTCCCATACCACCTGCAAGCCCAGGTGCATGTGGTGGAAGTTCATTGCGATCAGCGCCAGCAGCAGGGCCGCGTTGAGCGGTTGGCCGGCCCATTGCGCCATCTCCGCCTGGCTGGCGCCGAGATGGGCCAGCACGGCCACGACGAACCACACGGTGAGCGGCACGAGCGCTATGGCGGTGACGCGTTCGGCCTTCCAGTGGTGCGAGCCGGCATGGGCGGCCCCGCTGCCACGCACCCGGCCGAGCTGGCTGCGCATGATTGTGACCTGCTCGGCCTTGGCTTTCGTGCTCATGCCCGCTGCCACTGCTCAGGCCCCCACGGTGGAAAGATAGCCGGCTACCCACACGCCGGCGGTGGCCAGCGCGGTCAGGCCCAGGATCACCCACGTCATCGGGTTCAGGCTCGGCTTGGCCAGGCCGCGGCCAGTATCCCACACCAGGTGCCGGATGCCGCCGAAGAAGTGGTAGAACAGCGAGGCGGTCCAGCCGAGCAGCAGGATCAGCCCGACGGGCGAGGCGATGAAGGACTGCACGTTGGCAAAGGCCTGCGGTCCGGACGCGGCGGCCACTAGCCACCACACCAGCAGCAGCGAGCCGACGGAGAGAGCGATGCCGGTGGCGCGGTTCAGGATGGAAGCCACCATGGTAATCGGCCAGCGATAGATGCCGATATGCGGCGAGACCGGGCGCCGGACCAGCTTGGCCTCGGTGTTCCTGGCGACCAGCAGCGCGTCGCGTATGTCGTTCATCGGTGGGCGGACTCCTTGCCGGGCCGGCTTGGTGCGGTGCAGCGTGGATAGGTTATGCTTGTTATGGGGTCAAACGTGAGCCGTGCGCAGGTAAGGACGGGTCTCTTTTTCAAAAAAGAAGTAAAGGCCTCTGCTTTCGCCTTCCTGAAGCAGCTCGCTCTTCCCCGCGTGTCCAGCCCAGGAGCAAAAGCTTTTTGGTTCTTTTTCTTGAAAAAGAACACGCTTGCTTCCCTGCTTCTCCTCTCCTCCTGCGCCCGCCCCTGCCCCACCGGCCTCGCCCGCCTGCCAGGCACCGAGCTATTTTTCGGCGGCAGCATCCCGCGGGCCGACTGGGCCGACTTCGCCGCGCGCACATTGACGCCGGCCTTTCCGGACGGCTTCACCACCTACGACGCACAAGGCCAGTGGCGCGCGCCCGACGGCCGGACGGTGCGGGAGGGCACGCGCGTGGTGCAGGTGTTCGGGGCAGAGGCGGCGAGGCAGGCGGACAGCGTGGCCGCGGCGTACCGGGCCAGGTTTCACCAGGTCTCCGTCGGCATCGTCGGCGCCGAGGCATGCGCCGCGTTCTGAGCCTACGGGCGGCGTCACACAGCCTTGAGGTGCAGCCTCGGCAACCTGTGGTGGTGATGGGATTTGGGCAGGGAAACCCAGGAGCACGCATGGAACCCGCCGACACCTCCAACCTTTCCCGCCGCAAGATCGTCAGCGGCGCCGGGCTCGGACTTGCGGTCGCCGCTGCGGCGCCTGCCTTTGCACAGGGCGCCGCACCCGCGCCTGCCGAACCGCCGGCGCGGTCGCTGGAAGACCCGACCAAGGCCTATCCCCGCCCGCCCTACAAGGGCCAGTCGCAGACCTGGCCGGGCCTGGCCGGTCGCATGGATCCCAAGCCGGACCACGGGGAGTCGAGCTACCGGGGCTCCGGCCGCTTGGCCGGCCGCCGTGCGCTGATCACCGGCGGCGACTCCGGCATGGGCCGCGCGGCCGCCATAGCCTTCGCGCGCGAGGGCGCGGACGTGGCCATCAACTACCTGCCCTACGAGGAGCCGGACGCCCGCGAGGTGATCGCGCTGATCAAGCAGGCAGGCCGCCGCGGCGTGGCCATCCCCGGCGACCTGCGGGAGGAGGCGTTCTGCCAGCAGCTCGTGGCGCAGGCGGTAAGCAGCCTGGGTGGGCTGGACATCATCGTCAGCAACGCCGGTCGTCAGCAGGCGCACGCCTCCATCCTGGACATCTCCACCGAGCAGTTCGACTGGACGATGAAGACCAACATCTACGCGCCGT
>CAXTBC010000073.1:0-17693 GCA_964242595.1 uncultured Acetobacteraceae bacterium | reverse complement strand
GGTCTGGGGCCTCGAGGCCCCAGCGGGGTTTGGGGCAGAGCCCCATGCTTGTCTACAGGTCAAAGTTTACGGCCGTTAGTATAAGGACGACTGTCCTTAGCGGGGTACAAGGGCAGAGCCCCGGCCTTCCTATCCCACCCGCTGCGCCCGCCGCCGCCCCAGATCCGGCAACAGTGGCAACAGCACCGTCAGATCCCGCTCCGCCACGCAGCACAGGTAACGCCCCGCCCCCGCCGCTCCCTCGCCCAGCGGCAGCCCGTCTGCCCCCAGCGGGATCGCCGTCAGGCCCAGGTCGCAGTACACCTTCAGCATCTCGGCGCCGGCCCGCCATACCGCCGCGTCGCAACCCTCCTGCACCGCCAGATCGCGCAGCCGCCACACGGCCGAAACCCGGTCGCTGTCGGCGCCGGCCGGGTCGCCCAACGCCAGCAACACCCGTCCCACCCGCCGGAACGCCAGGCCGGCGCGCCCGGCCTCGCCCATCACCAGCCCGTCCGCCTCCGCCGGCGGCAGCGCCCCCAACGCCGCGTAGCGCAGCCGGCCCTCGGCGTTCCACGGCATCGCCCGCACCCGCCCCGGGCGGATCACGCCCCACAGCGCTGTCAGCGCCAGCAGCACGGCCAAGCCCACCGCTTCGCGGACCGGCGCCGGCGCGCGGTTGGACATCACCACCGCCCACCAGCTCGTCTGCGCCAGGTTGCGCACCTTGGGCTCGAAGCTCGCCAGCCACACCACGCTGAACAGCAGTGCCAGCACCGGCACCACCGTGCCTGCACGCAGCGGGTGGCTGAACAGCCTCGCCGCCCGGTAGTAGGCGTCCCTGAACGGCGCCACGGACAGCGCCGCCAGCGCCAGGATCGCCGGCACGAACGCCGGCTCCCCTTGCAACGCGGTCATCCCGGCGCCCGCCAACAAAAAGGCGATCGTCGCCCCCCACGCCAGCGTCACACGCTGCGAAAGCCCGACCGCCAGCACCATAAGCCCCGTCCCCAGCAGCGAGGGCACGTACTGCCCGGCACTCGCCGCGAACGACGCGAAATCCGGGTCGATCCACGAGGTGTCCGGATGGGTGTCCAGCACCCCGATCGACAGCAGCATCGCCCCGCAGATCGCCACCCCGCCGGTGCTGGCCGCCACCGCCAAGTCCGGCTCGCTCCAGCGTGCCTGGCCGGCCGCGCCGCCCGGCGTGGCTTCCGCCGCGGGCAAGCCCGCTATGCGACGGCGCCCCACCAGCACCTCGTTGCCGGCGAACAGCGCGCCGGCCAGGAACAGCGGCACCACGTAGTAGAACAGCCGGAACACCGCGATCGCCCCCAGCACCACGGGCGCCGCCACCTGGCTGGTCTTGAGCCCCAGCAACATGGCGGTGTCGAACACCCCGAGCCCCCCGGGCACGTTGGAGGCCAGCCCCGCCGCGTAGGAACCCAGATACACCGCCAGGAACCGCACCCAGCTCAGCCCCGGAGCCCGCGGCAGCAGCACGTAGAAGATCGACGCCGTCAGCGAGACGTCCGCCGTCGCCAGCGCCACCTGCGCCAGCGCCAGCCGCCAGCCCGGCAGCTCGATCACGTGCCCGCGCACCCGCAGCACGGGAAACAGGCTGGCCAGCACCACGTAGGTGATCACCACCGCCCACATCAACGCGCCAGCCAGGTACAACGCCCAGTGCGGCAGCATCGGCCCCAAGGCCGGCACCGCCTCCGGCTCGGTGAACAGGATCGCACCCCCCAGCGTCATCCCGCCCAGCCCGAACGTCAGGCTGGAGAACGCCACCACTTTGCCGATCTGCAGCGCCGAGAGGCCCCAATGCGCGTAAAGCCGGTAGCGCACCGCCGCTCCCGACACCGCGGCGAACCCCAAATTATGCGCCAGCGCGTAGGCGCAGAACGAGGCGAACGCCGCTCGCGCGTAACTCACGTGGTGCCCGGCATAGATGGTCGCCAGCTTGTCGTAGAAGGTCAGCAGCGCGTAGCTCAGCACCGTCAGCACCGCCGCCGCCCACAGTGCCCGGCTCGGAATGGCGGACAGCGCATGCCCCACGTCGCGCACGTTGAGGTGCCGGAACTCCCGCTGCACCACGTAGACGGCGCCGATCAGCAGCAGCACGCCAAGCACGGCGGGCAGGTGGCGGAGAAGGCGCTTCAGCATGAAGGAAGCAAGCAGTTCTTTTTTGAAAAAAAGAACCAAAAAACTTTTGACTCCGCTGTCGCGCGCTGGCCGGTGAACACCCGACAGGGAGCAGAAGTTTTTTGCTTCTTTTTTTTAAAAAAGAAGGCCTTGCCTTGCTTCATTCCAACCGGCCCTCGATCAAAGCAACCGTCTCGCCAACCCCGTACAACGCCACGAACCCGCCGAACCGCGGCCCCTCCGCCTGCCCCAGCAGCACCTGGTACAAACACATGAACCAAGCCTTCAGGCTTGCAAACGGGTGCCGCTTGCCCACCGCATATACCTCGTCCTGAATCGCCTCGGCCGTCACCCCCGCCGGCATGGCCCGCAACACGCCCGCCAAATCGCCCAGCGCCGCCCGCTCGGTGTCGTCGGGCGCCCGGAAGCTTTTCGTCGGCCGCACGAAGTCGGCATAGTACAGCACCGCATGGTCCACCAGCCGCGCCAGGAACGGCTCGCTCTCGGGCGAGGCACCCGGCCGGTAGCGCCGGATGAACCCCCACAGCATCTCCGGCGTGTCCGCGTTAATCACGCTGGCCAGGTTCAGCAGCATGCCGAACGGCACCGGGCTCCCCGCCCGGTCCGGAACCACCCCCAGATGCGCGTGCCACGCCGGGTTGGCCGGCAACGCGGCACTGCCCTCGACACTGTCGGCCTGCTCGCGCGCCAGCTCCACGTTGGCGATGTACTCGTCCACCGCGCGCGGGATCACGTCGAAGAACAGCTTCTTCGCCCGGTGCGGCTGGTTGTACATGAACTGGCTCAGGCTTTCCGGCGGCGCGTAGCGCAGCCACTCCTCCACGCTCAGCCCGTTCCCCTTGCTCTTGCTGATCTTCTGCCCCCGCTCGTCGAGGAACAGCTCGTAGGTGAACCCGATCGGCGGCGCCGCACCCAGAACCGAGCAGATCCGGTTGGACAGTTTAACGCTGTCGATCAGGTCCTTGCCGGACATCTCGTAGTCCACGCCCAGCGCGAACCACCGCATCGCCCAGTCCGCCTTCCACTGGCACTTCGCCCCGCCGCCCAGCACGCTGGTCTCGAACCGCTCGCCCTCCCTGTCGGTCCAGAACACGGTGGCCGCCGCCGCGTCCACCCGGTCGATCCGCACCTGCTCCACCACCCCCGTCCGCGGGTGGATCGGCAGAATCGGCGAGTACGTCTCCCGCCGCTCTGCGCCCAGGCTCGGCAGCATCACCGCCAGCACCTCGTCGTACGCCTCCAGCACCCGCCGCAACGCCGCATCGAACCGCCCCGCCCGGTAATAGTCCGACGACGACGCGAACTCGTACTCGAACCCGAACCGGGCCAGGAATCCCCGTAGCCGCGCGTTGTTGTGGTGCCCGAAGCTCTCATGTGTCCCGAACGGGTCCGGCACCTGCGTCAGCGGCCGCCCCAGGAACGCCCGCAGCCGCTCACGGTCCGGCACGTTGTCCGGCACCTTGCGCAACCCGTCCATGTCGTCCGAATACGCCAGCAGCCGCGACGGCTTGCCCGTCAGCACCCCGTACGCGTGCCGCACCCAGCTCGTCCGCGCCACCTCCCCGAACGTGCCGATATGCGGCAACCCGGAGGGCCCGTACCCCGTCTCGAACAGCACCTCCCGCTTGCTCGCATCCTCTGCCCGCAGCGCCAGCTTCTGCGCCTCCTCAAACGGCCAGGCTTTGGGAAGAGTGGGTGCACCATCGTTCATAGCCGCAAGCTACAGGGTTGCCGAAGGCCGCGCAAAAAGCCCCGCCTCGCGCCGGGCAACGCTCGAGCACGTCTCAACCACCGTCAAACACCCCAAGGCACAGCCGGCACAGCCCACGCAAGGTTCTGCAATCGCCTACCCTGGCGCATAATATCCCCCAACCCCCTATATACACTCCCAATGCCCCCCTCACCCGCCCTGGCCGCCGGCACCGGCCGGGCCGCCCTCCTCACCCCCGACGGCGAACTCCTCACCCTCCCGGCCGCCGAAGCCGCCGCCGCCCTCCGCCGCCTTCCCCCACCCCTCCTCGTCCACGCCCCGGCCACCTTCCGCCGCCTCGGCCTCCGCCCGTCCCCCGCGCTCGACCTCCTCGAGCTCTTCGCCTTCGTCCGCCCCGCCCGCCCCGCCGCCCCAACCCCTCGCGGCCTCGCCCTAGCCCTCGACATCCCGCCCCCCCGCACCCTCGAGGACGCCGCCGTCCTCCTCCACGACATCGCCGAAACCCTCCTCGCCCGCCTCCACGCCGGCCGCGCCCTGCCCATCCACGCCCACGCCGCCGGCATCGCCGCCCGCATGGGCCGCGCCGGCTGGCTCTGGGCCCCGGCCATCCAAGCCGCCCTCGCCCAACCCCCCGCCGCCCAAACCTCCCTCGAAGGCTTCCACGCCTACCGCAAGCTCCCCGAGTGGGAGGACGCCGCCCCGCCTCCACCCCCGTCCTCCCACCCCGTCCCCCCCGCCGAAGCCCGCACCCGCCTCGCCAGCCTCCTAGGCCCCCACGCCGAACAACGCCCCGGCCAGGCCGACTACGCCGACGCCGCCGCCCTCGCCTTCGCCCCCCGCGAACACCAGGGCGACCCCCACTTCGTCCTAGCCGAAGCCGGCACCGGCACCGGCAAAACCCTCGGCTACATCGCGCCCGCCAGCCTCTGGGCCGAACGCAACCACGCCCCCGTCTGGATCAGCACCTACACCAAGCTCCTCCAGCGCCAGATCGACTCCGAACTCGCCCGCCTCCACCCCAACCCCGCCGAACGCCGCCGCCGCGTCGTCGTCCGCAAGGGCCGCGAGAACTACCTCTGCCTCCTCAACCTCGAAGCCGACATCGCCCAAACCCTCCCCACAACCTCCCCCGCCATCATCCCCCTCGGCCTCATCACCCGCTGGGTCCGCGCCACCTCGGACGGCGATCTCACCGGCGGCGACCTCCCCGGCTGGTTCCCCGAACTCTTCGGCCACGCGCCGACCGCCAACCTGGCCGACCGCCGCGGCGAGTGCATCCACGGCGCCTGCGCCCACTACAAACGCTGCTTCGTCGAACACACCATCCGCCGCGCCCGCACCGCCGACCTCGTCGTCGCCAACCACGCCCTCGTCATGACCCAGGCCGCCTGGCAGGGCCTCGACGACGACACCATCCCCACCCGCTACGTCTTCGACGAAGGCCACCACGTCTTCGAAGCCGCCGACAGCGCCTTCTCCGCCGAGATCTCCGGCGCCGAAGGCGCCGAACTCCGCCGCTGGCTCCTCGGCGCCGAGGACTCCCGCTCGCGCACCCGCGGCCTCAAACGCCGCGTCCTGGACCTCTTCGTCGGCGACGCCACCCTCGAAACCCCGCTCGAAGCCCTCCTCCACGCCGCCCGCGCGCTCCCTGCCCCAGGGTGGTCCTCCCGCCTCACCGACGCCGCCCCCGCCCTCACCCTGCCGCCCCCCGAACCCGGCCTGCTCACCGCCGCCGCCAGCCCCTTCGAAGCCTTCCTCCACGCCGCCCGCCACCAGGTCCTCGCCCGCCTCCCCGGCGCCCCCACGCCCGACTCCCGCGAACCCGCCCGCCCCGCCACCCTAGAAGCCGAGATCTTCCCCCCCAACCCGGACGTCGCCCACACCGCCGAAACCCTCGAACGCGCCCTCGCGCGCCTCACCGACCCCGCCCAAACCCTCCTCACCCGCCTCGAAGACAAGCTCGACGCCGAGTCCGAAGACCTCGACACCGCCACCCGCGGCCGCATCGAAGCCGCCATCCGATCCCTCCGCCGCCGCGTCCTGGACCACGTCCAATCCTGGCGCGCCATGCTCGCCGCCATCCCCGAACCCCGCCCCGAACCCGGCGAACGCCCCGCCCACATCTACTTCCTGCGCCTCGACCGCCGCGACGGCACCGACCGCGACGTCGCCTTCTGCCGCCACCACCTCGACCCCACCCAGCCCTTCGCCATCACCCTCGTCGCCGCCGCCCACGGCCTCCTCGTCACCAGCGCCACCCTGCGAGACGCCGCCGGCGCCCCCCCAACCCCCACCAACCAACCCCCGCCCAACCCGCCCGTCGCCCAAGGCAGATCCGCCGAAGCCGACTGGGACGAAGCCGAAGCCCGCGTCGGCGCCACCCACCTCCCATCCCCCGCCATCCGCGCCGCCCTGCCCAGCCCGTTCGACTACGCCGCCCAGACCCGCGCCTTCGTCGTCACCGACGTCGGAACCGACACCGCCAGCCTCGCCGCCGCCTACCGCACCCTCTTTCTCGCCTCCGGCGGCGGCGCACTCGGCCTGTTCACCGCCATCGCCCGCCTGCGCGCCGTCCACGCCCGCATCGCCCCCGCGCTGGAAGACGCCGGCATCCCCCTCTTCGCCCAGCACGTCGACGCCATGGACAACACCACCCTCGTCGACGTCTTCCGCACCGAGGAAGATAGCTGCCTGCTCGGCACCGACGCCCTGCGCGACGGCGTCGACGTCCCCGGCCGCGCCCTGCGCCTCGTCGTCTTCGAACGAACCCCCTGGCCCCGCCCCGACATCCTCCACCGCGAACGCCGCATCCACCTCAGCAACGGCAACCCCACCGCCTACGACGACCGCATCGCCCGCCTCCGCCTCCGCCAAGCCTTCGGGCGCCTTATCCGAACCGCCACCGACCGCGGCGTGTTCGTGCTGCTGGATCGCCGCACCCCCTCCCGCCTGCTCAACGCGTTCCCGCCAGGGGTGGTGGTTGAAAGGATCGGATTGGCTGAGGCGGCACACCTGACAACTGAGTTTTTAGATGCGAAAGCCATAAAAATTAGTTGGTTACTATAATCCGTCTTCTTCATTGCCGAAAGACAAGCAGTCCCTTTTTGAAAAAAGGGACCCAAAAACTTTTGACTCCGCTGTCGCGCCTTGAATGAGAGAATCGCGGTATCGGTGTGGACGTTTTTTGTTTCTTTTTTCGAAGAAAACGACCACGGCTGCTGAGCCGTTGTCGGTTGCGGATCAGCTCAAATCCTAAGCGTCGGTTGCCTTCGAATACTCTCATTCCAATTTTGGAGCGGAAGACATGGTAAGTTCGTTCGATGTCCGCGACTGCAACAACAGAAGGCCAGCTCGAGGCCATACTGCGCAAGCGCTTGACGCGCATGTAAACCCTCCCGTCCAGCTTCAAGGAAAAAAACCAGCAAGCTTGAATATTGTCGGAACGAGAGTGAGAAATCAGGCCAGCAAGACCGGACTCTACATACTCTTGGCTTCTGGTGCCGCAGTAACACTAATTATGACTTCGCCAAGTCGAGCACAGTCTGAAGACAAAAAGCCTCCTGGCACGGAGATCATGCCGCCGCTACCACCGGCAGTCTCTATAACGCCCGGTGAGTTTTTTGTTCCGCCAGGAACACACACTCCTTCTAATCCTGACACACAGGTTTGCGATGAAAACGACTTGAGAACGACTGTTCAATCCTGTCAGTATGCTGTAAAGTTCTGGGCACAAGAACTGCGTCATCTACATTATCTCGTAGACTCGGGTTCAGTCATCCGCGACTCAGTCAAAGGACAAGCTCACATCCGGCGTGTTGAGCAAAAACTTCAGCATGACAATCGTGTCTTAAGGTTTGTCCAACTTCATCCAAGTCGGTTCTCAGCCGCTCCTACTACTTTAAATGAACACGCTGAGTCTGATAGCTACGTTCTGTCGCCAGATGCGGAAACCGTGTCGAAGTCAAGTAATTGGGCCGGCGATGCAACCAGGACGTCGTGGACAGGCAGTTCCGGCTATGGGCAAGTAATCGGGATGAGTGGTACACTAACAGTACCGTCGGCCACCATTCCTACGACCGCAGGCGGTAGCGGCAGCTGCGACGGGAATGGCAACTACTATTACTACTCAAGTTGGTGGTTCGGCATCGGCGGCACTGGTAATTTTACTTTGTTCCAAGCCGGGGTTGTAGCACGAATAGTGTGTTCCTCAGGGAGCACTCAGCCCGCATCACCCGTTTACGAAGCATTTGAGGAGGTCTATCCGGGAGATCAACCGCAAATACTTGGCACGGTGAACGCTGGTTCGGTTTTGAATATCACAATCTCAGCTGACATTGACACTGAGACTTTTTCGCCGATTATGAAGTGGTCGATGACAGGGAGTTTCACCAGCAGCGGTTCCGACTACGCTGACGATACCGAAAATTACGGTCCCTCGACTGGTGGATCGGTGGAAGCTATATCCGAGAGATCTTTCGTAGCCGGGCCTCCATCGTCCAATAAGCCCACTTACGCATATCCAATCCCATTCAGTAATAGCCACAAACTCTTCTCTGACACAACCTACACCATCTCCTTTGACGGTGGGACCACCACGTCAGGAAATCAACTCAACGTAACATATGGTACACCCTCCAGTTGCTCGAACGGCAATGGGGGTGTGATTTGTATGACGCCCTTTCGCTGGTCGACGAATGCGAACCCCTGCGACGCGTTGTCTGGTGACTTGGCTGGCCCCGAAGGTGGCGGCGTAGATTATGTCTACGAGGGCCAAGCTCCTGCTGCGAGCAACCATTATTGTTTGACAGATTGAGACATAGTCAATAACCGGCTCGGCAGAACAGCGCGAGGGTAGAAAGAAAGCAGGTCACTCGTGCAAACGACCTCCTGGGTTGCCCTCATTGAGGCAGCTCGTGCCAGTGAAAAGCTAAAAGGCTTTCGGCGCGCCAGTGAGCTATACGCACAGGCCAGAACGCTCGCGCCCATGCGGTTCGAACCTTTGTCCGGCTTGCTACGCGTTCTCTTGCTCCACGGCGATATCGATCAAGCCTGCTTGGTCTATGAAGCTTTCCCAGCCGAACTGTTCCTCAGTGCCAGTGCACTGGCCGAGATGTTTCCGCTACAGATCCGTCTAAATCGCTTTGTAGATGCGCTGAATACAGTAGAAAAGCTTTTTGCATTCGGCCAAGATGTTAGCTCTTTGCTGTCGCAACTCGCTAACGTAACCTCGCATCAATGCGAATGGGTAGTGCGCGATCGTGTCACCACTCTGTTACTGAATTGTGCTCGAACGCAGAGCAGTTGTGTTATCGATCTACTTTCCGTCTTTTCCATAACAGACGATACTGAACTACATGCAGAATGTGCGGGCAAGGTAGCCGCCAAAATAAGGTCCAAACATCGTGCAACTCAAAAAATCAGTGATCTTTCCGTGAAACCCCGTACAATCCACACTGCTCCGAAGCGCCTGCGGATAGCCTACCTAGGTGGTCAGTTCTCACGTCACGCCACTACGCTCCTGCTTACCGGAGTTATCGAGCAGCATGATCGCGACAAGTTCGAAGTCATGCTGTTCGATTATAGCGTTGAGGATGGCAGCGAAGCACGCACCCGTATCTTGCGTGCATTTGACCGTGTAGAATTCCTGAGACAAGCCGGCCCACGTGCGGCCGCAGCACGCATTTCTCAAGAAAAACCTGATATTTTAATAGACACTCAGGGTTACACCGCCGGTACGAGGTCGGAGATACTAGCATACCGTCCTTGTGCCTTACAGATAAACTTCCTCGGTTATGTTGTTACTCAATCAGCAG
This sequence comes from uncultured Acetobacteraceae bacterium, assembly GCA_964242595.1. Taxonomy (GTDB): domain Bacteria; phylum Pseudomonadota; class Alphaproteobacteria; order Acetobacterales; family Acetobacteraceae; genus BOG-908. The sequence goes on along the minus strand of CAXTBC010000073.1, from coordinate 8,021 downwards.
AGTGGTGCGATTACGTCATTGCAGACAAAGTGGTGTTACCAGAGTCAGAGCGGCCTCACTGGCGTGAAGCCGTGATCTATATGCCCAACTCCTGTTACCCGAATGACCGCTCTCGTCCGGTTCCGAATCCGGCGACTGAAGTCGGGCGAACTGCGTTCGGACTGCCAGAAGGTGTTTTCGTTTTCGCTTGCTTTAATAGTCTTCATAAACTTACGCCGGAGATGTTCAGGCTTTGGATAGATATACTCCGCGACGCCCCCAACAGCGTTCTCTGGCTGCGAGACAGCAATGCGCACGCACGAGAAAATCTCAAACGGCAGGCAACGTCGCTTGGCGTGTCACCCACGCGGCTGGTGTTCGCGAAATCGAGTGCTCTACCCGAACACATGGACCGCCACGAATACGCGGATCTGTATTTGGATACGTTCCCTTTCGGAGCTCATACGATGGGTTGTGATGCGCTATGGGCTGGGTTGCCGTTGATTACGATGGTCGGCCGCAGCTTTGCATCCCGCGTAGCAGCAAGCTTGCTCTGTGCTGTTGATCTGTCCCAGTTGGCCGTCACGTGCGCGAGTGAGTATCGTGAGAAGTGCCTGTTTTACTATAACAATCCGGAAGAGCTTGCACCACTCCGTGCAAAACTACGTAACGCTCGCTCGAACTCAACCTTGTTTGATACTGCACTCTATTGCAGGCATCTTGAGACAGCTTTCCAACAGATCGTGGACCAGTCTCGCCGAGACATTTTCCTTAATTGACCAGGTTGAGTGGCGAGAAGCGGTAGTTTCGCTCACAATCCCCTTGCCCACCTCCCCCCACTCATGTTCTCCTCCCGTTCTCAATGACCCGCACCCCAAGCCCCACACCCTGAACGCCGTCACCCCCCTAGCGGAGCCGGCAGAAGCCGCCCAGGCCGCCCGCCGCAAGTCCCGCCACCTCGCCCAGTGCGAGGAGCTGGCCGAGCTCGGCCTGTCCATGGCTCGCCACACCGCCGCCATCGCCCTCGCCCAACCCATCCCGGAACCCACGCCAGAACCAACCCCCGCACCCATCGCGCAGCAGCCCAACCACGCCATCGCCTTCGCCCGCCTGGCCTGCGCCGTCCGCCACGCCATCACGCTCGAAGCCCGCATCGCGGCCGACGCCTTCCAGCCCCGCGCCCCCGCCGCGCGCGCCCACTACCGCCCCACCCGGCCGGACCCCCGCCGCGCCCCCCTCCGCCAGGCCGTCCACGATGCCGTCCGCACAGACCCGGACCGCGCCCGCATCCGCCGCGCGCTCGACACCCACATCGAGGACGAGCTCGCCGCCGACACCGCCCAGGAAACCCCGCTCTGGGACATCCTCGAAGCCACCTGCGAGGCCTTCGGCCTCACGCTAGACCCCCGCCGCCTCCCCGATTCCTGCCTCCCCCCCGCCCCCGAGGACACGCCCCCGCTCGACATGGACGCCTTCTGCGCCCTCATCGAAGCCGATTGGCAAAGCCGCGCCCCGCCAGCCACCCCCTAGCCGGCCGCCTTGCCCCCGCGCGCGCAAACAGGCACCACTCCGGCCGATCACAGCCCAGGACCGCGCGCCCGATGCGCTGGCAAAACCCCTTCGCCCGGCCGCAACCCCCCGCCTACGTCACCATCGTCGGCGAGCCCGCATGGCACACCCCGTCCTTCCTGATGGACCCGTGCGACGCGCTGGACCAGGTCGCCTGCACCGCCGCCGCCCTCGGCTGGAACGGCTTCGAAACCCCCATGCCCCGCTACTTCGCCGCCGCAATCCGCCACGCCCGCCACCCCGGCGTGATCGACGTCGGCGCCAACTCCGGCTTCTACACCCTGCTCGCGCTGGCCGTCTCCGCCACCGCCCAGATCACCGCCTACGAACCCCTCCCACCCGTCCGCGCCCTGCTGCGCGCCAACATCGCCGCCAACAACGCTGTCCGCCGCGTCCGCGTCAGCCCCCGCGCCGTCAGCAGCACCGCCGGCCCCCGCACCCTCTTCGTCCCCGCCAGCCCTTACGGCCTGGTCGAGACCAGCGCCTCCCTCTCGCCGGACTTCAAGGCCGGCGCCGGCACCAGCCACCGCGTCCGCGCCACCACGCTGGACCGCCGCCACGCCGGCCACCCCCCCGTCGGCGTCCTCAAGATAGACGCCGAAAGCCACGACCTCGCCGTCCTGCGCGGCGCCACCGCCCTGCTTCAACGAGACCGCCCCGTCGTCTTCGTCGAAGTCCTCCTAGGCGCCGACACCGACGGCCTCACCAACCTCCTCACCACCTGCCGCTACACCGACCACATCCTCCACCCCGAAGGCGCCGCCCCGCCCACAACCTCCGTCCGCCACGATACCGCCGCCTGGAACCACATGTGGGTCCCCCAGGAACACCACGCCGCCAGCCGCACCTGGATCGCCGCCGCCCAGCTTGATCTGCCGCCCATCAGCGGGCAGGGTCCGCCCGCCTGACCCGCCAGCGCCAACGAAGGACCAAAGCCGCATGCTCGCCCGCACCGAACTCGATCCGCAGGAAGCCCTCGTCTGCACCATGGTGCTGGTCGGCGCTGCCGAGACGCGCGGCATCACGGACCGCGAGATCGCCGTCATGGCCACCCTCGTCCAGACCCTCCCCGCCTTCGAGGGCTTCTCCACCGACCAGCTCCAGCACGCCATAGACGCCGCCCTCGGCCTCCTCCAGGAAGACGACGGCCTGGCCCACGCCGGCCGCCTCATCCGCGGCGCGCTGGACCCCCGCCTGCGCGAGACCGCCTACACCCTGGCCTGCGAGGTCGTCGCCGCCGACCGCGTCCACGGCCAGGCCATCCTGCAGATGCTGGAGTTCATCGGCACCGAGCTGAAACTCGACACCCTCGTCGTCACCGCCATCGAACGCGGCACCCGCGCCCGCTACCAGCGCGTCAGGTAGCGAGAACCGCCCAGGTTCCCGGCTGACGCGCACCAGGCAGGACAGCAGCTACAGCAAAAAACAGCCCGCAACCTGCTTCTTTGCCCAGCCTGAAACGTTGGCCCCCAAACAACAGGACGCCCCGCCATGGCCGACCCCGTCAACAACCAGGCCGAAAGCCCCACCATCGCCGCCACCATCCAGGAAGTGCAGGGCATCTTCCCCAGCAACGCCGCGCTGCAGGATGCCGTCGGCCGCCTCACCCGCGTCGGCTTCGACCGCGCCGCCCTCAGCCTGCCCGCCCCCAGCCCCAACGCCGCCGATGCCACCCCCACCCAGGGCGCCGACGACCCCACCACCAACGACGACATGCAGCAGACCCGCACCATGCAGACCAGCATGGCCGCCACCGCGGCCGCCTTCATCGGCGCCGGCGTCACAGCCGCCACCGGTGGCGCTGCCCTGGTCGCCGTCGCAGCCGCCGCCGGTCTGGGCCTGGCCACCGGCGGCGCAGTCTCCGCCGTCCACTTCGCCGCCAACAACGCCTACGACGAGAAGCGCGACGCCTCCGCCGCCGCCGGCGAGCTGGTCCTCTCAGCCACCGCCCACGACCCGGACGCGGTCATGAAAGCCACCATGGAGATGCAGGCCGCCGGCGCCACCCGCGTCGTCACCGTCACCCGCGACGGCGGCAACATCGTCTAACCGCACCTCGCCTCAAACCTCGGAAAGAACCCCCCTCACCAACCCGACCGTTCCACCCGCAACGCTCCGCAACACCGCGCCGATCAGCCCGACCAGACTCCTCACCACCCCGGGCTGCTCCGGTGGCGTCACGGCAATCCGGGCCTGGCTCTACGCCAGCGCCCGGCTCCACCCGCCAATAAACCCGCCCAACGCCTCGTCCGGAGTGCCCGAGCCATCCAGCCTCGCCATGTGCAGCCCCGTCCGGTCAGGAATGATCATCAGCAGGAACGGCCCGCGCCCAGCCAAACTCCCCCGACCGGGCCGCACGGACGCCATCAGCCGCGCCGCCCGCGCATAGTCGTATGTCCCCCTCAGGTAGTCGCAATCCGTCGCCCGCCACGCCGGAACGTCGGCACTCTGCACCAGCCACCGCGTATGGATCAGGTTTGGCGCCACCACGCTGGCCGCCTCCGCCTCCTGCACCGTTGGCAGTTGCAGCGTTGCCTGGCAGAACGCCCGGTTGCGCCCCATGTCGTCCGGCCGCAACAAGATCACCGCCGTGGGCAGCGGCGGCAGGTAGGTTTGCGGCCCTGCCAGCTCGGTGGCGAACACAGCCCCCCTTGGGCCGGAGCGGCGGCGGCCATCGGCGCAGGCTTGGGTGCACCCAAGCCTCGCTGTCCAGCCGCGCAGCCTGCCACCGTCACGGCCACCGCCGCAGCGGGCAGGCCGCGCGCTAGCATCAGACCAGCTTCAGGTTCGTCGCAGCCGCCTTGCCACGCTCCATGACCACTTCATACGTCACTGCCTGGCCGTCGTTCAGCCCGCGCAAGCCGGCCGCCTGCACCGCCGTGATGTGCACGAACACGTCCTTGCCGCCGTCACTCGGCATGATGAAGCCGAAACCCTTGGTGGTGTTGAACCACTTGACCGTGCCGTTCGCCATGTTCCGTACCTACTCCGTTATCACCGTCCCACGATCGGGGCGGCCTGGTGCCAACCGTGGCGTCAGGCAACTTGGCGGCGAACCGAAAGCGGCAGCGCAGCAAGGCAAGCCAAAGCGTCGATTGCGCCATTATGGGGGCAGAAACCGGCAAACCTGTCAAATCGGCAATCTCCCCTACTTCAGCGGCGCAAGTATCTCGTCCAGCCGGTCCGGCGTTCCCGCAACGCGCTCTAGATGCGGGTAGCGCAGGCCGCCATGGTAGTCGATCTGCACGCTCCGGTACCTCTTGCCGTCGCGGAGCAGCAACGTCAGCGGAGTGCGGCCGTGCACCGCACCGGTGATGGCGTCGGCCAGCACACCCGGGCCGTCCAGCGCCAGCCCGTCCACTGCCACCAGCGTCGTCCCACGCGCCATGCCAGCGCGGTAAGCCGGTCCGTCCCAGAGCACGGACGTCACGGCACCCTCGCCGCCCAGGCTCAGCCCGACCGAGTAGGTGAAGTCGGCCGATTTGCGGCCGCCACCCTCGGCCTTCTCCAACGCGGACTTCTCCTGCGTGTAGACCAGCTTCCACCCGCCGCGTGCCAGCCCGTCCAGCGGCGCCCCGGGCCCATGCCCATCCAACCGCGCGCGGAGGAAGGCCGCCCAGTCGTAAGGCTGCACTTGGTTGAGCGTGCGCACCACGTCGTCAAACGTGTAGGTCTCCGTCATCCAGCTTCCGTCGTCGACGCCGAAGAACAGCCTGGCGAAATCGGTTAGGGATCGCGCTCCGTTTGAGCGTTCCCTGATCAGCGTATCGGCATCCAGCCAAATCAGCAGGCCCTCGGTGTAATAGTCCCCAAAGCGCGACCAGCTGCGCCACTCGGAGGGCCGGTGCCAGGAAATAATCGGGTCGTCCACCGTGTCCTGCAGATTGCGCCATGTGCGGCCCGGCGTACCCGCATCCAGTTCGGCGGCCTCCAGCGCTAGCAGGTCGTGCAGTTGCGCCGCACTTATTATACCGGAACGTGCCGCCAGCACCTGGCCCCAATACTCCGTCTGCCCCTCATACACCCACAACAGGCTGTCACGCTCGGGCACCACGTGCTCGTCCGGCGACCACAGATCGGCCGGCCGTCGGAACTTGCCGTTCCAAGAGTGGGTGAACTCGTGCGGCAGCAGGTCCCGGTTCGGCGCGGACTTTTCCGGATCGGTGAAGTATTCCTCGCCCTGCCCCACCTCGTTGCTACGCTGGTGCTCCAAGCCGATTCCGTCCATGGCACCGCTCAGCGAGAACAGAAAATCATAGTGATCGTAATGATGGCTGCCGAAGTTACGGTAAGCCTGCTGCACCAAGCTACGGTGCGCCGCCAAATCGGCGGGCTTGACCACCAGATCCTCCGGCCGATCGGCAAACACGTTTAGGTGCACGGGAATCTTGCTGTCCGGATCCAAATCTAACTTGGCGACGTAGCGCCCGGCGTACAAAGGCGAGTCCAGCAGTGTGTCGAGCGGCACCGGCTTGAACGCCACCGTCCCGCCAGCCGCTCGCGCGGTGTCCAGCGCCGTCGCGTATTGCCAGCCGTCGGGCAGCCTTACGGACGGACGCACCATGATGTCGCGCTGGTCGTAGCCGGCCGGAAACAGCACCTCCGGGCGCCACTGCACGTCCAGCATGTCGGGCGTCATCACCACGCGCCCTTCTTTGTTCTCCACCGGCGAGAGATACTGGAAGGCCACCTGCACCTGCGTGGCACCCTGCGGCACGGCAACGTGGAACGCGGCCATGTCCACCGAGTCCCGTTGCCACGCCAACGCCTGCCCGCCAGCGCGGATGGTTAACCCGGCCAAGGCCGCAATCGGCCCGGTCGGCCCGTGGTTTCCGGGCAGCCATTTGGGAAGCAGCAATATCAGGAGTTCACCGGCGTGAACCGGCACTGTCTCTTCAACACGCATGACATGCCGGTCCAGATCGGTGGCGTCCACAACAAGCTCGATCTGGTCACCATACGGATGGTCCTGCGGTGCCGTCACCGCTGCCGCCGCGGCCGCAGGCTGTGGCAGCGGGGTTGCCGCTCGCACGTCTTGGTTGGGTACCAACACCGTAAAGAAGACCGCAACATAACGCAGCATGCAAATACCTGTCCGACAATGAACAGTGAGCCTAACGCCACTGTGGGTCCGCGCAAAGACAAGCAGTTCCTTTTCGAGAAAGAGAACCAAAAGCTTTTGCTCCCTGTCGGGTGGTGCCGAGAGACGCGTGCCTGATGAGGGTTGTACCTATCGCCTTGGTCACGAGGAGTCCGAGTCGAGGTCTGCATGAGAAATTGGATCGTGGCGGATCTGTTTTGGCTAAACGACGAGCAGTGGCAGTTATCGAGCCTTTGCTGCCGCATTTGGCGGCAAGCCGCGAGTTGATGATCGCTGGATCATCAGCGGCATCCTTCATCGCATTTGAGAGGTCTGAGCTGGAGGGCGTTGCCGAACCTTTATGGTCCGCGCACAATGGTGTTCAATCGACTCAATCGCTGGAGCAAGCGAAAGTTGTGACAGCAACTCTTTTGCGACTCTGGCCGGATGCGGAACTCGACGATCCTGGCCATGGTTGACAGCGCAGCGATGCGTGCGCATCGCTCGGCTGCCGGCGCGAAAGGGAGCAAACCAGGCGATCGGCCGCGCACGCGGCGATCTTACCACCAAAATCCGTGCGTTGTGTGACCAGCTCGGCCGGCTCTATGTCTCGATGCTGACGGGTGGCCAAGTTTACGATACCTCGGGGACTCGCGCGCTGCTGGCGAGCATTTCCACACCGCCACGCTTTCTTGGCGACAAAGTCTAGGATGCAGACGATATCAGAGGCTATCTGGCCGCAAACGGAAGTCAAGCGGTTAACACCTTACCAAGGCCAGTCGAAGAGACCCCAGGCCGCACGATCCAATCGCCTACAAGATGCGCAACATCATCGAGCGCTCGTTCAATAAGCTGAAAGACTAGCGCGGCATCGCCATGCGCTGTGGTAAAAGACCGTCAACTTCCTGGCGAGCGTCTGCCTTACCTCCGCAGTCACCCACTGGCTACGATGAGTCCACACCCTAGGCCGTGTGAATGGATTTAACCAAGATCATCGTGCTGGCAAAGGCAACGATTAAGCTGAAGCTTTCTGCCGTCTTCTCGCAGCGTAGCGCCACGTGTTTGAACCGCTTGAGCTTGTCCCTGGCCTGCTCGACGCGGGCCCGTCCTCTATAGAGTGCCTTAGGGGGAAGAACTTCTGTTGTTCCTTGGCATTGGACTGCTGGAGGATCATCGGGAGAATGCCTCGTCTGCGGCATGCTGCGCGGTTGGCTTTCGAATTGTAGCTTTTGTATGTCATCTAGGGGCGGAATCCCTAGCCTTCTTTAGACTAGGCTCAGGACTCATTGATTGATCCAGAAGAGCATGGTTGCTGCGATGACGATGGCTGACATGAATGTGTGGGCGCATCGGTCGTAGCGAGTGGCAACGCGGCGCCAATCTTTGAGCTTGG
>CAXTBC010000072.1:0-17799 GCA_964242595.1 uncultured Acetobacteraceae bacterium | reverse complement strand
GGGGCAGAGCCCTTGGCCTTCCTTCACAGGTCAATATTAAAGGCCGTTGGTATTAGAGGCTGTTTGGAAACTCGCGTCCAAAGCCCCGAGTCGCTCAATCCTTGCCGGTAGAAGGCGAATTCAGCCTGAATTGTGGTATGTAGTTACCGCTTTCGTCGGATTTCGGCGCTCCCTGGCAGCTTGTATGAGTTTTCAAACGAACTCTTAGAACCTGTTTGTTAGGAATTCTAAACAGATGGTGTCTAGGGCTTCAAAGCCCCAGCGAGGTCCAGGGGCAAAGCCCCGGCTTTCCTCACTTCCTGCCGCCCCCCTCCACCACGATTTCGGCCCGGTCCGCTGGCCCCGCCCCAACCTCCCCGGAACCCTTCGCCACCGCCCTGATCCGGTCCGATACCAGGCCGGCATGGATCATCACCGCACGCGCCGCCAGCGCGCGGTCCAGCGACAGCCTGCGTGCAGTGGAGGGATCGTCCGCGGTGCCGGGCGCCCACGCCGTCACGTCCACGATCAGGTCGGGCTTGGCCAGGGCCTGCGTGGCGATCGCCTCGACGGCAGCCAGCGTGGCCGGGTTCAGGTCGGAAACGCCAGGTCCGAAGGTAATGCGCGTGCCGCCCGGAATGGCCGAAGCGGCGCCCGGCGCGTCGGCACGGACGGGCACCGGCGGCGGCGGCGGCGGGGCATGGGCCGGCATGGTGAAGGCAGGTGGCTGGATCACCGGGTGTACTGGCGGGGCTAGCGGCATCCTAGGAGCGGTCAGCCTAGGCTTGGCCGGGGTGGCTGTTGAATGTGTCGGCTTCGCACGGCGGGCTGGCGTCTTGGCCGGCGGCGCTGCCGCGTGTGTGGTCGGTTTGGCGGGGGCAGGGGTCAGTTGATCCAGCGCGTGCTCGTTGGTGCTCACCTGCGCCCAAGCGGGAGAGGCCAGCAGGCAAAGCAAGGCGAGCAGGAAGCGCATCGGCGAGCTATAGTCGCCGACACGCATCCCGCAAACCCACACTAACCATAGGAACCGAACCCGACAGGACATAACCGCGACAGCGCAAGCAAAAGTTTTTTTGCTTCTTTTCTCGAAAAGAAGGCCTTCCTTCTACCCTGCCGGAAAATCCGCCCCCAGGCTCGTAGCCTCCCACTTGTCGATCTCGGCCCCCAACGCCGCCAGCTTGCCGCGCACGATGTCCAGCGCCTGCTTGCCCAGCAACAGGTGCAGCGGCGGCTCGGCACTCTCCACCGCGTGCACGATCGCCTGGGCAGCGCGCACCGGATCGCCCTGCTGACTCCCGGAATAGCCGTTGATCGAACGCCGGCGCTTGCCGGCCGTCTCGGCATAGGCCTCGATGTCCTGCTTAGGCATCTTCAGCGAGCGGCCGGCCCAGTCCGTGCGGAACGGTCCTGGTTCCACGATCGTGACACCAAGGCCCAGCGGCTTGATCTCGCCCGCCAGCGCCTCGGACAGGCCCTCCACCGCGAACTTGGACGCATTGTAGTAGCCCACGCCGGGAAACCCTACGAGCCCGCCTTGCGAGGACAGGTTCACGATGTGGCCGCGGCCGCGCTGGCGCATGCCCGGCAGTACAGCTTTTGTCATGGCGATCAGCCCGAACACGTTGGCCTCGAATTGCGCACGAACGTCCTCGTCGTCGCCTTCCTCGATGGCCGCCATGTAGCCGTAGCCTGCGTTGTTCACCAGCACGTCGACGCTGCCGAACGCCTGTTCGGCCTCTTGCACGGACGCGGCCACCTGGTCCGACTGGGTCACGTCCAGGGCCAGGGCCAGCGCCTTGCCGGGAAATTCCTTGCCGAGGTCTTCAACGCGGGCGGAATCGCGCGCGGTGACAACGGCGCGGCCGCCACGGTCCAGGATGACGCGTGCGATCTCTCGGCCGAAGCCGGTGGAGCAGCCGGTGATGAACCAGACCGAATTCGTTTCTAATCCTGGCATGTCGGAGACTTCCTAAAAAGAAAGAAAGGAGGCCTTCTTTTCTGAAGAGAAGAAGCAAAAGACCTTTGACTCCGCTGTCGCGCTTCTGCCTTGCACCACCCGACAGGGAGTAAAAGTTTTTTGGTTCTGTTTTTCAAAAAAGAACCGCTTGCTTCAGCTTGCCCGTTTGCGCGCAGGCGTCTTGCGCGCCGCTGGCTTGGCTGCCGCCTTGGCCGGTTTCGCCTTGGTCTCCGTTTGCCCCAGGCTGCGTTTCAGCGCCGCCATCAGGTCGATCACGTTGCCCCGCTCCGGCGCTGCCTCGGCGGCGGGCTTGAAGCCGGCGCCGCGCACCTTGGCGTCGATCACCTCGCGCAAGCGCGCTTCGTAGCGGTCTTCCAGGTCGCTCGGCGCGAACGGCTTGGATTGTCGTTCGATCAGCTGCGTCGCCAGCTTGACCATGTCGGCGTCCGGCTTGTCCTTCGGCACCGCCTCGAACAGATTGGTGGAGTTGGCGATGTCGCGCGTCTCGTAAAGCGTATGCAGGATCAGGCCTTTCTCCATCGGCATGATCGCTACCGCGCGTTCGCGGCGGGAGATCACCACGCGGGAGAGCGCCACTGTCTTGGCCTGCCGGATCGCGTCGCGCAGCACCACGTATACGTCCTGGGCGGCATCGCCGTCCGGCGCCATGTAATAGCTGGTGTCGTAATACACGGGGTCGATGGTGTCGGCGGGAACGAACTTGTCCACCGTCAGCGTCGTCGAGCTGTCCAGCCGCGCCTTGTCGAAATCCTCGTCATCGAGCAGGACATATTGGTCCTTCTCGAACTCGTAGCCGCGCACGAGCTTGCTGCGGGACAGCTCCTCGTCGGTAGACGCGTCCAGCGTCACCATGCGCACCCGGCTGCCGGTGGCGGGGTTGATGAAGTGGAAGTGCAGGTTCGCCGTTTCCCGGTGCGCGGTATACAGCGCCACGGGGCAGGAGACGAGTGCCAGGCGCAGATGCCCGCGCCAGATCGGCCGTTCAGCCATGTTTGCGTTTCCTTTCGTCAAGGGCCTCAAGCTTCTGCCGCGCGCCGGCAAAGCCGTCCCAAGGGTCGGCGCGCAGTCGGGCCAGGCGCGCCGGCACACTGTGGACGGTGAAGGCCTGCGGATCGAGCTTGGCGCTCACCTCACGCCAGGTGACCGGCACGGCGACCGTGGCGTGCGCCCTCGCACGGGGTGAGAACGAGGCGATCGCGGTAGAACCCAGCCCGTTGCGTAGCCAGTCGATCAGGATGCGGCCGCGCCGGCGCGCCTTTGGCACCGAGGCGACGTAAAGGTCGGGCGACTCACGTTCGAGCTTTTCGGCGAAAGCGCGGCACCAGGCGCGGGCGAAGTCCCAGCCGCAGGCGGGCACCAGCGGGACTACCAGGTGCAGACCCTTGCCGCCGGAGGTGCGGCACCAGCTGGCGTAGCCTTCCTGCTCCAGCCTGGCTTTGATGTCGTGCGCGGCGCGCACGATCTGCGGCCATTCCACGCCCTCGCCGGGGTCCAGGTCGAACACCAGCCGGTCCGGGCGGCCGGCATCCTCCAGCGTGCTGCCCCAGCTGTGCAGCTCCACGGCGGACATCTGTGCGGTGGCGATCAGCCCCGCAACGCCGTCCAGCGCCAGGTAGGGAGCATTGTCGCAGGCACCTTCGTGCAACATGGCCGGCATGCCGCGGTTCGCGTGCTTCTGAAAGAAGTGCTCGCCGCCGATGCCGTCCGGACAGCGCAGGAAGGCCAGCGGCCGGTGCGCGATGGCCGGCTCGGCAACGCTTGCCACAGCCTGCCAGTAATCGGCCAGGTCCTGCTTGGTGATGGCCTTGTGGCCGCCCTCGGCCGGCCAGAGCTCGCGTTCGGGGTGGGTGATGCGCACGCCGCCCGTCTCGGACACGCGGGCGGCCGGCTTGGCGGCCCGCACGATACGTCCGGAATGCGTGCGCGTGGCCGCCGCCAGCTCCACCCGCCTGGCTTCGGGGTTGGGGACCTCGCGTACCACGTCGGCCGCCGCCTTGTCCTCGCGCAGCCCCAGGAACACCGCGTGGCGCAGCCGTCCGGCGCCGGACCAGCCGGTATACTGGACTTCGGCCACCAGTTCGGGCCGTACCCAGGCGATGTCGGGCGGCGGCTTCTCCTCGGTGAGCAGGAGCTGACACGGCGCTGCCCCGGTCAAGGCTTTCAACTGCCCGGCTAGGTCGTGCAGCACGGCATCGGTGAAGCCGCTGCCGCAGCCGCCCACGTAATGCAGGGCGCCGCCTTCGTCGTAGAAGCCGAGCTGCAAGGCACCCAGGCCGGCCCTGCTGCCCTGCGGCGGGGTCCAGCCGAGGATGACGAACTCCTCGCGGCCCTGGCACTTCACCTTCAGCCATTCCCGGCTGCGGCCGGCATGGTAGGCGCCGTCGGCGCGCTTGCAGATGATGCCTTCAAGCCCCATCGCGCAGGCGTTGCGGCGCACCTGGTCGGTGATGCCCTCCAGGTGGTCGCTGATACGGATGAGATCCTGCGGCGGGACGAGCGCCGCCAACGCCGCCTTGCGGGCCGACAGAGGCACGTCGCGCAAATCGTAGCCGTCCTGGTAGAGCAGGTCGAACAAATAGAGGTGCAGAGTGGCATCCCTGCCATCCTTCAGCGCCGCCTGCAGGTCCGGGAAGCTGGAGAGCCCGTCCTTCCGCAGGGACACGAGTTCGCCATCAGCCATCAGCGTGGCCGCGGGCAGGGCGGCCACGGCTTGTGCCACGGCGGGCATGCGGTGCGTCCAGTCCAGGCCGTTGCGGGTCAGCAGACGTGGACCGGCGGCGTCCTTGCTCACGATCAGGCGGTAGCCGTCGAACTTGATCTCGCTCAGCCACTCGGCACCCTGTGGCGGCGCGTCGGCGTTGATGGCCAGCATGGGGGCTTGCGACGCCGGCAGCGCGGCCTTGCGAGCGCCGTCCGGCACTGGTGTTGCTGCCGGCCGCGCTGCCTTGGGCCTGCGCACTGGCATGAGTTGACCCGATGGTTTTGGCAACGGCGTAACAGCCGCCTTCGCCTTGGCTGGCGCGGACCCAGGGGCGCTCCGGACATCACGCTTGACTTCGGTGGCAGCTGTGAATGCGTTCCGAGTCGCCATGACGTGCAGCAACGTCATTTCGGCAGGGCAGGTTCCGCGTCGGCGCGGGAACCCCGCCGCGGTAAGGCTGTAAGATCGTGCACACGCCCGTCACAGTCCCCATCGCAAAGGCCTTCATGCCCGACCACGTCCAGGAACCCGGCGACTTCGCCATCACCGCGCAGATCTCGCTCGTCGAGCAGCGTTTCCGCACGCTCAAGCACAACGACATGTTCGGCGTTTTCGACCAGCGTGGCGACGTGCGCCCCGGCCCGGGCGGCACCGAAGGCCTCTACTTCAACGACACGCGCTACCTGTCCGAGTTCGAGCTCGTGTTGGCCAACCGGCAGCTCGTGCTGCTTAGCTCCACCCTGCGCGACGACAACGCGACGCTTACCTGCGACCTCAGCAACCCAGATTTGCCGCATCTGGCCGGGGCCGGCGGCGACGGCCTGACAAGCAACCTGATCCACATCCGACGCTCGCGCTTCCTATGGCAGGGCGTCTGCTACGAGCGTGTCTCGATACGCAACTTCGACGTGGTGGACCATACCGTGCCGGTGGAGATCCGTTACGGGGCTGACTTCGTCGACCTGTTCGAGGTGCGCGGCATGAGCCGCACCCGGCATGGCAGCCACGAGCCGGCCGCGGTCACGCTGCAATCGGTCACCCTGGCCTATACCGGGCTGGACGCGCTGCGGCGCACCACCGAGCTCCGCTTCGACCCGCCGCCCGAGCGCATCGACGAGGGCCGCGCGCTATTCAACGTGGCGCTGCCGGCGCATGGCCGCAGCCTGATCTACGTCGAGGTAGCCTGCGACACGTCGGGCGCGGCGCGGCGGCCGCGGGAGACGTTCGCCGCCCGCATGATCGAGCAGCGGCGCTGGACGCGGCTGCGCAGCGCCGGCGCCGTTGGCATCGAGAGCAGCAACGAGGTGTTCAACGAGGCGATGCGCCGGGCGATCAGCGACTTGACGATGCTGACCACCGAGTTGCCTTCCGGCCCCTACCCGTACGCCGGCATCCCGTGGTTCAGCACGGCTTTCGGGCGTGACGCCATCCTGACTGCGCTGAACGTGCTGTGGATGGACCCGGCCATCGCTGCCGGCGTGCTGCGCTTCCTGGCCGCCAACCAGGCCACCACGACGGACGCCGCTTCGGACGCCGAGCCGGGCAAGATACTGCACGAGGTGCGGCGCGGCGAGATGGCCGAGCTGGGGGAGGTGCCGTTCCGCCGCTACTACGGCAGCGTGGACGCCACCCCGCTGTTCGTGATGCTGGCCGGCGCCTACCTAGAGCGCACCGGCGATCTGCCCACCGTGGCCGCGCTGTGGCCCAACATCAGCGCGGCGCTGGGCTGGATGGACAGCTACGCCAGCCACGATCCCGACGGCTTCGTCAGCTACTTTCGCCAGACCGAGGAGGGGCTGGCCAACCAGGGGTGGAAGGACAGTTTCGACAGCATCAGCCACGCCGATGGCAGCCTGGCCGTGGGGCCGATCGCGCTGGTGGAGGTGCAAGGCTACGTCTACGCTGCGCGCCGGGCCGCCGCGGCGATCGCGCGCGCCATGGGTAACGCCGACGAGGCTGCCGCCCAGGCAGCCCGCGCCGCCTCGCTGCAGACCGCCTTCGAGCTGCGCTTCTGGTGTGAGGAATTAGGCACCTACGCGCTGGCGCTGGACGGGGCGCGCAAGCCCTGCCGCGTGCGGGCTTCCAACGCCGGCCACCTGCTGCTGACCGGCATCTGCGCGGCGGACCGCGCGCTGCGCGTGGCCGACGGGCTGATGGGCAGCCGCTTCTTCAATGGCTGGGGCATACGCACGCTGGCCTCCGGCGAGGCGCGCTACAACCCGATGAGCTACCACAATGGCAGCGTGTGGCCGCACGACAACGCGGTAATTGCGCTCGGCCTCGCGCGGTACGGGCTGAAGCCGCAGGCCGAACGCATCTTTTGCGGCCTGTTCGACGCGGCGCTCTACGTGGACCTGCGCCGGCTGCCCGAGTTGTTCTGCGGCTTCGCGCGCCGGCGCGGGCAGGGGCCCACGCTTTACCCGGTGGCGTGCTCGCCGCAGGCCTGGGCGGCAACCGCGTTGCACGCCGCGCTGGGCGCCTGCCTGGGCCTGCGGTTCCACCCGGCCGAGCAGAGCGTGGTGTTCGATAGTCCGCGCTTGCCGGAGTTCCTCGACGTGGTGACGCTGCACAACTTGGCGCTGGGCGACGCACGCATCTCGGTGGTGCTGCGGCGGATCGGCAACGAGGTGGCGATGAACGTGCTGGAACGGACCGGGGTGATCCACGCTGTGCTGAGGTCGTGAACGAGCAATGATGCCTCGGCGAACTCGGAAAGCCTGTGCTTTTCAGGAAAACGGATTTCGCGAGATGACCTTGTTTCTGGTTTACCTACCCGATCATCGCGCGATGGGTTCGCCACCATGCAATTCGGGTTGCAACGCAGTCGAGTCGCTCGGCGCGACACTTAGTTGGAGCAGCCGGTCGGCGAGCGGCTTGTGGGCAGCTTGAGGCTGCTTGCCGAACGCGACGGGACGGGTGATGGAGGCTGACGTCGCACTGCGTCACGCTCTCTGCCTGGCCGCTGAAGCTGTTCGTTCCTGCAGAAAGCGATTCTGGTCGTTGTTTTGGAAGCTCCACACCGTCGATGCTGGCGCTGGTTCACGCGATGACGTCGTTTACGGTCTACGAGGTCAGCGCCACGCATGGCGATCTCCAACCTTTGCGGACGCACGTTTCGGACAGGTGCGGCACATGCCCACAATGGACAGCAACGCGCGTCCTGCGGATGAGTTGGCTCCGGTCAGCCTAGCCCGACTTGCCAAACAGTCCGTCGGTGTCTTCGTGTCGACGCCTAGGGCTATGCCGGTTAAGATCTCGGCCACCGTCGTGGCCTGCGCCACCGTGATTGTGGCCGAGGTTGCAGCCGCCAGGAGGCAAACCCGTAACTCTCCCCCATGATGCCTCGCTCGCCGTCCTGTGCTTGGCCGTGAGCGGCTGGACAGCCGAAGCGAAAGCAGGGCCGGCGGGTTCGTACGTCCCATCGACATTGCGGGACCTGCTGTGATCAGGGCTTGTCAGCTTTGCACGGCCCGCGGCTTGCCCGCCGCATCTACGGCCACCATCACGAACCGTGCCTTTGTCACCCGCTCGTGCCGGATCGGCATCGTCCGCCTTGCCCACACGTCCACGTCGATGGTGATGGACGTGCGGCCGATCTTCACCACCTCGCAGTAGCAACTGATCAGGTCGCCCACGTGCACAGGGCGCAAGAATACCAGGTCGGACACGGCGACGGTGGCCACGCGGCCGCCGGCTAGTTCGTGGGCGGTGGAGCCGGCGGCCATGTCCATCATGCCCATGATCCAGCCGCCGAAGATGTCGCCGGCTGCGTTGGTGTCGGCCGGGAAGGCGGGCACGCGCAGCGCCACCTCGCCGCGGGGGCCCTCGGCCTCGTCCACGCCGCTCAATGGTTGGGCCACAGGCCGGGCGTGGCCACTTCGACCGAGTGGTCGTCCGGATCGCGGAAATACAGGCTGGTGCCGCCGGCCGGCCAGGTGATCCGGCTCTCCACCTCCACATGCTGGGCCGTCAGGTGGGCGCTCCACGCTTCCAGCTCGCCTACCGGGATGGCGAAGGCCAAATGGAGCGTACCCTGTCCGTCATGCGCCGGGATTGTGCCCTGGGGCGTCCGGCTCGGCTGGGCGGAGCCGCCGCGGGCGAACAGCAGCAACACGCCGCCGCCGGCCACGCCCATGGCACACATCCGCTCGTCTTGCAGAAACAGCTCGAAGCCCAGCACGCGGGCGTAAAAATCGTGGCTTACGTGCAAGTCGGTCACGTACAGCGCCGTCTCCAGGATGTGGCCCAGCCGTGGCGCCGGCACGTTCAGCCGCCCCGCCGCGTGAGCGCTCGGGCGGCATCCGGCCTGGTCGCGCCGTCGTGGCCCCGATGGTTGGTTCCGACGATCATCAGCGTGCGGCAGGAGGGCAGGGCGACCAGCATGGCAGGAGCCTGCCACATTGCCATGCGTGCGGCTACTGCCCGGAACCTTGCCCGCCACGCCGGTGTTGAGGGCCGACAGCCGAGGAGCCGCACGATGACCACCACAGCAGATGCCGCCACGCTGGAGAAGCTTTCCGGCATGATCAAGCACATCCAGACGGCGATGCTGACCACCGAGGACGGCCCGCATCTGCGCGCGAGACCGATGGTGGCGGCCCAGAAGGATTTCACCGGCGAGCTGTATTTCTACACCCACGCCAGCGCCCACAAGGTAAGTGAGGTCGGTAGCCACGAGCGTGTGGGTGTCAGCTACGCCGACTCTCATCACCAGCTCTACGTCTCGCTCTCGGGCACGGCCCAGGTGGTGAGCGACAAGGCCGAGGTCACTGCCCATTGGGCCGAGTCGATGCGTACGTGGTTCCCCAAGGGCATCGACGATCCGGACATCGCGATCCTGAAGGTGAACGTGGATCAGGCGGAGTATTGGGATACGCCGTCGTCAGCGATGGTGCATCTGTTCGGCTACGTAAAGGCGGTAACGACCGGCAAGCCGCCACATCCGGGCGAAAATGAGAAAGTGACGGTCAGCTAGGCGTCCGTCCGGCCTGAACCGGTGCGGTTCGCACCGTGTACTCGAGCAACGGCGACGGCTCTCATGCCGTCGGCGCCCTGACGGAGGCGGCTATATGCCGGACAAGGCGTGTTGTAAGCTTGGCCGTTGTGAACGGCTTCTCGCAGCGCGGCAGGCCGGTGTAGCGCCGGGGTAGGCCGTCCAGGTCGTAACCGCTGGCGAGCAGCACCGGGATGCTTCGCGCCAACAAGGCATCGACGACGGGCCAAGAGAATTCGCCACCCAGGTTCACGTCGAGCACCGCAGCATCTGGCATGGGGCTGGTGGCGAGCAGGCCCATGGCGTCCGCCACACTCGGTGCCGGGCCGATCACTTGCGCGCCGGCCTCGCGAAACCCGATGCAAAGCTCCTCCGCCAGGAGGTAGTCGTCCTCGACGACCAGGATAGCTAGGCCTGAAAGATCTGGCATTGATTCACTTATAGATTGTCGGCCATGGTTCGCAACGGCAGCGTAAGGGTGCAATGCACGCCATCAGGCGCGAACACCAGCTGCGTCTTGGCTTTGAGCTGATAAGGTAGCGCGCGCTCGATCAGCTCGCTGCCGTACCCGCGCCGCCTTACCTGGCCTGTCTGCATGATAACGCCACTCTCGCGCCATTCCAGGACCAGCTGCCGTTCGGCGCCGGAGCCTATTTCCTCCAGCCGCCAGACTACCAGGAGCCTTGCTGCGGGCTGCAACAACGCCCCGTATTTGGCGGCGTTGGTTGCAAGTTCGTGCAAGGCGAGTGCCACCAGCTGCGCCTTGTCTCCTGGAAGCTCGACTGTCGGGCCGTCCAGGAACGCTTTCCTGGACTCGCCGTCGCCGGCAGCCCGCAGTTCGGTGCGCACCAACTCCGCAAGGTCCAGCGACCAGTTTTCGGCACGTGAGAGGAAGCCCTGTACACGGCCGAGAGTGGCCAAGCGAAGCTGAAACTCCTCGCTGGCCTCCGTCCGTCCGAAGTTGCGGCGGGCGATGGCGCTTACCACGGCCAGCAGGTTGCGCGTGCGGTGCTGCAGTTCGGAGACCAGCACGCCCTGCCTGTCCTGCAACAGCTTGAGGTCCTCTATGTCGGTCGTCGTGCCGAGCCACTCCAAGATGCGGCCCTCTGGCCATGCGGGACTAGGCGCAGCCCTCACCGGCACGGACCTGGCCTGGTGCCACCTCCACGCACCGTCGCTGGCGCGCCGTAGCCGAAACTCCGCCCGCACTTCGCCATGCGTTCTGGCGTCGTCCAACACGTGGAGGGTTGCTACGCGGTCCGCAGGATGAACGGAATCGAGCCACCCCCAGCCGTGGCTCTGCGCCTGGGTCTGGCCAGTGTAGGCCAGCCATTGTGGCGAGGCCCAGGTCCAGCGTCCCAGTTCGGATGACCGCCAGATCAGTTGCGGTACGCCTTCCGTCAGCGTCCGGAAGCGCGTCACCGCTGCCTCCAACGACCGGGTCTCTGCCTGGTGCGCGGTTTCGTCGCGCATGATCAGAACAAAGCCCGGCAAGCCGGAAGCTACCGGGCTGAAGTGTCCGACGCCCCAGATCAGCGAGCCATCTCGGTGAACGTGCCAACGTCGATGTACCGTTCGCCCATCGCTCTGGGCCGCCTCGCACGCCAGCTCGAAAAGGCCGTCTGCCCGATCCTGCACGGTCCAGAAAAAGGCAGCGTCGCGGCCTACAGCTTCGGCCGGTGCCCAGCCCAGCATGGATTGTGCGCCAGCGCTCCAACCGGTCACGCGCCGGTCAGAACCGATCGTTATGATAGCGTCGCCAGTCAGGTTGCCCAGCAAAGCCAGTATCTGCGATTGGAGGGCACCTTGAGCCGCTGGAGTAACAGCATCGCCATCACGCGTCACCCGATGCTGCTCCCTGCGCCACTGTCCTCAAAGGCCAGCATCAAATGGAGGTTGCACTCAATTTCGACAAGACAACAGCTTTTTTTTTAGAAACACGGCTTGCTCAGGAAAAAATGTGTTCTCCGGGTGACAGCTGGTAGGTGAGCAACTGCTCAAACGACGTGGTTGAACCCGCTGTGATATTTGGCCGTCAATGCTTGCCGAACAGCGCCAGCACGATCTCGACGATGATCAGCCCGATGATCGCCGCCTCCATCAGCCCGGCCCGGCTGCTCGCGGCCTCGTCGTACAAGGCCGAGTAGGTGTCGCGGATGATGGACAGCTTGCGGTCGACCGCAGCGCTCACCGCCTTCACGCGGAACAGGTCCAGCGCCGCGGCGTACACGCGCGCGAGGTAGACGTCCTCCGTCACCTGCAGCGCGTTGTCCACCTTCTCGGTCAACTCGGTCACCTCGGCAACCAGCGTGTACAGGCGGCGGGCCAGGCCGGCAAAGCGGCGCGGTCCGCGGCTGAGGCGCCGTGTGGCTTCCGCAACGAGGTCGTACATGCGCGGCAATTCGGCATCGAGCAGCTCGTCGTAGTAGCGCATCTGCAGGAACTGCGCGTTGGCCACCTCGATCACGTCGGCCACGTCGGTGTCGCGCCGGGGCTCGTAGATGAAGGCGCGGTCCCAGGTCAGTATCACCAGGTCGTCGGTGTAGTAGCTGAAACGGCGGCTCAGCAGGTCGGCCCGCGCCCCGTCGGCCAGCTTGCGGGTCTCACCACTCAGCAGAGGCACCAGGTCGAGGTCGCGGCCGATGGTGCTGGCCAGCACCGGCTCGCCGAACTGGTGCACGGTGGCCACCAGGTAGTCTTCTTCCAGGTCCGAGCGGTTCGGCCGCGTCAGCGCGGGCCCGATCGGGTCGCGCAGCAGGTCCAGCAGCGTGTGCCAAAAACCGATCTCCGTCTCCGTGCCGATGGCGGCCTCCACCGCGTTCACCCTGGCGGTGAAGCCGGCCCAGCTCAGCCCGTCGGCCGGCACCTGCACGGCCAGCGTCACCACGCCGAAGGCGTACAGCCGCGCGGTGACGCCCACTTCGAGGGTGAGCTGCCCGCCTTCCTCCAGCACCAGCTGGGCCGGCGGCAGCACCAGCCCCAGCGGCGGCTCGCCGAACGAGACGGCCTTGGGCGGCGTGCCCGTCAGGCGGGAGCGCGCGCCTTGCCTGTCCTGGCCGGCCCACAGCGTTTCGGCCAGCCCCAGGTCGATGGCGTAGGCCAAGTCGAACAGGCGCAAGGCGGTCACGTGGCCGCTGACCACCAGCGGGCCGGTGCCGGCGGGGGCGGGCAGGGTGGTGCCGTGGGCGGCCGCATCCATCATGGGGTGTGTTGTATCAGGAAAGGAAGCGTCCTGCCGTCCAAACACAGGCGCCCGCGTCCGGCGTCCAGTAGCCGTCCTGCCACAGGGCGGGGGCAGCCTGCCAGTGCGGGTGCGGCGGCCGGGGCGTCCACGTCGGCGGCACCCAGGTGTAGCCGTGGTCGGCCCAGTCCCAATGCCCGGGGGCCAGCGCGGTGGCCGCGCCTTCCGTCGGTGCCGGCGGAGTGGGTGTGGCGGCTTTGGCGGCGGGGATGGTGGGGCATTTCATTGGGCGGATCGCCTGTGGGGTGGTGCAGGCGGTGAGAAGGAAGGCAAGGCAAGCGGTTCTTTTTTGAAAAAAAGAATCAAAAAACTTCTGACTCCGCTCTCGCGCGTTAGTGGGCCAAGACCCGTCTGACTTTTGCAGATTTCTATACCGGACGTCTTTGACGCAGACTGTTGTGCAGCAAGAAAGACCCCCTTTTCTACTTCCGGCGCTGTGTTCGCCGTCGCGACCTGTCCCGAAGCCTCCGCGCGCTTGACGCCGCCGAAACGAGTAAAACTTTTTGGTCCTTTTTTCAAAAAAGGACTGCTTGCTTCCTCCAGGTCAGCCTTAAACGGATACCCTGGTTCAGGCGACTGACGGGTCTTCGGAGCCCGGCACGCGAGAAAGCACGTCTGATGGCCACCAGGGCCGGACATTTAGGCCGGCACCAGCACACACACTGCGGCCTGCGCCGCCACACCCTCGCCCCGTCCCGCAAAGCCCAGCCGCTCCGTCGTCGTGGCCTTCACGGAGACGGCGTCGACCGATACGCCCAGCAGCTCGGCCAGGCGGGCGCGCATCGCCGGCGCGTGCGGGGTAATCTTCGGCTGCTCGCAGATCAGCGTCACGTCCGCGTTGGCCAGCCGGCCGCCGCGCGCCGCGATGCGCCCGGCGGCGTGGCGCAGGAAGCGTGCGCTGTCGGCGTCCTTCCACTCGCCGTCGGTAGGCGGGAAGTGGCGGCCGATGTCGCCTTCGGCCAGCGCGCCGTAGATGGCATCGCACAGCGCGTGGATGCCCACGTCGGCGTCCGAATGGCCGTCCAGCCCGAACTCGCACGGGATTGTGAGGCCGCACAGGATCATCGGGCGGCCCGGCTTGGTCACGTGCACGTCGAACCCGGTGCCCACGCGCGGGACCATGGGCGGCGCCAGGCTGCGTTCCAGGCGGGCGGCGTCGGCATCTACGGTCAACTTTACGTTCTCCTCGTGGCCCGGGATGATCGCCACCGTGTGTCCCGCCTGCTCCAGCAACCAGGCATCGTCGGTAGCGGTGGGCTCGCCCGACGCGCGATGGGCGGCCAGCAGGGTGGCGAAGTGGAAGGCCTGCGGGGTCTGCGCGCGGTACAGGCCGGCGCGCGGCACGGTGGCGGTGACCACGCCATCGTCCGCCCGCTTCAGCGTGTCGGCCACTGCCACCGCCGGGATGGCGCCGCGCAGGGTAGCGAGCGCTTCGATCAGCGCGGGGATGGTGCCGGGCGGGATCAGCGGGCGGGCGCCGTCATGCACCAGCACTACATCGGGCGCGTGCGGCACCAGCGCTTCCAGCCCGGCGCGCACGCTGTCCTGCCGCGTGGTGCCGCCCGGCACGGCGGGCAGGGTGGCCAGCCCGTCCAGCACGGTGGCGATGGCGGCGGCCTCGCCCACCGGTTGCAACAGGTGGACGTGCGGCATCAGCGCCTCGGCGGCCCAGCGCAGCACAGGCTGGCCGGCTAATATGGTGAACTGCTTTGGTGTGGGGCCGCCGTAGCGGGAGCCGCTGCCCGCGGCGACGAGGATGGCGGCTATACGCATGAGCGCGGATGTGCGGGAGCGCGGGCTTGCGCGCAAGCCGCGACGGTCGGCATGCGCCAGCGGCGACGTTCGTCGCCAGGCGTCGAGGACGCTTCCTCCCGGTTCAGATTGCCTGTGAAACGTCCACCGACGGGCGTCTTCGCATTGCAACATGCCTGCAAACTAACTAACCTGCCTAAATGATGGGCAATCCTCTGCAGCCACTCGACCTCGGCGACGACGTCAGCATCGCCACCCCGGTCATCCTGGCGCCAATGTCGGGTGTCACCGACTTGCCGTTCCGCCGGCTGGCCAAGCGACTGGGCACCGGCATGGTGGTCTCCGAGATGATCGCCAGCTGGGCGATGCTGCGGGAGAACCGCAACACGCTGCGCATGGCCGCGCTGGACGAGGGCGCCGGGCCGCGTGCCATCCAGCTCGCCGGCTGTGAGCCGGCCGCCATGGCCGAGGCCGCCCGCATGTCGGCCGACCTGGGGGCCGAGATCATCGACATCAATTTCGGCTGCCCGGTGCGCAAGGTGGCGGTGGGCCAGCAGGCCGGCTCGGCGCTGATGCGCGACGAAGCCGCCGCCGCGCGCATCCTGGAAGCCACCGTGCAGGCGGTGCGCGTGCCCGTCACCCTGAAGATGCGCATGGGGTGGGACCACCAGAGCCTGAACGCCCCGCGCATGGCGCAGATCGCCGAGGCCTCCGGCATACGCATGGTGACGGTGCACGGCCGCACGCGGCAGCAATTCTACACCGGCACGGCGGACTGGGACTTCGTGGCCGGCGTGAAGCAGGCGGTGCGCATCCCGGTGATCGTGAACGGGGACATCAACAGCGTGGAGGACGCCGCCGCCGCGCGCGCGCGTTCGGGGGCGGACGGCGTGATGGTGGGCCGCGCCTGCTACGGCCGGCCGTGGTTCCCGGCCCAGGTGGCGCACTACCTCCGTACCGGCCAGACCCTGCCCGAGCCGGACCTGGCCGCCCAGCAGGCCATCCTGCTGGACCACTACCACGCCATGCTGGCGCATTTCGGGACGGAGGCCGGGCTGCGACTGGCCCGCAAGCACGTGGCCTGGTACTCGCGCGGCCTGCCCGGCTCGGCCGAGTTCCGTGCCGCCATCATGCGCCTGGCGGACGCGCCCGCCGTGGTCGCGCTGATCGGGCGCTTCTACGCGCCGCTGGTCGAAGCGGGCACCGCGCGGCAGGCCGCCGCGCCCGAGCCGGAAAGCCCTGTTTCTGAGAGCCTGGCCGCATGAAGCTGCCGCTGGCCCGTACGCGCACCCGGTTCGCCGTGGTCAGCACAGCGCCCGACCCGGCCGCCATGCTGTCGGCCATCCCGATCGCCTGCGTGCTGATCGACGCCGGGGACCGTTTCCGCTACGCCAACCCGGCGGCCGAGCAGTTCTTCGCCCTCTCCATCACCCAGCTGCGCCACCTAAACCTAGCCGACCTGGTAGGCGCCAGCAGCCCGCTCTTCGCCCTGATCGCCCAGGTGCGCGGCGGCGAGTTGGTGGTGAGCGATCACGACCTGCATTTTGAAGGCCCCCGGCTGCAGCGCCGCAGCGTGACCGTGCAGGGGACGGGCGTGCCGGAGGATCCGGGCTGCGTCATGCTTACGCTGCAGGACGGATCGGCCGCCCGCACGCTGGACCGCCAGCAGAGCTTCCGCAGCGCCGCACGCTCGGTGGCCGGGATGGCCGCCGTGCTCGCCCACGAGGTCAAGAACCCGCTCTCCGGCATACGTGGCGCCGCCCAGCTGCTGGAGAACACCGTGGACGCGGCCGACCGCGAGCTGGCCGTGCTGATCCGTGACGAGGCGGACCGCATCCACGAGCTGGTGGACCGCATGGAAGCGTTCGGCGAAAAGCCAGTGGTGCGCGACGCGGTGAACATCCACCGCGTGCTCGAGCACGTCCGTCGCCTGGCCCATACCGGATTCGCCGCGCATCTGCGCATCGTGGAGCTCTACGACCCCTCGCTGCCGCACGTGCTGGGCAACCGGGACCAGCTGGTGCAGGTGCTGCTCAACTTGGTGAAGAACGCCGCTGAGGCCATCACGACGGAGAGCCCTCACGGCGAGATCACGCTGATGACCGCCTACCAGCACGGCGTGCGCGTGGTGGTGCCGGGAACCCAGCGCCGCACGCATCTGCCGCTCGTGGTGACGGTGCGCGACAACGGGCCCGGCATTTCCGCCGAGCTGCGCGCCAGCCTGTTCGATCCGTTCGTGACGACGAAGGCGTCCGGCAGTGGCCTGGGGCTTGCACTGGTGGCCAAGATCGTTGGCGAGCACGGGGGCTTGATCGAAGTGGACAGCCGGCCTGGGCGCACGGAGTTTCGGGTGTTTCTGCCGATCTTCGTGGAGGAGCAGCCAGGTGAGTGAGGCATGTCGCCGGATTTTCTTGAAAAATCCATCGATTTTGACAGCAACCGAAGAAAGACCAGGCAAGGCAAGCAGTTCTTTTCTGAAAAAAAGAACCAAAAAACTTTTGCTTCTGGGCGCACGCTGCCGGAGAGGACCGCGACAGCCGGATAAAAGTTTTTTGCTTCTTTTTTTCAAAAAAGAAGCCTTCCCTTGCTTGCTGGGGAGCTGCGTCCGTCCATGACGGTCCCCACTATCCTGGTCGCCGACGACGATCGCTCCATACGCACCGTGCTGACCCAGGCGCTGGGCCGTTCCGGCTACCAAGTCCGCGCCACCGGCTCGGCCCACATGCTGTGGCGCTGGGTGGAGGAAGGCGAGGGCGACCTGGTGATCACCGACGTGGTGATGCCCGACGACAACGGGCTGGACCTGCTGCCGCGCATCAAGCGGCACCGCCCGGACCTGCGCGTGATCGTGATGAGCGCGCAATCCACGCTGATCACCGCGGTGAAGGCGGCCCAGCGCGGCGCGTTCGAGTACCTGCCCAAGCCGTTCGACTTGGCCGAGCTGTTGTCCGTGGTAGGCCGCGCCCTGGCCGTGCCCAGCGCCCCTGGCGAGCCGCCGGCCGAGCCGAAGGACGGCGACGAGAAGCTGCCGCTGATCGGCCGCAGCCAGGCCATGCAGGACATCTACCGCACCATCGCGCGGCTGACGACAACGGACCTGACGGTGATGGTCAACGGCGAGAGCGGCACCGGCAAGGAGCTGGTGGCGCGCGCGC
>CAXTBC010000071.1:0-17863 GCA_964242595.1 uncultured Acetobacteraceae bacterium | reverse complement strand
GCGTTCTCCACCAGCAGGAAGATGCCGGTGATGAAGTCCTGCACCAGCTTCTGCGAACCGAAGCCTATGGCGACTCCCAGGATGCCGGCGCCGGCCAGCAACGGCGCGATGTTCACCCCGATCTCTGAGAGCGCGGTCAGGCCGAAGATGGCGACCAGGGCGGCCAGCAGGATGGTGCGCAGGATCGGCAGCAGCGTGCGCAGGCGGGCGGATTTGGCCAGCTGCGCCTGCTGCTGCAGGCGGGCTAGGTGGCCGTCCATGGACGCGTTCACCGCCTCCCACACCGCCACGGCCAAAGCGGCCGCCACCACGATGGTCAGCGCGGCCGAGGCCAGCTTGCCGCCCAGCGCGCGGGCGCCGAACCAGGCGAGCGTGTTAACCCCCCAGGTCAGTAGCAGCACCAGCCCGGTCGCCAGCACCAGCAGGGCCGAGACGGCGCTGCGCAGCAGGGGATAGTAGCGGTCCGCCCGGCGCTCCAGCCCAGGGTAGCGCGTGCGCGCCTCCGGACCGACGCGGAACGCGCGGTCCAGCCCGCCCAGCACCACGATGCTCGCCAGACGCGCCAGGATCAGCACGCCGGCGGTGACCAGGAAGATGTGCCAGATGCGCAGGTAGCCGTTGCGCACCTCGGCCGCCCACACCATCCACAGCGCGACGATGTAGAAGATCGCCACTAGGTGCCAGACGGAGGCGAGCCGGTTGCGCAGCTTGCCGCCGATGCCCGGGCTGGCCTTGGGTGAGCGGATACGGGCGGCCACGCCGGCGCGGCATTGCAGCACGATCACCACCAGGCAGGCATGCACCACCAGGAACACCGCTTTCAGGAAGGCGTCGTCGGCCTGCGCCGGCAGGCCGAACAGCTGGCCGATCTGCGAGGCGGCGAAGCCCAGGGCGGCGATGGCGAACACGCGCCTTACCCAGCGCACCGCGTAGGCCGCTCCGTTGTCGCTCACGTGCACCAGGCGAAGCGCGGGCAGGTCCGGTGCGAACAGCATGCGGGTGAGTGACGTTGCGACGCGGCAGGTGGCGTAGGCCAGGATGGCGGCCTGCAGCACGGCCTGCATGTCAGGGGTGGCGAACAGGGTGCCAGCGTAGCCCACGCCCAGGAAGGCGCCGAGCGGCAGCAGGTCCAGCACGAAGCAGATCAGCACGAAGGGCAGGCGCTTGAGCGTGCGCAGCGTGCGGGCGAAGCGGCGGCGGCGCAGCACGTGCTCCACCACGGCGTCCTCGCGCGCTTCGGGCGCCACCCCGGCCAGCGGGGCGGCGGTCAGCTCCTCGCGCGTCGGCAGCGCTGCGGGGGCATCGGCATCGTCGGCGCCTGGCCTATCGGCCGCGCGCACCGCTTCGGCCACCCTGGCCTCGGCCGGGTTTTGCGGCATGGCGGGCTCGGCCACGGCGTCCCCGGGCGGAAGCCCGGCTGTGAACGACTCGGGCGGAAGCCCGGCTGTGAACGACTCGGGCGGAAGCACGGCTGTGAAAGACTCGGGCGGGAGCCCGGTGGCAAGGTCGGACAGGGTTCCGGCCGTGATTAAACCTGACGGGACTCCGGTCAGGAGCGGGTCGGGCGCCACCCCGGCGGGGGCTGAGTCGGGCGCCAGCCGGGCGATGGCGCGCACCGGGCGGCGCAGCAGTCGCCACAGCACCCATTCGGTCAGCCCGGCCACCGCAAGCACCAGGGTCAGGCGCCACGCGGCATCGACGGCGCGGGCGCGCAGCATCGGGTTTTCCAGCGTGCGCCTGGTGAACGCCCACACGCTGGGCAGGTCGCCCAGCAGGCGGCGGAAGCTGGCGGCCTGGACGGACAGGCCGGACAGCCAGGCCGTGCCGTCCTTGATCACCTGGGCGCCCACGCTGTCGGGGGCCAGCTTCACCGGGGTGGTGGCGGGCTTGGGCGGGTTCACCACGGCGGTGGCCTTGGCTAGCGTCTCCAGCGTGGCGGTGAACGCGGCGCGCTTCTGCGGATCGTTCAGCAGGTCGATCATCTGCTTGGTCTCGGCCGGGGTCAGGGCAGGGGCGGCCGGCGGCTTGGCTGCCGCGGCCGGCGCCGCATGGACCAGGGCGGCCGCCGGTCCCTGCGCGCGCGCGGGCGGCGCGGCACAGGCCAGCAGAAGTGCCAGCAGCACCCGGACCGAGGGGTGCACAAAGGCCGCCCAGAACTTATCTACGCGTGATGACGTCAATCCTGATGATCCTTCTCGTCGCCACCATGCTCGGCGTGCTGGTGGTCCTCGGCCTGGGCATGGTGGGCGTGGTGCGCGGTGGCGACCCGAGGCGCTCCAACGCGCTGATGCGGGCGCGCGTGTATTTGCAGGGGCTCGCCTTGGCGCTGATGGCGGCGCTGCTGCTGCTGCGGCACGGCTGAGGGCCGCCGCGTGCCGCTCGACAGCACCGGCCGGCGGCCGGGTTCTCCGGCGGGCGGACAGGCGCAAAACGTGCTGGGCGGCGCGCTGCAATCCTGCTCCACCGACCCGCTGACCGGCTTCACCCGCACCGGATGCTGCGAGACCGGCCCGGCCGACGCCGGCAGCCACACCGTGTGTGCCGTGGTGACGCAGGACTTCCTTGCCTTCAGCCAGGCGCAGGGCAACGACCTGTCCACGCCGCGCCCGGAATACGGCTTCCCCGGCCTGCGCCCCGGCGACCGCTGGTGCCTGTGCGCGCCGCGCTGGGCCGAGGCGCTGCGCGCTGGCTGCGCGCCGTGCGTTGTGCTGGAAGCGACGCACCAGGCGGCGCTGCTGCATTGCAACCTGGCCGACCTGCAGGCGCATGCGTAGGCAAGCTGCCCGTCCCTGAACGGGACCGGGTCGTCCCGGTGTGGCTGAGCGCGGCATGTCGGCGCGGTAGCTAGCTGTCTTGTCGAACGGCGGCACGGCATGGCTGTCCGTCGTGCGGTGGCTCTGGTCTCAGTTATCCGGCTAGTCACCTTCTTTCCCAAGAAGGTGGTTCCGTTCCTACTTCCCGGGCGAGGGGATGGTGCTCACCGTCCCGTTCGGTCCGATCACCGTGCTCGTGCCGTTGCCGTTCGGCACCACGATGCTGCCGTTGCCGGTGGGCCCGTTCAGCGACTTCACGTCCGCGCCGCCGCCGGTGACCACGCCGTGCTGGCCGGAAGGCAGGTTGACGATGCCGCCGGGGAAGCTGGCGCGCGGGGGTGCCACATGCGTCTGCTGCTCTGGCACTTCGTAGCCGGGAAGCTGCGGCAGGGGCTGCAGCGGCGTGTAGTTGGGCGTGCCGCCGCCGCTGGCGCCGTTGCCGGACAGCTCCTGGTTCTGCTGGATCTGCAGGTCCTTCAGCGTGGGCGGCGCCTTGGGCGCCGGCGGCCACACGTCGCCCGCCTCATACAGGATGGGCGTCGGGTGCTCCACGTTCTGCGCGCGCACCTTGGAGTAGGTCTCGTTGCCGGGGCCCGTGGCGGGCGCCGGAGCTATGTTGGGGTTGGCGCCGAACGGCAGGGTGAAGGTGTCGCCCAGATAAGCGTAGGCGCCCGAGCCGGCGCAGCCGGACAACAGGGCCGAGACCGCCAGCGTGGCAGTGACGGCCAGGGGCCGCAGCTTCCGGGTGGTTTCCGACATCGTTGAACACTTTCCAGCAAACGCGGCGCACCATGCCCGCGCGGCGCCGTCTTCTCAAGCGGGCCAGTTAGCTTGGTTGGCGTTAATATCGCCCTTGGAGGGAGCGGGATGGGCGTTCTTTTCGAAGAAAAAGAAGCGGAATGGCTTTGTGCAGGCCAGGAACAATGGGGCTCTGCCCCAAACCCCGCTGGGGCCTCGAGGCCCCAGACCCCCACCTGTTTAGGATCTCTTACAGATAGGTTTTAAGGACTTGTCCTTAACGGGGTCCAGGGGCAGAGCCCCTGGCCTTCCTTACAGTCGAGATCCCGCGGTTGGCCGGCCGGCGAACGCGGCGACCCAGCGCGCCACCGCCGGCGGGTCGTCCAGCGGCAGCACGGGCAGCGGGCAGTCCAGCGGGGTGTTGGCGGCCACCGCCAGGATGGCCGGCGAGCCGGGCCACAGCGCCGGCTTGCCCAGGCTCGGCCGGTGTACTTCGATTTGCGGGAAGTCGGCCGACTTGAAACCCTCCACCAGCACCAGGTCCACCGGCGCCAGGCGCGCGGCGAGCTCGGCCAGGCCGGGCGTGTCGGGCACCTCGCGGAGCAACGCCCAGCGCTGGCCGCCTACCACCAGCACCTCCTCGGCGCCCGCCTCGCGGTGGCGGAAGCTGTCCTTGCCCGGCTGGTCCAGCTCCAGCCCGTGATGGGCGTGCTTGATGGTGGAGACGCGCAGGCCGGCCGCCCGCAACAGCGGCAGCAGAGCCACCAGCAGCGTGGTCTTGCCGCTGCCCGACCAGCCCACCAGCCCGAGCAGCTTCAGCGCGGCACCACGGCGGCGCCGTGCGGGCGGATGTGGGCCAGCCCGGCCCGCAGGTAGTCCCAGCCGGTGATCAGCGTCAGCAGGGCGGCCGCCCACAGCATCAGCGTGCCGATCAGCGCCACCGGCAGGAATCCCAAATGCAGCACGGTGGCGCCGTCGTCGCCGGCCAGCAGGGTGCCGAGCGCGGCCATTTGCAGGCCGGTCTTCCACTTGGCTAGCCTGGTGACCGGCAGCCCCACCGCCAGCCCGGCCAGGTACTCGCGCAACCCGCTCACCAGGATCTCGCGGCACAGGATGACGATGGCGGGGTAGAGCGCGTGCCACGGCTGGCCGGGGAACGGCAGGCGGCCCTGCCCGGCCAGCACCATCAGCGTGGCGCCCACCAGCAGCTTGTCGGCGATCGGGTCCAGCATGCGGCCCAGGTCGGACAGCAGCTGGCGCTGCCGGGCGATGCGCCCGTCGAGGAAGTCGGTGATGCCGGCGGCGGCGAACACCAGCATGGCGGCCACGTCCGCGCCGGCGCGGTGCCAGGCCACCAGCGCCACCAGCACCGGGATGGCGGCGATGCGCGAGAGGGTGAGCAGGTTGGGCAGGTTGATGTCCATCGCGGGCCAGGATAGCCCGAAGCGCCGGCGCGGTCAGCCCGCACGTGCAGCCGCCACGGGATACTTGCGTAACCGAACCAAACATGTCAGGCTCGGCACCATGGAAGAAGAACCCGTCCTCCGCGAAGCCCTCTCCCGCCGTGACGCGGCGCTGGCCGAAGCCCGCCGGCTGGACGAGTTCGTGCGCCTGTATAACGAGCTGCGCGGCCGCCCGGCGCTGAGCGTGGTGCCCAGCAGCCAGGCTGGCACGCCGCCGCTGGAGCCGGGCCGGGCGGATGCCGAGTCCCAGGCCGGCGAGTTCATGCTGGACAAGGCCCGCCCCCACGTGCGCTGAGGCAGGGCGGGCCGCTATCCGGCTCGGTTAACCCATCGGCGCCGGAACGCGCTAAGCTGCATGCGTCCCATGACCGCGCTCCACCCCATCCGCCTGTTGCCCGAGGCCCTGGTCAACCGCATCGCCGCTGGCGAGGTGATCGAGCGGCCGGCCGCGGCGTGCAAGGAGCTGGTGGAGAACGCGCTGGATGCCGGCGCCACCCGCATCGCCGTGGCGCTCTGCGGCGGCGGTACCGAGCGCATCGAGGTGACCGATGACGGGTGCGGCATGTCGCCAGACGGCCTGGCGCTGGCGGTGCAGCGGCACTGCACGTCGAAGCTGCCGGACGGCGACCTGGTGCGCATCGCCACGCTCGGCTTCCGCGGCGAGGCGCTGCCCAGCATCGGGGCCGCTGCCCGGCTGACCATCGTCTCGCGCCAGGCGGACGCGCCGCATGCTAGCCGGATCAGCGTGGCCGGCGGCGCGGTGGGCGCGGTGCAGCCGGCCGCCGGCGCCGCCGGCACGCGGGTGGTGGTCGAGGACCTGTTCTTCGCTACCCCGGCGCGCCGCAAGTTCCTCAAATCCGCCCGCACCGAGGCCGACCATGCCGAGGCGGCCATCGCCCGCCTGGCGCTGGCCGCGCCCGGCACCGCGTTCCGCCTGACCGTCGAGGGCCGGGTCGCCTTCGACTTGCCGGCGCAGGACCGCGCCGCCCGGGTGGCCGCCCTGCTGGGTCAGGATGCCGCCGCCGCCCTGCTCGCGGTGGAGGGTGCGCGCGACGGCATGGCGCTGTCTGGCTTCGCCTGCGCGCCGCTGGTCAGCAGGGCCACGCCTGCCAGCCAGTCACTGGTGGTGAACGGCCGCCCGGTGACCGACCCGGTGCTGCGGGTGGCGGTGCGCGTGGCCTACCGCGACGTGCTGGCCGCTGGCCGCCACGCCATGGTGGCGCTGTGGCTGGAGGTACCGGCCGAGGCGCTGGACGTGAACGTGCACCCGGCCAAGACAGAGCTGCGGTTCCGCCACGCCGACGCGGTGCGCGGCCTGGTGATCTCCACCCTGCAGCGCCGGCTGGCCGGCGGCGCGGGCCAGGTGGCCCCGCGCCCGGCGCTGCGCCTGGCCACGCCGGCCGCGGCGTTCCTGAGCCAGGAGGGCGTGCGGCAGATGGGGTTTGCCGAGGCCCAGGCCGGCCTGGCCGCGCCGGCGGCGCGCACCCTGGCGGCGTCGGCGGCGCTGCCGGACGCCGCCGCCTTTCCGCTAGGCGCGCCGGTGGCCCAGGTGCTCGACACCTACATCATCGCCGCCACCGCCGACCACGCGGTGGTCCTGGTGGATCAGCACGCGGCGCATGAGCGGCTGACCCACGAGGCGATCCGCGCCCAGATGCTGGGCGGCGGCGTGCGCGCCCAGCCGCTGCTGCTGCCCGCCGTGGTGGACCTGCCCCAAGCCGACGCCGCCCGGCTGCTGGAAGCGGCCGCGATGCTGGCCGGGCTGGGGCTGGAGCTGGAGGGGTTCGGCCCCGGCGCCGTGCTGGTGCGCGCGCTGCCGGCGGCGCTCGGGGCGCCGGATCCGCAGGCGCTGGTGCGCGACGTTGCCGACGAGCTGGCGGAGGCCGGCGTGAGCACCAGCCTGGACCAGCGCCTGGACGCGGTGGTCGCCCGCCTGGCCTGCCACGGCAGCATACGCGCCGGCCGCCGGCTCGGCCTGGCGGAGATGGACGCGCTGCTCCGCCGGATGGAGGCGACGCCCAGGGCCGCTACCTGCAGCCACGGCCGACCGACCTTCCTGAAGCTCACCCGCGCCGAGATCGAGCGGCTGTTCGGCCGCACGTGACCGGTGCTACGGCGCGGCGCCCGGCATGATCCCGGACATCCTCGACGGCCTGCGGGTGCCGGTGATGCTGGCGGCCGAAGCCACCCTGGCCGCAGCCGCGGACGGCCACCTCGAGGTGACAAGCTGCAGGCCGGCGGACCAGCCTGCGGGCGGCACGTCCCTGACCGGGCCGCTGACCGTAATCGTCTGCGACGGCGGCGCACACCACTACTTCCATTTCATGGAGGCGATGATCTGGCTGCTGGCGGTGCAGCGGTGTTTCCTGCCCGGCACCACGATCGGACGGATCGTGTTTGCCTGGCCGTGGGACAATACGCGGCAGAACCGCGTGCAGGCCGGCGTGCTGGCGGCGCTGCTGCCGGCGTGCCCATGGAGGACGATGGCGGTCGCTGGCCGGCGACCATCCCCGATGTCCTGATCTTCGCCGCGCCCAGGCGCGGTCCGGCATCAACAAGGTACTCGAAGCAAGCCTGGGCTTCGTGGCGCAGACCGCGGCGCAGGCGCGCGCAGCCTTGCACGCCGGCGCGCCCCGAGGCCCCGTGCTGCGCATCCTCTACGTGCCGCGCCCGCCGCCGCGCTGCCTGGTCCCGGCAGCGGAAGCGGCCCTGCTGGCGCTGCTCGGCCGGCACGGCGAGGTCACGACCGCCGATCAGGCTGCCATGCCCTGGGCGCAGCAGGTGCGGCTCGCCGCCTGCCACGACGTGATGGTGGGCGTGCACGGCAACGGCTTGACCAACGCGCTGTGGATGCACCCTGGCAGCCTGGTGCTGGAGCTGTTTCCCGACGGCGTGCAGCATTACGACTACCAGCTGTTCGCCGAACTCTGCGGCCACGGCTATTTCGGTTTCGAGCGGGACCGCGTGTTCCCCGCCCACGGCCCTAGCGGCCCGCCTTACGGCCATCAGGCGCCTACCCAGTGCGCCGTGACGCGCTTACCCGGCCCCGCGCTGAGCCGGGCATTGGCCGTGCAGGCGGCGTCCGTCAAACGCCGGTCCTAGGCCGGCCCGGCCGGGCCGGACAAGCCTGAGTTCGGCAAGCCTGGTTTCAGCGCGCATCGGCCGTGAGCCCTTGAAGCCAGGCACGCCTTCATCAGCAGGCTGAGCAGTGCCGAACTCCGTCGTCTGGTGTTCCGGCCGCTTGAATCGCCTGTCGGTAGAAAGCTTTTGCCCAGGTATCAACGACAAGAACGTGGCAAGAAGATTCGTTGCGTTATCTTCATATTTTCGCTTGCGCCCGAAAGAGCATCACAATAGCGTGATTAAGAGATCACATTCACTTGAGGTCAGATCATGTTAAGGTATTCCACGATGGCCGTTCTGCTGGCGCTTGGTGTTTCCTCTCCGGCCACTGCGCAGACGGATTCCACGGCGGACTTCATTCAGGGCGCCAACTTCCCGTTGACGACGCCGCTGCCGGCGAACCAGGCTGCCACTGTGGGCAACGGTCTGGGGCTCTCGGCGGGCGCCACCAATGCGGTGTGGATGCGGTTCGGGTCCAACCTGCCCAACGCCAACATGACCACCGGGCAGTCCATCCGGAACGTGTTCTACATGAACTACCTGGCCGGTGACCTGTACAGCTCGGTCGGCGAACCGCAGGATACCGGGCAGAGCGGCCAGGCGCCGTTCGCCGCGGTGGCCCGCCACTACCCCGTGGGAGACCCGAACGACCTGCACCAGATGCGCACCAACGGCATGGCGTTGCGAGCGATCTGCTCGTCCAACCACACCAACTGCAGCGAGGGCAACGTCTATGGCGGCATGGTGCGCCTGCCGTTCGAGATCCGGCCGGGCATGACGGTGAAGGTGCGCTACCAGAGCCCAACCGGCCCGTATTCCTGGTGCCCGATCTGGTTGTTCTCCGGCTCGCAGATCTCGCCCGGCCCGGGCGGCAACCCGTGGAACGGCTACGGCAGCAGCTATTCCCTGGTTCAGGAGCCGGTCTACCAGCACATGTTCGAGATCGACGCCAACGACAACTACCCGCGCTGGAACGACAGCCCGTCAGTGCCGGTGGGCAAGCAGATCGACTTCCTGACGCCGGACATCTACGGCGTGAGCTGGACGACGCCGCCTTACCAGATCTACGGCGCGGCTACCGGAGGCTTCGCCTACTACCCCGATGCCGGCCCGGCGCTGAACGTGGTGCCGCAAAGCCTCTCGACCGGTTTCCATAGCTTGGTGCTGTCGTGGGACGGCACGACGAACACTATCTACGAGTTCGTGGACGGCAAGCTCGTGGTCGCCTCATACATGGAGTACAGCCAGGCACCCACCTATGTCGACGGCTTCTCCGGCGGCGTCACCAAGCAGCAGGCGATGCACCTGATCATCGGCAACCAGGCCATCCCGCAATGGCTGGCCGGTGCCTCCAACACCACCGAGAACGACGGCATCCCGGACGGCTGGACCATCCTCGTCCAGGAGATCGCAGTGTGGAACGGCGTAGTCCTTAACCCCTACAACCATAAGCCTTCCTAGCCTTCATCGCTGGGTGGACGCTGCCACGGCGTCCACCCAGCCAGCGTGACCCACACGGCCAGTCGCCGCACCCTTGACGACGCGGCACCGTTGCGGTCAACCACGGCGCCGGGCGATCGGCCGATTCGGCGACACGCGGAAGGGCTCTCGATGACCGGTCAACCAGCCCCTGTCACCCTGGCTCCCGCCGTCACCGTCATCATTCCCGTCTACAACAGCGCCCACACGCTGTCCCGCGCCGTGATGTCGGTGCTGCAGCAGTCGCTCGGCAGCGTCGAGGTCCTCGTCGTCGACGACGCGTCCACCGACGGTACTCTCGACGTGGCCAGTCGCCTGGCCGAAGCCGACCCGCGCGTGCAGGTGGTGGCGGTGCCGCAGAATGGCGGCAAATCGCGTGCGATGAACCAGGCCGCGGCAGTGGCACGCGGCACCTGGATCGCGGTGCTGGACGCCGACGATCGCTATCTGCCAGGCCGCCTCGAAACCCTGGTGTCCGCCGGCGAACGCAACGGCGCGGACCTCGTCGCCGACAACCAGCTCCACGTGGACGACGCGACCGGCGAGGTGGTGCGCCAGGCCTTCCACCAGGACGGCAGCGGCCGGAACGTCGGGCTGGCCGACTTCATCGCGCATTCCAACCCGCAGGCGAACTTCGATTTCGGCATCCTCAAGCCGATGGTGCGGGCAGAGTTCGTCCGTCGCACGGCCCTGCAATACTTTCCCGGCGCGGCGCTGGCGGAGGATTTCTACTACATGCTGGAGTTTTTCGCTTTGGGCGGGCGCGCCTGGCTCGTGCACGCCCCGTTCTACGAGTGGACGCTGCCGTTCAGCCCCACCGCCCGCCGGTGGACGAGCACGGGGGCCGGCCCGTGGCGCTACGACTACCGCAGCGCGTTGCAGACGAACCTCCACTACCAGGCCAAGCTCGCCGGCAGCGGCAACCCGGCGGTGGCCGCGCTGCTGGACCGCCGGGAGCGCGAGTACGGCATCATGGTTCACTACCTCGATGCGCAGCGCGCGCTGGCCGACACGCGTGACTGGAAGCGGGCGGCCGGGATCATCCTGGGCCATCCCGGCACCTGGACGCTGCTCGCCCGGCGCGTAGCGGGGCGGGCGGCGCGGATTGCGCAACGCGTCGTCAGGCGCTGACCATGACGGACGCCACGGCCCACAAGACGATCATTGTGACCGCCGGCGACAGCCGTGTGATGCCGGTGCTGCAGGGCCTGATACGCTCGCTCGAGGCGTTTCCCGAGCGGCACTTCGTCGAGATCGGCTGCCTCGACGTCGGTCAGACCGACGCGGACCGCGTCTGGCTGGGCCAACGCGGCGTCGTTCTCGCCGAACCCACCACGCATCTCGGGGTGCCCAACGAACGGCTGAAGCCCTACGAGCGGGCCTTTGTTGCCCGGCCGTTCCTGCGCGACTACTTCCCCGGCCGCGACATCTACGTCTGGATCGATTCGGACGTGTGGCTGCAAGGCTGGTGGGTGATCGAGGCGTATTGCCGGGGCGCGCTGGAGACAGGCATGGCGATCACGCACGAGCGTGAACGCGCCTACAAGTTCCAGGGCTGGCTGCTCGCCTGGTTCGCCAAGCACATGCTGCTCGGCTACGGACCGCTCGACGCGGCCTGGCTGCTGTCACGCCCGCATTTGAACTCGGGTTTGTTTGCCATGCGTGCCGACTCACCGCACTGGGCGCTGTGGGTGCAGCATTACCAGGCTGCGTGGGACCGCACCGCGTGCTTCAACCCGCACGACCAGTTCTCCATCAACCGGCTGGTGTATGGCGGTGCGCTGCGGCGTGCGCAGGCGAAGACCACCATCCTGCCGCCGCGCTACAACTGGATCTGCGACCGCGGGCCTCCGATGTGGAACGACAGCACGGGTGCCTTGTGCGAGCCTTACCCGCCATACCGTACTATCGGCGCCGTGCACCTCGCCGGTCCGGGCAAGACGACGCAGTACGACATACGCCGCACGAACGGCGGCAGCTTCAGGGC
The DNA here is from genome assembly GCA_964242595.1 of uncultured Acetobacteraceae bacterium. Lineage (GTDB taxonomy): Bacteria > Pseudomonadota > Alphaproteobacteria > Acetobacterales > Acetobacteraceae > BOG-908. The sequence goes on along the minus strand of CAXTBC010000071.1, from coordinate 6,260 downwards.
GTTGCTGCTGCAGGGCGTGCAGCCGCCGGTGGCCGCTTGACGCCTTCAAGCAAGCAAAGGCCTTCTTTTTTGAAAGGAAGCAAAAAACTTTCGACTGCGCTGTCGCCGATTGCTGAAACACCTCGTTTCAACAACATGGATCAAACAGATAAAAGTTTTTTGATTCTTTTTTTCAAAAAAGAACCGCTTGCCTTGCCTTGCTTTCAACACGCGAGGCGACACCGGCAATGATCGCCTGGTTCATCATGCTGCACAACAACCCCGCGCAGTTCGAGTGGCTGTTGCGCGCGATCTACAACACCGACGACATCTTCCTCGTTCATGTCGACCTGAAAAGCCTGTTCAACTGGAAGGGCCGCGGCGGCACCTACAGCCGCGTCCGCGACCTGGTTGCAGGGCGTCCCAACATCCGCCTGATGCGGCCGCGCTCCACCAACTGGGGCGGCTGGAGCCTCGGGCGGATCAGCCTGGACGCGATCGACATCCTCCTGGATACCGACAGCAATTGGACGCACTTCGTCAACCTCAGCGGCGAATGCTACCCGATCAAGAGCATGGCGGCGATCCGCGAGGCCTTGCGCGCGCGCCCCGACGACGTCTACGTTGAAACGAAGGCGTTCGCCGACCTGCCGCCTGACGACTGGCATCCGCGGCGTCCGCGCGTGTTCGAGACGCCGGTTAAGATCGTGATCCTGCCGGGCGCCCGCCAGCCGCCCCGCGGCTTCCGGCTGGACCACAAGGGCTCGCAGTGGGTGATGCTGCCGCGCGCGTTCTGCGCCTGGCAGCGCACGGCGCCGTTCCGGCGTGAGATGGACCGCTACATGCGTTTCAGCCCGCTGAGCGATGAGCTCGTCATGCAAGCCCTGCTGCTCAACGGCCCGTTCAAGGCGCACCAGGCGCCGCAATACGGCCGCGCGATCAAGCTGATCGAACCGGCGGCGCACCCGGTAATGCTGACCGTGGAGCATTACGATTACCTGAAGGCCAGCACGGCGTTGTTTGCCAGGAAGTTTGATGCGCGTAAGGATGCAGCGATCCTGCACTTGTTGGCTCGCGACATTGGTGCGCCGGAAATTGGTTGAGGCAAGAGAAGGCCTTCTTTTTCGAGAAAAGAAGCAAAAAGCTTTGTCTGTTAGGATGGCTTTTCCGGATATTTCCGAGGAGGAACGTCCTCTATACGATTTGATAGACGAATTCGCTTGAAGAGGTTGGAGATTTTGTTCCTTTGCTTCGCGGGAGAAAAGTCGAAAACTGTCTGATTTATCGACATCACCAAAGCTCGCGGTGCTAACCCCCTGGTTTGGACTTAAACAGATGGGGGTCTGGGGCATCGAGGCCCCAGCGGGGTTTGGGGCAGAGCCCCATGCTTACTCACGGCTCAAAACGTCCCGCCGCATCCGTCACACCGCAAGCCGAGGCAGCAGCGCGTCCAGCAGACGCCGGCCCGCTGACGTCGCGGCCAGCCGGCCGCCGTCCCAGACCAGGTAGCCTTCCTCGACGCTCGCCTGGAGGATGGCGGGCTCCAGCGCCGCGGCCAGCGCCACCTCGGTGCGTCGCAGGAACGCGGCGGCGTCGATGCCCTCGGTCAGGCGCAGGCCCATCAGCAGCGCCTCGCGAGCGCGATTGCGCGGGCACACACGCTCCTCGGCGGTGCTGCCGTGGCCGTCCTGCTCCACGCGCGCGGCCCACACCTCCGGCGCGCGGTGGCGCCGCGTCGCCACCACCTCGCCATCCAGCCGCAGCCGGCCGTGCGCGCCGGGGCCGATGCCGGCGTAGTCGTTGTAGCGCCAATAGGCGAGGTTGTGCCGGCTCTCGGCACCCGGGCGCGCGTAGTTGGAAACCTCGTAGGCTGCCAGGCCGTGGACGGCGGCGGCCGTGGCGGTGGCGTCGTACAGCGCCTCGGCCAGGTCGTCGTCCGGCAGCACGATCTCGCCGCGGCGGTGGGCGCCCTCGTAGGCGGTGCCAGGCTCTATGGTGAGCTGGTAGAGGCTGAGGTGGTCGGCCGCCAGCGCCAGCGCGCGGTCCAGTTCGGCGCGCCAGGCGACCAGGCTCTGGCCCGGGCGGGCGTAGATCAAGTCGAAAGACAGGCGCGGGAAGGTGGCGCGGGCGTGTTCCAGCGCGGCCATCGCCTGGGCGGCGCTGTGCGCGCGCCCCAGGCCGGCCAGGGCCGCGTCGTCCAGCGCCTGCACGCCGAGCGAGAGCCGGTTGATGCCGGCGTCGCGAAAGGCGGCCAGCCGCGACGATTCCACGCTGGTGGGGTTGGCCTCCAGCGTGACCTCAAAGTCGGGTGCCGCGTCGAACAGGCGGCGCGCGTCGGCGATCAGGTCGGCCACCGTCTGCGGGTCCATCAGGCTGGGGGTGCCGCCGCCGAAGAAGATGGAGGCGAGCGGGCGGCGGCCGAGGCGCGCGGCCTCCCACGCCAGCTCGCCGCGCAGCGCTGCGGCGAAGCGTACCTGCGGGAGGGTGTCTCGGACGTGGCTGTTGAAGTCGCAGTACGGGCATTTCTGCAGGCAGAACGGCCAGTGGATGTAGAGGGCGAGGGGGTCCATCGGGAGCGGATATCAGCGCGCGGAAGAGGGGCAGCAAGGAAGCGGTTCTTTTTTGAAAAAAAGAACCAAAAACTTTTGCTCCCTGTCGGGTGGTTCTGGATAAACATGCGACAGCGGAGTCAAAGTCTTTTGCTTCTTTTCTTCAGAAAAGAAGGCCTTTCTTCCTACCCTGTTGAGGTCCAGCCCCCAAGCGCATAGGTTTCCGCCATGAACAGGCTCAGCGCTGCCCTCGCCATCACCTTCATTCTCTCGCCTGCCGCGCACGCCGCGCGCCCGGCCGATTTCCTCGTGTCGCAGTTCGCGGCGCACCAGGGCGACACGGCACGCGCCGCCAGCAGCATGGCGCAGGCGCTGGCGGGCGACCCGGCCAGCGGCGAGCTGCGGGAGGACGCGTTCGTGCTGGCGCTGCTGGCCGGCGACGGCCAGGCTGCGGAGCTCGCCAGGTCGTTGCCGCAGAACCCGCTGGCGCAGTTGCTGCTGGCCACCCAGGCCGCGCATGACGGCAACTGGGCTGCAGCCGAGCTGGCGTTCGCCGAGCTGCCGCACCAACCGCTGGCCGATGCCGTTAGGCCGCTGCTGCTCGCCTGGGCACAGCAGGCGCAGGGGTTCTCGGACCGTGCGATGGACACGCTGCAGCCGGCCCTGACCGGCGGCAAGCTGGGTGCCATCGCCCCGCTGCACGCGGCCCTGCTAGCCGATGCCGCGCACCGGGACGGCCTGGCCCAACGGCTGTACACCGACCTGGCACATGACGAGACGCAGCCCAGCCTGCAGTTCGCCCAGATCTACGGCAGCTGGCAGGCTCGCAACGGCGACATGGCCGGTGCCCGCGCCAGCATCGGCAAGGCGGTGCTTGCTGCGTCCGACCTGGCCATCGCCGAGCCGCGCCTAGTGGCGGCACTCGACCACCCGCACGCGCCCACCGCGCTGCACGGCTTGGCGCAGGCGCTGGTGGAGGTGGCGGCCGCCGCCAACGGCCAGAACAGCCGCGACGTGGGCGAATTGCTGGTGCAGGTGGCCTTGGTGGCCGAGCCGGACATGACGGACGCGCACCTGCTGGCCTCCGAGATCGCCGCCGCTCACAAGCAGTGGCAGCAGGCAGGCGCGGAGCTGGAGCGCGTGTCGCCGGCTGATCCGCTGTCGCCGGTGGTGCAGCTCCGCCTGGCCAGCCTGTATGCCCGCCAGGACAGGCTGGAGGACGCCGTGCATACGCTGCGCCGCCTGGCCCAGGCTTACCCGAACCGACCGGAGCCGCTGGCCCAGTTGGGCGACACGCTGGCCGACCAGAAGCGCTTCCCCGACGCCATCCACGCCTACGACGAGGCCATTGCCCTGCTGCGGCACCCGCAAGCGTCCGATTGGGTGGTGTTCTACGCCCGCGGCACCGCGCTGGAGCGCGCGCATGAATGGCCGCGCGCGCAGGCCGACATGAACCGCGCGCTGGAGCTCTCGCCGGACCAGCCGTTCGTGCTGAATTTTCTGGGCTACGCCATGGCGGACCGCAACGAGGACCTACCCCTGGCCCGCGAGATGGTGGAAAAGGCGCTGCACGCGCGGCCGACCGACGGGGCGATCGTGGACAGCCTGGGCTGGGTCGCGCTGCGCCAGGGCGAAACCAAGGAGGCGCTGCGCCTGCTGGAGAAGGCGGCCGAGCTGGAGCCGGAGGACCCCAGCATCACCGGCCACCTGGGCGATGCGTACTGGAACGCCGGCCGCCACGTGGAGGCGACCGACCAATGGCGCCGTGCCCTGGTGCTGAAGCCGGACCCCGACGAGCAGGCGCGCATCGAGGCGCGGCTCAAGGGGGCCGGCCCTTAGTTCGGCACGGAGTCCAAGGCTAGCTTGCCTGCTGCAGCGGCGTAGGCAATACGCGCTTCATGTTTGCCGAGGCCGCGCCAGCCAAGATCAATCTCAGCCTGCACGTGACGGGGCGGCGGGCGGATGGCTACCACCTGCTGGACAGCCTCGTGGTGTTTGCCGGCGCGCAGGACGTGGTTCGCGCCGCGCCCGCCGCGGACCTGACCCTGTCCGTCTCCGGCCCGTTCGCCGGGGCGTTGACCGGGGATGCCGACAATTTGGTGCTTCGTGCTGCCCGAGCACTGGCCGCAGCGGCCGGGACCGCTGCCGGCGCAGCGCTTCACCTGGAGAAGAACCTGCCGGTTGCCTCGGGCATCGGCGGCGGCTCCGCGGACGCCGCGGCCACGTTGCGCGTGCTGGCCAGGCTATGGGGGATGCACCTGCCAGCCGGGCGCATGCGTGCCATCGCCGCCGACCTGGGAGCCGACGTGCCGGTCTGCCTCAATCCGCGCGCCCGGGTGATGTCGGGCATCGGCGAGGTGCTCTCCTCCGCCCCCGCGCTGCCGCAATGCGGCATCCTGCTCGCCAACCCCGGCGAGGCGCTGGCCACGCCCGCGGTGTTCCGCTCCCGTACTGGCCCGTTCTCGGCGCCTCCGGCGTGGCCGCGCGGCTGGACGGATGCCGCAGCCCTGGCCGCCAGCCTGGCCAAGGCCGCCAACGACCTGCAGGCGCCGGCTATCTCGCTCTGCCCCGCCATAGGCACACTACTGGCGCTGCTGGAGGCCCAACCCGAGGCGCTATTGGCGCGCATGAGCGGTTCGGGCGCCACCTGCTTCGCCCTGTTCGCCACCCCAGGCGCGGCCGCCAAAGCCGCCGCCGCGCTGGCCGCACCGGGCCGGTGGTGCTGGGGCGGCCCACTTTACGAAGGCACGCCAGGCACCTAATGACGGGGCGTGGTGGGGCGTCGCCAAGTGGTAAGGCAGCGGATTTTGATTCCGCCATGCGGAGGTTCGAATCCTCCCGCCCCAGCCAGTCAATCTGCGCAGCGGCGCCCTAGAGAAGCGCGCAGCTGCGGCGTGGCCACGTCGACTCGCACCTCATCTGAGTGCACCGAGACACGAGTGATCACCGCGCGGACCATGTCGTGCAGCCTCGCGTGTTCCAAATGCGCCCATGCTCGTGTAGGCTGACCAGCCGCCACGAGCAGAACCTGCTGCTGCGGCGCGCTGCAGGGCGTTGAGCGAGTGCATCGAGCAGGCTCGCCGGCGTGGCGATCAGGTTGAGCAAAGCTTGGTTGACCAGGGCATCCAGCCTGCCGGCGGGCAGCCGGGGGCCATTAGAAGCAATGCTCTTGGCTGCCTTTACCAGACGGGCGGACACGTAGTAGCGCTAGCGCCTAGCCTCCTTCTTGGCATGCGTTGGTGTCAAACGCTCTCCACCACCATCGAACACCAAGCCGGTCAGCAAAGCCGGATGGTTGCCGCTGATGCCGGTCGGCCGGTCGGTTCGGCGACTGAGGAGCCCAGCCTGCACCTTCTCGTCCGCTCTGCGCCGCATTTCGGACCTTCAGCACCGTTGGCGACGTGCTCCAAAGCGGACCCAGCAAAACTGACTGCTTTGCGTCGCTTTGGCGCCGCTCAGCTTTGGTAAGCCTCGCTCGGAAGCCGCCGTTCCTTCGGTGAGGCTACCCGCCCCGTATAGGCGGGGCCGCTCCACCTGCGTCAGGCGGATACGTAACGAGGCGAAGTCTTGACTGACGTAATACCAAGGGCCTTTAATGTTGACCTGTGAAGGAAGGCCAAGGGCTCTGCCCCTGGACCCCGCTAAGGACAAGTCCTTAGAACCTATTTTGTAAAATATTCTAAGAGTCCGTTTCTAAAGTTGTTGGTCAGGCCAGGCGTGCCAGCATCAGGC
>CAXTBC010000070.1:0-18963 GCA_964242595.1 uncultured Acetobacteraceae bacterium | reverse complement strand
TCCAGGGGCAGAGCCCTTGGCCTTCCTTCACAGGTCAACATTAAAGGCCGTTGGTGTCACTAGAACTTTGAATGGAGCCCGTCCTACTTCAGGATGATCTCCACCCGCCGGTTCTGCGGCTCACGCACGCCCGCCGCGGTCTGCACCAGGGGGTTGCTCTCGCCGTAGCCGTGGATGCTGATCTCGCCGCGGTTCACCCCGTCGCGCACCAGCTCGGCCTGCACGCTCTGCGCCCGGCGCACGGACAGGCGCTGGTTGTAGGCCGCCGTGCCGGACAGGTCGGTGTAGCCGTTCACCTCGATGCGGGTGGTCTGCACGTGGGTGGAGGCCTGCGCCGCTTCGGAAACGATCTGGCGGGCGCGCGCAGTCAGGTCCGCGCGGTCCCAGTCGAAGAACACCAGGTAGGTGCGGGCAGGTTCCGGTGCCGGAGAAGCGGCGGCCACCGGCGCCGGAGCGGGCGGCATGGGCGGCGCGGGCTGGAATAGCGCATAGCGCAGGCCGACCAGCGCCTGGTGGCTGAAGATGTTGTGGAACGTGCCGCGATACTGGATCACCTCACCGCCCTCCAGAGTCTCGGTCCGGCCGTTGCGGACGAAAGGCTCAGGATTGATCACGCCGATGAACCGGTATTCCGCCGTTAGCGACAGTCCGGGAATGAACAGCGGCAGGCTGACACCGGCGATTCCCTGATAGGCAAACTTCGTCTTCGTCTCGGTCGCAGTCGGGTTATCGATGACGCGATAACCGCTCGAATTGACACGGTCGAGCGTTACCGCCTGAGCGCCCGCGCCGGCACCGAGATAGGGCGTGACCGGAAGGCCGAAGTTGAAATCATAGATGCCGTCGAGGAAGCCGCCATACTGCTCCTCGGTGCCGCCGGCCCGCAGCGGGAAGGCTGCCTTCGCGCCGTGCACATGGTTGTAGGTGTAGTCACCGTTCAGCTCCAGGCGAAAGCCGTTGCCCAGCCCGTAACCGACTCCGGCCTGCCCGGCCAAACCCTTGTCGAACGTGAAGGACCGCGGTGTCGGCCCGGGTCCGCTCATCCCGCGACAGCACAGCCAAAAGTCTTTTACTCTTCTCTTCGGAAAAGAAGGTTTGCCTTGCCTCGCCTAACCAATCCCCATCGCCTGCCGCATGAACGCCCGCTTCAACCCAGGCATCCGGTGCACCGCCGCGATCCCCAGGTCGCGCGCCGTCCGCATCACCGGGTTGTCCGTGCTGAACAGCCGGTCCAGCCCGTCGGTGGCCACCAGCATGGACAGGTTGTCCAGCCGACGTGCCCGCCCGTAGCGCGCCAGCAGGCCGGGCGCGCCGACGTCCTCGCCCGCCGCGTGCGCCTTGATCACCAGGTGTGACAGCGCGATGGCGTCGCGCAGGCCCAGGTTCAGGCCCTGCCCGGCGATCGGGTGGATGCCGTGCGCCGCGTCGCCCACCACGGCCAGGCGCTCGGCGGTGACGCGGTGCACGTACATCGCCGAGAGCGGGTAGACCCAGCGACGGCCCACCAGGCGGATGGCGCCGAGGTGGCTGCCCAGCCGGGCCTGCACCTCGGCGGCGAAGGCCGTGTCGTCCAGCGCCATCAGCCTTGGTGCCACGCTGCTGCGCTCGGTCCACACGATGGCAGAGATGTTCTCGCCCGCCTCGCTTGACGCCATGGGTAACTGGGCGAACGGTCCGGCCGGCAGGAAGTGCTCCAGCGCCGTCCGGTTGTGCGGGCGCTCGTGCGCGATGGCGCAGACGAGGCCGGATTGCGGGTACGACCATCGCGACGCGGTCAGCCGCGCCTGGCGACGCAGTGGTGAGTCGCGGCCCTCGGCGGCCACCACCAGCCGGGCCTCGAACCGCGTGCCGTCGTCCAGGCTGACCGCGGCGCTGCCATCGGCGCGGGTGATGGTGGCGATGGCCGGTGCGTGCAGGGTTACGCCGGGTGCCGCGTGCAGGCGGGCGTTCAGCGCCACGCGCAGGGAGCGAGCTTCCACCATCCATCCCAGGGCAGCCGGCCGGTCCGCCGCCGAACCCAGCTCGGTGGCGTCGAAATGCAGGAACAGGCGGGAGGCCGGGCGGCCCGGCTTGCCGTCGGAAACGCGTATCTGTTCGATCGGCCCTGGCGGCGTCGGCAGCGCGTCCCACAGGCCCGCCTGCTCCAGCAGGCTGCGAGAGCCGGCGGCGATGGCGTAGGCGCGTCCGTCGAAGCTCGGGTGTTCCATCGGCGGCAGGGCCGCACGGTCCACCACCGCCACCGACAGCCCGGCATGGGCCAGGCGGCAGGCGAGCGCGCCACCCACGGGGCCCGCACCCACCACACACACGTCCAGCATAGGCAACACCCTCTGGTTGATTGCCTAAAACATAGGCGGTTGCAGCGCCCGCGTCAGGGGCGCGGGTAATTCCGACGCCGGCATGGTTCTTGTAGAGCGGTGGCCAGACCGCGCCGGGTAAAGGCGCGCACCATGACAAGGATGCCGAGATGAAGCTGGTGATGGCGATCGTCAAACCCTTCAAGCTGGACGACGTGCGCGAGGCGCTGACACCCTTGGGCGTGCAGGGGCTGACGGTGACCGAGGTGAAGGGCTTCGGCCGGCAGAAGGGGCAGACGGAGATCTACCGCGGTGCCGAGTACCACGTGAGCTTCCTGCCCAAGGTGAAGATCGAGGTGGCGGTGGAGTCCAGCCAGGCGGACGCGGTGGTGGAAGCCATCATGCGCGCGGCACAGACCGGCAAGATCGGCGACGGCAAGATCTTCGTGCTGGACATCCAGCGCGCGGTGCGGATCAGGACCGGCGAGCTGGATGGGGCGGCGCTGTGATCAGGCGGGCGATGATGACGATGAGCCGGTTGCGCGGCGTGATGGCCGCCCTGCTGCTGGCCGGTGCCTTGCTGGCGGGCGGGGGCGCGGCCCTGGCGCAGGCGCCAGCCGCCGCGCCGGCCACGCCGGCCGCCTCCGCCCCGCCTTCGGCCGCAGCCCAAACGCCGGCCAGCGCCGCAGCGCCGTCCGTCGCCAAGCCGCCGGCCTACGACCACGGCGACACCGCCTGGATGCTGACCAGCACGGCTTTAGTGCTGATGATGACAATCCCCGGCCTGGCGCTGTTCTACGCCGGCATGGTGCGCCAGAAGAACATACTGGCCACCGTGATGCAGAGCTTCACCATCTGCTGCCTGGTTACCCTTGTCTGGACGGTGTGCGGCTACAGCCTGGCCTTCACCAACGGGCCGCCCGGCCCGATGATGGCCTATGTGGGAGACCTTTCGCGCGTCATGCTGCACGGCATCGCGGACAACTTCTCCAAGCAGGACGATACCGGCTTCGTCCTGGGCGCCGGCGTGGCGGGCATCACCCCGGTGCCGTACGCCATCCCCGAGACCGTCTACATGATGTTCCAGATGACGTTCGCCATCATCACGCCGGCGCTGATCGCCGGTGCGTTCGCCGAGCGGATGAAGTTCTCGGCCATGTGCCTCTTCATGGTCGGCTGGTCCATCTTCTCCTACAGCCTGATCGCGCATTGGGTGTGGGCGCCCACCGGCTGGCTGAGCACGCTGGGCACGCTGGACTACGCCGGCGGCACGGTGGTGCACATCAACGCCGGCGTCGCCGGGCTGATGTGCTGCCTGGTGATGGGCCGCCGCCGCGGCTACGGGCACGACAACATGTCGCCGCACAACCTCACCTACGCGGTGATCGGCGCGGCGCTGCTGTGGGTGGGCTGGTTCGGCTTCAACGCCGGTTCCGCGGTGGGCGCCACTGGCCGCGCCGGCATGGCCATGGCTGTGACACAGATCGCCACCGCCGCGGCCGCGCTCTCGTGGATGTTTGCCGAGTGGGTGCTGAAGGGCAAGCCTTCCGTGCTGGGCATCATCTCCGGCGCGGTGGCGGGGTTGGTCGCCATTACTCCCGCCAGCGGCTTCGTGCTGCCGGGCGGGGCCATTGCCATCGGGGTCGCGGCCGGCGTGGTGTGCTTCCTGGCCGCCACCTACCTCAAGCACGCGTTCGGCTACGACGACAGCCTGGACGCCTTCGGCGTGCACGGCGTGGGTGGCATCGTGGGCGCGCTGCTGACCGGCGTGTTCGCCTCGGCCACCATCGGCGGCACGGACGGCTCGGCGCACCAGTTCGTCATCCAGTGCGAGGCCGTGGCGGTCACGCTGGTGTGGAGCAGCGTGGTCAGCCTGATCCTGCTGTTCGTGCTGAAGGCCACCGTCGGCCTGACGGTGACGCCCGAGGAGGAGATGGAGGGCCTCGACACCGTGCTGCACGGCGAAAGCGCGGCCTGAGCCGCCTGGAGGCAGTCGTCAGACTCCGGAAAGCATTCTAGGGTCTTCTGACGATTGGCGGCTGGGGACCGGACATGAGCATCACGAAGAAGAAGGTCCTGGTCACCGGCGGAGCGGGGTTCCTCGGTTCGCATCTGTGCGAACGGCTGCTGGGCGACGGCCACAGCGTGCTGTGCGTGGACAACTACTTTACCGGCTCGAAGGACAACATCGGTCACCTGCTGGGTGACCCGAACTTCGAGGCGATGCGGCACGACATCACCTTCCCGCTCTACGTCGAGGTGGACGAGATCTACAACCTGGCCTGCCCGGCCAGCCCGATCCACTACCAGTTCGACCCCGTGCAGACGACCAAGACCAGCGTGGTGGGCGCCATCAACATGCTGGGCCTGGCCAAGCGCACGCGGGCACGCGTGTTCCAGGCCAGCACCAGCGAGGTGTATGGCGACCCGACGGTGAGCCCGCAGCCCGAGAGCTACCGTGGCAACGTGAACCCGCTGGGCCCGCGCGCCTGCTACGACGAGGGCAAGCGCTGCGCCGAGACGCTGTTCTTCGACTACCACCGCCAGCACGCCACGCGCGTGAAAGTGGTGCGCATCTTCAACACCTACGGCCCCCGCATGCACCCGCAGGACGGCCGCGTGGTCAGCAACTTCATCATCCAGGCGCTGACCGGCCGCGACATCACGTTGTACGGTGACGGGCTGCAGACCCGCGCCTTTTGCTACGTGGACGACCTGATCGAAGGCTTCGTGCGCATGATGGCGACGCCGGACGCGGTGACCGGCCCGGTCAATCTGGGCAACCCGCACGAGATCACCGTGCGCGAGCTGGCCGAGCGAGTGATCGCCATGACGGGCGCGAAGTCCCGCCTGGTGCACGCGCCGCTGCCGCAGGACGACCCGCTGCAGCGCTGCCCGGACATCACCCTGGCGCGGGCCACGTTGGGCTGGGAGCCGAGCGTGGCGCTGGAACAGGGATTGGGGCGGACGATCGCCTATTTCGAGCGGCTTTTGAGCTTGGACGCGCGGCAGAAAGCAAATGTTTGAGGAAGCGTTCTCTGTTGGCGGGCGGTGGCTCTAGCTACGGTCCCGACTTTGTCGACGTCCGCCGCAGGACCAGCAGCCGCCTATGACCTTTGGAGACCAGACCTGCAGCCGAACGCGAACACCGGGACGGATGATAGAGTGTATACCGACCGCGATGGAGTGAGGCGGGTCTGGCATCGGTTTCACCTTATCACCGCTCCGCGTGGCCTATCGGCGCCGTGCATCGTGGCGGCGGCATTCCTGGCCTATTGGCTGCTGGACCACGCCGCACGCTTCTACCTGGGCGATTCTACGGCCTACTTCACGACGGGCACGTCCGGCTGGATCCCGCCTGACCGATCCTGGTCCTACGGCTTCGCCTCACGCTGGGTGGTTGAAGCGGCCGGTCGGATCAGCGCGCTGGTTGCGATCCAGTGCCTGCTGCTCGCAATTGCTATCCTGGCGATGCGGCGGCTGGTTCAACCCGGGGACAGGCGGGCGGCCCTGCTGTTCTGCGCCTTGGCCGCGTTCGACCCCCTGCTGGAGATGTACACGCGGTTTTGGCTGTCGGATGCCGTGGCCCTGGCTTTTTTTCTGCTGTTTCTCTGCGCGCTGGACCGCTTCGTCACGCCAAAAGCCGCAAAGATCTGGCCTGGACTCATCGGCCTTACGGCAGTCGCGTTCGTCTCGTTCTCGGTCAGGCTGGCCTACGTTCCTGTCGAGTTCGCCACCGCCCTGGGCTGCGTGGCGCTGTCGCTGCGTCCCGGGATGCGGATTGGCAGGCGACGCGCGCTCGCCGCCTGCCTCGCCGCCCCGCTGGCCGTGTTGGCTGTTGCCGGCACCAATTCGGTCGTGAGCATGCCACGCTTCCGCGGCACACTCTTCCTGAACACCATGTCTGGCCTCTACGAGCTCGGTGTGTTCACTCCGGCAATCCGGCTGACGGACATCACCTCGGCCGGGGTCGCGATGACCCCGGCAACGTTCGACGCCATGCAGCTCTGGCGCTACGACGACCGGGGCGCTCAGGTCTGGTCGGACGATGCAAGCCACCTGCGGGCCTACCTGCAGAAGATGTCCGGCTACAGCGACGTCTATGATCCACGGTTCCAGGCCCTCTGCCACCGGATCGTCAGGATAGGCTTGGCCGATCATCCGCAAACGTTCGTGGAGTCCTACCTCTACGGCCTGTCGCTCTACCTCACTCCAAAATTCTACGTTTTGCATTACGACGACGAAATGGGTCTCAACAAGGACCTGCCCGCATGGTCGGTCGACTTCCTGCGCTCGTTCAGCAGCTCGGACGTAAGCCAGGCGTCGCCGCGCGCCAGGACGCCGCTGGTCGGCCTGCTCCGCACCGCGATGCCGGCCTACTTCCTGATCATGATTGCCGGTTTCGCGTGCGCGGTGCTGGTCCTTTTCTCCTCCGGACGCACGCGCGGCCAGAAGGTGCTGGCGTTGGGCCTGGTCTTCTCCCTTCTGACGGCGCCGATCTACAGCCACGGCATCAAGGCGCGCTACGTGCTCGCGGTGGTCGTGCTGAGCTATGCGATGTTCACCTGCGTCGGCCAGCGGCGTAGCGCGGCGCAGACGATCGCCGGCGCAAACGGCACCGAACCGGCCGCCTGAGCAGCCCGACAACGAACCGACGCGCTGGCCTGTTGCATTTGTGCCGCTTTCACCCGCCAGCTCTGTTGCATTTGACCCGCTCCCAGGCAACAGAGAGCCAATGGTGCCCGTCTCCTACCTGAGCCTGCGCACGCATGGGCCGATTGTCGTCCGCCTGGTTGCGACAGCCTTCGGCCGCATCCCCGATCCTTCGGGGCTGAACGCCATGGTCGGCGCCCTGGACTCGGGCAAGTCGCTCAAAAGCCTTGCCGAATCCTTGGTCGGAAGCGAGGAGTTCATCACTCTTCACGGACCTGGCGAGGATGCCGACGAGGATTTCGTGCGGCGTGTTGCGGGCTTTGCGCACCCGGATACCGTGGCTCTCAGCTCGGTTGCGCACCGCGCATCGCCGTCTCTCGTGACTGCAACGTCGGCCGGGGCCAAACGGGCAGACCTGCTCGTGAGCCTCAGTCAATCGCCGGCTGCGCAGGCCGCGATACCCCTGTTCCCTGGTTTGGCGCCAGAATCGGCGCCGGACGACGAGACCGCCTACCGCCTATGGGTGGACACCTACGACACTCCCAGCCAGACAGACCTGGCAAGCATCCGGCAGGAGCCCGAGTGCGGACTTGTTTCCATCGTCATGGCCTGTGGCGACTCCACTGTGACGGCCGCGTCCAGGAGCATCGACAGCCTACGCAAACAGACGAACGAGATGTGGGAGCTGTGCCTGGTCTCGGGCCTGAGGTCGAGCTGGCCCAAGGAAGAGCTCTCGCGCCTGGCCGCGACCGAGCCGCGCCTGCGGATCACCCTAGCTCCGCCGGCCGGGGCAGACCGCGCTGGACCGCTGCTTGTCGGACTGGCGGCGGCACGCGGCGATCTGCTCTGTTTCCTGGATGCGGGGGACGAGTTGGCGCCGTCCGCGCTCTCTGAAGTGCAAGCGGGCTTCGCCGCTAACCCGGACGCAACACTGCTCTACAGTGACGAGGACCGGATCGCCAACGGCCGCCGCTTTGCGCCCCGGTTCAAGACCGCCTACTCGGCGGACGCCATGCTGGCCGGAAACGCCATCGGCCAGCTGGCGGTCTTCCGCCGCGCGCTGATCGAGGCAGCAGGCGCCTGGACGGCCGGCCCATTGCCGATCTCCGACCTCGCGTCGCGCGCGGCCCGTATCGCCGGGCCTGCCCGCATCCATCACCTGGCGGCCGTCCTTTGCCATCGCGCGAACGCCCCGCAGGACTGGCCGGCTGCAGCGTTGCGTCCGGCCGGCCAGGACGGCTCCCGCCCGGGCCGCAACGGCCCGGCGGCAGCCACCTGGCCCCATCCTTTGCCGGAGCTGCCGGTGCCGCCCCCTCTGGTCAGCATCATCGTGCTGACCCGCGACCATGCGGGCCTGCTTGCCGCCTGCAGCGAGGGGGTGCTGGACCGCACCGACTACCCTGCCCTCGACCTGCTCGTCGTCGACAACGGCAGCACCGAGGCAGCCGCGTTGGACCTGCTCGGGCGCCTGGAGCGGCGGCCGGGCGTGCGCGTCCTGCGCCGGCCCGGCGCCTTCAACTTCGCGTCGCTGAACAACGATGCCGCCGGACAGGCCAAGGGCGACGTGCTGGTGCTGCTGAACAACGACACCGAGGTGCTGCGACCGGACTGGCTGAGCGAGATGGTAACCCATGCGCTACAGCCCGACGTCGGTGCCGTCGGTGCCCGGCTGCTCTACCCGGACGGGTCGCTGCAGCACGGCGGCATGCTGCTCGGCCCTTCGGGCGAGGCGACCCACGTCGCCCGCGGAGCCCCGCGAGGCTCGGCCGGCTATGACGGGCACCTGGCTTACGCCCATGATTTCAGCGCAGTCACCGGTGCGTGCCTCGCCATACGCCGTGGCGTGTTCACCGCTGTTGGCGGCATGAACGAGGACCTCGCGGTGACCTGGAACGACGTGGACCTCTGCCTGCGCGTGCGCGCGGCCGGCCTGCGCGTGGTCTGGACGCCGCACGCGGTGCTGATGCACCGTGAGGCGACCACGCGCGGGCGGGAGGATACCGACCCGGCGAAGGCCGCGCGTTTCCTGGCCGAACAGGCGCTCGTCGGCGATCTTTGGCCGGACGCCATGCGGTCCGATCCGTTCCTCAACCCCAACCTGATCGCGCAGGGCGATGGCCTGAGGCTTGCAAAGCCTCGCCTGGCGCGACCTTGGAACGCCAGCCATTCCCCCTCGTGACATTGCCCCGCTCGACCGGGCTGAAGGCCACGGAGCCCACATCTTGATCCAGACCGCGTCCTCATCTGACGACACCGCGCCAGGACCGTCGCTGCTTGTCGACCTCCGGCCCTGCTACGAGGGCTTTGCCGGCATCCCCCAGGAGGTACGGCTGCTCTACGCCATGTTCTCCAACCTGAACCTGCGCCAGCTTGGCGGCCTCGCCTCCGGCATCCATTACACCTCCCGCCAGCTCAAGGTGCGTAACGAGTTCGAACGTGTCCTGGCGCAGACCCAGGTCCTGATCGCGCAGGACACCAAACGCATCCGCTGGGGCGCGCTCGGCCTGCTGCCGCGCAGGATGCGTGACAAGTTCTTCCGTCCCTACCTCGCACTCTCCGAAGCGTTCCGCAGCGAGCGGCTGAACCTGGAGATCGACGCCAAGATGTTCGAAGACTTCCTTTGGGTGAAACTGTTCGACCGGACGATGCCGCCGCAGGACCGGCCTTTCCTGCAGAAATCCCGCTTCTACGCAACGGAGTTGGGACACGAATACGCGCGCTCGTTCGCTTTCCTGCCGCGTCTCTTCCAACGTCACCTGAAGAGCCAGGCGTGGGACGTGTTCTTTGCCGCCAGCGTCTCGCCCTACAAGCCGGCGCGCAACACCGCGATGATGATCCGCTACTACGACGCCCTGCCGTTGCTCAGCCCGCACACCATCGGCGAGCCGTGGCCGCACGCCAACAGCCACGCCTTGATGCTGCGTCGTAACATGGAAGACGGAGCGCATTTCTACTGCGACTCAGAACCGGTGCGCGAAGACCTGCTCAACCTGTTCCCGCGCGCGGAGAGGCGGGTGCACACGATCCCGGTCGTTCTCGGACCGGAGTACTTCCCGGACGTGCGGCCCGTCGAGGAACTCCGTGCGATCCTCAAGCGGCGCGCCAGCAAGGCGACCGAGGCCAGCGGCCCGGCCCGGCCGGCGGTTTCGGCGGAGGCCGCCATGCCGCGCCTGATCATGGCCATCTCGACCCTGGAGCCGCGCAAGAACTACCTCAAGCTGTTCCGCGCGTTCGAGCTTGCCCGGCGCATGACGGCCGAGCCGATGCAGCTTCTCATCGTGGCCAACCCCGGCTGGCGGTCGGAGGCCGAGCTCAACGAGTTGAAGCTCCTGGTCCGCGAGGGTGCCTACCACCTGAGCGGCGTGCCGACGCAGGAGCTGCGCGTGCTGTACTCGATGGCCCATTGCGTGGTGGCCCCGAGCCGGGCCGAAGGGTTCGACTACTCCGGCGTGGAGTCCATGGCCTGCGGCACCCCCGTGATCGCCTCCGGCATCCCTGTGCATCGCTGGGTCTACGGCGACGCGGCTCTCTACTTCGACGCCTATGACGAGGAGGAGCTGGCGCACCGGCTGGCGGAGACGGTCCAGGCGCCACGCGACCAGGGCCACCTGGCTGACATGGCGGAACGCGGCATCAGGCAGGCGGCGCTCTACACGCAGGAAGCGCTGGCGCCGCGCTGGGACGAGGCGATCAGGACCGTCGCCGGGACCAGGCGGTGAGCGCTGACGCCTCTGACCAAGCCGAGCTGAACCAGAACATCGCCTATTGGATGCGCGGCGGCGCGGTCCAGAACTTCGGCGATTTCCTCTCGGAATACTTCATCGAGCACCTGTTCTTCGCGCAGCCGAACCCAGGCCAGCGCCTGCGCATCGTCGGCAGTTGCATCGATGACATGTTCGTGCCGCCGCAATCGGAACGCGCGGGCGACGGCGAGCTGGTCTTCTGGGGCTGCGGGCTGCGCACGGCGGACGGGTTGAGCGCGGACCGGCGGGAAGGCGTGGACATCCTCGCGGTGCGCGGACCGCTGTCCCGCTCGGCCTTGCGCCTGGGCAGCACCGTGCCGTTCGGTGATCCCGGCCTGCTGATGCCGGCGCTCTACAAGGCCGCCACCGTGGTCCGCCGGCCCACCACGGACGCGCTGCTGATCCCGCATTTCCACGACAGGCGTTCGGACGCGGAGTTGCTGGCGCTGTCAGGCTGCGACGCGGTGCTGCGGCCGAACCTGCCGAACGACCTGACCGCCATTACCGAGTTCGTCGACCGCGTGGTCGCTGCGCGTTTCGTGCTGGCAGGCGCCCTGCACGGCGCCATCGTCGCGGCCGCCTATGGCAGGCCGTTTGCGTTCTGGGACAGCGGCGACATCGACCTGCCGTTCAAGTGGACCGACTTCGCCGCTTCCGTGGGCGTGCCCTGTGTCTTCCACGTGTCTTTGCAGGCCGCCGAGGCGCAGTACGAGGCGGAGATCCGGCCGGCCCTGCGCATCCCCGTGCTGTGGCCGCTGCTGGTGGCGGCGCCCATGCCTGTCAGGCCGGACGCCTTTGTCAGCGTCATCGCGCAGGACGTCGCCCGCCACGGGCCGACGGCGCTCGAAGGTGGCGCTTCGTCCTGGGCTGCCAACAGGCTGCAGGCCAGGCTGCAGGGCCTGCTCGAGAGGGCACGGCGTGCCGTCCAGCTAGGCGCCGACCTGGCCCAGGCGCAGGCCCAGCTAGAAACCCTCCTGCATGACTCGCAAGTGGCCCAGGCGGAGGCAGCGTCCGTGGCCGCTCGGCTGGACGATGCCGTGGCAGAGAACTCGACGCTGCGGCAGTCAGTGTCGGACCAGACCCAGGAAGCCGGCGCCCTGCGGGCCGCGGCGGGGCAACTCTCCGCCGACCACGGCGAGGCTCTGGCGCGCGCCGCCCTCCTCGAGCGCCGCCTGGACGAGGTGCGTGCCCGCGAAGCCCGCCTGCGCCACGAAAACGAGCCGGAACTGGCCAGGCTGCGAGGCCGCGAGGCTTGGCTCGCCGCCGAGGAGGCGCGTCTGCACGAGGCCGTGCAGTACCGTGACCAGGTCAACGCGGCCCTGCTGGCCGACCTCCAGGCGCAACAGGCGCTCGGCACGGCTATGTTTAGCAGCACGTCCTGGCGGCTGACCGCGCCGGTGCGCCTGGTCGCGCGCCTGGGCGGTCGCCCGCCATCAGCCGATCGCGCCCGGTCCGGCGGCCGTCTGCTCCGGCTCGCCTGGTGGGCCGTGACGCTGCAGTTGCCCGCGCGGCTCGCCCAACGCCGCCGGATCATGCGAGAGGTGGCACTCGTCGCAGGCTCTCCGATATTCGACACGCAGGCCTACCAGGCCGCCAACCCGCAGGCCTCCGGCACGAGGCTGGACGCCGCGCGACACTACGTTCTGACCGGTGCCGCGGCCGGTGCCGATCCTGCCCTGCTGTTCGACAGCGCTTGGTACAGGACGGCCTATCCCGACAGCGCCGCCGAAGGCCTGACGCCGTTCGGCCACTATTTGCTGCGTGGCGCTGCTGCCGGCTACGACCCGCATCCGCTGTTCGAGACGGCCTGGTACGCCGGCCGGCACGGTCTGGCCCTCGCGGAGGCGTTGCCGCACTACCTGCGCCAGGGCGCGTTGGAAGGCGCCGCGCCGAACCGCCTGTTCGACCCTGCCGGCTACCTGTGCGAGTACCGCGACGCACGCGCCTCGGGCCTGGACGCGTTCACCCACTACCTCACGCTCGGCATCGCCGCGGGCCACGACCCCCACGCGTTCTTCGACACGGGCTGTTACGTCGCGAACACGCCGGGCTGCCGGCACAGCGGGCTCGCCCCGCTGGCGCACTACTTGCGCGTCGGCCAAGCCCAGGGTGCCCAGTGCACCGGGTTGCTGGGCACGTTGCAGGGCTTTAGCCTGGAACAGCCCTTGGTGCTTCCGGACCGGGCGGATCCGGAGGTGAGCATCGTCATTCCCGCCTACGGCCACTACTTCCAGACGCTGCGCTGCCTCTACGCGCTAGCCGCGAACTCGGGCGACACGGTCGGCTATGAGACCATCCTGATCGATGACGATCCGTCCAACAGCCTCGCCCCGTTCCTCGGCCATATCCCCGGCCTGCGGTTCGAGCAGAACGAGCGGAACCTCGGCTTCCTGCGCAGTTGCAACCAGGCGGCCGACCTGGCGCGCGGCTGGCACATCGTCTTCCTCAACAACGACACGCTCGTGCAGCCGGACTGGCTGGCGCCGCTCGTGCAACCCGTCCGCGATGACGCCCGGACCGGCATCGTCGGCTGCAAGCTGCTCAACGCGGACGGCTCGGTGCAGGAGGCCGGCGGCATCCTGTTCGACGACGGTTGGGGCTGCTCCTTCGGACGTGGGGAGGCGGCCGGCCTGCCCGAGTTCAACTACCTGCGCGAGGTGGACGTCGTGGTGGGCGCCGCCTTCCTAGTGCGCCGCGAGCTGTTCGCCTCCCTGGGCGGGTTCGACCAGCGCTACGCCCCCGCCTTCTACGAGGAGTTCGACCTCGCCTTCGAAGTCCGCCGTGCGGGCTTCCGCGTCGTCTACCAGCCGGCGAGCACGGTAATCCACCTTGGCAGCACGTCGTACGGCGCGGCCCAGCGCGACAGCCAGTCGAAGCGCAACCACGCGCAGTTCTGCCTTAAATGGGCGGCAGTCCTGGCGCACCAGCCTGACCGCGAGGCGCCGATGTTCCTCTCGCGCCAGCGGCCGGGCGGCCTGGGCACGGTCCTGATGATTGACGACAAGGTGCCCGAGTACGACCGGCACGCCGGCGCGCTGACCGTGTTCCAGTATGTCGGTCTGCTGCAGGACATGGGATGGCGCATCGTCTACGGGCCGGCCGACGGCAAGGCGCGGGCGCCCTACACGGCACGGCTGCAACAGATGGGCGTGGAGGTCCTGTACGCGCCAACCACGCTGACGGCCTGGATGGACCGCAACGGCCGTCACCTGCACGCCGTCTGGACGGCCCGCCCGGACGTCACCGCACCGTTGCTGGACCTGCTGCGCAGCACCACCGACGCGCCGATCCTGTACTATCCGCACGACCTTCACCACCTGCGCGAGATGCGTCGCTACAGGCTGGACGGCGACCTGGACGCGCTCGTGGAGTCCAACCGGGTGCGCAAGCTGGAGATGGCGATCTTCCGCGAGGTGGACGTGGTGATGACGCCGAGCACGGAGGAGGCCGCGATCATCGGCGCCGCGGTGCCCGCGGCGACGGTGCGGGTGATCCCGCCCTACATCTACCCCGAGATCCTGGTGGCCACGCCGGACCGCGCGGCGTTCGCCACCCGCCGCCACGTGCTCTTCGTCGGCGGCTACGCCCACCCGCCCAACGTGGATGCGGCGCTCTGGCTGGCACGCGCGATCATGCCGCTGGTCTGGCAAGACGTCTCGGACGCGATCCTGCTCCTGGTGGGCGACGCGCCGACCGACGAGATCCTCGCCCTTGCTGGCGACCGCGTCCAGGTGACGGGCCAGGTGCCGGACCTGGAGCCCTGGTATGCCAAGGCGCGGTTGTCCGCCGCGCCGCTACGCTACGGTGCCGGCGTGAAAGGCAAGGTGGTCAGCAGCCTGCAGGCCGGCATCCCCGTCGTGACCACCGCGATCGGCAACGAGGGGATCGCACTCGAAAACGGCGCCGAGGTGCTGTTGGGCGAGACGCCGGAGGCGCTCGCGGCGGCCATCGTCGACTTGCTGCAGGACCCAGACCTCTGCGCAGGGATGTCAGCGCGCGGGGCTGCCGCGGTCCGCCGGCGTTTCGGACAGGCCCACGCCCAGGCAGTGATGCAGGACATCCTGTGCGTAACGGTCTGTCGCGTATGCGGCACTGCTCAGCCAAATGTCGGCGCAGCCGACCAGAGGCGGCAACATGCCGGCACGACCGACGGGACCTCGGCGTCGGCCCACCCGAACGACTGCCAGCACTGCGGCGCCGTCTCCGGCGACGCAGACCTTGCCGCCGCTATCATCGCTCATGCCGGCGCGCAGAATGCCCTCAGCCTGCACGACGCGCTGCCATTCCTGACACAAACACGCATCCACGCAATCGGTGAGACCGGACCAGTCGTCGCGGAGTTGCAAGAAGTCCCGCTTTTCACAAGCACTCCAGAACGAGCGGCGCTCGTGTCGAACACCGACCAGCACCGTCATTCCTTTCAGAGCCACGTCCGCACTGCCGAGTTCACAGCGTCAGAGCTGGACTTCCTCATCGACCCTAGTTCGGATCCTGAAATCCCGGCCCTGTCTTTACTTGTCGAGATCTTTGAGGTTCTCAAGCCTGGAGGAGCATTCATCTTCCGGCTTGCCGATAGCCCTAACCGGAAGCAGGGTACCAAAACGGTAGCTGATAGCCTGACGGCTCTAGGCCGCTCAGCCGGTTTCGACATGAGGCAACTGGACGATGTGGACAACGGTGATGCTGCTGATGACGCCAGAGTGTTCACTCTGATAAGGCCGGCAGATGACAAACCGGTCCCAGGTGGCAACAGCCAGCAGCTTTAGCATTGCTTCGCGCTGCTTAAACCATAGCATGATGTCGCGCACGACCGGGCGGGCGTCAGCGCTCACGAGACCAGTCGAGCGGTGGTCGTAATCGGCAATGCCCATCAATTGCGTCGGCCGATGCACGGGCGCAGCGCAGACACGTTCACGAAGCACTCAGCAAGATCCGTTTGAAGGCATCGCTGAGCATTTCTCTTCATCGAAAGCCGAAGAGAGCGTCGTGAGCGGTTCAAGAAATCCACTCTTTACGAGCATTGTCCACGAAGCGAGCCGCCCGACTTCGGCCAGAGCAAGCGCGGCTTTTGCCGTCTATGCTCCATGCATGAGTGTCAGCCCACCTCTCCCCGAACCTGGTATCCCGGCGGCATGAACATCCTCAGCATCCAGTCCCATGTCGCCTACGGCCACGTGGGCAACAGCAGCGCCGTCTTCCCGCTGCAACGGCTAGGTGCCGAGGTCTGGCCGATCGACACGGTGCACTTCTCCAACCACCCCGGCTATGGCGGCCACACCGGGGTGGCCACGTCGCCGGAGACGATCCGCGCGCTGGTGGACGGGATCGAGGCGCGTGGTGTGCTGGGCGGCTGCGACGCGCTGCTGTCGGGCTACATCGGCGACCCGGCGACTGGCGGGGCAGTGCTGCACGCGGCTGCCCGGCTGCGGGCGCACAACCCGGCCGCTTTATGGTGCTGCGACCCGGTGATCGGCGATGACGGCCCGGGCATGTACGTGCGCGCCGGCATCGACCTGTTCTTTCGCGAACTGGCGGTGCCGCTGGCCGACATGCTGACCCCCAACCAGTTCGAGCTCGCCTGCTTGACCGGCCAGAACTGCACGACCGAGGCCGGTGCCAAGGCGGCCGTGGCCGGCCTGCAGGCACGCATGCGGCCGGACGGCCCGCGTATCGTGCTCGTCACCAGCCTGCGCACGGAAGCCACGCCGGCCGACGCGCTGGACCTGCTCTGTGCCGGGCCGGACGGCACGCACCGGCTACGCACACCCTTGCTGGGGATTGCGGCCAACGGCGCGGGGGACGCCATCGCCGCGCTGTTCCTGTTCCATGTGCTCCGTTGCGGCCAGGCGGCGCACGCCATGGCGCAAGCTGCCAGCGCCGTTCACGGTTTGCTGAGCCGCACGCTGCAGGCCGGCCAACGAGAGCTGTTGCTGGTGGCCGCCCAGGATGAATTCGTGAACCCCACCAACGTGTTCACCGCCACGCCCTGCTGATCCGGCGGGCTTGGCCAGGCATCTCATTTTCGCGTGCTGCCACAGTTGAACGGTCAGTCTGCCGCTTTTTCGCCGCGTTGCAGCACTATCCAGCCTGTGTCGGGTAATCGCTCCCGGCGGTCTGGCCGAAAGTGTCCACAGCATGCAGCTTATGAAGGTTTACGGACGGGTTCTGGAAATGCTGGCCAAGCGCCGCGCCACGCTCGCCATGCTGGTCGTGGGCAATCTGGGCGTCGCCGCCCTGCAGTTCCTCGATCCGCTGCTGTTCGGCCACGTGATCGGCCTGCTGGCCAGGACCGACACGCTGCCGCACGCCCAACTCTATGCCGAAGGCGGCCGCTTGGTCGCCGTGTGGGTGGCTATCGGCGCCTGCGGCATAGGCGTGAACATCGCGGTCGCCATGGGTGCCGAACGTCTGGCCCACCGTACGCGGCTGGACGCCATCAGCCGCTGTTTCGACCGTGTGCTGGCGCTGCCCAGCTCGTTCCACTCCGGCGTGCAGTCGGGCAGCGTGATGAAGACCATGGTCTCCGGCTCGGACTCGATGTTCGCGCTCTGCCTGACCTTCTTCAAGGAGAACCTGGCCACCTACGTGGCGGTGGCCGTGCTGCTGCCGCTGAGCGCCCTGCTGAACTGGCGCCTGTCGCTGGTGCTGGTGGCGTTGGTGGCCGTGTTCGCCACCGTCACGCTGTTCGTCATCCGTCGCACCCAGGCCGGGCAGCGGCAGGCCGAGGCGGCGCACTCGGCGCTGGCCGGCCGCGCGCAGGACGCGCTCTCCAACGTGGTGGCCGTGCAGTCCTTCGGCCGGCTGCAGGCCGAGGCGCGGGCGTTCGCCGAGATCGTGGAGCACGTGATCCGCCACCAGTTCCCGGTGCTCAACTGGTGGGCGCTGGTCACCGTGCTCACCCGCGCGTCCAGCACGCTGGCCGTCATCACCATCGTGGTGGCCGGCGCCATGCTGCACCTGCACGGCCAGGCCACCGTGGCGCAGATCGTCAGCTTCATGGGCTTCTCCACCCTGCTGATCGGCCGGCTGGAAGCGGCCGTCACCTTCGCCAGCTCGCTGTTCATGCGGGCGCCCGGCATCGCCGACTACTTCACGCTAATGGACATGCAGAGCAGCGTGCCCGAGCACGCCGACGCCCAGGAGCTGGAGGTGACGCATGGCGAGGTGTCGTTCGAGCAGGTGAGCTTCGCCTACCCGGGTGGCCCGGCCATTCTGTCGAACGTGAGCTTCGTGGCGCGGCCCGGCACCGTCACCGCCCTGGTGGGCTCCACCGGAGCGGGCAAGTCCACCGCGATGCACATGCTGCAGCGCCTGTGGGACCCGCAACAAGGCGGCATTCTGATCGACGGACAGGATTTACGCGACGTCTCGCTGGACAGCCTGCGCGCCAACATCGGCGTGGTGTTCCAGGAGAGCCTGCTGTTCAACCGCTCCATCCGCGACAACCTGCTGGTGGGCCGGCCGGACGCCACCGACGCGCAGATCGAGCATGCCTGCCGCCTGGCCGAGGCGCACGACTTCATCATCCGCCAGCCGCAAGGCTACGACACGCTGGTGGGCGAGCGCGGCGCCACGCTGTCCGGCGGCCAGCGCCAGCGCCTGGCCATCGCGCGCGCCTTGCTGAAGGACGCGCCGGTGCTGATCCTGGACGAGGCGACCTCCGCCCTGGACGCCGCCACCGAGGCCCGCGTGTCGCGCGCCATGGCCAACCTGATGAAGGGCCGCACCACGTTCGTGATCGCCCACCGCCTGTCCACGGTGCGTGATGCCGACGAGATCCTGGTGTTCGATGCCGGGCGGATCGAGGAGCGCGGCACGTTCGACGGGCTGCTGGCGGCGCGCGGGCGGTTTGCCGAACTGGTGCATAGTCAGTTGGCGGAGGCTAAGTAACGCCGACCTGCGTTGAAGCTGATTCTCAGAAAGCAGGCAGTCCTTTTCTGAAGAAAAAGACCAAAAAACTTTTGCTTCCCGCATGTGAAATAGCCGGGTGCTGCAGGAGAAATTAAGACTGTCGATACGAGTGATGAAGAAAAGTTTTTTCTTCTTTTTTCAAAAAAGAAGAGCTTGCTTCCTTTGTGACGGTTTTCTTGTGGAGGGAGAGGGCATGCCGATGAGCATCCGCCGGCAGGCCACTTTGCGATCGACTCTCATCCTGTCGTTTTGATCACATGTTTTCTTATTAAATGCTAAGGGTGTGTTTCTAGAGGGTGCTATACACCTTAAACCAGGGCTGCTGCGTGCTTGAGCATGTAGCCAATGAAGGCGATGAG
>CAXTBC010000069.1:0-19182 GCA_964242595.1 uncultured Acetobacteraceae bacterium | reverse complement strand
GGCAGAGCCCTTGGCCTTCCTTCACAGGTCAACATTAAAGGCCGTTGGTATTAGAGGCTGTTTGTAAGAGATTCTAAATAGATGGGGGTCTGGGGCCTCGAGGCCCCGTCACGCGAAGGCGTGCTGCGCACGACGGGGTTTGGGGCAGAGCCCCATGCTTGCTTGCAGATCAATCCCCAAGCCCTCGGTATCACGTAGTCATAACAATCTTCCCGACATGCGCGCTGCTCTCCATCAGCCGGTGCGCGTCGGCCACCTGCTCCAGGCCGAACACCTGGTGGATCACCGGCGCGCACCGCCCCGCCTCCAGCAACGGCCACACCTGGCTGCGCAACTCCGCGGCGATGGCCGCCTTCTCTGCCGCGCTGCGGGGCCGCAGGGTGGAGCCGGTCACCACCAGACGCTTGACCATCACCAGGGCGATGTTGAAGTCCGGATCGCGCGTGCCGCCCTGGACGGCGATCACCACCAGCCGGCCGTCCTTGGCCAGCACCTGGGTGTTGCGCGACAGGTAGCTGCCGGCCACCATGTCCAGCACCACATTGACGCCCCGGCCGTCGGTCAGCGCCTGAACGCGGGCTACGAAATCTTCGCGCCGGTAGTCGATCGCAGCCTCGGCGCCCAGTGCCACGCAGGCGGCGCACTTCTCCGGCGACCCGGCGGTGACGAACACGCGGGCGCCGAACGCGCAGGCGAGCTGGATGGCGGTGGTGCCGATGCCGCTGCTGCCGCCGTGCACCAGCACGCTTTGGCCGGTGGCAAGGTGGCCGCCGGTGGGCAGGTTGGGGCCGAACAAATTGGCCCAGACGGTGAAGAACGTCTCCGGCAGGGCGGCGGCGCGCACGGCGTCGTAGCCGCGGGGCCAGGGTAGGCACTGGCCGACGGGCGCCGTGCAGTACTCCGCGTAGCCGCCGCCGTTGACCAGCGCGCAGACGCGGTCGCCCACTGCCAGGCCGGCCACGCCGTCGCCCAGCGCCGCCACCTCGCCGGCCACCTCCAGGCCGAGGATCGGACTGGCATCCGGCGGCGGCGGGTAGGCGCCGCTGCGCTGGGCCAGGTCCGGCCGGTTCACGCCGGCGGCGGCCACGCGCAGCAGCACTTGGCCGGCAGCCGGGCGAGGGACCGGCACCTGGGTCACGTGCATTACCTCGGGCCCGCCGGCGCCGCTGGTCGCGACCTGCCGCATCATGTCCGGGTCAGCCATCGCGTGTTGCCTCCTGACGGTCCGGCGGGTGCCGGGGTTGGATACGAGGATTGTAAGACTCTGGGCTGCCGCGTAGCACAACGCCATCCGGCCCGCCTGGCCGGGTGCCCGCAGGATGCCCGCCATGCCGCCGCCATCCAAGCTGACCGCCACGCGCGCCGTCCCTAGGCTGCCACCGCGTCCGCGCCGCAGCCTGGCGGACGTGGCGGTGCAAGCGCCCAGGTCGCTGCGTGCGCTGGTGCGGGCCGACGAGATCTTCCTCATGCTCCTGGCCTCGCTGCTGGGGGTTGCGGCCGGGCTGCTGGTGGTGGCGATGAACCAGTTCACCCAACTGGCCCACGAGCTGCTGTATGGGCTGGTACCAGGGCAGCGGCTCTCGGCCATGGTGACGCTGCCGGCGTGGCGGGCGGTGGCGGTGCTGGGCGTCGGCGGCCTGGCTACGGGGCTGCTGACGCTCGCTTTGGCGCGCTGGGCGCCGCGCCGCATGATCGATCCGATCGAGGCCAACGCGCTGTACGGCGGCCAGATGTCGCTGCGGGACAGCCTGGCCGTGGTGGCCCAGACGTTGCTGAGCAACGGCGCCGGCGCGTCGGTCGGGCTGGAGGCGGGCTACACGCAGATCGGCTCGGCGGTGGGCTCCCGCCTGGGACGCGCCTTCCGGGTGCGGCGGGCGGATCTGCGGCTGCTGGTGGGTTGCGGCGCGGCGGCCGCCATTGCCAGCGCGTTCAACGCCCCTCTGACCGGCGCGTTCTACGCCTTCGAGCTGGTGATCGGCACCTACGCGCTGGGCGCGCTGGCGCCAGTGGTGGCCGCTTCGATCAGCGCGGTGATGGTGCAACGACTGATCCTGGGCGACGAGCCGGGCTACGACATCCCGACCCCGGCCAGCATGGCGACCGCCGACTTCCTGCCGGTGATCGTGCTGGGCGTACTGTGCGCCGCGGCCGGCATTGCCATCATGTATAGCGTGACGCTGACCGAGCGGGCGTTCAGCCGAAGCCACGTTCCGGTGTGGCTGCGGCCGGCGATCGGCGGGCTGGCGGTGGGCGGGCTCGCCTGCATGACGCCGGCGGTGCTCTCGGCCGGCCACGGCGCGCTGCGCGCGAGCCTGACGGCGGAGCTGCCGCTGGGCACGCTGCTGCTGCTGCTGGGGCTGAAGGCGGCGGCCTCGGCCATCTCGCTCGGCTCGGGCTTCCGCGGCGGGCTGTTCTTCGCCTCGCTGTTCCTGGGCGCCATGCTGGGCAAGGCGTTCGCGGCGCTGATGCTGCTGGCCTGGCCGATCCCGGTGTTCCCCGAGCCGGTCTACGGGCTGATCGGCATGAGCGGCCTGGCGGTGGCCATCGTCGGCGGGCCGTTGACGATGACGTTCCTGGCGCTGGAGAGCACCGGCAGCCTGCCGCTGACGGTGGCGGTGCTGGCAGCCAGCGTCGTCTCGTCGCTGACGGTGCGGCGCACCTTCGGCTACTCGTTCGCCACCTGGCGCTTCCATTTGCGCGGCGAGAGCATACGCAGCGCGGTGGACGTGGGCTGGATACGCAACCTGACGGTAGGGCGTATGATGCGGCAGGACGTGCGCACGGTGGGCATCGGCCTGAGCCTGCAGGCGTTCAGGCGGCAATACCCGCTGGGCTCGGTGGCAAGGGTGATCGTGGTGGACGCAGCCGAGCGCTACGCCGGCATCATCTGGGTGGCCGACGCGCACGCGGCCGAGGCGGAGGTGGTGCTGGTGGGCGAGATCCTGCACCACACGCAGTCGGTGCTGACGCCGCAGATGACGGTGAAGGAGGCGGCCACCCTGTTCGAGACGGCGGAGGCGGACGCGCTGGCGGTGGTGGACGGGCCGGATACCCTGCGTGTGCTGGGGCTGCTGACCGAGCAGTACGCGCTGCGGCGGTACAGCGAGGAGCTGGAGCGGCGGCGGCGGGACCTCAGCGGGGAGTAAGCAAGCAGTCCTTTTTTGAAAAAAAGGACCAAAAAACTTTTGCTCCTCCCCGCATTTGAAATGGCCGGATGTCTCAGGACAAACCGAGCCGCCGACACAGGGCAGGGACAAAAGTTTTTTGCTGCTTTTTTTCAAAAAAGAAGGCCTTGCTTCCTTGCCCAACGCGCATTCCTTGACACCAACCCCGCGGCACGGCTTAACGCCTGCTTCGCCGGACCCCGCGCCCCATGTCCTTCAGCAACAAATCCAGCAGCGCCAAGAAGCCGTCCGCCGTGGCGGGCGTGGTCGAGACGGTCAAGACGCTCGTCTATGCCGGGCTGATCGCGCTGGCGATCCGCACCGTGGCGTTCGAGCCGTTCAACATCCCCTCCGGCTCGATGATTCCCACGCTCCACATCGGCGACTTCGTCTTCGTCAGCAAGTACAGCTACGGCTACTCGCATTTCTCGCTGCCGTTCTCGCCGGACATCTTCTCCGGCCGCGTCGCCGGCAGCTATCCCCATCGCGGCGACGTGGTGGTGTTCCGCAACACCCGCGACACCAGCGAGGACTGGATCAAGCGGGTGATCGGGCTGCCCGGCGACCACGTGCAGGTCAAGCTCGGCCACCTCTACATCAACGGCACCGAGGTGCCGCGCACGTTGGTGGGCGATTACGGCCCCTCTGCCGACGAGAACGGCACCCGCGTGCAGAGCCGCGAATACATCGAGGACCTGCCGGGCGGCCCGAAGCACGAGATGCTCAAGACCTACGCCGACGACGAGCACGTGGTGGGCGACTACTTCGACCCGAACAACACCGACGAGTACGTGGTGCCGGACGGCCACCTGTTCATGATGGGCGACAACCGGGACAACTCGGCCGATAGCCGCTACATCGTCGACGGGCTCGGATTCGTGCCGCTGGAAAACGTGATCG
This sequence comes from uncultured Acetobacteraceae bacterium, assembly GCA_964242595.1. GTDB lineage: Bacteria > Pseudomonadota > Alphaproteobacteria > Acetobacterales > Acetobacteraceae > BOG-908. Next base: position 15,118 of record CAXTBC010000069.1, on the reverse strand, counting down.
GCCGGGCGCAGTTCATCTTCTTCAGCTTCGACCGTGGTCGCCACTCCGTCTGGGAGTTTTGGTACTGGCCGTTCGAGGTGCAGTGGGGCCGCCTCCTTAAGGGCGTGGATTGAGCCTTCCTGCCGCCCGCGCGCTGCCCGAGGCGCGCCCGCCTGAAGTTCGCCTACCCGACTCCCGACTGCCTGAATCACGCCTGCCCGACTCCCGTCTGGCCGCCGCGGAAACCCTGTTCGGCCACCGTTTCGGCACGCCCGGCCTGCTGGCCGAGGCGCTGACCCACCGTTCGGCCACCGTGGGCCGCGTGCGCGCCGGGCGCGGTCGTAAATCAGCCCGCAGCACCGGCGCCGGCTCCAACGAGCGCCTGGAGTTCGTGGGCGACCGCGTGCTGGGCCTGGTGATGGCCGAGTGGCTGGCCGAACGGTTCCCGCAGGAGCAGGAAGGCCAGCTCGGCCTGCGCATGGCCCACCTCGTCTCGCGCGAGGCGGTGGCCGAGGCTGCCGAGCGCATCGGCCTGACCGCCCTGCTCACCCTTGGCGCCAACGAGGCGATGGCCGGCGTGGGGCGGCTGTCTACCGTGCTGGCCGACGCGATGGAGGCGGCGATGGGCGCGCTGTTCCTCGACGGCGGGCTGGAGCCGGCGCGGCGCTTCATCCGTGCCACCTGGTCGCCGGTGATGGACGGGCAGGTCAAGCCGCCGAAGGACCCGAAGACGGCGTTGCAGGAGCGCGTGCTGGCGCGCGGGACGGCGTTGCCGGAGTACAAGACGGTGTCCAGCGTGGGGCCGTCGCATGCGCCGGACTTCGTGGTGACGGTGACGGGGCTGGGCAAGACGGGGACGGGGCGTGGGGGGACGAAGCGGATGGCGGAGCGGGCGGCGGCTGGGGATCTGTTGGAACAGTTGAAGTAAGGAAGGATTTCTTTTTTGAAAAAAAGAAACAAAAAACTTTTGCCTGCGCTGTCGCGGACGGCTGAAACGACTCGTTTCATCCTCGCGCACCCGAACGAGCAAAAGTTTTTTGTTTCTTTTTTTCAAAAAAGAACTGCTTCCTTCCCATGACCACCTGCGGCTTCGTCGCCATCGTAGGCGCCCCCAACGCCGGCAAATCCACCCTGCTCAACCGCATGGCGGGCGCCAAGCTCAGCATCGTCAGCCCGAAAGCGCAGACCACCCGCTTCCGCGTGCTGGGCATCCTGCTGCGCGGCGCAGCACAGATCTTGCTGGTGGACACGCCAGGCATCTTCGCGCCCAAGCGCAAGCTGGACCGCGCGATGGTGAACGCCGCCTGGACCGGCTCGGAGGACGCCGACCTCACGCTGCTTCTGGTCGACGCCCGCGCGGGCGTCACCGAGCAGGTGGCGGCCATCGCCGGGCGGCTGCGCGGCTCCGGCCGTCGCGTGTGGCTGGTGCTCAACAAGGTGGACCTGGTGCCGCGGCTGCGCCTGCTGCCGCTCACCGCCGCGCTGGCCGAGCTGCTGCCCACCGAGGAGACCTACATGGTGAGCGCCGCCAACGGGGACGGCGTAAGCGAGCTGCTGGACGCGATCGCCGCCACCTTGCCCAAGGGCCCGCACCTCTACCCGGACGACGAGATCACCGACCTGCCGGACCGCCTGCTGGCCGCCGAGATCGTGCGCGAGCAGATCTTCCTGCAGACCCACGAGGAGGTGCCCTACGGCACTACGGTGGAGACCGAGAGCTTCACCGAGCGCCCGGACGGCTCGGTGCGGATCGACGCCACCATCTACGTGGCGCGCGCGGGCCAGAAGGCGATCCTGATCGGCGAGGGCGGCGCGCGGGTGCGCGACATCGGCGCCAAGGCACGCTCCCACCTCGGCCAGCTGCTGGACCGGACCGTGCACCTGTTCCTCAACGTCAAGGAACGGTCCGGCTGGGACGAGGAGCGGGCGCGGCTGCGGGCGATCGGGCTGGACGATCCGGACTAGCCACCGCGTCAGCTTGGGGCGCCGTCGGCGAAACCTGGCCTGACAAGGCTGTGGCCGTAATTTCCGGGAACCGGAGCGGATTGGCCATCGGCTGTAAGCAAGCATGGGCTATGCCCCAGAACCCGTCGGTTTTAGATCGGCGCAGCCTCAAACCGACAGCGCCAGCGGCGCCATCTGCTAGGACCTGTTTGTTAGGTTCTAAACAGACGGGGGTCTGGGGCCTCAAGGCCCCAGCGGGGTTTGGGGCAGAGCCCCATGCTTGCGACTGTTGAAGACTATACAGCCGTCGGCGGAGCTCCTGCCTTCCGCCAGCAGGTTAACGATTCACCCGACGTGTGTTGCCCCGTTTCTATTGTTTGGAAAGATCTTGGGCGTAATCTGGTGTCGAAGCTGAAACATACTCCGGAGACATTCCACCCTGATGCTCCGTCGTCTATGGCATCTCCCCACCCTCGGACGCCTGCAAGGCAGGCTCGTGTTGGTGGTGGCTTTCGCCATCGGCGCCGTGGCGTTTGCCGACGTGGTGAACCTGGTGGCAGCGCATGACCAGGCGATCGTTGCCGCACAGGCCGAGACCGCCAACCTGTCGCGCTCGCTGGCCGACCAGGCGCGTGGGACAATCGAGACGCTGGACACGGTCCTGCTCGGCATGCGCGAGCGTGTCGAGACGGACGGCACCGCCCCGGCAAGGCTGGAGAGCCTGCCCAACTTGCTGAGGCTGCACACGCAGGCTCTGCCATTGATCCACCGGCTCCTGGTGGCCGATGCTGGTGGCCGCGTGTTGGTGACCTCGGGCGCGACCGCCGCGGCCTCCGATACCATACAGGCGATGCGGATCTTCGTCCGGCACGCAGCTTCGCGAGGGCGCGGGCTTTTGGTCGGCTGGCCGGTGCGCGATCCGATGGACGGAAATTGGGTGATCACCCTGTCGCGCCGGATGGACCATCCAGACGGCAGCTTTGCCGGCGTCGTGGTGGTCAGCATAGGGACCGCTTCGCTCCGACAGGCCTATGCCCGTTTCGACACGGGACGCGCCGGCATCATCCTGCTCACGCGGGCGGACGGGGTGAACATCGCACGCTGGCCGGCCGACCCGCGCGGCGAGGCGGCCGACGTGTCGTCGAGCGACTTGTTCACCAGGATCGTAGGCCCGGGCGATCGTGAGCACTTCGAGAACTTCAGCCAGGTCGACCGGCTGGAGCGGCTGGCCAGCTATCATTGGGTGCAGGGTGCGCCCGTGCTCCTGATGGTCGGCCGCAGCCGGCAGGACGTGCTGGCAGGATGGCGCAGGACCGCGTTCGCCCACGTGCTGGGCCTGTCCGTTGTGGCAGGCGTGCTGGTGGCCCTCGGGCGCCGGCTGGCGCGCAAGATAGGCGAAGAGGAACGCGCGCAGCAGGTCCTGCGCGCGACGAACCATCGCCTTGCCGCCTCCGAGGCGAGCACGGCACAGGCCAACGGGTGGCTGGAGATGGCCGAGCAGATCGCCCAGGTCGGTCATTGGCACGCCGACCTGGAAGGTGGCGCGCCGGCGGTGTTCTGGTCCGACGAGATCTATCGGATCTACGGCGTGGATCGGGCCCGTTTCGCGACGACGCCGGACTCTGCTCTGGGAGCCTTTCATCCGCAGGACCGCGCGGCCGTGCTCGCCGTGGTGAAAGCCGCGATCCGCACGGGCACGCCCTACGAGTTCAACGCCAGGCTGATGAGGCCGGACGGCAGCGAACGCCACGTGTTCAGCCGCGGCCTGCCGCACGCTGGCGCAGACGGAAGGACGGTCGCGCTATTCGGCGTGATCATGGACACGACGGAGCAGAAGCGGAACGAAGCGGCGTTGCGGGAGGCGCATGCCGAGGCCGAGGCGGCCAACCACGCGCTGGAGGCGGCCAACCACGCGCTGGAGGCCATGGCGATGCAGGACGCGCTGACCGGTCTGGCCAACCGCCGCCATTTCGACAAGGCACTGGATCGCGAGTTCAGCCGCGCCGCCAGGGCGCAGCTTCCATTGGCCCTGGTGATGATCGACGTGGACCAGTTCAAGGGTTTCAACGACCTCTACGGCCACCAGGCGGGCGACGCGTGCCTGCGGGCGATCGCCGGGGTGATTTCGCCCCTGCTCAGCCGCCCCGGCGACACGGCGGCGCGCTACGGCGGGGAAGAACTGGCGGTGCTGCTGCCTGGCAACACCGAGGGCGGGGCGCTGGCGATGGCGCACAGGATCGGCGGGGCGGTGCGGGCGCTGGCGATACCGCATGCGGGCAGCCCGCACGGGGTGGTTACGGTGACCTTGGGCACCGAGGCGTTCGTGCCGATGCACGGGCCGATGCGTGTTTCCGAGCTGGTTGAGCATGCGGACATGGCGCTTTACGCGGCCAAGCGGGCAGGCCGAGACTGCGTGTTCGCCTATCAGGACTTGGCTGTGCTGGCGCAGTAAGCGGAAGGCTGTGCGCGAGTATGGACTCTGCGCCAGTTTAGGTTACCCAACAAACAGCTATCCAGATGTTCAGTCCCGGCATCTGGTGGAGCGGGTCAAGTATGAATCGTTTGCCTTTGTTTGCCAGGTTTTGCAGATGAACTCGTATGGTGTGCGGCCCTTCAGCGTTTTGAGCCGACGCGTATAGTTGTAGGCGGCAACGAAATGACTGAGATGCTCGTCCAAGTGCCTATATGAAACTCGGATCGAGAACTCCGAAGGTTCCGACTTCACGTGTCGGAGATCTACGGCGCCATAGCAAGCGTGCTACACAGCTCGGACCGCCAGATCGTATAACCTCACTCCCGGCAAAAGACTGGGCAAAGGTCAGCATCAGGTCGACCTATACAAGAAACCCTCATTTTCGAAAACAGGGTCACGAGCTTCTGCCCATGAGGCATGCCGAAATCCGCCAGCACCCAACGAAAAGCAAAGCTTTGTAATTCTTCTTCCGGAAGAAGAACTGCTTGCCTTGCCTAATGCACCAATGCCGGAACCATCTCGTGCTGCCTGATCGCGGCGAACGCCAACTCCTCGGCGTTAGCGACGGCCATAGGCGTGCCGTCCGCTCCGTGGATGGCAAAGGCGCGCGCGCCGTTCACCAGCACCGGCTTGACGTAGGCCAGGTGGGACACGCCCAGCGCACCAAGCTGCTCGGTCGTCATGTGGCGGATGTCGAACGCGCCCATTGCTGTCAAAGCCTGGTTGTCGGTGTCCTGCACGTCGTCATCGATGTTCATTCTAGAGTACTCCAAGTCCGGCCTGGCGTGCCGGCCGTTGATCGGCCTGCAGGCGGTGTCCGGGCGCCGCAACCTCGGGAAGGATAGCAGCAGGTAATTGACATTAAGCAAAAGCCGGGCCGTCGGCGGAACGGGCGGGCCTCAGCCCTCGCCATCCACGATTTTCGGGCTGCGCACCCGTTCCGGACGCGCAATCTCGATGTGGCGAACCTTCGGCTCGGGCCGTGGCCGTGACAATTCGATGTGCAACAGCCCGCTATCGAGCCACGCGCTGCCCACCTCGATGCCTTCGGCCAGAACGAAAGCGCGCTGGAACTGCCGCGCAGCGATGCCCCGGTGCAGGAACACCCGGCCTTGCGTGTCGTCGGCCTGCCGTCCGCGGATCACCAGCTGGTTGTCCTCCTGGGTGATCTGGAGGTCGTCCATGGTGAAGCCGGCCACGGCCAGCGTGATGCGCAGCTCGGTCGAGCCGGTCTGCTCTATGTTGTAGGGTGGGTAGCCGTCGGACGACGTCTTGGCGGCACGCTCGATCATCTGCTCGAGATGGTCGAAGCCGAGGAACAACGGGGACGCGAACAGACGAGTGCTCAAGCTGTGGGCCTCCTCATATGAGCGAGACGTATGACGCGGCCCTTCCGGCACCGCGCCAGTCCAATGTCGGCAGGCTGTCAGGCGTTTGCAAGACGGTCGGCCCGCAGGATGAGTGCTGGACGACTCGTCTCGGCAACGCATCAGTCCAATGAACGAAGCTCTTCGGCTTCTCTCAAACGACCTGCTCGCCGGCTGCGGCCGCGACCGTTCGAGTTTGGCGCAACGCCGCGCGGATGCCATAAGGCGCGGCCATGCGCCTCCTTTATCACCTCCCGCTCTCCCCGTTCGCCCGCAAGGTGCGCCTGGTGCTCTCCGAGCGCCGGCTGCCGTTCGAGCTGAAGGTGGAGCGCGTGTGGGAGCGCCGGCCGGAGTTCCTGGCCATGCACGCCGCCGGCACGGTGCCCGTGCTGGTGGAGGACAACGGCCTGGTGGTGCCCGACAGCAACGTGATCTGCGAGTACCTGGAGCAGGCGTACCCGGACACGCCCATGCTCGGCCGCACGCTGGGTGAAGGCGTGGAGATCCGCCGCCTGGTGGCCTGGTTCGACGGCAAGTTCGCCAACGAAGTAACGCGCAACCTGCTGGGCGAAAAGCAGCTCAAGCGCATGTTCGGCCGCGGCAACCCGGACGTGACGCTGATTCGCGCCGGCTACACCAACCTGCGCGGCCACCTGGAATATATCGGCTGGCTGGCCGAGCAACGCCGCTGGCTGGCGGGCAACGAGCTGAGCCTGGCCGATTTCGCCGCCGCCGGTCACCTCTCGGCGCTGGACTTCACCGGCGAGGTGGACTGGTCCATCAGCCCCCCGGCACGCGACTGGTACTCGCGGGTGAAGTCGCGGCCTTCGTTCCGGCCGCTGCTGGCGGACCGGGTGGCCGGCGTGGACCCGCCGGTGCACTACGCGGACCTGGATTTTTAAAAGGAAAGCAAGCAGCTCTTTTTCGAGAAAAAGAACCAAAAAGCTTTGGCTCCCTGTCGGGTGCCCGGAGAGAGCCGCACCGAACGGATAAAGCTTTTTGCTTTTTTTCTCGTAAAAAAAGGCCTTGCTTAGTGCGCTCGCGCTCACCGCCGCGCCAGCGCAAACACGGACAGCCCCGCCAGGCGGTTGCGCCCGAGCAGTGCCAACTCGGCGCGCGAGACCTGCCACAGCGCCGTGTTCACCGCCGGGTGATGCGGCCGCATGTCCGAACCCGGCACCTCGCGGTGGAACGGGTTCAGCCGGCGGCCCAGTCGCACCCCGGCTGCGAGCGGCAGCGTCAGCCCGAAATAGTAGCTGCTGGCAACCAGCGTCAGCCCGGCGCGCGCCACCAGCCGGTCCACCTCGCCGATCGTGTAGCGGCGGAAATGCTCCAGGAACACGTCGTGGCCGCTCCACATCCACCTGTGGGCCGGCACGGTCAGCAGGAACCTCGTACCGGGTGCTACCTTGGCGGCGTAGGTGGCCAGCAGGGCCGTGTCGTCGGCCACGTGCTCCAGCACGTCCATCATCAGCACCAGGCTCCCGCCGAAACGCTCTACCTGGCGTACGAACGAGATGGGCTTGCCGTTCTGCGCCTCATCGTGGTCGACGGGGTAGTTCGGGTCGACGCAGATCGCCGCCGTGGCGGGCGTGCGGTCCAGCAGCTCGCGCGAGAAAAAGCCCGACCCGGCCCCGACATCGAGCACCTCGCCGGCGGTGGTGCCGCCCAGCATCTGCAGCATCGCCGCCGATTTGGCACGGTAGTACCAATGATCTTGCGCGGCGCCGCCGAGGATCTCCGCTTCCTTAAGATCCATCGCCGGCCACCATTCCCGCCACGTGCGCGGCTGCGTCCGCCTGACGGTAGACGCCTTCCAGCAGGTAGATCGGCCGTTGCTTGGTCTCCACGAACAGCCGGCTGACATACTCGCCGATCATGCCGAGGGAGATGAGGTTGGCCGCGGTGCTGAACAGCAGCACGATGATCAGCGAGGCGTAACCCGGCACGTCGGCGCCCAGCAGCACGCGGTGCAGGGCGATGAAGGCGGCGTAGGCCACGGCAACGAGGGCTAGCACGGCGCCGAAATACGTCCAGATCCGCAGCGGTGCGGTGGAAAAGCTCACGATGCCGTCCAGCGCGAAGTTCCACAGGCGCCAGTAGTTCCACTTGGTCTGCCCGAGCCTGCGGGCCGGGCGCACGTAGGGCACCGCGACCGAGGAGAACCCCACCCAGGCGAACAGCCCCTTCATGAAGCGACCGCGTTCGGGCAGCAGCCGCATGGCGTCGGCCACGCGGCGGTCGATCAGCCGGAAATCGCCGACGTTGTGCGGGATGGCGGTGGCCGACATGCGGTTGAACACCGCGTAGAACATGCCCGCGCTGAAAGATTTCAGCCGGCCGTCGCCCGTGCGGCTCTCGCGCAGGCCGTAGACCACGTCGTAGCCCTCCCGCCAGAGCCCGACGAAGCGGCTCAGCAGTTCGGGCGGGTCCTGCAGGTCAACGTCGATCAACACCACCGCGTCGCCTTGGGCAAGGTCCAGCCCCGCTGTCATGGCTGCCTCCTTGCCGAAGTTGCGCGACAGGTTGGCGACCCTGATGTGAGGTGCCGCGTCCGCGTGGGCCAGCAGCAGCGGGAGCGTGGAGTCGGTTGAGCCGTCGTTGACGAAGATGATCTCGAAACGGGGGACGGCGCGGCCGAGCTCTGGCGTGATGGCGGCCAGGAACGCCCCGATCGCCTCGGCCTCGTTGAACACGGGAACGATCACCGAGAGAAACGGCTCGGCCGGACGAGGCTTGGGCGGCGGAATGAGCATGGTCCGGGTTGTAGTGTGATCGCAAGCCGTTGGAAACGAGCCCGCCGCGTATCCAGGGAAGCGAGCCCAACAGACAAAAGTCTTTTGCTTCTTTTCTTCAGAAAAGAAGGCCTTTCTTGCTCACTTTTACCCCGCCAGCCACCCCTCGCAGCACCCCTTCGCCAGCGTCCGCACACGCCCGATATAGGCGGCCCGCTCGCTGACGCTGATCACGCCGCGCGCGTCCAGCAGGTTGAACAGGTGGCTGGCCTTGATGCACTGGTCGTAGGCCGGCAGCGGCAGTGCGCGCGCCAGCAGGGCGGCGCACTCGGCCTCGGCGTCGGCAAAGTGGGTCGCGAGCAGGCGGGTGTCTGCCGCTTCGAAATCGTAGGCGCTGTACTCGCGTTCGGCGCGCAGGAACACGTCGCCGTAGGTGACGCCGGCGCCGTTGAAGTCCAGGTCGTACACGCTCTCGCGCCCCTGCACGTACATCGCCAGGCGTTCCAGCCCGTAGGTGAACTCGGCCGACGGGACCACGACGGGGATGCCGCCCACCTGCTGGAAGTAGGTGAACTGCGTGACCTCCATGCCGTCGCACCACACTTCCCAGCCCAGCCCCCAGGCGCCCAGCGTGGGGCTTTCCCAGTCGTCCTCCACGAAGCGGAAATCGTGCAGCGTGGTGTCGATGCCGATGGCGCGGTAGCTCTCCAGCACCAGCGCCTGGGCGTCTGGCGGGCTGGGCTTCATGATCACCTGGTACTGGTAGTAGTGCTGCAGCCGGTTGGGGTTCTCGCCGTAGCGGCCGTCGCTCGGACGGCGGCACGGCTGCACGTAGGCGGCGCGCCAGGGCTTGGGTCCCAGCGCACGCAGTGTGGTGGCAGGGTGGAAGGTGCCGGCGCCCATCTCCACGTCGTAGGGCTGCAGGATGACGCAGCCCTGGGCCGCCCAGTAGGTGTGCAGACGCAGGATGATGTCTTGGAAGCTGGGCGGGTTGGGCATTGCGATGGCAGCCTATAAGGAAGCGCTTGCTTTGGAAGAAGAAGCGGAATTTTGTTTGTTGAGGCGGAGCCATGCGGCGACGGGACGTGATTGGGCTGACAGCCGTTGTGGTCACGGCCGCTATGCTGATCCTTTACCGGGCGTATTTTCTGGAGCCTAGGGCCTGGGGGGCGGCCTGTGCGGCGGCCGAGGCGCCGCTTGCCTGCCTGCCGCGGGCGGGGCTGATCTGGCTGCAGGGCCGTTACGCGCTCGGCGGGGCTGCCCTGCTGCTCGGCCTGACCGGCTTTGCCTGGGGCGGCGGCTTTCCGGCGCAGTTAGGCGCCGTGCTCGTCGGAGTCGCCGCCATCGAGAATTACAATGCGACTTGGGGGGCGGTAGGGCTGGCGCTGGGGGCTTGGGGCTGGCTGCGTCGCGTGTCGTGGGTGAGAAGCAAGGAAGGCCTGCTTTCTTGAAAGAAAGAAGCAGAAAACATTTGTCCGTTAGACGCGCATCTCTCCGCGCCACCCGACAAGGAGCAAAAGCTTTTGGTTCTTTTTCTCGAAAAAGAACTGCTTCCTTCACCCTCCTTGATCGGGCGCTTCGCGGTGCCCCTTAGGCTCGCTACGCAGTTCGTCCGGCCGGCCCGCATTGGCGTCGCCGCTTACCACCTCCTGCTGAACTTGCGTGGGCCTGGCCTGGCCGGACTTGTCCGGGTTGCCGGGCTTCGTGCTGTGCGTGCCGCCGGGGTCGGCGCCCTCGATCGGGTCGTTGCCACTGGTACGCGTGCTGCCGGTCATGCCATGCTCCTCGGGTTGGCCACCACAAGCAGCCGGGCACCCCGAGGGTTGCCGATACGCTAGCGCCGGCGTCCATCGCCAGCCGGGGCAGGGCGGACACCTGACGGTAGCGGGACGACATAGCTCCGCGCGGCTGGCCCGCTCACCTGGCCTTAACACCCCCCCGCTAAGCTGCACTCTTCTCGGCCCGAGAGGGGTTCACTATGCGGATCAGGCACATCGTCCTCCTGGCGCTGCTCGCATGGCCGGCCAGCCATGCCGCCGCTCGCCCGGCGGTGGTGCTGCGCTCCGACCTGTGGTGCCCGTACAACTGCGTTCCCGGCTCGGACCGCCCGGGCTACGTGATCGAGATTGCGCAGATCGTCTTCGGCGAGGCCGGCTACGACGTGGATTACCAGTTGTTGAGCTGGTCGCGCAGCATCGAGGAGACGCGCCAGGGCCGCGCGGACGCGGTGATCGGCGCCTACGCCACCGACGTACCCGGCTTCGTCATCCCCGGCGAGCCGATCGGGCTAAGCAACGCCGGGTTCGTGGTTCGCCGCGGCGTGCCGTTCGCCTATGTCGGCGCGCATTCGCTGGACGGCCGCGTGCTGGGCGTGGTGGCCACCTACGAGTTCGCCGGCGCGCTGGGCGATTATCTGCGCGCCATCCGGGGCGACCGCACGCGCATCCAGTACATGTCCGGCGACCGGGCTCTGGCCAAGAACCTGCTCAAGCTGCTGGCTGGCCGGCTCGACGTGGTGCTCGACGATTCACACGTGCTGAACCAGGCCATCGACGAGCTTCAACTCGGCGACCAGCTTATCCTGTCGAAGGACCCCTTGAGCGTCCCCGTCTACGTGGCATTCTCGCCGGCCAACCCGCTCTCGCCGCTGTTGGCCGTGATCTTCAGCGACGGCGTGGCCCGGCTCCGCGCCTCGGGCCGGCTGTCGGCCATCCTGGCGCGCTACGGCTTGGCGGACTGGCACTAGGATGGGCTGGACGGGCCTGATCACCCGCACGAAGCTTTCGCTGCGCGCACGCACGATGGTGGTCGCCAGCATCGGGCTGACCGCGATCCTGCTGGTGGACGCCGCTGCACGCCAGCACGCGATGGGAGTCGCCGGCCGGGCGGCATTGGCCGAACGGGCGGGCCTGCTGGCCTCGCTGGAGACCTCGGCGCTGTCTGTACCGTTGTGGAACCTCGATCAGGACCAGCTGGACGCTGCGCTGGACGCGCTGGCCGAGGCGCCGGACTTTGCCGGCGCTGCCCTGCTACGCCCGGACGGCTCGGTGCTGAGCGAGCGGCCGGGCCCGATGACGGCCGGCAGCGAGGTGGTCGACGTGACCAGGCCGATCAACTTTGCCGACCACGGCCACCCGCGCGCGCTTGGATCGTTGCGCATACGGCTGGGCACCACGCGGCTCCACCAGGCGCTGATGGCCGAGCTGCGCACGCAGGGACTGGCCCTGTCGATCCTACTGGGCGCGGTGATGCTGGCCGTGTTCTCCGCCCTGCGCGAGCTGACCCGGCCGCTCGACCTTCTGACCTCGGCGCTGCACCGTCTGGCGCAGGGCGACCTGGAGATGCCGCTACCGGCGCTGGACCGTGACGACGAGGTAGGTGCAATGGCGCGCGCGCTTGGCGTCGTTCGCGACACCGCGCGCCGCCTGGTGCGGGCAGAAAATCGGTACAAGGCGGTGTTCGACAACGCGGCTCTGGGCATCTTCAGTGCCGACGATACCGGCATGATCACCAGCGCGAACGCGGCTCTGCTGGCGATCACCGGCTACGAACGGCTGGAGGCCGCCATCGCGGCGCTCGAAAATGGCATCCTGTTCGTCGACCCGGGACGGTCCGATAGGCTGACCTGGATGATCATGAACATGGGAGGGTACTCAGGCGAGGTGTCCGAGCTTCGGCGGCCCGACGGTTCGACCTACTGGGTCAGCAAGACCGTTCGTGCCCTGCGCGACGAGGCCGACCGCTTCCTGGGTTTCGTCGGCACGCTGGAGGACATCACCGACCGGCTGCGCCGGCAAAGCGAGGAGCGGCTGCGCGTGCGCGCGGCCATGCAGAGCGCCAGCGACGCCATCCTGATCGCCGATGAAGGCGGCGCGCCGCTGTTCGTCAACCCCGCCTTCGCCATCGCGTTCGGCTACGGCGGCGAGGAGATCGGCACGATTGGCGGCCTGCCGGCGCTGATTCCCGACGTGCGGACCAGTTGGGCGCTGCAGCAGGCGCTGCGCACCGCCGAGGCTTGGCAGGGCGAGGCCGACATCAGCGTGCGTGACGGCGCGCCCACGCCCATGCTGATCCGGGCCAGCCCGATCCGCGATGAGGCCGGCGGCACCGTTGGGTCGGTGGTGATCTGCACCGACCTCTCGCAGCGCCGGATCGACGAGCAGCGGATCCTGCACATGGCGCATCATGACGCGCTGACCGGCCTGCCCAACCGCGTGCTGTTCGGCGAGCGGTTGGATGCGGCGCTCTCGGCACAGGCTGACGAGGCCGGACAGGCCGGCACCGCGCTGCTGTGCCTGGACCTGGACCGCTTCAAGGACGTGAACGACACGCTGGGCCACGCCGCGGGAGACGCGCTGCTGCGCGCCGTGGCCGACCGATTGCTGGCTTGCCTGCAGCCGAGCGACTTGGTGGCCCGGCTGGGTGGCGACGAGTTCGTGGTGCTTCAGGCCACCCTGCCGGGCGGCGAGACGCCCGAAGTGCTTGCCGCAAGGCTGATCGCCGAGCTCTCGCAGCCCTACATCGTGGCCCAGCGCCCCGTCAGCGTGGGCCTTAGCGTGGGTATCGCCCTGGCCCCGTCTCACACCACCGATCCCGGCCAGCTGCTGCGCTTCGGCGACATGGCCCTGTACGACGCCAAGGCCCGAGGCCGCGGCCAGGCCAGGCTGTTCACCCCGGAGCTGGACGCCGCTCTGCGTCAGCGCTCCGAGCTGGAACACGATCTGCGCCAGGCTGTGGCCGCCCAGGTGCTGAGCCTGCACTACCAGCCGCAATACTGCCTGGCCGACGGTGCCCTGCTGGGTGCCGAGGCGCTGCTGCGCTGGCGCGATCCGGTGCGCGGCCACGTCTCCCCGGCCGAGTTCATCCCCATCGCCGAGGAGTGCGGCCTGATCACCGTGCTGGGCGCCTGGGTGCTGCGGGCAGCGTGCCGGGAGGCGGCCGGATGGGCCGTACCGCTCTCGGTGGCCGTCAACCTCTCGCCCGTGCAGTTCAGCACCACCGACCTGGTGGGGCTGGTGGGCGGCGTGCTGGCCGAGACGGGGCTGGCACCCGCCCGGCTGGAGCTGGAGATCACCGAAGGCGTGCTGCTGGGCGACGCGCCGCACACGCTGGCCACGCTGGCCGGACTGAAGGCGCTGGGCGTGCGCATCGCCATGGACGATTTTGGCACCGGCTACTCGTCGCTGAGCTATCTTCGCCGCATGCCGATCGACAAGCTGAAGATCGACCAGAGCTTTACCCGCGCGCTGGGCACCGACCCTGCCGCGCGATCGCTGGTCCGCTCCATCATCGGCATCGCGCGCGACCTCGGCATCGCCAGCCTGGCGGAGGGGGTGGAGACGGAGGTGCACGCGCAGATGCTGCGCGAGGAGGGCTGCGTCGAGGTGCAGGGCTACTTGTTCGGCCGGCCCATGGCGGCTGAAGCTTTCACGGCGCTGGTCGGGCGCGAGGTGTTGGCCGAGGTGGCGTAGGCAGGGAAGCGTAGCGAAGCAAAATGCGGCTCTGCCTTACCCCGCTGAATGCTTGAAGCCCCAGACCCCGTTTGTTGCCCGGCTAGCCTGTCACTCCGCTGCTTGCATCACTGGCTCCACCATCGCCACCGCCCTGCGCAAATCCACCGAGAGCAGGCGCGAGACCCCGCGCTCCTGCATCGTCACCCCGAACAGCCGGTCCATCCGGCTCATCGTCAGCTGGTGGTGGGTCACCACCAGGAAACGCGTGCCGGTGTCGCGCACCACGTCGTCGAGCAGCGTGCAGAACCGCTCCACGTTGGCGTCGTCCAGCGGCGCGTCCACCTCGTCCAACACGCTGACCGGCGCCGGCGTGCAGCGGAACACCGCGAAGATCAGGCTCAGCGCCGTCAGCGCCTGCTCGCCGCCCGAGAGCAGCGACAGCGACACCAGCTTCTTGCCCGGCGGCTCGGCATAGATTTCCAGGCCGGCCTGCAGCGGGTCGTCCGAGCCGGTCAGCGCCAGGTGCGCCCGCCCGCCGCCCATCATGCGGGTGAACAAGGTCCGGAAATGGCCGTCCACCTCGGCGAACACGGCCGCCAGCCGTGCCCTGCCTTCGCGGTTCAGGTGGCCGATCGCGCCGCGCAGCTTGGCGATCGCGGTGCCCAGCTCCTCACGCTCGTGCTCCAGGGCAGCCACCCGCTCATCCAGCTCGGCCAGCTCCAGCTCGGCGCGCAGGTTCACCGGCCCCATGTCCTCGCGCTCCCGGCTCAGCCGCTCGAAGCGGCGGCGGGTGCGCTCCTCGGCTGCGTCCCCGCACTCGGCCACTGCCGGCAGCACCGCCTCGGGGCCCAGCCGCTCGGCCGCGCGCGCCAGCACCGCCTGCAGGGCGCCGCCTGCCGCCTCCAGCACGGCCTGGGCACGCACCGCCTCTTCGCGGCTCCGCCCGGCCACCTGCTCGCCGTCGCGCTGGGCTACCGCCAGGGCGCGCACGCTTTGCTCGGCTGCCGCCAGCGCCGCGCCCGCTGCCGCGTGCGCCGCCTCGGCTTCGGCCAGCTCCGCGGCCGAGCGCTCCGCCCGGCCGGCGCTGTCGGCCGGTGCGGCTTGCAGTGACAGCCAGGCAGCGCGCGCGGCCGCCGCGTCCTGAGCGACGTGATCAGCTGCCGGCCG
>CAXTBC010000068.1:0-19984 GCA_964242595.1 uncultured Acetobacteraceae bacterium | reverse complement strand
GGCAGAGCCCTTGGCCTTCCTTCACAGGTCAACATTAAAGGCCGTTGGTATAAGGTGGAGGACACACCCGAAACTGGATGTGAAATAACATACTCAAATCCGACTTTCACAGATATGGCATTGTTCGATGAGTTTCTTTGTGGCGAGGAAACAACTGCCACAGTTATAGACTGATTTCAAAATCCAGCGGAACAGGCTCCAGAAACTTCTTCTCAGCGGGCCCAGCGGCAAATTCCTTTGCTTCTTCTCAGGTCAAATTGCATCCGCTCAGACAGTCGGAACACACCTCTCCGCGTCACCCGACAGGGAGCAAAAGCTTTTTGGTTCTTTTTTCCGAAAGAGAACTGCTTGCTTTGCCTTAAGTTGTCCGCCGCTTGGCATTGTTCCTGTCCACCTTCTTGTAAGCCGTCTTCACAAACCGCTTAGGCGCCGAGGGATCACGCCGCGGCGTCGGCAAAGGCGCCTCGGCGTGCACGATCTTCACGTTGTCCTCGGCGTCGTCGGGGATGTTGGCGGCGAACTCTCCGGCCATGCCCTGCGTGATCTCGAAACGCGTCTCGGTGTCCTGGATCCGGATGGCACCCACGTCGCGCTTTTCCACGCCGCCCATGCGGCAGATCAGCGGCAGCAGCCATTTCGGGTCGGCCTTCTTGGCGCGGCCGACGTTGAGGCTGAACCACACCATCGGGCCGGACGCGATGGCCGCCTTCTCCGGCCGCTCGCGCGGCGCCTGTTCGCGCCCGCTCGGCTCGCGGCGCGTGCCGGGTAGCGGCGCCAGGTCGGTGATCTCCTCGGGCGCGGGTAGGCGGGCGCGATACATCCGCACCAGGGCAGCGGCGATGTCCTCGGCCGAGCGGCCTTCCAGCAGCGTGCGCGCTAGCGTCAGGTCGTCCTCTGTCATCTCCTCGGTCAGCGCGGGGTCGCCCAACAGGCGGGCGCCGTCGCGGGCACGGATCTCCTCAGGCAGCGGCGCGCCGGACCATTGCGCGTGCACGCCGGCGCTGGCGATCAGCGCCTCGGCGGCGCGCGCCCGGTTGGCCGGAACCACCACCACGCAGGTGCCCTTCCGGCCGGCGCGCCCGGTGCGGCCGCTACGGTGCAGCAGCGTCTGCTTATTGGTGGGCATGTCGGCATGGATCACCAGGCCGAGATCGGGAAGGTCCAGGCCGCGCGCGGCCACGTCGGTGGCCACGCACACGCGGGCCTGGCCGTCGCGCATCGCCTGCAGCGCGCGCGTGCGCTCGTTCTGCGTCAGCTCGCCGGACAGTGCCACGCTGGTGAAGCCGCGTTCCTGCAGGCTGGCGTGCAGGTGGCGCACGCCCTCGCGCGTGGCGCAGAACACCAGTGCGGTCGGCGCCTCGAAGTAGCGCAGGATGTTCACCACGGCGTGTTCGGTTTCGCGCGGCGGCGTGCGCACCACGCGGTACTCGATGTCGGCGTGCGGCTGGTTGCGCACCAGCGTGTCGATGCGCAGCGCATCTTTCTGGTACTTGCGCGCCAGCGCCGTGATCTCCTTGGCGATGGTGGCCGAGAACAGCAGCGTGCGGCGCCACTCCGGCGTCGCGTCCAGCAGCGTGTCCAGCTCGTCGCGGAAGCCCAGGTCGAGCATCTCGTCAGCCTCGTCGAGCACCACCACCGCCAGGTCGCCCAGGCGCAGCCGGCCGCGCGCCAGGTGGTCGCACAGCCGTCCGGGCGTGCCCACCACGATGTGGGCGCCGGCCTCCAGCGCCCGGCCCTCCCGCTGGCCGTCCATGCCGCCGATGCAGCTCAGGATGCGCGCGCCGGTCTCGGCGTATAGCCAGGTAAGCTCCCGGTGCACCTGCATGGCCAGCTCGCGCGTCGGCGCGATCACCAAAGCGCGCGGGTTGCCGGGCCGCTCGAACCGCTCTTCGCCGCCCAGCAGCGTGGGCGCGAAGGCCAAGCCGTAGGCCACCGTCTTGCCCGAGCCGGTCTGGGCGGAGACCAGCAGGTCCCGCCCCTCGGCCGCTGGCTCCAGTACCGCGTCCTGCACGGGCGTGAGCTCGGTGTAGCCGCGCGCAGTCAGCGCGCGAGCCAGGGCAGGATTGGTGGCGAAGGTCATGATACGGGTTCCAGCAGGGGGGCAGCAGCCACCCTCGCGGCGGTCTGGACCGGCCGGCTGGACTGGTTGAGCTGCGATTATACCTTACTATAGGCCAGGCGGGGCCGTAGAGATAGCAAGCCAGGCGGGGGCCAGCCCTGCATGCAGCTACCGAGGATCGACGGGGCAGGACGATGCCGCTACACGGGCGCCATGGGCGGCCTGCAATCCTACACCCTCGATACAGCGGCACACCTCGTCCAGACTGCGCTCACGCCGGTGTTCCTGCTGTCCGGCATCGCGGCCCTGCTCAACGTGTTCGCCGGCCGGCTGGCGCGGGTGGCGGACCGGCTCGATGCGCTGGCCGGCGGTGTCCAGGCGCCATGCAGCCCGGCCGAGACCGACGAGATCAGCCGCCTGCACCGTCGCTCCTTCGTGCTGGACATGGCCGTGGTGCTCAGCACGGCCGGCGCCGCGGCTACCTGCCTGGCCATCCTGACGCTGTTCCTGTTCGCCGTCAGCAACAAGTCCATCGCCGACGTGCTGCTGTTCTTTTTCGGCCTGGCGATCGTGTGCACGCTGGGATCGGTGGCGGCGTTCGGCGTGGAGATGCTGATGAGCAGCCGCGGCCTGCGCGACCGAATGCGGTTCCACGTGCCGCACCTGCGGCTCTGGCGGTGACATGGTTGAGGAGGCTCAGGGATAGGCAAGGCATTCTTTTTCGAGGAAAAAGAACCAAAAAGCTTTTGCTCCCTGTCGGGTGTGCGCGGAGAGAGCCAACTCGATATAACCTTCATCAAGCTGAACAATGTTCAGGTACAACAAATAAAGTCATTCCGGCCGCGACCGTTTTATATTGCCAGCCACCGTGGCTAGGCTTGAAGCATCCAATTACCGAGATAACCATCCGGAACCCTATCGTGCCGACCTTGGTGATTTCCCGAAACGACACAACCTGATATTCTCGAGAGCCGAACACACAACCTCCAACCGAATACAGAGGTTAAGTTTAGATCACGAATGAAAAGCCCTTAAACAATTAAGCGCGGCTCTATCCGGGCACACCCGACAGGGAGCAAAAGCTTTTTGGTTCTTTTTCTCGAAAAAGAACTGCTTGCCTCCCCTTCCTCCACCTCTGAAAAACCCACCACGCTCAAGCCAGCGCCGCATCCAACGGCCCCGTCGCCTCCGCAATCAGCGCCTCCGCCTCCTCCAGCAGCGTGTCCTCGTTCACCGCGGTGCGTATGCTCTCCTGGCCGATATCGAGAAGCACCGGCACCGCCAGCGGCGAGACCCGCTTCAGCCGGCGCACGCGCAGCCCGTCGCGCGCGCGGGCCAGCAGCAGAGCGAGCCGGCTGATGTCCGTCAGGCCCTGGGCGGCGTCCGCCCTCGTGGCGCGCAGCAGTATGTGGCCGGGCTGGTGGCGGCGCAGCACGTCGTAGATCAGGTCGGTGTTGATGGTCACCTGGCGACGGGTGCGGGTGGCGCCGGGCTGGTTGCGGTCGATCAGCCCGGCGATGGTGGCCACGTTGCGGAAGGTGCGGCGGAGCATGGAGCTCTCGGCCATCCAGGCTTCCAGGTCGTCGCCCAGCATGTCCTCGGCAAACAGGTCAGCGATGTCGGTCGGTTCGTTGGCCGACCAGGTGGCGATCACGTAGTCGGTGCCCAGGAATCCCAAGGGTGCCGTGCCGGCGCGTTCCATGCGCTTGGTCAGCAGCATGCCCAGCGTCTGGTGCGCCTGCTGGCCCTCGAACGTGTAGGCCACCAGGTACCAGCGGCCCTGGCGGGGGAACACCTCCACCAGCAGCGTGTCCGGCGCGGGCAGTTCCGAGCGGTCCGCCTGCAGCGCCAGCCACTCGCGCACCGGTTCGGGGTAGGCGGCCCAGGCTTCGGGCGTGTGCAGCATGGCGCGCACGCGGGCGGCCAGGTTGGTGGTGAGCGGCAGGCGGGCGCCCACGTAGGTGGGCACCATCGGCGTGCCGGTGCCGCCGTCCACGCACTCGATCGTCATCTCGTGCAGGCGGGTGAAGCTCAGCAGGCGGCCGGCGAAGCGGAAGGTGTTGCCGGGGCGTAACGTGTTGGCGAAGTACTCCTCCACCTCGCCCAGCACGTGGCCGCGCGGGCCGCCGAGCCGCACCTTGAGCAGCGGCGCTTCGGTGATGGTGCCCACGTTCATCCGCGCCTGGCGGGCGGTGCGCGCGTCGCGGACGTGCACGCGGTCCTCCGAATCGCGGAACAGCTTGCGGTAGCGGTCGTAGGTGGCCAGCGCGTAGCCGCCGTTCTCCACGAAGGTGAGCACGTCCTCGTAGTCCTCGCGCGTCAGCGCGGCGTAGGGCGCGGCGCGGCGGATCTCGGCGAACATGTCGTCGGGGTGGAAGGGTCCGGAGGCGGCGGTCAGCAGCAAATGCTGGGCCAGCACGTCCAGCCCGCCCGGCCGCGGTGGGTCGCCGTCCAGCTCCTGCGCGGCCACCCCCTCGATGGCGGCCTGGCACTCCAGCACCTCGAAGCGGTTGGCCGGCACCAGGATCGCCTGACTCGCCTCGTCCATGCGATGGTTGCTGCGGCCCACGCGCTGCAGCAGGCGGGAGGTGCCCTTGGGCGCCCCCACCTGGATCACCTGGTCCACCCCGCCCCAGTCGATCCCCAAATCCAGCGAGGAGGTGGCCACCACGGCGCGCAGCTCGCCCGCCGCCATCGCCGCTTCCACCCGCAGTCGCTGCGCCAGGTCCAGGCTGCCGTGGTGAAGCGCTATCGGCAGCGTCGCCTCGTTCAGCCGCCACAGCTCGGCGAACAGCAGCTCGCTCTGGGCGCGGGTGTTGACGAACACGATGGTCAGCCCCGCCGCCGCGATGCGCTGAAGGATGATCTGCGCCGAGGCCAGGCCCATGCGGCCGGACCAGGCGAGCCGCGCCTCGGGCAGCATCATGCGCAGGGATGGCGGGGCGCCTTGCGGCACGGTGATCAGGCGCGCCGGCCCGCCGGCGCCGGCGTAGGCCAGCAGCGCCGCGGGATGCGCCACGGTGGCCGAAAGGCCGACGCGCCGCGCGGCCGGCGCCAGCGTGGTGAGCCGCGCCAGCCCCAACGCCAGCTGGTCGCCACGTTTGGTGCCCGCCATCGCGTGGATCTCGTCGATGATGACGGTGTGCAGCCCGGCGAACAGGCCGGGTGCGGCCTCCTGGCTGAGCAGCACGGCCAGGCTCTCCGGCGTGGTCAGCAGGATGTCCGGCGGCGCCTCGCGCTGCCGCCGCCGGCGTTCGGACGAGGTGTCGCCGGTGCGCGTATCGATGGTGATGGGCAGCGCCATCTCGGCCACCGGCACGGTCAGGTTGCGCGCGATGTCGGCAGCCAGCGCTTTTAGCGGCGAGATGTAGAGGGTGTGCAGGGTGGGGTTCGCACGCGGGGCGGCCAGCGCCACCAGGCTGGGCAGGAAGCCCGCCAGAGTCTTGCCGCCGCCGGTGGGGGCGATGAGGAGTACGCTCTCGTTCTGTGCGGCGGCAGCAAGCATTTGCAACTGGTGCGGGCGCGGCGACCAGCCGCGGCCGGCGAACCAGGTGGTGAAGCGTTCTGGTAGTGTTCCAGGCATGGCCGGACATTAGGGGCTGGACCGAAGGAAGGAAGCCCCCTCTCCGGGGACATTCAACAAGGAGCAAAGAAAGCAAGCAGTCCTTTTTTAAAATAAAGGACCAAAAAACTTTTACTCCCGTCGGCGGCATCAGGCGTGCGGCAGCCTCAAGAGAAATCGAGGCGGCAGGAACAAAAGTTCTTTGCTTCTTTTTTCAAAAAAAGAAGGCCTTTTTGCTTCACCGCAGTCAGTATCCAGCTTGCCCCGCCTGCATCTCCGCCGACTCCAGGAACGCCGCAGCGTTCGCCCGAATCGCCGCCAGCTTGCCCGGGTCCATGCGCGCCAGCGTCTTCATCGGCATCGCCAGGCGTATGTTGCCGGCCAGCAGCTTCTCGTGCCGGGCGAAGAAGTCCCAGTAAAGGTAGTTGAACGGGCAGGCGTTCGGCCCCTGCGCGTCCTTCACGTCGTAGGCGCAGCCTTTGCAGTAGTCGCTCATGCGGTTGATGTAGGCGCCGGAGGCGGCGTACGGCTTGGACCCGATGATGCCGCCATCGGCGAACAGCGCCATGCCGCGCACGTTGGGCAGCTCCACCCACTGGTAAGCGTCGGCGTAGACGATCAGGTACCACTCATCCACGTCGTCCGGATGCAGGCCGGCCAGCAGGGCGAAGTTGCCGGTGATCATCAGTCGCTGGATGTGATGGGCGTAGGCGTGCACCAGCGTGTCGGTAACGGCGTGGTGCAGGCAGTTCATCCGCGTCTGTCCGGTCCACCAGAATCCCGGCAGCGGGCGGGTGGCGTCCAGCGCGTTCTTGCCGGCGTACTCCGGCATGTTGGCCCAATAGATGCCGCGCACGAACTCCCGCCAGCCGAGGATCTGGCGGATGAACCCCTCCACAGCGTTCAGCTTGGCATGGCCGCGCCGGTAGGCATCCTCGGCGGCAAGGCAGATCTCGCGCGGCTCCAACAGGCCCAGGTTCAGCGAGGTGGAGACCAGCGCGTGGAACAGCACAGGCTCGCCCGCCTTCATTGCGTCCTGAAAGGTGCCGAAACTGGGCAAGCGGTTAGCGATGAAGTCGGCCAGCGCCTCGCGTGCCTGGGCTCCGGTCACCGGCAGCGCGAAATCCTCGGCCGAGCCGGCATGGCCGGGAAAGTGCCGCGTCACCAGCGCCATCACCTCGGTTGTGACCGCATCGGGCGGGAAGCGCGGCACCGGCGGGTTGGCCACGCCTTTGGGCAGGGTGGCGCGGTTGTCCTTGTCGTAGTTCCAGGCGCCGCCCTCGGGCTGGTCGCCGTCCATCAGCAGGCCGTGGCGGCGGCGCATGTCGCGGTAGAAGAACTCCATGCGCAGCCCACGCCGGTCGCGCGCCCAGGCCAGGAAGTCCTGGATGCGGGCGAAAAAGCGGGTGTCGTCACGGATATCGACCTCCACGCCGGCCACGTCCTGCCAGCGCCGCATGTCCTCGGACAGCCGCCACTCGCCGGGTTCGGTGGCCACCACGCGGGCGCAGCCATGGCGGGCCAGCGCACGCAGCATCTCGCCGCGCAGGGACTGCGTGTTCTCCGGGTCGTCCAGCCGCACGTACTCCACCTGCACGCCACGCGCGGCCAGCGCGCGGGCGAAGTGGCGCATGCCGGAGAGCACGAGCACGATCTTCTTGGCGTGGTGGCGCACGTAGGTGCACTCGGCCATCACCTCGGCCATCAACACCACGTCGCAGGCCGGGTCGAGATCGGACAGCGAGGAGATACCCGGGCTGAGCTGGTCGCCCAGGATCATCCGCAGTGTTCCGCCACGCCCGTCCATGCCAAGATCCCCGCCGTGCCGCCTCTCACATGAGCCTGCACGCCCGCCGCAACAGACGCCCCCAAACGGACAAAAGCTTTTTGCTTCTTTTTTTCAAAAAAGAAGGCCTTGCTTGCCCGACCCAAAGGTCCCCGCCCTCAACATGCGCCAGCTCCTCCTGCTCCGCCACGCCAAGTCCTCCTGGGACGACCCGTCCCATTCTGACCACGCGCGCCGGCTGAACCCACGCGGCCACGCAGCCGCCTCTGCCATGCGCACCGCCATGCGCCAGTTCGGCCTGGCGCCCGAGGTGGTCCTCGTCTCATCGGCCCGCCGCACGCTGCAGACGCTGGACGCCCTGGGCCCGTGGGACCGGACGCCGGCGGTCGAGCCGATGGACGGCCTCTACCTCGCCTCGCCGGAGCGCATCCTGACCATCGTCGCCGCCGTGTCCGACACGGTGCGCAGCCTGATGGTGGTGGGTCACAACCCGGGGCTGCACGACCTCGCCATGCGCCTGGCCGGCGCACACGATGCGTCATCAGACGGTAACTTGGTGCAGCAACTAGGTGCGGGCTTCCCGGCCGGTGCGTTGGCCGAGTTCACCGTGACGCCGGCCTGGCGAAACCTGGGCGGAGAGACCGGAGACGGGCCTGCCGGCCGCCTGGTCCGGTTCATCCGCCCGCGAGACCTGGAGGCCGATGGCCAAGGCAGGGCGAGCTGAACGCGTTCCAGTCCGAGACCGACGTGCCGCCCGACACCGCGCTGACGCAGACGCAGACAGGATACGTCACGAAGCGGCCCGCCACCGAGATCACGCTGGAATTCGAACTGGGCTCGACGCTGCTCGACCGCCTGCTGCGTGCCCCTGCCGTAGCGGCCAGGCGGGACGGTTCCGCCAGCACCGCCGCCTGCAACCTGATCTGGCACGACACCGCGGACGGCGCCCTGGCGCAAGCCGGCCTTGCCCTGTGCCAAGGCGGCAAGGCGGGCGTGTGGCGGCTGGAGCGGCTGCACCCTGCAGCGGACGCGACAGGCTGGCTGCCGGCGCACTTGGCACCCGTGCTGGAGGAGGCGGCCGCCCAGGACGGGCTGCGCACTCCCCTGCCCGGCAAGCTGGCGCCCGCCGCCGCGTTTGCCGGCCGTCTTCGCCAGCAGAGACTGCACCTGCCAAACGGCCCTGGCCGCCTGAGCGTGCTGTGCGGCACGCTGCGTGGCGTTGCCGAAGACCAGCCCTCCTGCCGCGTGATGCTGTCCGGCGCGCCCGCCGACGCGGCCGGGCTTGCTGCCACCCTGGCCGAGACGCTGGACCTGACCGTGCCGCGCCGCAGCCTGGCCGCGCAGGCCATGGCGCTGGCCCGCAGCCGCCCTTCCCGGCCCCGCCACACCGGCGCTCCCGTCCTGCCCCCGGGCGTGTCGGCCACTGGCGCGCTGGCCTGCATCACCGCGCACCTTTCCGACGTGATACTGCACTGGGCGGACCTGGTGCCGCAGGCTGCCACGCCCGAGCCGGTGCACCAGATGCGGGTGGCGGTGCGCCGCCTGCGCAGCGCGCTGACCGCCTTCCGCCACGCCGCCCGGGACGACACCGGCGCCTGCCCCTGGCTGGACGAGCTGGCCGCGGTGCTCCGCACGCTGGCTGCCCGCCTGGGCGTGGCGCGCGACTGGGACGTGTTCCTAAGCGAGACCGGCGCCGAAGTCGTCGCCGCCTTCCCGCAGGACAGGCGGATCTCCCAGCTTATTGCCGCCGCCGGCCGCAAGCGCCTCGCCGCCTACGCTGACCTCGCGCAATACCTGGGCAGCCAGGAGTGGACCCACCTGTCCATGCGGCTGGCCCTGCTGCCGACGCTGCGCCCCTGGGACGAAGCCGGCGACCGCCACATGCTGGACGGCCCCGCCGCCGACTACGCCGTCCGCGCGCTGGATCGCAGGCTGAAACACGTGCTGGCGCCCGGCAACGACCTCACCGGCCTGGCGCCGTCGCACCTGCACGACATACGCAAGCAGGCCAAGCGACTGCGCTACGCCACCGAGTTCTTCGCCCCGCTGTTCGCCGAGAAGCACGTGCGCAAGTACCTGCCCCGGCTGGAAGCGCTGCAGGCGGTGCTGGGGGCGGTAAACGACACGGAGGTGGCCGCCGGGCTCACGGCTCAGCTGGCCGGCGGGGCGGACCGGGCGTTCGCGGCCGGCGTGGTGCAGGGTTTCGGCGCTGCGCGTGCGGGGCGCGCGGCGGGCAAGGTGCAGCGGGCGTGGTGTCGGTTCACCCGGGCGTCGCCGTTCTGGGATTGAGAGGTTAGCGCCAGCGGTGCCGCCACGTTAAGCTTGGGGCTCCGTCCCAAACCCCGCTGGGGCCTCGAGGCCCCAGACCCCCATCTGTTTAGGATTTTTAAGCAGACAGGTTTTAAGGACTTGTCCTTGATGGGCGTGCAGGCCCTTGGCCTTGTTAGTGAGTCATCAATCCAGGTCATGTATACTACAACCTGTTTGTCGTGTTGCGAAACAGATTGGGGGTCTGGGGCCTCGAGGCCCCAGCGGGGTTTGGGGCAGAGCCCCATGCTTGCCTACGCTCAAAACTCTTGGCTGTCGCTATGAGTGTTGGCCCGAAGCTTTCGCACCTTGTTTCCCAAAACACCGCCTAGGTTCGATGCTGCGGGTGCGAAGGTTGCACTCGGCTGAAATCCGCCGTTATGTTCCCCGCCCAGCCTACCCGCTCCCTACAGGATTACCCCAGCCATGACCGGCGCGCCGATCGGATCCGTCACCGTCACCCTCGATGGCACCCAGAACTCGGCCAAGCTGCCGCTGCTGCCCGGCACCATGGGCCCCGCCGTGTTCGACATACGCAAGCTGTATGCCGAGCTGGACGTGTTCACCTACGATCCCGGCTATGGCGGCACCGCAGCCTGCGACAGCAAGATCACCTACATCGACGGCGACGCCGGCATCCTGCTGCACCGCGGCTACCCGATCGACCAGCTGGCCGAAAAATCCACCTTCCTGGAAGTGGCGCACCTGCTGCTGAACGGCGAGCTGCCCAACGCCGCCGAATTGGCCGACTTCGAGCGGGGCGTGATGCTGCACACCATGGTGCACGAACAGCTGCGCCAGTTCTACAACGGCTTCCGGCGCGACGCGCACCCGATGGCCGTGATCTGCGGCGTGGTCGGCGCGCTCTCGGCTTTCTACCACGACAGCCTGGACATCACCAACGAGGACCACCGCCGCATCAGCGCGTTCCGCCTGATCGCCAAGCTGCCCACCATCGCTGCCTGGGCCTATAAATACTCGATCGGCCAGCCGTTCATGTACCCGCGCAACGACCTCGGTTACGCCGAGAACTTCCTCTACATGATGAACGCCGTGCCGGCCGAGCCCTTCCACGTGAATCCCGTGCTGGCCCGCGCCATGGACCGCATCCTGATCCTGCACGCCGATCACGAGCAGAACGCGTCCACCAGCACCGTGCGCCTGGCCGGTTCCACCGGCGCCAACCCGTTCGCCTGCATCGCCGCCGGCATCGCCAGCCTGTGGGGCCCCGCCCATGGCGGCGCCAACGAGGCGGTGCTGAAGATGCTCGCCGAGATCGGCCACAAGGACCATATCCCCGACTTCATCGCCCGCGTGAAGGACAAGAACAGCGGCGTGCGGCTGATGGGCTTCGGCCACCGCGTCTACAAGAACTACGACCCGCGTGCCAAGATTATGGAGCGCACCTGCCACGAGGTGCTCGACGAGCTCGGCATCAAGGACGACCCGCTGCTCGACCTAGCGCTTGAACTCGAGCGCATCGCCCTGCACGACGAGTACTTCATCAGCAAGAAGCTCTACCCGAACGTGGATTTCTACTCGGGCATCATCCTCAAGGCGATGGGCATACCTACCAGCATGTTCACCGTGCTGTTCGCCGTGGCCCGCACCGTCGGCTGGATCAGCCAGTGGAAGGAGATGATGGAGGACCCGCTACAGCGGATCGGCCGGCCGCGTCAGGTGTACACCGGACACGCGCAGCGCGACTACGTGGCGGTGGATGGGCGCTAGCCTCGCCCAGGCCTGCGGCCTGCCCGTCATGGCTCTTGCCATCGGGCTGGGCGGCCCTGCTTTCGCGGCCGATCCCCTGGAGGGCATCTGCGCCGCAAGCGAGCTCAAGCTGTTCGCCTGCGTGCTCAAGACCCGCGACCAGGTCGGCTTCTGCCTCGGCAAGGCGGACCAGAAAACGCGCTTCGTCGTGCGGTCTGCCAACGGCAAGCAGGCGGCCTCCATGGCACACAACCTGCGCGCGGCGACGATCGGCGACAACGCCCACGGCGACATCGTCACCCTGCAAGCCGAGACGCCCGAGGGCAGCGTCGCCATCTACGTGGATTTCATCGCCGACGACCAGGAAGCGCCTGTCCTGGTCACCACATTCGCCAAGCAGGAGACCAAGGAGCCGTGCGCTACGCCGGACTTCGAGGCGGACCCTCTGGAAACGGAAGGGACACCAAGGGCGGGGCTGCTTGGGTTGGTGGACAACCATATCGCCAGGCCGCTGAAGCCGGTTCCTGATTGGCCGAACTGAGCAAGGAACGCTTTAGTTGGCGACTAAAGTCTAAAAAAGGCCAGGGGCTCTGCCCCTGGACCCCGCTAAGGACAAGTCCTTAGAACCTACTCATAAGATACTTAACGGACGGGGGTCTGGGTACTCGAGGCCCCACCGGGGTTTGGGGCAGAGCCTCATGCTTGACCTATCTCAGCACTCACATCCCGGCGTGGCCCCAGTATCAGACCGCGTAATGTGATGGTCGATCCACTCGCTCACCAGCGCACGTGCCTCGCTCAGCCCCGCCTCCGGATGATGGATGCGGTATAGCGTGGTGCAGCTCTGGAACGCCGCCATGTCGTCCGTGCCGGCGCGGCGCAGCTCGCGGTAGGCGGTCACCACCGCGCGTTCGCATCTACGTCCGATTTCGGCCAACATGCTCTCCAGTTGCGAATCACTCTTATCTGTCGGAACAATACGCCCGTTCCGACACGGGTCGCAACCGCTGTACTGGCCTCGGGTTGCCGCATCGCGTGCGGCGGGGCAAAACGGCGGCTGGCTTCGGGGTTGGCACGATGGCGGCGGCTGTGGCGACGGACTGGGACAGGGATGCGGCGTTGACGACGGCGCGCATCCTGCTTGAGATCGGCGCGCTGAACTTCCGCCCCGACGAGCCCTACACGCTCACCTCCGGCTGGAAGTCGCCCGTCTACATAGACTGCCGCAAGATCATCTACTTCCCGCACGCCCGTAAGAAGATCTGCGAGCTCGGCGTGGAGAAGCTGAACCGCCACATCGGCTATGAGCAGATCGAGGTGGTGGCCGGCGGCGAGACGGCCGGCATCCCGTTCGCCGCCTGGATGGCGGACCGCATGCACACGCCCATGGCCTACGTGCGCAAGCAGGCCAAGGGCTTCGGCAAGAACGCGCTGATCGAGGGCGACGTGCCGGACGGGCGGCGCACCCTGCTGGTCGAGGATCTGACCACCGACGGCCGCAGCAAGATACGCTTCACCCAGTCCCTGCGCGACGCCGGCGCCATCGTGAACCACGCCTTCGTGGTGTTCTACTACGGCGTGTTCCCAGGCAGCCTGGAGAAGCTCGCGCAGATGGACATCACGTTGCACCATCTGTGCACCTGGTGGGACGTGCTGGAAGCCTGCCGTGACCGCCCATACTTCCCCGAGCATCACTTGGCCGAAGTGAGGCGCTTCCTGGAAAACCCGGTCGCTTGGTCCAAGGCCCACGGCGCGGACGTGGAGGCGGCCCAGCAGTGACACCGACTTCAGCGGGGCTAACTCATCCAAGGCAAGCAGTCCTTTTTTGAAAAAAAGGACCAAAAAACTTTTGCTTCCCGCATTTGAAACAGCCGGGTATCCGCAGGATAGGTCGAGGCCGCCGACACAGCGCAAGGACAAAAGTCTTTTGCTTCTTTTCTTCAGAAAAGAAGGCCTTTCTTCCCTTGCTCCCCACACATGAACACCGTTAACCTCCCATCACAAATGGGAGACAAGCCTCATGGACAGCCCCGCCGGCTTCGACTTCGCCAACCCTGCCCTGCGCGCCAACCCCTATCCCGCCTACCGCTTCCTGCGCGAGGCCGCGCCGATCTGGCGCGCACCCACCGGTCACTGGGTCGTCTCCACCCACGCCGGCTGCACCTCCCTGCTGCGGGACCCGGTCATGGGCCGTGCGGAGTCGCGGCTGATGGACCCCGAGCTGATGGGCGAGCCGGCCGTCGCCAGCCTGTCGCGCATGATGCTGTTCGTGGACCCGCCGTTGCACACCAGGTTGCGCGGCCTGGTCAGCAAGGCGTTCAACGCCAGGCGTATCGAGGCGCTGCGCCCACGCATCGAGGCGATCGTGGACGCGCTGATCGACCGCGTGCGCGACCAGGGCGGCATGTGCGTGATCCACGATTTCGCCCACCGCCTGCCCGTCACCGTCATCTGCGACATGCTGGGCATCCCCGAGCACGACCGCGGGCCGTTCCTGGAGGAGAGCACGGTGCGCGGCCGCATCCTGGACCCGGTGCCGATGAGTCGCGCCGAGCTGGACGACGCCAACGCCGCCACCGAGGGCTCCAACGCCTACTTCCGCGGCCTGCTGGAGTACCGCCGCGCCAACCCGGGCGATGACCTGGCCACCGCCCTGGTGCAGGCGCGCGAGGCCGACGACACGCTCAGCGACGACGAGATGGTCTCCAACATCGCCCTGCTGTTCGGCGCCGGCCACGAGACCACCACCAACCTGATCGGCAACGGCGTGCTGGCCCTGCACCGCAACCCCGAACAGCTGGCGCGGCTGCGCGCCGATCCCGGCCTGATCCCCAACGCCGTCGAGGAACTGCTGCGCTACGACAGCCCCGTCCAGCTCACCGGCCGCACGGCCATGCAGGACCATGAAATCATGGGAGAGCGCATACAAGAAGGCGAGCACGTGATCGCCCTGCTGGGCGGCGCCAACCACGACGCGGCCGCCTACGCAGGCGATCCGGAGGCGCTCGACGTGGGCCGCCCCGGCGTGCGCGCCATCAGCTTCGGCGGCGGGCTGCATTTCTGCCTGGGCGCCCAGCTCGCCCGCATCGAGGGCGAGATCGCGTTCCGCCGCCTGATCGAGCGCCTGCCGGCGCTACGCCTGACCGACCCGGAGCACGTCACGTGGAAGCCGACGGTGACGCTGCGGGGTCTGGTGGAGCTTCCCGCGGAGTGGTAGATGAACAATGTTTAGGGCGAACGCCCTAAGTCAGGCAAGGAGCGCACGAGCGATGGTCACCGAGCATTTCGACGTTGTGATCATCGGCGCCGGCCTATCCGGCATCGGCGCAGGCTGTCACATGAAGATGCAATGTCCGAAGAAGACCTACGTCGTGCTGGAAGGCCGCGAGGCGATCGGCGGCACGTGGGACCTGTTCCGCTATCCCGGCATCCGCTCGGACTCGGACATGTACACGCTGGGCTACGTGTTCCGCCCCTGGACGGAGGCCAAGGCGATCGCCGACGGCCCATCGATCCTGAAATACGTGCGCGAGACCGCCGCCGCCTACGGCGTGGACCAGCACATCCGCTTCAAGCACAAGGTGGTGCAGGCCGACTGGTCCTCGCAGGACGCGCTGTGGACGGTGCAGGCCGAGTCGGGCGGCGAGCACGTGACCTTCACCTGCGGTTTCCTGTTCACCTGCAGCGGCTATTACGACTACGCCGGCGGCTACACGCCGGAGTTCGCCGGGCGCGACGCGTTCGGGGGCCAGGTCGTCCACCCGCAGTTCTGGCCCGAGGGGCTGGAGACGGCAGGCAAGCGGGTCGTGGTGATCGGCAGCGGTGCCACGGCCGTCACGCTGGTGCCGGCCATCGCCAAGGACGCAGCCCACGTGACGATGCTGCAGCGCTCGCCCAGCTACGTCGCCTCCCGCCCGGCCGAGGACGCGTTCGCCAACAAGTTGCGCCGCTTCCTGCCCGCCAAGCTGGCCTACAGCGTAATCCGCTGGCGCAACGTCGGCATGCAGCTGTTCCTGTTCAACATGGCCCGCAGCAAGCCCGCGAAGTTCAAGGCCCAGCTGATCGGCCTCGTCAGCAAGGAACTCGGCGCGGACTACGACGTCGCCACCCACTTCACGCCGAAATACAACCCCTGGGACCAGCGCCTGTGCCTGGTGCCCGATTCGGACCTGTTCACGTCCATCAAGTCCGGCAAGGCATCGGTGGTGACCGACACGATCGAGACGTTCACCGAGACCGGGCTGAAGCTGACCTCCGGTCAGGAGTTGCCCGCCGACATCGTGGTGACGGCTACCGGCCTGCGCATGCAGATCCTGAGCGGCATGGCGCTGAGCGTGGACGGCGTTCGCGTCGAGTTCGGCAAGGCGATGAGCTACAAGGGGATGATGTACTCGGACGTGCCAAACCTCGCCACCGCGTTCGGCTACACCAACGCGTCCTGGACGCTGAAGGCCGATCTCACCTGCTCCTACGTGTGCCGCCTGCTCAACTACATGGACGCGCGCGGCTTTGCCGAAGCACGGCCCATCCGGAACGCCAGCGTGCAGGAGATGCCATTCCTGGATTTCTCGTCCGGCTACGTGCAGCGCGCCCTGGAGCAGCTGCCACGCCAGGGAACGACGAAGCCGTGGAAGCTCAACCAGAACTACGCGCTGGACATGATGGCGCTGAAGTTCGGCAAGCTGGACGACGGGACGATGGTGTTCAAGCGACGGGCTGCGCGCAAAGTTGCGGCCTAGAGCCTGTTTGTAAGAGATCCTAAACAGATGGGGGTCTGGGGCCTCAAGGCCCCAGCGGGGTCTGGGGCATAGCCCCGAGCTTCCCTCCTTCAGTGCGTATCAAGATTCAAATACGCGTGCACAGCCTGAACCACCACCGACCCCTCGCCTACCCCCGAGGCCACGCGCTTTACGGATCCGGACCGCACGTCGCCCACCGCGTAGATCCCAGGTTTGCTTGTGGCAAACGCCGAAGACAGTGTGCTGCCCTCCGCATCCCGCCCCGTCAGCACGAAGCCCCTCTCGTCCAGGTCGAGGCAGCCGCGCAGCCACTCCGAGTTCGGCTCGGCGCCGATCATCACGAACACGCTCGTCGCCTTGCGCGTCTCCGCCTCGCCCGTCTTGCAGTTCGTCCAGGTCACGTCACGCAGAAAATCGTCGCCCCCCAGCGCGGTGATCTCGGTGTCGGCGTAGAGCGTGATCTTCTCCGAGCTGTCGATGCGCTCGACGAGGTAGTTGCTCATCGTCTCGGCCAGGCCCTCGCCGCGCACCAGCATGTGCACGTGGGCCACCGTCCGCGACAGGAACACCGCGGCCTGGCCCGCCGAGTTACCACCACCGACGACGACCACCTCCTCGCCTGCGCAGAGCGACGCTTCCATGCCCGTTGCGGCGTACTGGATTCCCTGGCCCTCGAAACGTTCGTAGCCGGGCACGTCCAACTTGCGGTAGCGCGCGCCGGTGGCCACGATGATGCTGCGCGTCTGCAGCGCCTGGTCCCCCTCCAGCCTCAGACCGTAAGGTGCGGCAGCGCAGTCGATCGCCTGCACGGCACGCGAGACGGCCAGGCGCGCCCCGAACTTCTGCACCTGCGCCCGGCCGGCCAGCGCCTGGCCGGAAATCCCAATGGGAAAGCCGAGATAGTTCTCGATTCTGGAAGACGTGCCCGCCTGCCCGCCAGGGGCAAGCTTCTCGATGACGATGGTGTTCAGCCCTTCGGAGGCGGCGTACACCGCGGCGGCCAACCCGGACGGGCCGGCACCCACTACTGCCACGTCGAACACGGTTCCGGCGTCCACCTTCTCCGTCAGGCCCAGCTCGTCGGCCAGCTGCATGATGGTCGGCCGCCGCAGCACGTGGTCACCCGGCGCCAGCACGACAGGCAAGTGGTCGGCCTGGATGTCGAAACTGCCGAACAACCCTTCGGCGTCGGAATCGTGATTGGTATCCAGCAGACGGTGCGGGTGGCCGTTGCGCGTGAGGAAGGTGACCAGCTCCAGAGTGTGCGCCGCGTGCCCGGACCCTACGATGACGACCCCGCCCTGCGCGTGGCGGATGAAGCCGGTGCGGCGCAGGATGAAGGCGCGCATCATGATCTCGCCGATGTCGGCTTCCGTGCTGACCATGTGACGGAAATCCGCCCGTTTCACGCGAACCACGAAGGTGTCAACGGCGGCGCGGCCGCTGACCAGGATCTCGCGATCGTTGAACAGGTCCAGCTCGCCGGTGAACTGGCCGGCCTCATGGCGAGTAACCAGGTGTTCGGCGTTGTGCTCGTCCGCCTCGAAGATCTCGATGGCGCCGTCGATCACAAGGAAGAAATCGACACCACGCTGGCCACGTTCGAACACCAGCGTGCCCCGTGCGAGTCGTTCCGGCGCACCGTAGCGGGCGATCCGGTCGGCCATCTCGCCGGCCAGACGCGGGTAGATCTGTCCCGCGCGGGCGTAGGGATCGGTCGCATCGAGGTCTGACATCCGGTTCGCTCCAAGTTGACCGTCCTCCCGGGATGCGTGCCGGACAGGGGGCTGTTCGTGCAGGTCTGACAGGTCTATACGCTGAGACTTCAACAGGAGTGCGTATCTATGGCGATCGGGACGGTAAAGTGGTTCAACCCTGACAAGGGGTTTGGATTCATCTCCCCGCAAGACGGCGGCAAGGATGTCTTCCTGCACATCACCGCAGTGCAGGCGGCCGGGCTGACCACGGTAAAGGATGGGCAGAAGGTGAGTTTTGAAGTGGTGAGCGAGCGCGGCAAGCTTGCAGCCTCGGCCCTCAAGCTCGCCTGACATGCCTTGTGCGGCGCTCTTGGGGTTGTACCCGAGGCGTCCGCCAGCTAGCCATCAAGCCGCCATCTCGAGCGGTATGCCTTAAAGCTGTCGACAGTATCATAGGTTGTTCGGCCAAAGTCCCAGCGCCTCGCCAGCCCTGAGGCGGCGTCTTCGCGGCCGGCCCATGACGGTTGGCGAACGGCACGCATTTCGATACGTTGCACTGCGCAAACGACGCCGGGCTGTTCCGGCGCGGAAGTGGCGGTCCGACAATGCCGAAATTCCTGCACCCGATTGCCTTTGCCGCCTGTGTGGGGCTGGCAGGCTGCGTGGCCGCGCCGCCCTCCAGGGCGCCCGCTCCCATTTCCGCTTCAACTCCCATCGTGCAGGCCCAACCCGCTCCGCAGCGTTTCGTGAAACGCACCGTTTGGGAACCAGGCGCCTGGCGGCAAAGCGGCGCGGATTACGCCTGGGTGCCCGGCCACTACGTGAAGCGGGCGGTCGCCGTGCACCGGTGGGTGAAAGGCCATCATGAGGCGTCGGGCACCTGGGTTCCAGGCCATTGGGGCTGACCGATGGCGCCCTGACACCAGGCGCTGCAGCCTTGAGGCCCCGGAACCCACTACCGGCCATTGCCTTGCTCCGGCATTCGGCCTTCCATCATGGCGAGCACCGCTCCCACGCCGATCGCCTCCATCCCGGCGCGCGGCCCGGCCGCTGGCACCACCGCGTGGATCAGCCGGCTATGGCGCAAGGGGCCAGAAGCGCCGAACAGGCCGATCGCCGGCCGTCCTACCGCCGCACGCAGGTTCATCAGCCCGCTGTCGTTGCCAACGAACACATCGGCCTGTTCCAGCACTGCCACCACCTCGGCCAGGTCCCACGCCACGGCGGCCAGCATGCGGGTGGGCGAGGCCTGCATGACCTGCTGCGCCATCCCCGCCTCCTGCGGCCCGGCCAGCAGCACCACGCTTCCCGGTGCGCGCCGCAGCCATAGCTGGGCCAGCTCGGTGAAGCGTGCCGCGCCCCACTGCCGGCTGGCGCCATGGCTGCCGATTCCCAACGCCAGGACCGGCCGCGGTAGCCCTGCCAGCAAGCCCACCACGCACGCGCGCGCCGCACCGTCCACCGCCACCGATGGTTCCGGCAGCCCGGCAAACCCGCACGCCGCCGCGTAGGCGCGGGCCTGGTCGAACGCTTCGGCAAATCGCACCTCAGGCCCCAGAAACGGGCCCTCGTTCAGCCACACCCGTTGCGCACGCGCGTAACCGTAGCCTTGCCGCCGCTCGATGCCCGCCAGGCGCATGGCGGCGGCCAACGAGGCACTATGGTGCAGCAGCACGCAGCGTTGCGCGCCGGTCGCCCGCAAGGTGGCCACCAGCCGCGGGAAGCCCAGCGGCCCGTCGTGGCGGCCAATGCCTTGCCGCGGGTTGTGGTCGAACCAGACGATCCGCCCGATGGCGGTGTCGCCTGCCAGCAGCGCGTCCGCCTGCGTGCTCGGTTTGGTGATCAGCGTGATGGGGCCGTCCTGCGCGAGGGCGCGGATCAGCGGCAGGTGCCAGATCAGGTCGCCTAGGCCTGGCCTGGGTTGGAAGACGGCTAGGTCAGGCAAGGCAAGCAGTTCTTTTTGAAAAAAAGAACCAAAAAACTTTTGACTCCGCTGTCGCGCTCTGGCTGGCCAGCACTCGTTAACTTTCAAAAGTTTTCTCTTCTTTTTTTCAAAAAAGAAGGCCTTGCTTATACCAACGGCCTTTAATGTTGACCTGTGAAGGAAGGCCAAGGGCTCTGCCC
>CAXTBC010000067.1:0-20382 GCA_964242595.1 uncultured Acetobacteraceae bacterium | reverse complement strand
CGGGGTCCAGGGGCAGAGCCCTTGGCCTTCCTTCACAGGTCAACATTAAAGGCCGGGGTTTGGGGCAGAGCCCCATGCTTGCTACAGGTCAAGACTTACGTTCGGACTTCCTACCTGAGCGGAAGCGCGAAAAGCATTCCCCCCGCCGACCACGCCGTGTTCGGGCCGCGCCCGAGCTTCAATGCAGAGCCCTGGCCGAGGTCACGCGAGAACAGCTCTGCGTAGTTTCCGACCGCCGCGATGGCGCGCTTGGCCCACAAGTCGCTCATGCCGAGTGTCCTGGCGATGCCCGGCGTGGCGCCCAGGAGATGCTGCACGGCGGGATCGTCCGACGCGCCAGCAACGTTGGATTGGGTGATCCCGAGCCGCTCGGCTTCGATCAGGCTGCTGATGACGTCGGAGACGATGGCCAGCAACCTCGGCTCGCTGGAAGGCAGCGCAGGTGCAAACGGTTCGACGGCGATCTTTTCAGGCAGGATCACAAAGTCCGAGACGCGGGCGTGGAAGGCAGCGCGCATGTGGCCGAGCGAGGAGACGAAATCGGTAATCGCGTCGCACTTGCCGGTGGTCAGGGCGGCCTCCATCTCGCCCATCTCGTCGAACTCGTGAAACACGATCCGGACGTGCTGTTCCGCCGACCACGCCTGCAACGCCTCCTGTTGCGCGGTGCCCGCGATGAAGCAGACGAGCTTGCCCGCGAGTTGTTTTGCGGCAGTGACACCCGAACGCCGGTCGACCAGGAATCCCTGTTCGTCGAACAGCACCGGCGGCGCGAATGCCACGTGGTAGGCGAGGCTGTGCGACACGTCGGGGGTGGCGCCGACGTCGATGTCCGCCGTGCCGGAGCTTACGGCGTCCAGCGCGTGCGCCTCGTCCGGGTAGCCGTCCAGCACCACCTTGCGCGCGTCACCCAGGAGGGAAGCGGCCACCGCCCGGCAGACATCGGCGCCGAAGCTGGACAGGTCGCCATGCGTGGTGAACCGGGAGTAATCGTCGGCTGCCACGCTGACAGCGCACCGCAAAAGACCCGCCTGGAGGATGCGGTCCACCGCGTCGCGGGCAAACGCGCCTGAAGGCGCCAGCAACACTACCGGACCGAGCAGCCCAAGAAAGAGCCGCGCTTTGCCGCACCACCCGACAGGGAGCAAAAGCTTTCTGGTTCGTTTTCTCGAAAAGAACTGCTTGCCTTCCCTTGCACCCCTCAAGGCGTCCAGGTCCCTGACCCAGGCACCCCCGGCGTCAGCAACGGACGCGGGTTGAAGTCCGGCGGTGCGGGATCGACCAGCTTGCCGTCCTGGTAGTCGGTCGGCACGATGCCCAGCGCCCGGCAGCCGCCGTCGGACGAGCCGTAATGCGGCAGCGTATGGACGATCGCCGGCGGGATGATGGCGTAGGATGCCGGCAGCAACGCGACCTTTCCGGTCAGCCTGTTGTTGTCGAACGCGCTGGCCAGGTCATCGATGTAGGGTTGCGTGTCGGCCGGCCCCAGGTCCTTCTGGCCGAACTCCGACGCTCCCAGCTTGCGCCCCTTGGCCTCGTCCGGCAGGTCGGCCAGCGGCGTGAGGCCGTACAGCGCGTCGATGAACTTGATGACGGAGCTGTGCTCCGAATACGCGTGGTCGATTACGTGCGATTGGCCGTACGGCGAGATCAGGATGGAGGCGATACGCGGCCCGGCGGCCAGCGGGTTGCCTTCGGGATCGAGCTCGCGGACGTGCGGCACCATGTGGTCGTACTCGCCGTCGGTCTCGTCGTAGGCGATGATGATGGCGCTGTCTTTCCAGTACGTGCTGGCGGCGATGGCGTTCACCTCGTCGGCCAGCAACGCCTCGCTGATCTGGGCGTCGGAGTAGCCGGGGTGGTCGTCGCTTCCCAGGTAAGAAGCCTGCACTGCCGGGTTGGGGTCGAGGGGCTTCAACCGGTCGTTGTTGCCGTAGCCGCCGCGCACGTAGAACACGCCGCCCTTGGCGGGCAGGGATTGCGCCGCGACGTCGGCGAAGAAGTCGCCCAGGCCGTGCAGGTTGCTGGTCACCTTGGGGTTGTCGCCGACATAGCCGAAGAACTGCGGGCCGTTGTGGTGCCAGACATAGGTGGCGTGCGAGGCCAGGTTGGCGCCGTCAGTCGGCTCGTGGTCGTAGCCTTCCTGGTACCAGCCCCAGTTGGTGGGCGGCAGGTTGTCGGACGAGATCTTGGCGATGTCGTCCTGGATATCAAGCAGGTCCAAGGCGGGGTTCTCGTCGGACTGCACGATCTTCTGCACCTGGCGGCCCATGAAGGAGAGCGGCAGGCTGGCGTAGGTCTGCGTCAGAAACGGCATGTCCGGTTTCTCGTCGCGCGGGTTGCCGGGCGGCCTGACGGGCGCGGTGTCCAGGCCGGAGCCGGGAAAAGGGGCCTTGTTGCTGACGATCGGCTCGCCGCGGCTCTGCCGCACGGCCGGGTTGGCGGTGTTGTTGTTGCCGACGCTGGGGTGCAACGCCCACTGCGTCTCGCCGGACTGGCCGGCGATCATCGCGATGGCGTTCGGTGCGGACGGGCCGATGATCGTCTGGTGGAAGTCGTCGAACAGCACGAAGCGGTCGGCGTAACGCCACAGGAACGGCACGGTGTCGCAATCGTCATGCGCCATGACGAACTCGCCCTGCTGCTTCTGCGCCAGGGTCGGGTTGCGGGTGGCCGGCAGGCCGGTGGCCAGGGACACCACCTGCCCGGCGCGCGTCGTCAGTCCCTCCTGGTTGAGGGCGTAGCGGTCGTTGCGCGAGACGCCGTCGGGAGGCGTCGCGTCCAGGTCGTTGATGAGGCCGCGATGCGTGTGGTCCACGCCGGTGACGTCGGCGGGGTAGAGCGGCACGATGCGGCCGTTCACGTCGCGCACCGTCTGCGGGATGAGGAACGGCGAGATCGTGCCGGGCGTGCCGTCGGTGCCCACCAGCACCTGAGTGAAACCGGGGGTCTGGGCTGCCGGCTTGCTGAACAGGCCGTGGGCTCCGGGAAAGGTGCCGAAATGGAAGTCGAACGACCGGTTCTCCTGGAACAGGACGAACACGTATTTGATCTTCGCCTTCAGCAAGGCCAGCTTCTCGGCATGCGTCAGCGCCGGCTCGGCCGGCAGGTTGCTGGCCAGCGCCGCGACTTCGGCGCTGGATCGGGGCTGGGCGGTGGTCGTCTCGTGAGCGGCGGCCGGGATGGGCTGCGTCATCGCGGCGGCGCTGATCGTGGCGTAGATCGATATCCAGCGTGGTGGGCATGTCATGGCCGTGGCTCTTCTACCGTGTGGAGCAAGGAAGCGGTTCTTTTTGAAAAAGAACCAAAAACTTTTGCTCCCTGTCGGGTGCTAGCGGACAGGCACGCACTTGGAGAGTCAAAGTTTTTGCTTCTTTTTTAAAGAAGGGTGACTTGTCTGCTGACGTTTGGCCGGATGCCGACTCGATTGGCATCGGTGGTTCACGATCAGGTCGGGCGTCGTCGCGTGCACGATGCTAGTGAGCTCACACAAGCGTGAGAACGAACGCGGTGGGCGGAGTGCAACCGCTAAAGCCGGTGGATGATCGAGATGTCGCCAGTCCCGTCCTGAAGCTTTACGGTAGAGAGCCAGGACGTGCTGGAGCGGTGTTTCACAATACCTGCCGTGCCGGTGCGCTGGGCCATCGCCCGCCGGTCAGCGCCATTGCACGGCGGCGAAAAATCCTGCAGTGCACAGCAACACGGTTGACAGCGTGCAAGTCCGCAATGACTGTCCTGTTGATGCATCACCGCCATTCATCGACGAACGGCTGATTGGCAGGCTGGCCGGCATTCGCCATGCGAGACTCGCAGCGCGGGCAAGGGAAAGGCGGCTGGCATGACCCATCGTGGTGGTTGATCAGGACGCAGCAGGCAACTCCGGTGCCTCTGAACAAGCTGAGACCGACAGCGCGGACCTGACGCAAGGCGGGCAGGTCCGGCAGGCTGCCGCGCAGGGGCGGGGCGGCCTGGTCGTCGGCATCGGGTCTTCGGCCGGCGGGATAGACGCGCTGAAGACGTTCTTCTCGAAGATGCCGGCTGATTCCGGCATGGCGTTCGTCGTGGTCCAGCACCTTGATCCCCATTACGACAGCTCGCTCGTCTCGATCATCGCCGGCCGCACCACCATGCCGGTCAGCCTGGCCGAGGACGGTGCGGCGCTCGCCCCGAACCACATCCACGTCATCCCGCCGGACGCCATCCTGACGGTTCAAAGCGGGCGTCTCCGCCTGGCCCGCCCGGCTGCCGCCGCCGCGCGCCGCGTCTCGGTCGACACGTTCCTGACCTCGCTGGCCGAAGACCAGGGCGAGGACGCGGTCGGCATCATCCTGTCCGGTTTCGGCAGCGACGGGGCGCAGGGCATCGCGGTGATCAAGGAGCATGGCGGCCTGACGATCAGCCAGGCCGAGTTCGACCACCACGCCAAGCAGGGCATGCCGCAAAGCGCGGTCGCGGGCGGCTTCGTGGACCACGTGCTTGCGGTGGAAAACATGCCGCAGATGCTGGTGGACTACCGGCGGCACCGCGCGGCCTGCGACACCCACAAGGGTCCGGACGGCATCCGGCAGGACCTGCCGGGCAAGCTGGCGGACATCTGCGCCGTGCTGCGCAGCAAAATCGGGCGCGACTTCAGCGACTACAAGACGGGCACGCTGATGCGCCGCATCCAGCGCCGCATGCACGTGCTGCAGACCGACGACGTGGCCGACTACACCGAAAAGCTCCGCCGCCTGCCCACCGAGGCCGAACAGCTGTTCCGCGAGATGCTGATCAGCGTGACGCGCTTCTTCCGCGACCAGGACTCTTTCGACGTCCTGGAGGCCAAGGTGATCCCGCTCGTGCTGGCCGAGACCGCGGGCACGGACCCGATCCGCGTCTGGGTGGCCGGCTGCGCCACCGGCGAGGAAGCCTACTCGGTGGCGATCCTCTTCAAGGAAGGCCTTGCCCGGGCAGGTTCCCACCGTCAGGTCCAGGTGTTCGCGACCGATCTGGACGACAGGGCGATCGCGGTCGCCCGCTCCGGGTTGTACCCCGCCGCGATCGCGGCCGACATGACGCCCGCGCGCCTGAGGGCCTGCTTTTCCAGGGAGGACGGCAGCTACCGCGTCGCCAAGGACATCAGGGAGGTGTGCCTGTTCTCGACGCACGACCTCATCAAGGACCCGCCGTTCTCGCACATCCACCTGGTGTGCTGCCGCAACCTGCTGATCTACTTCGAGCCGCAACTGCAGCAGCGGGTCATCACCACCTTCCACTACGCGCTCCGGCCGGGTGGTCACCTGTTCCTGGGCCCTTCGGAAAGCGTGGCTTCCCAGGCGCATCTGTTCGCACCGCTCGACAAGCGCCATCGCCTGTATGAACGGCGCGACACGGCGGTGAGCTTTCCCAGCTTCTCGCTGTCGCGCGCGACAGACACGCCGCCGCGGCGGCCGGCATCGCCGCCCGGCGACGACATCGACCGGCGGGCGGCACGCGCCATCGCCCGCTACGCGCCGGCCTTCCTCGTCGTCAACCGGCAGCACGACGTGCTGCGCTTCTCGGGGCAGACGGCGAAGTTCCTGCAGCCGGCGACCGGCGTTGCCACGCTGAACCTGTTCACCCTGCTGCATAACGACCTACGGGCGGCAGTCCGCGCCGCGCTGAAGGAGGCGACGTCGACCGGCGAGCGCGTCCTGCACGAGAGGCTCTCCATCGAGGCCGGCGGGCATTACGATCTCGCCAACCTGATCGTCGAGCCGATCTCCGGCCCGGTGGACGAGGGCCTCTTCGTGGTCGCGTTCCAGGATGCCGGCCCGGGCGGCGCCGGGGCGAACCAGGCGGATGCCGGTGAGCAGGGCGGCGGCGAAGCCATCCAGGCCGTGAGGCAGGAGGTTGTCAGCCTGCGGGAGAGGCTGCGCGACACTACGGAGCAGCTGGAAGCGGCGAGCGAAGAGCTGCAATCCTCCAACGAGGAGTACCTCTCGGTCAACGAGGAGCTGCAATCGGCCAACGAGGAACTCGTGACGTCGAAGGAGGAGCTGCAGTCGCTCAACGAAGAGCTGCAGACCATCAACGCCGAGCTGAACAACCGCAACGATAGCCTGGTGCGCTCCAACAGCGACCTGGCCAATCTGTTCGACAACACCTCCATCGCGACCCTGTTCCTGGACCGCGACCTGCGCATCCGCCGTTTCACGCCGCGCCTGCTCGACATCTTCAACGTGCGCGAGGGCGACGAGGGACGGCCGATCTCCGACATCGTCAGCCACCTGACACGCGACGGGCTGGGCCAGGACGTCCAGCACGTGCTGCGCACGCTCGCGCCGCGCGAACGTGAGGTGAGCGTGGCCGAGGGCGTGAGCTACCTGATGCAGGTCCGCCCCTACCGCGACCTCAACAACGTTATCGACGGCGCGGTGATCACCTTCGTCGACCTCTCCGAGCGCAAGCGACACGAGCAGGCACGGTCGCGGCTGGCGGCCATCGTGGATTCCTCGCAGGACGCCATCATCGGCCACGATTTCGACGGCATGGTGATGAGCTGGAACGAGGGCGCCACCCGGCTGTTCGAGACGCCGGCGGTCGAAGCCGTGGGCCACCCGATGCCCGCTCTGGTCAAGCGCGCGCTGCCTTGGGACTGGACGGACATGCTGGCGAGCTTGCAGCGGGGCGAGCACCTGCCGGCATTCGAGTGTTCAGGCAACGTGGCCAGCGGCCTGACGATCGAGGTGTCGGTCACCCTCTCGCCTGTCAGGGAATCCGACGGCGGGGTGACAGGCATCTCTCTCGTGGCGCGCGACATCGGCGCGCGCAAGGCCGCCGAACAGAAGGCGGCGCTGCTGCTGGGCGAACTCGACCACCGCGTGAAGAACATCCTGGCGATCGTCTCGGCGGTGATCGCGCAGACCCTCAAGACCACCACCACGCCCGAGGCCTTCGCCGTCGAGGTCAACGGCCGGGTGCAGGCCATCGCCAAGGCCCACAGCCTGCTGACCCAGTCCGGGCAGGGTGAGGTCTCGCTGCGCGCCATACTGGAGACGGAACTCGCACCTTATGATCGTGGCGTGGGCAACGTCACCGTCGAAGGGCCCGACATCGTGCTGACGCCGAGGGCAGGGTTGGCATTGGCCATGGCTCTGCACGAACTCGTCAGCAACGCGGTTAAGTATGGCGGATTGTCCATCGATTCCGGCAGACTGTCAGTCATCTGGAAAATCCAGATGGCTGCGGAGGGTGCGACCTTGATGCTCACGTGGACCGAGTCGGGCGGGCCCGCCGTGCCGGAACCCACGCGGCGAGGGTTCGGCACGACGCTGATCGAGAGGACCTTGACGCACGAGTTGGATGCCGAAGTGCTACGGGAGTTCGCGTCCAGCGGGTTGCGCTGCACCATCGCCATGCCGTTCGGACGGGAGACCGGCCGGCTGAGCCAGGCGGAACTCGGAGGATCGCCCTCGTGACCGTGCCCGTGAGCCTGACCGGCCGTCGCATCCTGGTCGTCGAGGACGATATGATGATCGCCGTGGTCATCGAGGAGGCGCTGCAAGGCATGGGCTGCATCGTGGTCGGCCCAGTGGGCAAGCTGGACGGCGCGCTTCGGCTGGCGGACGACGCGGATATCGACGCGGCCATACTGGACGTGACCATCCGCGGCGGCCAGGTGTTCCCGGTGGCCGAGCGGCTGCAATCGCGCGGCGTGCCGTTCGCGCTGGCGAGCGGCTACGGCGACTGGGCACTGCCCGACGCGTTCCGCAACCAACCACGCCTGACCAAGCCGTTTACCGTCCATGAACTCAGGGCCCGCGTGCTGGCGCTCTGCGACAGGGCGGACGCCGCGTCCGCCTGCCTACCCGCCTGAAAGGGACAGAGACCCGTTATTGCCAGGGTGCGTCCACTCTTCCTCGAGCAGCTGCCTCAGAACGCTCGTTCTCTCCTTGGCTTGCCGCATCGCACCTGCCCACCGCGTGGCGGAGTCGGGGTCGAGAGCCTTACCGCTCCTCTCTGCCATCTGGCGGCACAGCTCGCCGCGCTCGCTCAGCGCACGCATCGCCGCTTCCAGAGACCACTCCATGGCGGCGAACTGTGCGGCCATCATCACCTCGGCCGTGTAGACGTGGCCGATGTGGCAGCGGAACTGAGTCAGAGTGCCGAGTTCGGTCTTGTGCAGCGCGCCGCCGCAATCCGGGCACGTCACCGCCACCGGGTCGTCCAGCCTATACTCCGCCGTCATCTCCTCGCTCCCGGTTTTGGGCGCCGCAAGGGCAGTGTCTGCAACTTCACCGGGTGTCGTCCCGGCTACCAGCTTCTCAAGTAGCGACG
Organism: uncultured Acetobacteraceae bacterium; assembly: GCA_964242595.1. GTDB lineage: Bacteria > Pseudomonadota > Alphaproteobacteria > Acetobacterales > Acetobacteraceae > BOG-908. The sequence goes on along the minus strand of CAXTBC010000067.1, from coordinate 12,084 downwards.
GCATCTCGGCCATCTTCAGGCAATAATCCACATCGACATGCTGCAGCGCGCTGTTCGGCATGCTCGGGTCGACCGCGTCGTCGGGATCCTGGACGATGGCCGTCCCGCCGCGCTGCTTGATTTCGAACAAGCCGGCGGTGCCATCGTTCAGCCCTCCCGTGAGGATGATGCCGGCCACGTTGACGCCGTAGGCCCGCGCGGCGCTCCTGAACAGCGGGTCCACGGCGGGCCGCGCCCAGTTCTCGCGCGGCCCTCGGGTCAGGCGTATCACGCCGTGCTCCAGCACCATGTGATGGTCGGGCGGCGCGACGTAGATGTGCCCGCGGCGGATCGGATCGCCGTTGCCGGGGTGGCTGGCCGGCAGCTTGCCCCAATGATTCAGCAGAAGCGGCAGCTCGCTCCTGTGCGCGCCGATGTGCAACACCACGAACACCGCGGCGTCGAAGTCGGCCGGCAACCCTGCGGCCAGGGTGCGTATGGCCTCCACGCCGCCTGCCGACGCGCCGATCACGATGATCTCGGTCTTGCTCACCATTTGGAAGTAACGGCGTAGCGGGGGAAAGGCTTTCTTTTGTAAGATAAAGAAGCGGAGAGTTTTTACTAAGGATTGGATTTGGCCTGTAGCGCAAGCGTGGGGCTCTGCCCCGAACCCCGCTGGGGCCTCGAGGCCCCCCCGTCTGTTTAGGATTTCTTGCGAACAGGTTCTAAGGACTAGTCCTTAGCGGGGTCCAGGGGCAGAGCCCCTGGCCTTTCTAGCGCGCATAGAAGGCCCGCTTTGCTAGCCATGATGCGCATGCACCATCAGCGTGTGGTAATCCAAGGCCTCGGTTGTGACGCGTGACGAAACCAGAGTGGCACTGCCAGAATCGGCGCTGGCGGCAGCGGTGGTCATGCTTGCGGCGGACCAATCAGCCAGCGCCATGTGCGAGATGCTGGAGTCGCTAATCAGTGCCTGGCTGCCGCCGATGTCCTTCGAGTTGGCTGTGGCGTAGGCGCGGACCCAGTCGATCTTCAGCGCGGCCGGTACGGCGCCGGCGGCGGCCGCACCCGGCCAACTGCCGGCGCCGCCCACCGCCAGGTTCAGCAACATGAACATCGGCTGGTTCATGCTGGCGGGCGTCGGCGCAGTCGCCACCACCTTGTTGTCCACCAGGAAGGTGATCGTCTTGGGTTCCCAGTTCACGCCGTAGATGTGGAAGCCGGTCGAGGTGTTGGGAACGTGCAGGGTTTGGAAATCGGTGTTCCACACGCCGTTGGTGGCACCATGCGTGGTGGAGTAGATGGTGTTGGGATCGTTTCCCAACTGCTCGAACACGTCGAGCTCCGAGGTGTACTGGCCGCTGACGGGGAGCATCCAGAAAGCGGGCCAAAGCCCCTGCCCGGCTGGCAGCTCGGCGCGCACCTCGAACAGGCCGTACGTCATGGAAAAGGACTTGTCCGTGGTGATCAGGCCGGAGTCGTAAGGCAGGCCGTAAGGGTTGCTGCCTGGGGCAGCGACCGAGGCGTTGATGGACAGCACGCCGTTACGAAGCGAAAACGGGTTCTTGCCTACCGAGCTGTCGGAATAATACTCCGCCTCGTGGTTGCCGGTTAGCGTGCGCGCTGCTTCGCCGCCGTAGGGGAAAGCGGTCATCCAGCCTTGCGAGCCGTCAGGCGAGGACACGAACGTCTTGAACTCGTCGTTGAAAGCTAAAATCGGACCTGCCATGATCTGCCCCGTCGGTCATGGACCGGCGGAAGCAGCCGGACCTGGGCCGAACCTACAGGGCGAGGATGGACAGACCGTTTACGGGAGGGCGGCCTCGCACAGGGTGCGACCGGACAGCACGCAATCCTGCACGCTCGCTTCGTCCCGCAGGGCTTCGGTAAGGTAGAGACCCAGCACCACCAAGAGTAACGTGATCGCCAGCGCTGCCAGGCTGGCACTCTGGCGCTCTGATTGTGCCTGCCTGCGCGGGATGGTGCTCATCGACGCCTGCTCGCCCGAGAATACGCCGACCAGCAGACCGCGTTTCGCGGCCGGGTGCAAATCACACATGGATAGCGTTGGGCAGGCTTGGGGCTCTGCCCAAACGTTGTCGTGCACAGCACGCATCCGCGTGACGGGGCCTTGAGCCGCCAGAGCTCCATCTGTTTAGGATAGCTTGCAACAGTTTCCGTGCTTGTGCTTGGCGGGCCGGCGCTGCTGGCGCCGCGGGTCCGAGCCTGCGGCGCCGGGAGGGAAGCCCTTGGCCTCTCTCAAATCAATACGTCAGGCCAGCATTGTTAGAGCCGCGCTCCCGCCTGCAGGAACTCCAGCACGTATGCGGCGAACCCCGCAGGATCGTCCGCGTGCAGCCAATGGCCCGCGCCGGGCAGCATGGCCGGGCGCGCCTGCGGGAACAGCCGGACGATGGCGGGCCAGCTCGCCGGGGCCACGTAGTCCGAACGCCCGCCGGTGATGAACAGGGCAGGCCCGTCGTAGCACAGGCTGTCGACCTCCTCCGGCCAGCCTTCGATGTCGGCGATGGCCGCGGCGATCTCCTCCAGCCCGATCTTCCACCGCGGCGCCGCGCCGAAGGCCAGGTTCTGCAACAGGAACGCCCGCACGGCAGAGTCGGGCACGGCGGCGGCCAGAGCTGCGTCGGCACTACGCCTGTCCAGCCCGGGTGCCGGCTTCAGCGCGCGCAGGGCGGCGGCCACGCCGGCGTTGGCGTGGCGGTAGGTGACAGGCGCGATGTCGGCAACCACCAGGCCGGTCACGGCGTGCGGCGCTGTCAGCGCGGCCGCCATAGCCACCTTGCCGCCCATGGAGTGGCCCAGCAGCGTGGCGGGCAACACGTCCAGCGCGGCCAGCGTGGCCAGCACGTCCGCAGCCATGTCGGCGTAGGCCATGCCAGGAGCGTGAGGGCTGGCGCCATGGTTGCGCAGGTCGAGCGCGACCACGAGATGCGTGGCCGCCAGCGTGCGGGCCAGGACGCCGAAGTTCTGTAAGCGGCCGAACAGGCCGTGCAGGAGGCAGACAGGTGCACCTGTGCCTTGTTGCGTGACGTGAAGCAGCATTTGTCCCCTGTCAGGCGGCTTGAAGAAACACGCACCAGTCGCAATAGCCTGGAATGTGACCCTTGTCGGAGGGCCAAGGGCTCTGCCCCTGGACCGCTAAGGACAAGTCCTTGGGGCAGAGCCCCATGCTTCCTACAAAACAGGCTTTCAACCAAGCCGCTCCAGGCCATATTCCGCCTTGATGCCAAACCACGCGCCCACCCTCGCCATGAGCCTGCATGGCTCCATCCACGAGATCGAACCCGCTGCCTGGGATGCCTGCGCGGGGCCGGACAACCCGTTCGTCAGCCACGCCTTCCTCTCCGCCGTCGAGGACAGCGGCTCGGCCGGCGCGCGCACCGGCTGGTTGCCGCGCCATGCGGCGTTGCGCGACGCTGGGGGCGTCCTGCTGGCCTGCGCGCCGATGTATGCCAAGGGCCATAGCTACGGCGAGTACGTGTTCGACCACGGCTGGGCGCGCGCCTTCGAGCAGGCCGGCGGCGACTACTACCCCAAGCTCCAGGTCGCCTCGCCGTTCAGCCCGGTCAGCGGCCCGCGCCTGCTGGTGCGGCCGGAGTCCGGCCTGGGGCGGGACGTGTTGGCTGGCGCGCTGGCCCAGGCCTGCGCGGAGATGAAGCTCAGCTCCGTCCACGTCACGTTTTGCACGGCAGCGGAGTACGAGGACCTCGGCCACGCCGGCTGGCTGCAGCGGCTGGGCGTGCAGTACCATTGGCACAACGACGGCTACGCGAGCTTCGACGACTTCCTGGGCGCGCTGAGCTCGCGCAAGCGCAAGTCGCTCAAGCGCGAGCGGCGCGACGCCAACGCCGCCGGGCTGGTGTTCCACACGTTGCAGGGCAGCCAGATCGAGCGGTCCCACTGGCGGGCGTTCTACCGCTTCTACGAGAGCACGGTGGACCGCAAATGGGGCAGTGCCTACCTGACCGAGAAGTTTTTCCCGCTGCTCTCCGAACGGTTGGGAGACCGCGTGGTGCTGATGCTGGCCGAGCACAAGGGCAAGCTGGTGGCCGGTGCGCTGAACCTGGCGGGGACCGACACGCTGTACGGCCGCAACTGGGGCTGCCTGGGCGACTTCCCTTTCCTGCACTTCGAACTCTGCTACTACCGGGCGATCGATTTTGCGATTGCAAACGGCCTCAAAACGGTTGAGGCCGGCGCGCAGGGCGAACACAAGATACAGCGGGGCTACCTGCCCTCGCTGACGTACTCCGCGCATTTCATCGCCAACACCGGGCTGCGCCGCGCTATCGGCGAGCACTTGGCACGCGAGCGGCCGGCGGTGGAGGCGGAGATGGTTTCGTTGATGGAGCTTTCTCCGTTTAAGCAGGAAGAAAGTTAAGCAAGCCTTCTTTTCTGAAGAAAAGAAGCAAAAGACTTTTGACTCCGCTGTCGCGCCTCTGCCCTGAACCACCCGACAGCGAATAAAAGTTTTTTGGTCCTTTTTTTCAAAAAAGGACTGCTTTCTTAAGCTACCGTGAAATCAAATCGGCTCTTTGAGAAGTTTGGATTAAAGTAAGGATCGTTCTCCATGTAGCGCGCCCACCGCGCCACGAACCGCCGCCGCTCGTCCGCGTTCTGCGTCACCCGCTTGGCCGAAGCGCCCTCGAAGTGGAACAGCGAACAATACGGCGTGTATGCGATCCGGTAGCCCGCCTCGATCACCTTCAGGCACAGGTCAGTGTCGTTGAAATCGATGGCGAAGCTCTCGTCCAGCCCACCCACCTGGGACATCACGCTCTTGCGGGTGGCGAAGCACGCGCCCGTCACTGCCGAGTAATTGCGGATCAGGTGGGTGAAGCCGTTGTAGCCCACGAAGTCGCCGGGGAAGGAGTGGTAGACGTGGGCGGCGCCGTTGTTGACGCCGATGACGCAGCCGACGTGCTGGATGGTGCCGTCCGCGTGCAGCAATCGCGCGCCAACGCCGCCGATCTCGGGGTCCTGGCTCAGCTCGAGCAGCGCGGTCAGCCAGTCCTCGTTGATCACCTCCATGTCGTCGTTGAGGATGACCAGGTGCTCGGTGCGGCAGACGCGCAGCGCGTAGTTGGCCTTGGCCGCGTAGTTGAACGGCACCACCGCGCCGGTGAAGTTCTCCACCCGCACGCCCAGCGCGCGGAACCGCGCGGTCTGGTCGGCCGAGAGCTTGCTGTTGTCGACGACCACGATCTCGTAGTTGCGGTAGCTGGTGCGGCGCAGGATGCTGTCCACCAGGTTGTCGACCATGTGGAAGCGGCCGCGGCCGGGCAGCTCCAGCTCGGCGTTGTTGGTCAGGATCAGCAGGCTCACGCGCGGGCGGCCGAGGATCTTGCGTCGGACGCGGAAGGTGCCGGGCAGCAGGCCGTCCTCCACCCAGGCGCGGTTGGCGTGCTTGGCGGCCACGTGGTCCTCCAGCGCGCGGAAGCCGGCGCGCAGCGCGTAGGGCTTGGCGTCCACTACCGCGGCCGACGAGCCTTCCACCGCGCGCCAGTGGTACAGCGCACGCGCGATGTGATGCACGCGTTGCGTGCGGCGCGAGAGGCGCAGCATCAGGTCGTAGTCCTGGGCGCCGGAATACGCGTCGCGGAAGCCGCCGAGCTCGAGAAACAGGCGCTTGCGCACCACCAGCATGTGCAGCACGTACATCACCGATTCGAGGTGTTCGGGCGACCAGTCCGGCTTGTGGTAGGTGTCGACCAGGCGGCCCTGCGCGTCGATCTTGTCCTCGTCAGTGTAGAGCACATCGATGTCGGGGTCGGCGAATAGCGCGCGCGCCACTTCCAGCAGCGCGTCGGGATGCAGCGTGTCGTCGTTGTCCAGCATGGCGACGAACTCGCCCGTCGCCATCTCGGCCGACAGGTTGGAGGCGCCGGAGATGCCCAGGTTGCTCGGCGCGCGGCGTATCTTGATTCGCGGGTCGATGCCTTGCATGCGCGCCAGCACGGCCAGGGTGGCCGCGTCCGTGCTGGCATCGTCGCACAGGCACAGCTCCCAGAACGGGTAGCTCTGCTGGATCACCGACACCACGCAGGCTTCCAGCCAGGCGGCGGCCACGTTGTAGACCGGCACGATCAGGCTGATCACCGGCCGGCGCATGCCGAGTGCCGCAATCGCCTGCCGCTGATGCTGGTCCAGCATCGCCACCGGGGCCGAGCCCACCATGCCGCGGGTGCGGCCCACCCAGTTGAGAAACGGCGGCAGCTCCGCCGACAGCCCGATAGCGTGCAGGCGCCGCCTGATCTCGTGGCCGATCTGCGCCGCGCTGAACTGCTCGCGCATGCGCGCCGCGGCCGCCTGCCCGCGCGCCCAGGCGCCCGGCTGGTCCTCGTACACGGCGCGGAACTGTGCGATAAGGGACTGGCGGCGCGGGTTCGCCCAGACGTAGTACGGCATGTAGGGGCCGGCCGCGGCCTCCACCTCGGCCAGGTCGTACTCGATCGGGAAACCCACGCCGGAATCGAAGAACTCCAGGTTTCCGGAGTAGTTGGTGGCGATCACCGGTTTGCCCAAAGCCATGAACTCGGCAATGTTCAGCCCGAAGCCCTCGCTGCGATGCGCGCTGACGAACACGTCGCACGCCGCGCGCAGCAGCGTCATCTCGTGTTCGGGCAGCATGTCGGCCAGCACCAGCACGTTCTCCGCGCCGCGCAGCGCGCGCGTGAGCTGGCGGGTGATGGCGGGCTCGATGGACGTCGAGTGGAATTTGATGACCAGGAACACGTTCTCGTCGGCTGCGAACGCCTCGCGGAACGCGTCGATCACCAGGCCGGGATTCTTGCGCGCGCTGGTGCTGCCGACGTCGAACGCCACCAGGAACACCAGGCGGTCCGCCGGGATGCCGAACAGTTCGCGCCCTTCCACCGGCGAGGCGTGGGCCACCTCCACCGGCAGCCGGATCTTGTGCACCGGCACCGGGGCGATCGCGCCGATGCTGTCGATCTCGAAGTCGCTGTTGGTCCACACCTCGTCGAGCGGGGCGAAGCTGGTGTGCCAGTCGGGGCGGAAGGCTGCCAGTTCCCAGGCCCATACGGCGATGTTGTAGGCGTCGTCGAAATGGCCGGCCGGGTAGAGCGCGGTCAGGCGGGGGATCTGGTCCGCGTTGGCCAGGATCAGGTTGCAGCGGTAGGTGGGCCGCCGCGCGCGTTCGGTGGGCGTGATGCGGGGTGCCGCGCGGCTCACGTCGAACGGGTGCAGCTCGGTGGCGATCCCCACGCTGTGGATGGCGCGCAGCAGGCCGCGCGCCGCAGTGCCCAGCCCGCTGGTGGCCGCGAACGGGCCGAAGACGTTGATGCCGAACGGCTTGGCCAGCACCTCGGCCGGGCGGGCCTGCCAGTGGCGGTAGGGTGCCACGCCGGTGCCCACCCGCCCCTCGAAGCGGCCGTGATGCACCCAGTGGTGGCGTGCCGCCTCGGGATCGCTGCCCAGGGCGATGCGCACGTCCGGGTAGAGCAGGAAGTAGCTCTCCGCATCGAAATTGCCTGTCTCCACCTCGCAATCCGTACCGGGCGGTACGGCGTCCTGGTAGAACGAATCGTCGGTTATGCTGGGCCGTAGCCCTGCCTCCTCGTCCTGCCGGCCCAACGCCGTCCAATGGGCGCGGCCGCTGGCGAATGCGCCGTCCTGCACCAGCGCCGCCACGTCCGGGTTCAGCGCCAGGTACAGCTCCTCGGCGAACCGCTCGCCGCCCGGCGCGGGCGTTGTGGCAGGCGGGGGCGTGTAGGGAATCGCCGCCGCCGACGAGGCGAGCGGCATAGGCGTTGGCGAGACGGGCACCGGATCGGCGTCGGGCGGCGGCAGGACGGAGCGCTCCAGCCCGGGCGGCCCACCCTCGAACGGCGAATGGCGAATCCCCGCCTCGATCTCTGCGCGGCCGTAAGCCATGTAATGTGCGAATCCGCTCTCGAAGGCGCCGTTCACCACCGCCATGCGCACGTCGCCGAAGGACACCAGGTAGGCCTCCTCGGGAAAGTTCTCGGCGTCGAACGCGTCTTCAGGCATGAAAGGCACCTCTCCTGCGGAACGAAGCGGCACCATGGAACCGCGTCGCTCGCCCGGGGGTTGTAGCACGATTGAGCACCAGCCAAACACACACCCGTAACGATGGACCAGCATGGCCCTGACGGATAATAGCGTTGCTCACGAAGCCGCACGCCAGGCGGAAGGCAGCCTCGCCCGGGTCCTTACGCCGCCGGCGGTCTCGCGTGCCGCTACCAAGCGAGGGCAACCGGGCAGCCCATCCCCGGGCCGCGTGGTGCTGATCACCGGCGGCTCTTCCGGCATAGGGCGGTGCACGGCGGGCCTGTTTGCGCGGCGGGGGTGGCGGGTGGGGCTGATCGCCCGCGGTGCGGCGGGGCTGGCCGAGGCGGCCAGCGACGTGCGGGCCGAGGGCGCTCGCGCTGCGACCGCCATCGCCGACGTCTCTGACGCGGCCGGGTTGCACGCGGCGGCCGCCAGCATCGCCGCCGAGCTCGGCACGCCGGAGGTGTGGATCAACTGCGCCGGTAACGGCGTATACGGCCGGTTCGAGCAGGTGCCGCTGGCGGAGTTCGACCGTGTGACGGCGGTGACCTACAGCGGCACGGTAAACGGCTGCCGCACGGCACTGGCGCTGATGGCGCCGCGCGGCACCGGCACCATCGTCAACGTCTGCTCGGCGGCGGCCTTCCACGGCCTGCCTATGATGACGTCCTACGCCGGCGCCAAGGCCGCGGTGCGCGGCTTCGCCCAGGCGCTACGGGCGGAACTGCGCATCGCGCGCAGCCGGGTGCGGGTGACCACCGTGTTCCCGCCGGCGGTGAACACGCCGTTCTTCTCGCACGCCGTCTCCCACATGGCCTGGCCGTCCCGCCCTGCCCCGCCGGTCTACCAGCCGGAAGTGATCGCCGTCGGCATCTACCACGCCGCCACGAAGGGCGGCGCCGAGGTGGTGGTCAGCGGCACCGCGCATGCCTTCCTGCTGGCCACGCGCGCCGCACCCGAGCTGATCGCCTGGTGCATGACGCGGCTGGGCTTCGAGGGCCAGCTCAGCCACAACCCCGAGGCCGGGCGGCTGTCCGAGCCGACGCTGTTCGCCGCCTCGGCGCACGCGAGCCCGGTGCATGGCCCGTTCGGCCGCGGCGCGCGCACCACCAGCCTGCATTTGGCGGCCTGCCGCGCGGTGTCCGTCTTCACGCGGGACCGGTCAGCGCCTCCGTAGCGGCCCAGACCCGCCGGCACAGTGCCGCGTCCAGCACGCGCGGGTTGGGCGGGACGGGCCGACGACGCTTGACGTAGGTGCCACTGACCGCGGCGAAGGCGGGCGACAGCGCCACATGCAGCGGCGAGACTGCACCCTGCTGCGCGCTGAGCTGGAACGGCGCCATGATGCGCCAGGCGAGCCCGATCGGGCCGCCGGCGCGGATCAGCCCGCTCGCCACGGCGCCGGGATGCACGGTGTTGGCCACCACGCCCGAGCCTTCCAGCCGCGCCGCCCAAGCGTTGCTGGCCATCAGCAGCGCCAGCTTGGACTGCCCGTAGGTGTACACCAGCCCCCAGCGGCGGCGGCCCTCCAGGTCATCAGGGTCGATGCTGGCGCGCTCGGACGTGGACGAGCCGATGTTGACGATGCGCGCCCCTCCCGGCGCGGCGCGCAGCGCCGGCAGCAGCGCGCGCGTCAGCACGAAGGGGGCCAGGTGGTTTACCGCCAGCACACGCTCGTGCCCTTCCGCCGTCTCCTCCCGCCGCGCGCAGAACACGCCGGCGTTGTTGACCAGGACGTCGACAGGGCTGCCGACGCCCACGACCTCGTTGGCGGCGCGCGCGGCCTCGGCCAGGAGCGAGAGGTCGGCGGTCACCAGTGTCACCGCCGTGCCGGGCACACGTTGTTGCAGCCAGGCGCGGGCTTCCGCCCCTCGCTCCGCGTGGCGGCCGACCAGCGCCAGGCGATGTCCCGCCTGCGCCAGCCCGAGGGCGATCCAGCGCCCGATGCCGCCCGTGGCCCCGGTGACGACGCTGAACGGCATGGCTGTTCCTGACGTGGGTGGTCGGAGCGGCGGGATTCGAACCCACGACCCCCAGTCCCCCAGACTGATGCGCTACCAGGCTGCGCTACGCTCCGACTGTCGGTGGCTTAGCACCGGGTTTGGTGGAGGGGAAGGCTGGAGGGCCTTGGGGCTGGCTCATCAAAGGCAAGCAGTCCTTTTTTGAAAAAAGGATCAAAAAACTTTCGCTTCCCGTAATCGAAATGGGCGGGTGCCGCAGGATAGGATGAGGTCGTCAAACCACTGCAGGTAAGAAGGATCTTTACTGGCGTCCCAATTTGAATGTCGGCTTCCGACCTCTTCTCGGACGTAGGCGCCGCAACCTTTGATGACGGAGATGGGGCCTCCGGTCGGGCGGCTCAGGAGGCGGCACCGTGGGATGGCTGCCCATCGATGTAGCCGAGCAGCAACGTGTCCGCCATCTCGCGCGCATTCGGCCGGAGCGCCTCATTCGATAGTTCGCCCGCGGTCCAGAAGGACAACACGCCACGGAAGGCGAAGGCGAGCTGCCCCGGCAAGCAGCGCAGCGCCTGTTCTCGTCGAGCCGATGTGAGCCCCGCGCCGTCCCCCAGCGCCAGCGTCCACAGGGCCGACGAGCGTACCCAGGCCTGCCCGGGAGTGGGACCGGCGGAACCGATCCACCCCATCACCGCCCGGGTGACCCCCGGCTCCTCAAGCATCACCGCCACGGCCGTGTCGATGGCCAGGCGCACGCGATCAGCGGTGTCCGCCAACGGGGGCGCCTCCGTATAACGCTGTTCCATCGTGTCGATTCGGCGCTCCGACAAAGCATGCATAATCGCTACCTTGCTGCCGAACTGGTTGAATGGCGTCGCAAAACTGACCCTGGCCTCGGCCGCGAGGTCACGCATCGAGAACTCGGCCTTGCCGTCGCGGAGCAGTCGCTCCGCTGCGTCGATCACGCGCTGGCGGAGCGGTGCGCCCCGTGCGTCAACGATAGGGTCGGTCTTGCTGCGGGTCATGCCTGCCATTATATCATGATATAGTTTCTATGTTGGACTGGAGAGATATCATGGCCACCATCGCGTCCAAGACCTTCCTCATTACTGGCGTCAGCTCGGGTCTGGGACGTGCGTTTGCCGAGGGCGCGCTACAGGCCGGCCATCGCGTGATCGGCACCGTGCGGCGGACCGGCGACGCCGAGGCCTTCGCCGCGCTCGCGCCCGGTCGCGCCGACCCACTCGTTCTCGACGTGACCGACTTCGACGCAATCCCGGCCGCCGTGGCCAATGCCGAGCAGCAAGCCGGTCCGATCGACGTGCTGGTGAACAATGCAGGCTACGGTCACGAAGGGGTGCTCGAAGAATCCTCCATGGACGACCTCCAGCGCCAGTTCGCGGCCAATGTGTTTGGTCCGGTCGCGATGACCAAGGCGGTGCTGCCCGGCATGCGGGCGCGGCGCCGTGGCCACATCGTCAACGTCACCTCCATGGGCGGCTTCATCACCATGCCGGGGATCAGCTTCTACTGCGGCAGCAAGTTCGCCCTGGAAGGCATTTCGGAAGCGCTCGGCAAGGAGGTGGCAGGCTTAGGCATCCGGGTGACGGCGCTCGCGCCCGGCCAGTTCCGCACCGACTGGGCCGGACGGTCGATGGACCGCACGCCGCGCAGCATTGCCGACTACGACGCCGTCATGGACCCGATCCGCACCGCACGGCAGGCCAAGAGCGGCAAACAGCCGGGCGATCCGGCGAAGGCTGCCCAGGTGCTGCTCGCCTTGGTCGAGGCCGCGCACCCGCCAGTGCGGCTGTTCCTGGGCGCCGATGCGCTAGGCCTGGTCGAACCGAAGCTCGAAAGCATGAAGGCCGAACTTGCATCCTGGGACAAGCTGTCGCGGTCCACCAGCTTCGAGACATGACCCGGGTCGGCTCCATGCTCACAGCTTGACCATGGGAGGAGCGAACATTCCCAGACTGCACTTGCCGAAACGGTGGGAGTCCGCTGTCCATCCACCCTATCCGGCCGTAGCCTGGGATTGGGATTGACCCGTTTCGGTGGACACCCTGAAGCTTTCACCAGAGGTGTTCCT
>CAXTBC010000066.1:0-21505 GCA_964242595.1 uncultured Acetobacteraceae bacterium | reverse complement strand
TAGCGGGGTCCAGGGGCAGAGCCCTTGGCCTTCCTTCACAGGTCAACGTTAAAGGTCGTTGGTATAAACCCAGGATTGCTGGGCGTTCAAAAGAATGATACAAAAACGTATCATTCTTGAACGGTTGAGACGTGGCCAAACCCAGTCGTCGTGTCAGCACAACAATGATTGTGTTTGGGGGTTTGGGGGCAGCGCTTTCCATCATTGTCAGGGCTTTTCCGGGTGTAGACGCTTGCGTTTCGAAGGTGCTTCTGGCTGGGCTGGTGTTCGTTTTGGTCTTGCTCTTCTGGGGCGCCCGGAAGGCCAGGGGCATGGTTGCACCTGCGGGTCGCTGTTCGGCCGATGCTCGTGTTGTTGCGGGCTTTTGCACCGGAGGACAGGCGGAGACGGGACACCGGAAAGCTACAGTCTGCAACGCCCGTGTGTCTGTCGTTCGGGTTACGGTTTTGTTGACCTCATTGGCCATGACGCTTTCTGGTATCCTTGTTGTGGCCTTGTCGATGAGGGCTCACGAGGACCAGGAAACGCTGGTCGGGTTTGCCGGCGTGGTCTTCTTCGGATGTTGTTCGCTCTACGCTTCAAGGTCGCTGCGACGCTGATCTGATCTAGCCGCTGGCGGGAGCCCGGCCTGTGCACGTGCCTAACGCGAGAAGAAGCTTTTTAGGACTGCGCCGGCAACGCCGAGTTCCGCGGCTTCCTCGACCGGACTGCCGTTGTCGCTGCCGAGGTAGGGGGCGAGGGCGTGGGCGAGGTTGGGGAGGGTGAGGGTCTGCAGCCAGACGCGGCCGGGGCCGGTGAGTTCGGCGAGGAAGAGGCCGTCGCCGCCGAAAAATATGTTGCGGACGCCGCGCAGGGTGGTGATGCCGAATCCGACACGTTCCTCGAACATGCCGACGTGGCCTGGATGGACGCGAAGTTGCTCGCCGGGGGCGAGCAGCTTCTCCACCACCTCGCCGCCAAGCTCGACCCAGGCGGTGCAGGCGCCCGACAGGCGCTGGAGCAGGAAGCCGTTGCCGCCGAACAGGCCGCTGCCGAGGGATTGCTGGAAGCCGGTGCCAAGCTGCACGCCCCCGGTGGCGCAGACGAAGCCGTGCTTGTGGATCATGTAGCTCTGGCCGGGCTGCACGGCGATCTCGACCATGCGGCCGGGGATCTTGGCGGCGAAGGCCACCGTGCCGGGCTGGTAGGGCGCGGTGTACTCGGTCATGAACAGGCCGCCGCCGGAGAGCGCGCGGCCGATCGCGCCCAGGAAGCCGGTATTGCCGGCGGTGTTGGTTGTGGTGTGCAGCTCGATGCCGCCGCTCATCCAGCTCAGCTGCCCAGTTTCGGCGACGATGCCCTCGCCTCGGGCGAGTTCGAGCTCCAGGACAGGCAGGGTGTTGCCAATGACCTGTGAACGCATGGCGGCTGGGCTCCGTTGCTGCTGCGTGTCATTGCAGCAAGGTCAGGCTGGGCAAGGCAAGCAGTTCTTTTTCGAGAAAAAGAACCAAAAAGTTTTGCTCCCTGTCGGGTGGTGCGGAGAGTTGCGCACCCAAGGAGCAAAAGTCTTTTGCTTCTTTTCTTCAGAAAAGAAGGCCTTTCTTGCCTCAGTGTAGCACGTCCCCGCCGCGCACCCATCCGGTGCCTGTCACGCTGCGCACCAGCAACCAGCTTTGCGGCCCCACGCGGACCTGCTGCTCGATGACCACGCGCATGCCGCGGTTGAGGAAGGCGCGTATGCCGGCGTCCTCGCTGGGGTTGAGCCGGATCGCCAAGTCCTGCACCAGGACGGTACCCAGGCGCTCGCCGGCGGTGGGGTGCAGCGGCGAGTCGGGGGTGGCTTCGGCTTCGGGGTGGAGGAGCGCGCGGCTGGCCTCCGTTTCGGCCTGGCCCTGCGACACGCCTTGCACGTGCAGGTGCTCGGCGACGCCCAGGGCGCCCACGATGCCGGCCAGCAGCCAGCCGGCCGCGGCGATTAGCCGGATGCGAGCCTGGGCGTTGATGGCGCGCACCGTCTCGAAGCCGGCGTGCTGCAGGTCGCGGCGCAGTTCGGCCACCTGCATCAACGCGCGCTGGGTGTCGAACTCGGCTTCCTGGCGGGAGATGCGGGCGATGTTGAGCTGGCGTTCCAGGCCCATGTCGCGCGCGTCCTGCACGAAGGAGGCGGCGCGGGACGAGGACGCGGGCAGGCGGAGCGCCATGTCGGTCAGCGAGAGGCGGTGGTGGCCCAGGTGCTCGATCAGCTTGCGTCGGGCGGCGTCGGCCTCGCCGGGCTGTTCGGAGGCGAGCATAGGCAGCAGCTTCTGCAGCCGCGTCACGAAAACGGTGTCGGCAAAGGGATCAGTGTCGGCCACGCGGCCAGGCATACCAAGGTGAGGGGTGCGTGTCAGCACGGGGCGCGGCTGTCTGCAGGCACGCGCGGCGGGGCTAGGCCGGCCCGCTTTGAAATTGAGCTTAGCGTAGGAAGGAAGGCCTTCTTTTTTGAAAAGAAGAAGCAAAAAACTTTTGTCCCTGCGCTGTATCGGCGGCCTTGATCCACCCCGCAACACACGGCTGTCTCCGATGCGGGGAGCAAAAGTCTTTTGGTCCTTTTTTTCAAAAAAGGACTGCTTGCCTTTAGTGTGTTCAGCCACAAGCCTGATTGGTCTTAGGCTCCGGCGGAAGCAGCCCCGCCAGCGTGCGGACAAGCTCGCTGGGCAGGAAGGGCTTGGACTGGGCGATCCAGCCGGGGTGGCCCGCCGGCACCCCCTCCTGCCCGTAACCCGACATCAGCAGGAACGGGATGCCGCGGGCTTCCAGCATCTCGGCGACCGGGTAGACGCGCTGGCCGCGCAGGTTCACGTCCAGCACGGCGAGGTGGACGGCTATCTCGCCGGCCGCGTGGAGTGCCGTCTCCAGCGTGCTGAACGGCCCCACCACCTCGCAGCCGCAATCCAGCAACGTCTCCTCGATGAGCATGGCAACGAGGAGTTCGTCCTCGACGACCATGACGCGTCGGCCGCGCAGGGCGGCGGGGTAGGGGGCGGGTTGCTTGAGGACGGGGTAGGTCACGCGGCGGCCGGCTCGGGCGTGGAGACGCGCGCAAGAGAGGCACAGAGCCGCGCTTGCAGGCCCTCGGGGCGGAAGTCCAGCGTGGCGCTGCCGCCCAGTTCGTGGGACAGGCCGCGCTCGATCAGCACGGTGCCGAAGCCGCCGTGCTCGGGCGGGCGCACAGGCGGGCCGCCTGTCTCGGTCCAATCCAGTATCAGCCAAATGGCGGGCAGGCCGGGGGTGAGCACGCCGTCACCCGATGACAGGCGCCAGGAGACGTGCACCCGGCCTTCTGGTTGCGAGAACGCGCCGTACTTCACTGCGTTGGTGGCCAGTTCGTGCACCGCCATGCCGAAGGCGAGGGCGGCGGCGGGGGTGAGCTGCACGGCGGGGCCTTCCAGCACGCAGCGCGTGCCGTCGGCCGCGGCGAAGGGGCGCAGCTCCTCCTCGACCACGTCGCCGAGCCTCACGCTGACCCACTGCTCCCGGCTGAGCAGCGCGTAGGAGGCCGAGAGCGCGTGGACGCGGCCCAGGAAGGCGTCGCGGAACGCCTCGAGGCTGTCGGACCGGCGCAGGGTCTGGGCGGCGAGCGAGACGACGACGGTGAGCATGTTCTTGACGCGGTGGTTCAGCTCATCGACCAGCAGGCGCTGGTGCTGTTCGGCCCGCACCACGCTGGTGACGTCGAGGAAGGTGATCAGGGTGCCGCTGACCACGCTGTCCGACCCGCGATAGGGCAGCAGGCGCATGATGTAGTGGGTGTTGCCGTCCAAGCTGGCGACCTGGCGCTCCACTGGCGCCAGGGTGTTGAGCACCTGGCGGGTGTCTTCGCGCAGCGAGGTGTAATCCAGGCTGCTGACGATGTCGGTGAGCGGGCGGCCGACGTCGCTGGGGATCAGGCTGTAGATGGCGGCGATGGCCGGGGTGAAGCTGCGCACCACCATGTAGCTGTCCAGGAACACGGTGGCGATCTGGGTGCTGTCGAACAGGTTTCGCAGGTCGCTGTTGACGCGGTCCAGCTCCTCAACCTTGTCCTGGAGCTGGGCGTTGACAGTGTGAAGCTCCTCGTTGACGGACTGGATCTCCTCCTTGGAGGTCTCCAGCTCCTCGTTGGTCGATTGAAGCTCCTCGTTGACGGAGTGCAGCTCCTCGTTGGCCGAACGGAGCTCCTCGACGGCGGTTTCGTGCTCCTCGGAGATCGACTGCAGCTCCTCGCGCGTGGTGTGCAGCTGGCGCGAGATCGAGAGGACGGTCTCGGGCGCGTGGCTGCGACGCAGCGAGGTGGGGCGGAGCAGGCCGGCGAGCACGGATTCCGCGCCGACGGCGACCCGTCGCAGCCTGGAGGCGGGCTGCGCGCCTGGGCCGTCAAGCATCCGGCCCGTCCTGGACTGCGCCTCGGCCTCGGGCGGCGGGCTAGGCTGGGCGGAGCGTTCGGGGTGGCTGAGGCGGCGGACCTGGCTGCCGCTGAGGTGGACGGGCGGGGTGCGCACGTTGCGGCGCTGGAAGATGCGGGCCGGCTTGTCGAGTGGCGTGAACAGGTTCTCGTGCCGCGACGTGCTCTCGGAGATGCCCAGGATCAGCAGCCCGTCGGGGGCCAGGGAGTAGTGGAAGCTGGGGACCACCTTGGCCTGGAGTTCGTTGTCGAGGTAGATCAGCAGGTTGCGGCAGGAGACGAGGTCCATGCGGGAGAACGGCGGGTCGCGCACCAGGCTATGGGCCGAGAAGGTGCAGAGGTCGCGGATCTCCTTGGCGACGACGTAGCCGGAATCCGACTGGCGGAAGAAACGCTTCCGCCTGGAGGGCGCCAGGCCGTCCAGCAGGACGGTCGGGTAGCGGCCGAGGCGGGCGGTGTTGATGGCCGGCTCGTCGATGTCGGTGGCGAAGATCTGCACCCGGGGCGGGCCGCGCAGGGTGTCCATGTGCTCGCGCATCAGGATGGCCAGGGAGTAGGCTTCCTCGCCAGTGCTGCAGCCGGGCACCCACACGCGCACGGTGTGGTCGGCGTGGCGGTCGGCGAACAGGCGCGGCATCACCAAGCGCTCGATGATGCTGAACGCCTCGGCGTCCCGGAAGAAGCTGGTGACCCGGATCAGCAGGTCGCGGAACAGCATCATCGCCTCGGTGGGTGTGGCCTCCAGATGGACGACGTAGTCGGCCAGGGTGACGATGTCGCAGACCTGCATGCGCCGGGCAACGCGGCGGAGGAACGTCTTCTCCTTGTAGTTGGAGAAGTCGTGGCCGACCTGGGCGCGCAGGGCGGCGCAAATGCGCAGGCGCAGCGCGTCGGTGGCTTCCTGGGTTTCGTCGTGCGCCTGGGTGGGGGTCCTGGCAGCGGAGATGCGGACCAGGTGGCCCGCCATGTCCTGCACCGGGCAGACGAGATCGACCGCGCCGGTGGCGATAGCCCCGGCGGGCATGCCGTCGTAGTGCTGTACGGCGTCGGACGCGGTGTCGCCGAAGGACTGCGCGATGGTCAGCCCGCCACGCGCGCGGATGGCCTTGAGGCCGAGCGCGCCGTCGCTGCCGGTCCCGGACAGGATCACGCCGGCGGCACGATCCCCGAGGTCGGCGGCGAGCGTGTCGAAAAATCCGTCGATGGGGCGGAACTCCCGGCCGCCCTCCGGCTGCGGGCCGATATAGAGACGGCCGTCTCGCAAGGTGGTGGTGGTGTGCGGTTGCGGGACGTAGACGGTGTTAGGCTCGACCAGCTCGCCATCGGTGAGATCGTGCACGTCCATGGCGGTCCAGCGCTGCAGAATCTCGGCCAACAGGCTGCGGCGGTTGGCCGGCAGGTGGAGCACCACCACGAACGCCATGCCGGTGTCGGGCGGCATGGCGTCGAAGAACATCCGGAACGCCTCCAGCCCACCGGCCGACGCGCCGACCCCTACAACGGCAAGGGTCATGCTGGACGGGGGGGCGGAACTCGCCCAGAGGTTGGATCATCGAACATCGTCATCGCCCGGCAACGTCGTTGGAAGGATTACGTCGCCCGCGGCAGCCGTAACAACGTGACGCTCACATACGCCTGGAGTTCACGTCGTCACAAAGTGTGATGCTTCAAGCCTTGACCGGCCGCGGCCGCTTCCGCCTCTATCGCCGCGTGCCCGGCCCGGATCAGACGATAACGACCCTTCCCGACGCCGCGCCGCTGCCTGCCGCGCGAACGGCGCCCCCAGTGCCGTCCGGATTGATCAGGACCAACCGGGACTTGCGGATCGACTTCTTCCGCGGGCTTTCCCTGTGGTGGATCTTCACCGACCACGTGCCGGCGGACTGGCTGGGCGTGTTCTCGATCCGCAACTTCGCATTGTGCGACGCCACCGAGGTGTTCGTGCTGCTGGCCGGCTACGCGGGGGGGATCGCCTATGGCGGCACGCTGCGCACCCAGGGCTGGGTGTCGGCCGGGGCGGACGTGGTGCGGCGGGCGTGGACGCTGTACATCGCCCACATCTTCCTGTTCGTGATCTTCGCGGCGCAGGTGGGCATGTCGGCGACAAGGCTGGACCGGGCGGACTACCTCGACGAGATCCACCTCAACGTGCTGGGCGAGGCGCCGTACCGCGCGCTGTTCGAGGCGCTGACGCTGCACTTCCAACCGGCCTACCTCAACATCCTGCCGCTCTACGTGGTGCTGCTGCTGATGTTCGCGTTGGCGCTGCCGCTGCTGCGGCGGCCGGGGCTGCTGGCCGGGCTGTCGCTGGCCATGTACGCCGTGGCGCGGCTGTTCTCATTGAACCTGTCGAGCTGGACGGGGGGCGGGTGGTTCTTCAACCCGTTCTGCTGGCAGTTGCTGTTCATGATGGGAGCCATCCTGTCGTTCGCGCCCGACGAAGTGCCGCGGCGCTACCTGCGGCTGTTCGACTGGAGCGCGGCGGTGGTGGTGGCGTTCGGGCTGGTGATGCAGTGGGTGGTGTGGCCGCACCCGCACACGATCGCCTGGCTGCCCCGGGTGGTGCAGCAGAACCTGATGGCGGTGGACAAGAGCGGCCTGCACCCGTTCCGGCTGATCTCCATCCTGGCGCTCACCTGGCTGGCGACGCGGCTGATCCGCAGCGATGCGCGGTGGCTGCAATCCTGGGCGGCGGGGCCGTTCATCCTGGCGGGACAGCACTCGCTGCCGGTGTTCTGCGCGGGGATCTTCCTGGCGTTCCTAGGGCGGCTGGCGACGGAGGCGCGCTCGGGCTGGGCGATGCAGGTGGGGGTGAACGTGGCTGGCGCGGTGCTGCTGTGGGGGGTGGGAGCCGTTGCGGCTTGGTACGCCAACAAGGGGCGGGCCAAGGGGCGGGCTCGGGCTTAGGGAGTTAGGGCAGGCAAAGCGAGGTTGGGGCTCTGCCCCCAGCCCCGCTGGGGCCTGGAGGCCCCAGACCCCCATTCTGTCGCGCTTCGCCTAGGCGAAATCTGCTTCGGGTGGAGGATCCGAGGCCGGATCGACCGGTGCGGGCTTGTCTTCGAGGGTGGGCTTGGTGGCCGACGACTTGGGCGAGGCGTCGTCGAGGGGCGCGACTGCGTGCTTGCGGTCGGACAGGTCGGATTTTGAGGTTTGGGTCATGGGTTGTCTTCCAATCGTCTTTGTGCACTTCGGTTTAGGGTTTCCCCAACGCCACAGGCTGCGTCGAAAACCGAATGATCAAGCGACGAACGCAAACAGTTGTTAATGTCGAACGCTGTCGCACTTAAGATCAACGGAGGATCTTGCCTGAACTTGAGTTTAAAGTCGACAAATCTACCCCCGTTCACAAACCTCGATTCGAAAAAAGGTCCTGCTACATACTCGTCTGATACATGTCTGAACTCAGCAATATGTTTGTCGGCTCGTTGTGTTAGAATTTCAGAACTTAGAAACGGCTCCATCTGTTTCCCTTAGGTTTGAACGCAACTTGGCAGCTTAGATATCCAGGTCATCCACTAAGGTGTTCTCATACTAGCGGCCGTAAACTTTGACCTATAGACAAGCATGGGGCTCTGCCCCAAACCCCGCTGGGGCCTCGAGGCCCCAGACCCCCATCTGTTTAGAATATCCTGCAAATAGGTTCTAAGGACTTGTCCTTAGCGGGGTCCAGGGGCAGAGCTCCTGGCCTTCCTCAAGGGTCAGTCTTTCAGGCGATTGGTATCAGGGCCCGTTCGAGTGGAGTTGGCTGAGTCGAACGCCTATAAACCATCAAGAAAGTTCTAAACCGATGAGGGTCTGGGCCTCCAGGCCCAGCGGGGTTTGGGGCAGAGCCCCATTCTGGCGCGACCACCCACTCACGCCCTGGCCAAAAATTGCGGCCGGCATTGCCGTCCGTTCACAGATCCCTCATGCCCGTGTGCAAAACTCGCAGTTGCAAGCCGCGCAGGCGAGGTTTGCTGCAACTGTGCGCGGCAGTGCCGCATTGAGGTGCCATGGCATTCGTGGAAGATAGCAGGCGCAGGATGATGAACGCCCCTGAAAGCATGCAAGTGTCGCCTTTGGGCGCCTGGATCGCGTCCGACCTGGCGCGGCGTTACGATTCGGCGCTGCTGGAGCCGTTGCCGCCGGATTTGCTGGACCTGCTGTCGGATCAGTGGCCGGCTACATGACGCCGACGCGGCGGGCTTCGGCCAGCGTCTCGTCCAGGGCGGCGCGGGTACGGTCTACGATGATGTCGGCCTCGGCCTCGCTCAGCACGAAGGGCGGAGCGACCAGCATGCAGTCGCCGGTGGCGCGCAGGATCAGCCCGGCGCGGTAGGCGGCGTCGCGGCACAGCGTGCCGATGTGGCCGGGTTTGGGAAAGCGGGTGCGCAGGACCTTGTCCGGCGTGAGTTCCAAGCCGCCCATGAGGCCCACCATGCGGGCTTCGCCGACCAGAGGGTGGTCCGCCAGGGCGGTCCAGCGAGACGCCAGGTAGGGGCCGATATGCGTGCGCACGCGGTCGACAAGGCCTTCGTTGCGCATGATGGCCAGGTTGGCCAGCGCGGCGGCGGCGCAGGCGGGGTGGCCACTGGTAGTGTAGCCGTGGTTGAAGTCGCCGCCGGCTTCCAGCACGTCGGCCACCTCGTCGGCCACCATGACGCCGCCCATCGGCAGGTAGCCGCTGGTCAGGCCCTTGGCGATGGTCATCAGGTCGGGCGTGAAGCCGTAATGCTTGGCGCCGAACCAGGTGCCCAGGCGGCCGAAGCCGCAGATCACCTCGTCGCTGACGATCAGTACGTCGCGGGCGCGGCAGATGCGCTGCACTTCCGGCCAGTAGGTGTCGGGCGGCATGATGACGCCGCCGGCGCCCTGGACGGGCTCGCCGATGAAAGCCGCGACGGTGTCGGCGCCGGCCTCGTCGATGGCGCGGGCCACCTGGCGGGCCGCCCACAGGCCGAACTCGTCCGGGCTCATCTGGCCGCCCTCGCCCCACCACCAGGGTTGCGGCACGTGGATGATGCCGGGGATCGGCAGGCCGCCCTGCTTGTGCATCCAGGCCATGCCGCCCAAGCTGGCACCGCCGATGCTGCTGCCGTGGTAGCCATTGTGGCGGGCGATGAGGCGCGTCTTGCCCGGCCGGCCGCGCAGTTGCCAGTAGTGGCGCACCATGCGGATGACGGTGTCGTTGGCCTCCGAGCCGGAGTTGGTGAAGAAGGTGCGGCGGAAGCCCGGCGCCAGGATGGCCAGGGTTTCGGCCAGCTCGATGGCGGGGATCGTCGTCGACTTGAAGAAGGTGTTGTAGAACGGCAACTCGATCATCTGGGCGTGCACGGCGTCGGCGATCTCCCGCCTGCCGTAGCCGACGGCGACGTTCCACAGGCCGGAGAACGCATCCAGGAAGCGCCTTCCGTCCGCGTCCGTCAGCCACACGCCTTCGGCGTGGGTGATGATGCGGGTGCCTTCGGCATTGAGGGATGCGGTGTCGGTGAAGGGGTGGATGTGGTGGCGTGCGTCGCGTTGGCGCAGACTTGCGGCGTTGTGCATGGGCGGGAAGAAGCACTTCTTTTGCGCAAAAAAGAAGCGAAAGCTTTTCGTCGCGGGAGTGCAGGGCTGGGGAAGTTAAGAAAGGCCTTCTTTTTCGAGAAAAAGAAGCAAAAAGCTTGTGTCCGTGCTGTCGCGGGCAGCTGAAGCGCACGCTTCGACGCGGCGGACCTGGGTGGTAAAAGTTTTTTGGTTCTTTTTTTCAAAAAAGAACTGCTTCCTTCTTTTTACCTGCCTCAGCTATGCTCTGGGGCAGGAGTAAAGATCCATGAAGCCCGTTATCGGCGTGGTGGCCGATGTGCATGCCGGCGGCAAGCACGTGGCCCACGGCGTTCAGCAGAAATACCTCGACGCGGTGAGCGCGGGCGCCGGCGGCCTGGCCCTGATCCTGCCCGCCCTGATCGACGCGCCGGGCAGCGCCTGGACCGACCCTGACGATTTCGACGACATGCTGGGCCTGATGGACGGGCTGTTCCTGACCGGGGCGGTGAGCAACGTGGCACCGGCCGCGTATGGTGGCGTGACGGCCGACCCCACGCTGCCGGGCGATGCGGCGCGTGACCACGTGAGCCTGGCGCTGGTGCGCGGCGCGGTTCGGCTGGGGTTACCGGTGCTGGGCGTGTGCCGCGGGTTCCAGGAGATCAACGTGGCGCTGGGCGGCACGCTGCATCAGGCGGTGCACGCGGTTGCCGGGTACGACGACCACCGCGAGCGGGCCGGCGTGAATTTGGCGGCGCAGTACGCGCCGGCGCACGAGGTGGCGTTCACGCCGGGCGGCCTGCTGCAGGCGTTCTCCGGCATGGAGGGCGCGCGGGTGAACTCGCTGCACGGGCAGGGGGTGGACCGGCTGGCGCCGGCGCTGGCCGAGGAGGCGGTGGCACCCGACGGGCTGGTGGAGGCGTTCCGGCTGGACGACGACGCGGCGTTCCTGCTGGGCGTGCAGTGGCACCCCGAATGGGCGTTCCGCGACGACCCGCTCTCCGTGGTGATCTTCCGCGCCTTCGGCACGGCGGCGCGCGCCTATCGGGCCCAGAAACAGCGTCCGGCGCACGAGGCGGCGGCCGCTTGAGTTGACGTGCCGACCCAACAGCGATGGAGCATGCCATTTTGGATTTCATCACGCCGCAACCCGACCCCGCCTACGCCCACCACCCGATGGCCGGCGGTCCGCGGCAAGCGCCTTCGGTGCTGGAGGCCTTCGTAGTGGACGTGAACGGCATCGCGCGCGGGAAGTGGGTGCCGGCCGAGCGCATCGCCGAGGTGATGGCCAAGGGGGTGGCTCTGCCGCGCTCGGTTTACGCGCTGGACGTGTGGGGCTGCGACGTCCCCGAGGCCGGGCTGGCGGTAGGCACCGGCGACCCGGACGGCATTTGCATGCCGGTGGAGGGCACGCTGCTGCCGGTGACGTGGCTGACGCGCCCGACCACGCAGGTGCTGCTGCGCATGCTGCAGCAGGACGGCACGCCGTTCTACGCCGACCCGCGCCAGGTGCTCGCGCGCGTGTGCGACACGTTCAGGCAGGCGAAGCTGACGCCGGTGATGGCCACCGAGCTGGAGTTCTACATCATCGACCGCCGTCGCACGCCGCGCGACCCGGTGAGCCCGCCCAGCAGCCACGAGGGCCGCTGGAACGGCTGGCAGACGCAGGTGCTCTCGATTGCCGAGCTGCACAGCTTCGAGCCGCTGCTGGCCGACATCTTCCACGCCTGCGAACGGCAGAACCTGCCGGCCGACACGGTGGTGCGCGAGAATGGGCCCGGGCAGTACGAGGTGAACCTGAACCACGTGGCCGACCCGTTGATGGCGGCCGACCACGCGTTCCTGCTCAAGCGCATCGTGAAGGGGGTGGCGCGCCAGCACGGGCTGGACGCCACGTTCATGGCCAAGCCTTACGGCAACCTGGCCGGCAGTGGCATGCACGTGCACATGTCCGTGCTGGACGAGCAGGGTCGCAACATCATGGCCGAGGCGAACGGCGCGCCGACGCAGCGCCTGCACCACGTGGTGGGCGGCATGCTGGCCACCCTGCCGGAGTGCATGCTGCTGTTGGCGCCGCACGCCAACTCGTACCGCCGGCTGACGCCGGGGGGCCACGCGCCGACCAACGTGACGTGGGGGCTGGACAACCGCAGCGCCGCCATCCGGGTAATCACCGCGGGACAGGCGACGCGGGTGGAGCACCGCGTGGCCGGGGCCGACTGCAACCCGTACCTGGCGGTGGCCGGCGTGCTGGCCGGCGCCATGCACGGGCTGCGCGGGGCGCTGGAGCCTGGCCGGCCGATCGACGGCGAGGAGCGCGAGGGACACCCGGTGTTGCCGGTGAACTGGGACGACGCGATCGACGCGTTCGACGCCAGCGACGCGATGGGCGAGTACCTGGGGCTGGACTACCAGGACCTGTTTTCGGCGTGCAAGCGGCAAGAGCAGGCGGAGTTCCGGCGGCGGGTGACCGACGTGGAGTACGACGCCTACCTGCAGTCGGTATAAGAAAGAAAGGCCTTCTTTTCTAAAGAAAAGAAGCAAAAGACTTTTATTCCTGCGCCGTTTCAGCCGTCTCGATCTGGCCTGCGGCACCCGGCTGCTTCAGGTGCGGATAGCAAAAGTTTTTTGGTCCTTTTTTTCAAAAAAGGACTGCTTGCCTTTGCATCAGCCTCAAGGCCGATCGGTCAGGGCAGGATTTCGGCGCCTTCGTTGAGCATGACGGCGCGCCATCCCGTGGCGAAGCGCTCCAGCACCGTCAGCGACAGGTTCTGGACGGAGAGGTGCAGGGCCGCGACCGGTCCTACGCCCAGCGCATGGGCCACCGCCGCCCGTATGGCGCCGCCATGGCTGACGCAGACCAGGTCTCGGCCTTCGTTCGCCGCGGCCAGGCCTTCTAGCGCGGTGCCGACGCGGGCCAGCACGTGGTCCATGCTTTCGCCGTTGGGCGGTACCTCGCCGGCGCCGACCGGCCAGAACGGGTGTGCAGGGTCGGTGAGCCGGGCGGGCAGGTCGGCGTGGCCCAGGCCCTGCCAGTCACCCAGATCCTGTTCGGTAAGGCCGGGTTCGACGTGCAGCGGGGTTTGGTGCCCGCCGGCCTGCTGCAGGAGTTCGGCCGTGTGGCGGGTGCGCCGCAGCGGCGTCACGAACCAGGTGGCGCTGCGCGGCAGGCGGGCGCCCAGGCTCGCGTAGGTGGCGGCCTGGGCGGTGATGCTGCCAGCACACAGCGGCACGTCCATGCGGCCGTAGAGAAAGGCGCGGGCGGTCTCGTCCACGATAGCGTGGCGGATGAGCCAGAAACGGGTGCAGTGCATGAAGGTCCTAGAACAAGTCGGGCGCGGGCCGGAGGAAGGCGACAGCGGAGCAAAAGTCTTTTGCTTCTTTTCTTCAGAAAAGAAGACCTTGCCTACTCTCCGATGTTCATCAGCGCCCCGTTCCGCCGTGCAGCATGGAACTGCTGCATGAACAACAGCATGGCCGCCGTCATCCAGGCCACGTTCAGGCAGGCTGCCCAGGCCAGGTGGCCCCACAGCACCGCGCCATGGCCGATAGCCGCGCGCAGGCCCTCGAACACATGGGCAGCCGGCAAGGCGAGGGCCACGTACTGCAGCCAGTGCGGCAGCACCGCCACCGGGTAATACACGCAGGCGATGGGCGCCAGGCCGATCAGCATGGACCACACCAGGCTTTCCGCGCCGCCGCCCTGGCTCAGGATCAGCGAGATGCAGCCGAGCGCGATCCACCAGCCCATCACCATCAGGTTGAGGGCGAACAGCACCAGCACCGGGCCCACGCCCAGGATGTTGAAGTGGTAGAGCAGGCCGGCCAGCAGCATGGCCGGGACCACGCCGAGCAGCATGCGCACCACCGACATGCCGAGCAGGGCGGCCAGCAGCTCCCACGGGCGCAGCGGGCTGACGAAGATGTGGCCCAGGTTGCGCGACCAGACCTCCTCCATGAAGGTAACGGCGAAGCCCAGGTGGCTGCGCAGCGCCGTCTCCCACAGCAGCACGCCGCCGAGCAGCATGCCGACGGTGACCACGCCGTGGTCGCCCAAGCGGGCGGCGAAGAAGCGTGAGGTGAAGCCCCAGATCACCATCTGCAGCACCGGCCAGTAGGCGAGGTCCAGCAGGCGCGGCCAGGAGCGACGGAACAGGGTGAGGTGGCGGTACATCAGGCCCCAGACGCGGCGGAGCGAGCTCATGCGGCTTCGGCGCTGGCTTGGCTGGCGGCTTTGGCCTGGGCGGCCGCGTCGGTTCCGGGCGCCGGCTCGTGCCCGGTGGCGGCGTCGGCGTGGCGGGCGCGGGCGATGTCGAGGAAGACGTCTTCCAGTTCGGAGCGGTTGTAGCGGGCGAGCAGCTCGGCGGTGGTGCCGCGGTCCACGATGCGGCCCTGCTTCATCATCAGCACCGGGCCGCACAGGCGGACCACCTCGTCCATGTTGTGGGAGGCGAGCAGGATGGTGCAGCCGGATTCGGCGCGGTAGCGCTCCAGCCAGCTGCGCACCAGGTCGCCGGTGTCAGGGTCCAGGCTGGCGGTGGGTTCGTCCAGCAGCAGGAGTTCGGGGCGGTTGATCAGCGACTTGGCCAGCGCCACGCGAGTTTTCTGGCCGGCGGAGAGCTGGCCGGCGGGGCGATGCAGGAAGGCGTGCAGGTCCAGTTCCTGAGCCAGGTCGGCGATGCGCCTGTCCAGCTTGGGCACGTTGTAGAGGTGGCCGTAGACGCGCAGGTTCTCGGCCACCGTCAGGCGATGCGGCAGGGCCACGTAGGGCGAGGAGAAGTTGACGCGGGCCAGAGCTGCGAAGCGGTCGCGCGCCATGTCGTGCCCCAGAACGTGGATGCGGCCGCTGGTGGGCACCAGCAGGCCGAGGAGCATGGCGATCGTGGTTGTCTTGCCCGCGCCGTTGCCGCCGAGCAGGCCCACCGTCTGGCCGCGCTGGACTTCGAAGCTGATGTTTTCGACAGCAAGAGCGGATTTGTAGCGTTTGGTGAGGGCTTCTACGTGCACGGCTAGCATGAGGGCAGGCCTTCTTCTTATGCCAGCTTCTGGACGTCTAGAAGGCCAGGGGCTCTGCCCCTGGATCCCGCTAAGGACAAGTCCTTAGAATCTTCTATTAAAACACTTGTGAATGGGGGTCTGGCCGCGTCACGTGCATGCTTGCTACGCAAACCGGGATTTGGGGCAGAGCCCCATTCTTTCTACAGGCATCCCATTCGTCAGGCTCTCACTATCAGCTCCTTGCGGAGTGACCCTTGCGGTACCCGTGCGTGGCGGCGGCGTGGGTGAGCGTTGCGTGGCCGGAGTGGTAGGTGCGGGGATGGACGACGCGCTCGCTGGCCATGGCCGGCTCGATCAGGTGGAAGCCGTGGTGTGACGTAGCGGCAGCGAGGCGGACGCTGGCGTGCACGCGCGGCTCGGGGGCCTCGGCCACTTCCACCGGGACGGGCTGGGCGCGGCCGGTGTGGTGGCGTTCGTTGCTGGCGTAACGGATGGCTTCGCGGCCGCGGCGGGTACGGGTGGCGACGATGACGGTCGTGTGGCGCGCGTAGCGCGGGCCGGCGGGGATGTTCATCGGCAACTGGTTGACGGCGTATTGTTCGGCCGGCGAGCGCGCCTGCGGCCATTCGCCCTGGATGTAGGGCGCGATCATGGCGACGTAGCGGCGCGTTTCGGCGGGCAATGGGCGGTTGTGGGTGAGGTAGTCCTCGAGCCGCGCGGGGCCGCCGTTGTAGGCGGCGAGGAAGCCGGGGCTGCCGAACGCGTCGTACATCTCGCGCAAGTAGGCGGTGCCGGCCATGATGTTGTTGTGCGGGTCGAACGCGTCGTCGGGCAGGTTGTAGCGCGCGCGCACTTCATCGTACGTGGCGGGCATTACCTGCATCAGTCCCATGGCGCCGACCGGCGAGGTGATCAGGGCGCCGCTGGCGGTGAACTCATGGCCGTGCGACTCGACGCGCATGACCTCGCGAATCCAGCGCTCCGGCACGTCGTATTTCTTGCTGGCTTCGGTGATGTAGGGGCCCCAAGGATCTTCCGACGAGCCGGGCGGCGTGTAGCTGGACTTGGCGCGGGCGACGTAGGTGGCAGCTTCCTGCGTGGCCGTCAGCGGCGGCGCGTGGCTGGCGCAGGCCGAGAGCAGGGCCAACGTTGCAGCGGACGCCGCGGCGCGCAGGATTGTTCTGGTAGTGTCGCTCACGCCTGGTGCATCCGCTTGTTCCATCCGGCTGTGCGGCTGGCGCGATCGGTGCGCCGGCCGGTTGAAGAACCCGGCGGAGAGGGCGCCGGCGGCTGAGGTCTGGCATAAAATACTATGCCCAAGTGCTTAATGAAACCCGCTTCGTCCGGCAAGGACAATCTGTTTGCGTGCCAGTTGCGTCAGTATGCGTGAGTTTGCGCGACGGTCAAGAAAAAGGGGGCCGCGTCTTGCGACGCGGCCCCCTGATCGGACGGAGCGAAGAGCTTTAGAACCGTGCCGTCATGGTGAAGAACACTGCCGCCGGCTCGCCGGGAATGGCATCGGAAAATTGCGGCGTGCAGGAGTAGTTGTTCTTCGTCAGACCGATGAACGGACCGCTGGTGAACGTTCCGCAGCTTGCAGGAGAGATCTGCTTATAGAAGTACTGGAAGTAGTGCATGTCGAAGATGTTGATGGCGTTGAAGTCGAACACCACCCGCTTGATCACCGGCAGGAACGGCGTTGGAAGCGTGTAGTTCAGGTCCAGGTTGAAGATGGCGAACGGAGAGATGCCGCCGTTCGGATCGTAGGTGGTTGCACCGGTGACCTGGTTGTAGCGCGTGTAGGCCAGGCAGCCGGTCTGCTTGGACACCGAGCCGGCGGGCGCGGCCCCAGGGCACCCGCCGTAATCCAGGGCAGACAGGCCTGTATAATTCGTGGTGGTGAGGTAGGCGTTCCCGCCCAGATCGTAGCTGGTGTACTGGTGGCCGGTGTACTGGCCCTCGAACCGGACGTTGATACTGTCATCGTCACGGAAAGTGCTCTTCCGGCTGTAGTCGACACCGAAGGTGGCGAGCCAATCCGGGATGCCGGTCTCCGGCGTGCCCTTGAACGCTACGCCATACTGGTCCTCTGCCACCGTGTCGGATGCCGAGCCCGACACCAGGTATTTGGCGAGCAGGTGGGACACGTTGCCGAACAACTGCCAGTTCGGCGTGACCTGCCAGGTGCCGGACGCCTCGAAGCCCTTGGTCTCACGCTGGCCGAAATCGGAGTAGACCGACTCGCCGTTCTGCGGACCCGATTGGAACGAGAAGAAGCCGAAGTCGCGGTCGATCTTCTGGTAGAAGTAGTCGATCTTCGCCAGAATGGTGTCGGTGCTGTACTTCACGCCGCCCTCGTACAGGTGAACCACTGAGGCGAACGGCGGCGGGCCGGCGTTGTTGGGTCCGAAGTCGCCCACGGGCGCGAACAGCGCCGAGTTCGCAACGCTGCCGTAGACCGTGGTGCCCTTCAGGATCGGCAGCACCTTGTCCAGGTCGTAGCTGACGTTAAAGAAGGGCAGGAACTGACGGTCATACTTGACGGCCTTGTAAGGGCCGTAATTGTCCTGGCTGCCGTTGATGCCGAGGTTGTAAGGCGATTGCGGGCTGTTGAAGACGGCGGAGTTGACGAGGCTGGAGTGTGTGCCCTCCAGGGTTCCACCCGGCGTGATGTGGAGCGTGTTGTCCAGCAGGTCGATCTTGTCCTGGATGTAGCCCTGGAAGATCGTCCGCTCCGTGCCGCCGGTCCGAAGCTGGGCAGAGTTCTGCGGGTCCTGCGGGGTCTGCGGGAAAGCGCCAAGATAGGTGTAGCCGGTTGGCGATGATTCTTTGGCCACGAGCCCACCGATCTTGATGGTGTTGCCGATGCCGAAGATGTCGGGAGGAGTGATCGTTACCCGCGGCTGGATGCCGTAAGTGTCCGACGAGCTGCCGGCGATCTGATCGTTCAAGCCGCACGGCGAGAAAGCCGACCCGCCATACGCGGCGATGATGGACGGGGGGCACGCCTTCGGGTTGTTGTAGTACTGGGCAGGGTTGTACCTGTTGCCAGTACCGTAGAAGTAGCCGCCCGAGCCGCCGTTGCGGATGCCGCCACCAACGGGAGGTCCGTAGAGTCCGCCTTCGCCAAAGCCGGCAAAGTTGTTGATGAACGGGGAAGCTCCATCCACCGTCAGCGGTCCCGCTATACCGTTTGGAAGGTTCAGCAGTGGGGAGCCGTAAGTTTCCAACTGCTGGTCGTTGTGGATGTAGAACAGCGAACCGCCGGCGGAGATCAGGTCGTTGACGTAGGTGTCGTCCTTGAGGATGAACGTGCCGTAGTCGTTACGCTCTTGCGCAAAATCGAGGTTCGTGGGATAGTTGCTGAACAGGCCATTCCTGTTGAGGTATGGCGTGGGAACCGGCTCGTTCTCGATCAGGCCCACCGCAGTGTTGTAGATCGCGGTCGCCTGGAAATGCGACAGGCCGTCGTCGTATGGCTTGTCGAACGCGGCATACAGCTCGTTCTCTCGGTTCGGCGTGCCGTCGATGAAGCCCTGGGTCTGCAGGTTGTTGTAGTTGACCAGCACCTTCATCGCGTTGTCGCCGGTGCCCAGCGGACTGTCGAGCGCGCCGGAGTTCAGCTCGATACCTTCCTTATAGGTGCCGAACGAACCGACGGAGCCGGTGACGTCGATGTAGGCGTCGTTGGTCGGACGCTTGCTGTTGTAGGCGATGGTGCCGCCGATGGTGCCGAACGTGCTCTTGTCCGGGTAGGCGACGCCGGGATAGATCGTCACGCCGCTGATCTGGTTGAGCGTGAACACGCCGCCCAGGTTGTTAGCAAGGTAGAACGCGCCGGGCGCCTCGAGGTCCTGCGTCGGGACGTCATCGAAGGTGGTGGCGATCTCCAGGCCGCGCACGCCACGAACGGTGATCTCCGGCGCGTTGTCGCCGAGGCCTTGCTGGTAGACGTAGATCGACGGCGCCTGGCGCAGCAGGGTTGCCGGGCTGCCGGCTACGCCGACCGTGGCGATGGCGGCCGAGCCCAATTCGGTAGCGGCGGACGGCGAGTTCTTCTCTTTCTCGAGTCGCCGGGCAGCGCGCACGACGATCGACTCAGGCTGGCTGGCACTCACCGTCGGCGGGATAGCCTGGCCGTTTGTCTCGGCACCGCTGCGAACCCCGGACTGCGGCGATGGCGGCGTTGAGACTCCGGCTTGCGCCAGCTGCACGTTCTGGGACTGCGCGCTCTGCGCGGAGAGATGCGTGGCGGGAACCAGGCTGCACAGCGCCACGCCGGCGGTGACCAGCAGCTGCTGCCTCTTGGAGATAGTCTTTCGCACCAATGTGTTCCTCGATCCTGATAGTCGGCCGGAATCGCCATTCGACGCCGGCCTACGCGTGTTTGCGGTGCGCAAGGGTTTCACCTGCGTTCCGGCTACACGATCACATTGCAAGGACGTGGCAACCCAGCACAACATCCTGTTTGGGGCGGGACGGAGACGGTTTCGCAACGTGGTCAGATTGCAACACTTCGTTAACACATGCCTGCCGTGTGGGCACATGGGCAGGCAGGGTGGTGGTGGGTGGGCAATCGCGGACGCGTTGATGTATGCCGGGCGCGCAAACGAAAGTGCCGTGCCGGGGTGAACCGGGCACGGCGGGCGGGTTTGCGGTGGAGTGACTTCGAACCGCCTGGCGTTCAGTTGGCGCGATCGTCCTGAGTGCTCAAACCAGACAGGGACGCTGCCCGACGGCGCCGCAAGCTCAACCCAGCACCAGCGACCCCGGCTCGCCGACAGATGGGGGTCTGGGGCCTCGAGGCCCCAGCGGGGTTTGGGGCAGAGCCCCATGCTTGCCTACGGGGCAGAGATCCGCCCGCTAGTAAAGTCAGGCGTGGCCGATCTGCACAATCCACAGCCGGGCAATCTCGGCGGCACCTTCGGTGCCGCCGACGGTGCGCAGCACCTGCACGGCGGCGGGCTTCTGCCCGGCGTGGAGGTAGATCAGGCCGAGATGCAGCCGCGTGTCGTCCGGGTGGCGCAGGCCGCCCTTCTTCAGCGCGGCGGTGATCAGGGCGATGCCGTGCGGGTACTGGCCGTAGCTGGCATATTCCTCGCCCAGGGCAGCGAGCAGGTTGCCGTCGTGGCTGGACTGGGCTTCGGCCTCTCGGCCGGCGAGCTTGGGCTGTTCCTCGGCGTAGGTCTTGTCCACCAGGGCGCGCAGGCGCTGCTGGCGGGCGGCTTCGGGGCCGTTGCCCATGGTGCCGGCGGCGAACGCCGCGTCGGTGATTGCCTTGGCCTCGCCGGGCAGCGGCACCTGCAGCGCCAGCTCGGTCATCTCCATCAGGTCGGCGGGCTTGGTAAGCAGGCCGATCTGGCGCTCGAAGCGATCGATGTCGAGCTGCAGGCGGCTGTTGAAGCCGGGGCGGGTCTGGGCGGCGTGCACCAGGTTCTGCCAGTAGTCGGGCTTGGGGTAGTAGGTGACGAGCTGCGTCATGGTGTTGCCGAAGCCCAGCGTGTCGTGCAGCTCCTCCTGGCAGCGGGCGAGGAGCTGGAGCTGCTGCTCGGTAGGGCGCTGGCCGGCGTGCACGGTGGCGGCGATCTGGGCGGTCTGGAGCTTGGCGGCGTTGGCGAAGTCGTTCTGCAGGTAGTAGCCCTGGATCAGCAGGGTGCGCATCTCCGGCGCGGTGCCGCCGGCGTGCAGGTATTTCTGCGTCCACGCCACCACGTTGGCGTAGTTGCGCATCTGGTAGGCCATGCTGGCTTCGGCCATGTACAGCTTGGTCTGCTCGGCGGCCGGCACGCGCCCGCTGTTGAGCATGTCGGCGTACGTCTTGGCGGCCGTGGCCGTGTCGCCGCCGGACTGCGCGATGGCGCCGCGCATCTCCTCGATCACGAAGCTCTCGTTGGCGGTGAGCCCGCGCGCGCGGGCGGCCAGGTTGACCTGCGCCTGGGCGGCGGCGAACTGGCGGCGGGCGAGCAGCGCCTTGGCCTGGGCCAGCGGCTTGCCGACCTCGGGGCGCAGGGCTTCCTGTGCCATGGCCGTGGTGCAGACTAGCGCCAGGGCGGCGCAGGCTAGGAGGTGCTTCATCTGTGGGGTGGCCTTTAGGGTAGGAAGGAAGCGGTTCTTTTTTGAAAAAAAGAACCAAAAAACTTTTGCTCCCTGTCGGGTGATTGCTGGATATGCACCCGACGGGGAGTCAAAAGTTTTTTGCTTCTTTTTTTTAAAAAAGAAGAATCTTGCTTACTGCGTCAGAAACTGTTCGTTCCCGACCAGCCCAAGCTTCTGCACGCCAAGCCGCTGCGCGTCGGCCATGACGTGCGCCACGTAACTGTAGGGTGCCAGCTTGTTGGGGTTCAGGTGAACCTCAGGCTGCGGATCCGCCTTGGCCGCCTCCCGCAGATGCGCACGCAGCGACGCCTCGTCGGGCACCGCCTCGCCGTTCCACAAGGTAGTGCCGTCGAAATCGACGTCGATGGTGACGACGACGGGCGGAACCGGCGGCGGCGGCGGGTTGCCCGCCGGCAAATCCAGCTTCACGGCGTGGGTTTGTAGCGGGATGGTGATGATCAGCATGATCAGCAGCACCAGCATCACGTCGATCAGCGGGGTGGTGTT
>CAXTBC010000065.1:0-21757 GCA_964242595.1 uncultured Acetobacteraceae bacterium | reverse complement strand
GCCTGGGTTGACGGAAATGTACTTTCATCCGGCGGCGCGGCGCGATTCCGTGCTGAACAGCTTGATGCCGGAGTATGAACACCAGGCCGAACTGCAGGCGTTGTTGCACGCTACCCTGCCGCCTGGAGTGCAGCTTTGTCGGTTCGGCTCGCAACCCAGGTAAGGCAAGGACTTCTTTTTTGAAAAAAGAAACAAAAAATTTTTGAACCTGCCGTCGCGGACTGCAGAAACGATTGTCTCAGACTCACTTGAGTTTGGGCGGTGCCCAAGATCACCGTGGTGCCGGTGGGTTCTGTCGGTAGTCTTGCGACCTTGATAGCTGGGGCTAAGTGCGAAATCAGTGCATCGCGCCAGCATCCGTCCGCCTGTTCAACTTGATGCGATCAAGTCGTGACCGGCGTGAACAGCCGCAATCGATATTTCCTCTTTATGCCCGAAGGTATTTACAACCCACCACCCGCGCCCATGTGGCGGCAACATCATCGTCCAGGCCCGGACCTCGCGCCGGGCGATCAGGAAATTCATCAAATGCCAGATATCGGCTTAGACTCAGCAAGCCTCGGCCGCCGCTTGGGCGTGCTCGTGGTCGGCATGGGTGGCGCCGTCGCCAGCACGGCGGCCGCGGGGATCGAGATGCTGCGTGCAGGGTCGAACGACCTCGCTGGCCTGCCGCTGGCCAACGTCGGCGTCTCCGGCCTGGCGCCCTACCGCAACCTGCATTTTGCCGGCTGGGACGTCCGCGCGGACGACCTGGCCACGGCTGCGCGCGAGCACCGCGTGCTGGACCGCGACCAGACCGACCAGGTGGAGCACCGCCTGGCCCAGATGAAGCCCTGGCCCGCAGCCGGGCGTGGCGATTTCTGCGCCAACATCCACGGCACCAACATGATGGCCGGCGGCCACCGCGCGGCCATCGAGCAGATACGCGACAACATCCGCAGCTACAGCGCGGAGTCCGGTATCAGCAACCTCGTCATGGTTAACCTCGCCTCCGTCGAACGCTGGCCGGACCTGGGCACGCCCGCGCTGCAGACGCCGGCCGCCTTCGAACGCGGCCTGGATGCCGACGACGCCGCCATCAGCCCCGCCATGCTTTACGCCTATGCCGCCATTACCGAGGGCGTGCCCTACGGCAACTTCACGCCGAGCCTGGCCGCCGACATTCCTGCCCTCACCCAATTGGCCACCGAACGCTGCGTGCCGGTGGCCGGCAAGGACGGCAAGACCGGCCAGACCTTCATCAAGACCGTGCTGGCTCCTGCCTTCCGCGCCCGCTCGCTTTACGTGGAGGGCTGGTTCTCCACCAACATCCTGGGCAACCGCGACGGATTGGCGCTGGACAACCCGGACAGCCTGCAATCCAAGCTGAACACCAAGGGCTCGGTGCTGGACGACATCCTCGGCTACCACGTGGACGACCACCTGGTGAACATCCAGTACTACAAGCCGCGCGGCGACAACAAGGAAGCCTGGGACAACATCGACCTGGTCGGCTTCATGGGCCAGAAGATGCAGATGAAGGTGAACTTCCTCTGCCGCGACAGCATCCTGGCCGCCCCCCTGGTGATCGAGATCGCCCGCGTGCTCGACCTGGCCAAGCAGCGCGGCCGCGGCGGCATCCAGGAGCAGCTCGGCATCTTCTTCAAGGCGCCGATGACGCCGGCCGGCAAGCGCGAGGAGCACGCCTTTCCGGTGCAGGAGCGCAACCTGCTCGACTGGCTGGCCGCCGCCTGATGGACGGCGGCCTGGCGCCGGATCGCGCCTCTCCGCTGGTGGCCTGCACACGCGCCGCCGGCGAGCTGGCCGACCTCAAGCGCATCACCGACGCCCGAAGCCCGCACAGCCTGGCCACCCGCGCCTTTCAGGCCGCCTGGCACAGGCTGGTGGCCGGGGACGACGCTGCGCTCGTGGCCTGCAGCGTGACCGCGGACGCGCTGGCCGCCAGCCGCCTGGGCGCCATCGACCGGGCGGTGCTGGAGGGTGTCGGCGTGGCCGACCCTGCCGGCATCCTGCAGCGCGGGTTCGACGACGCGGCGGCAGGGCTGGACCGCGCGACCCAGCTCCGCCTGCGCCCGCATGCCGGCGGGGCGTCCGCCTGGCCCACTACGCCGCCGCCTGGCCTGCCGGGCTTCGTCGCCGCCCTATCGGCGCAGCCACGCGCCGGCGCCACCTGCCCTGGCAAGCCCCGCCTGATCCTGCTGCCTGGCGAGTCGCACGCGGACCACTGCCTGGTGGTCGCCGTGCTGGGCGTGATCCTTGCCGAGTTCTACGGGGCGGACCCTGCAACCGTTTTCCTCGCCGGCCTCGCCCACCACCTGCACAACGCCGTCCTGCCGGATAGCGGGTTCGCCGGCGAGATGCTGCTGGGCGACGAGCTCGTCCCGCTCATGGAGCGGCTGTTCGCGCGCGAGATCGCCACCCTGCCGCCCGTGCTCGGCGGTCAGGTGCGTGCCGCACTCGGCACTATCGGCGATGCCGCCACGCCCGAGGGCCGCGCCTTCCACGCCGCAGACGTGATCGACCGCGTGCTGCAGATGAAGCAGTACGAACGCGCCGCCGGCTTCACCGCCCGCTACGCGCTGGACGACCTGGACCTGGTGCACGCGGGCCCGGTGCAGGCGTTCCACCAGACCGTGCTGGCCGAAGCCGGCCTGCCGTGATCCTGCACAGTTCGCTTACCGGCCAGGCGCTGGTCCGACGCGGCCACGCTTTGGAGGCCGCCGGCGAGCGCTGGCCGCTGGTCGACGGCATCGCCTTCCTGCGGGCAGACCGGCGTGATTTGGCACGCGACGCGCTCGCCTTGCTGGACCAGGGCGACACCACCGCGGCGACCGTCCTGCTGCTTGCCGACCAGGACAACTGGGCCACCACGCCGCCGCCCTCCGAGCAGGACAGGCACCAGGCGGTGATGCGCTGCCGTGAACTCACGTTCCGCGACGCGATGGAGCTGCTCGCCTTGGGCCCGGTCGCCACCTACTTCGCGCACCGCTGGTCGGACCCCACCTTCCTCAGCGGCCTGGCGCTGGCGCAGTCCTTTGCCCAGCCCGGCCCGGAAGGCACCTGGTTCGAGCTCGCCTGCGGGGCCGGCCACTATCTGCGCGCCATCGGCCCGCACGCGGCCGGCGGGGACATCGTCTTCGCCAAACTCTGGCTCGCCCGCCACTTCATCGCCCCGCACGCTAACCTCATCTGCTTCGACGCGGCGCAGCCCTGGCCGCTGCCGGACGGCGCCGCGGACACCTTGTTCTGCCACGACGCGTTCTACTTCCTGCCGGACAAGCCGTTCGTGGCGCGCGAGATGCGACGCACCGCCCGGCGCGTGCTGATCGGCCACGCGCACAACGCGCTCACGCCCAACCTCTCCTCGGGGCAACCGCTCTCGCCCGGCGCGTACGCTGCGCTGTTTCCCGGCTGCCTGCTGTTCGACGATGCCGAGCTGACGGCGTCCCTGATCGAGTGCCGCGCGCCGGAGCCGGAGGACGCGGACGCGCTGGGCGAGGCGCCCGCCGTGGCGCTCGCCTGGCAGGCCGGCCAGCCTGCGCGCGCGCAAGGCCGCATCACCGCCCCGGTTCCCGGCACTGCGCTGCGCCGCAACCCGCTCTACCGCAACGGCAGGATCGCCTGGCCGTCCGACCGCTACGCGCGCGAGTACGCGAGCCTGGTTACCTACCCCGAGGAAAGCGACGCGCCCGATTCCGCCATCGCCGGCCAGGACAGCGCCACCGACACGCTCGCCCGCCGACGGGTGCTGCTGGACCTGCCGGCGCGATGGTGAGCCGCCTGCGCTGGGGCGTCGCCGGCTGCGGCTGGGTGGCGTGCGACTACGCGGCACCCGCCATCGCCGCTTCGTCCAACGGCACGCTGGCGGCGCTGCACGACGCCTCGCCGGAAGCGTTGGCCCGCGCCGCCGGGCGTTTCCCGCAAGCCCGCCCCTGCGCCGACCTGGCCGCCTTCCTGGCACAGGTGGACGCCGTCTACGTCGCCACGCCTAACCACGCGCACCGCGCGCTGGTCGAACAGGCCGCGGCCGCCGGTGTGGCCGTTCTGTGCGAGAAGCCGATGGCCGCCACGCTGGAGGACGCACGCGCCATGGTGGCGGCCTGTGCCCGCGCCGGCACCCCCTACGCCACCGCGTTCGACCAACGCTTCCACCCCGCCCACCTTTACCTGTCCGGCCTGCTGCGCCAGGGCGCGCTGGGCCGCGTGTTCGCCGTGCGGATCGCGTATTGCTGCTGGGTGGGTGCCGCCTTCCAGGGCGACAACTGGCGCATCGACCGCAGCCGCGCCGGCGGCGGCGCGCTGATCGACCTGGCGCCGCACGGCCTGGACCTGGCCAGCGTGCTGCTGGGCGAGCGGCTGGAGGAGGTGGCGGCACTCGGGCAATCCCGCGTGCAGGACTACGCCGTGGAGGATGGCGCGCTGCTGATCGCGCGCAGCACCGGCGGCGTGCTCGTGCAGCTCCACGTCGCATACAACTGCCCCGAGACGTACCCGCGCCGCCGGCTGGAGGTGCTGGGCACCGCTGCCCAGGTGGTGGCAACCGACACGATGGGCCAAACGCCGGGCGGCACGCTGGAGCTGACGGACGCCGCCACCGGCCAGGCGCACCTGCTGGACGTCTCCGGCGCCGACCGCTCACCCTTCCTCAACCAGCTGGAGGCGTTTGCCGAAGCTTGCCTCGCGCGCACGCTTTTCGCCTACCCGCCCGCGCACGACCTGCACGTGATGGCGCTGGTGGCCCACGCGCAACGCCAGGCGGAGGCCGGCCTGTCCCATGCCGCTTGAACCCTACGCCTGCAGCAATTGCGGGCACTGGCAGCGCTACTTCGCCACCCCGCCGCTCTGCCCCATCTGTGCGGACGTGCGCAACGACCTGCCGGCGGATGGCTGGGAGTTCGTCACCCCCGCCCAGCTCGCGCCGCGCTTGGCGCATCACTGGCGCGAGGCGATCCCCGGCGTGTGGGAGTACTCGTCCACCCCGCGTTTCGGG
The DNA here is from genome assembly GCA_964242595.1 of uncultured Acetobacteraceae bacterium. Taxonomy (GTDB): domain Bacteria; phylum Pseudomonadota; class Alphaproteobacteria; order Acetobacterales; family Acetobacteraceae; genus BOG-908. The sequence continues at coordinate 16,767 of CAXTBC010000065.1, read as the reverse complement.
CTGGACAGCCACGGCTGGCTGCTCACCTACCCGGACGGCAACGTGGCGTTCGAGGCAGCGCCGTTCTACGACGACGCCCAGCTGGACCACATTGCCAGCCTCGGCGGCATCGCCACGCTGGCCGCATCCCACCCGCACGGCTACGGCGCGCTGTGGCAGTTGCAGGACCGCTTCACGCCGGAGCTGCTGATCCAGAAGCACGACCTGCAATGGACCAAGGCGTTCCGCGTGACGCATCCCTACGACGCGGTGCACGAGATCCGTCCCGGCCTGACGCTGCACCACACCGGCGGCCACTACGAGGGCCACGCCGTGCTGTACGACAGCGCGCGACGCGCCGTGTTCGCCGGCGACGCGCTGAAGATCGATTTCGGGCGCGAGGGCAAAGCCGAAGGCCTGTCCTGCCACAAAGCCTATCACAAGCAGATCCCGCTGAGCCCGGACGAAGCGGGCCGCTACCGCGCGGTGTTCGCGCAGCTCGATTTCACCAGCGTGTTCACGCCGTTCGAATACGCCACGGGCATCACAACTGAGGACGCGTTGAAGTTGCTGGACGGGTGCATGCGGGTGCCTTCGACGCGGCCGATGCGGCTGGCTAATGTGTAAGAAAGAAAGCAGTCCTTTTTTGAAAAAAAGGACCAAAAAACTTTTGCTCCCTGTCGGATGGTTCAGGGCAGAGGCGCGACAGCGGAGTCAAAGTCTTTTGCTTCTTTTCTTCAGAAAAGAAGGCCTTGCTTCCTTATGATACCGGAAGCCGCCGAAGCCTACCTAGCCTCCATGCCCCCCGGCAAAGTGGAACTGTTCAGCCTCACCAAGCTGGACCGTACAGGCGTGCCCTGCTGGAACGCCATCTTCCTCAACGCAGACGGCCGCCCGTTCCGCGGCGAGACGCCGCACGGCGTGGGCTACGGCTCAACGGACGACGAAGCCATTATCGGCACCACCGGCGAGCTGGCCGAGGCGGTGCACGCCGCCAGCGGCTTCGCCCGCATGGCGCTGACCTCCGGCGACTACGCCACGCTGTGCGCCCGCCACGGCGCCCGCCACGTGGCCGACCCGCTGACGCTGTGCCTGCCCGCCGGCAGCCCGGTGGACCACGCCACCGTGCTGGACTGGGTTTCCGCCCAAAGCTGGCCGTCGGGCGAGAGCGTGCTGGTGCCCGCCGAGATGGCCGCCTGCGCGCCGGGCGACCTGCGGCCCGGCTACGTGCCGTTCACCACGCCCATCACCAACGGCCTGGGCGCCGGCCCCACGCTGGACTTCGCCATCGCGCATGGCGTGGGCGAGCTGCTGCAGCGCGACGGCAACGGCCTGGGCTTTCGCGCCATGGACCGCGGCATCGTGCTGGACCTGGGCGACGGCCCGCGGGACCCGCGCACCCGCGCGCTGCTGGAGCGCTTCGCCGCCGCCGGTATCGAGGTGATCCCGAAATTCGCCTCCGACGAGTTCGGCGTCGCCAACGTCTACGTCGTCGGGCGCGACACCGATTCGGTGCCGCGCTTTCCGCTGATGGTGACAGCGTGTGGTGAGGCGGCGTCGATGGACCGCGAGCACGCGTTACGCAAGGCGCTGCTGGAGTTCGCCTCCAGCCGGGCGCGCAAGGCGTTCAGCCACGCGCCGCTGGCGCAGGTGGCTCACGTGGCGCCGGACGGCTACCTGGAGCGCTTCCGCGCCTACCACGCGCTGGCCGAGGAGGAGAGCCGCGCTTTGACGGCGATGAAGGCCTGGTGCCGCGCGGACGCAGCCACCCTGCGCGGCCTGCTCGTCGGCAGCGTGCTTTCCCATCAGAGCAGCCTGGCGTTCGACACGCTTCCGGAATGGGAAGGCGCCGTCAACAGCACCGCCCAACTGGCCGAGCTCGCCCGCCGCCTGACCGCCACCGGGATGGAGATCCTGTTCCTGGACTTCTCCCCGCCGGACGCCCCCGGCGTCCGCGTGGTCAAGGCCATAGTCCCCGGGCTGGAGGTGGAGACCATGAGCTACCACCGCATAGGCGAGCGCGGTGTCCGCAAGCTGCTCGACCGTGGCTCCAGGCTGGCCGGCTTCGGCCCGCCGCCGCCCGGCGCGGTGCCCGTGCGCCTGCCGGCGGGCGCTGCGGACCGCCTGGGCGGCGCGCCTTGGCTCGACGTGGCCGCGATCGACCGCATCGTGGGCGGGCTGTACCCGCTCTACCGCGAGCCGCTGGTGCACAGCACGCCCATCGCGCTGGAGGCTGAGCCGTGAGCCTGCGCTTCGCCTACAACACCAACGGCACCGCCAACCACCGGCTGGACGACGCGCTCGGCCTGATCGCCGACAGCGGCTACGACGGCGTGGCCCTGACGCTGGACATCCACCATCTGGACCCGTTCGCTGAGAGCTTTGGCGCCGACCTGCGCGCGCTGGCCGCCCGCCTGCGCACGCTGGGGCTCGGCTGCGTGGTGGAGACCGGCGCCCGCTTCCTGCTGGACCCGCGCGCCAAGCACGAGCCCACCCTGGTCAGCGCCGACGCCGCTGGCCGCGCGCGCCGCGTGGAGTTCCTCACCCGCGCGCTGCGCGTGGTGGCCGAAACCCAGGGCGAGGCCATGAGCTTCTGGGCCGGCGTGCCGAAACCGGGCGTGGACCACGAACAGGCGCGCGACTGGTTGCGTGACGGCATCGTGCAGGTGGTGCGCGCTGCCGAGGATTTCGGCGTGACCGCCGCGCTGGAGCCCGAACCCGGCATGCTGGTCGAGACGGCCGACGACTGGCGCGCCCTGGCCATCCCCGGCCTGAAATTGGCTCTGGACACCGGCCACTGCCTGGTGACCGGCGAACGCGACCCGGCCGACGCGGTGCGTGCGTTCGCCGCCGATCTCGGCACCGTGGCGCTCGAGGACATGCAGCGCGGCGTGCACGTCCATCTGCCGTTCGGCGAGGGCGACATGGACGTGCCTGCGGTGCTCAAGGCTTTGCGGGAGATCGGCTACGCGAAGCTGGTGTGTGTGGAGTTGTCGCGGGACAGCCACCGGGCGGACAGCATGGTGCCGGCGGCGCTTGCGTATTTGCGGCGGGCATTTTGAAGGAAGCAAGCAAGCGGTTCTTTTTTGAAAAAAAGAACCAAAAAACTTTTGCTCCCTGTCGGGTGGTTCAGGGCAGAGGCGCGACAGCGGAGTCAAAAGTCTTTTGCTTCTTTTCTTCAGAAAAGAAGGCCTTCCTTCCTTGAACATCTGCTTTATCTCCCGCCGCTTCTTCCCCGCCATCTCCGGCATGAGCGTCTACGCGCTCAACCTGCTGCGCGAACTCACCGCCGCCGGCCACAGCGTCACCATGATCAGCCAGTACCGCGGCGACCCGCTCGGCATCCGCGTCTACGGCGGCGGCCCGCCACCGCCGGTGCCAGGCGTGCGCGTGATCGGCCTGGAACAGACCGGCGAACAGGACGGCGGCGATTTCGAATCCGACGTGCAGCGCATGAGGGCCACCGTCCTCGCCGAACACGCGCGCATGCCGTTCGACATCCTGCACGCTCAGTACGGCTACCCGTGCGGCTGGGCCGCGCTGCTGGCCTCGCGTGACACCGGCGTGCCCAGCGTGGTCTCCATCCAGGGCGGGGACGGCCACTGGGTCGGCTCCTGCTGCGAGACCCACCGCCTGGCCATGCTGCGCGTTCTGGACCACGCCGGCGCTGTGCTGATCGGCTGCCGCAGCTTTGCCGACGAGGTATCGCAGCGCCTCGGCACCGACCCCGCCCGCTTCACCATCGTTCCCGGCGCCGTCGACGTGGCACGCTTCACGCCCGCCCGCCGCCCGCCCGGCGGCGTCACCACGCTGCTGTACCACGGCCGGGTGGACGCGCGAAAAGGTGTGCTGGACATGCTCGCCGCCCTGGCCCCGCTGGCGCAGGAGGGTGTGCCGTTCCGCCTGATCCTCTCCGGCATCGGCCCGAGCTTCGACGAAGCGGCAGCGCTGATCGCGCAGCTCGGCCTGCAGCACCACGCGGCCATGACGGGCTACGTGGACTACGAGGACGTACCCGGCATCTACGCGCAGGGGGACGTGTTCGTCTCGCCCACTTACGCCGAAGGGTTCTCCAACACGATCCTCGAGGCGATGGCCAGCGGCCTGGCCGTGGTCTCCTGCCGCAGCGTGGGCGTGGTGGACTGCATAACCGACGGCGTCACCGGCCTGCTGAGCGAGCCGGGCGACGTGGCGGCACTGGTCGCCGCCCTGCGTCGCGTGCTGACCGAGCCGGACCTGCGCACGCGCCTGGCACGGGCCGGGCTGGAGGAGTGCCGGCGCCTGTACTCCTGGCAGTCCGTCGGCCGGCAGATCATGCAGGTCTACCAGTCCTTGGCCGGCACGAACCCGGACCTGCGCTGGCCGGACACGCTGCCGCTCACCCCCTGCCGCTTCCGCGCCGAGCCGCACCTTCTGTGACGCAGCGCCGCACCGCCCTGTTCCTATCGCCGCATTTGGACGACGTGGTGTTCTCCTGCGGCGGCCTGGCCGCCCTGCTGACGGACGCAGGCTGGCACACGATCATGGCCACCGTGTTCACCCGGACGATCATGCCCGCCACCGGCTTCGCGCTCGCCTGCCAGCTGGACAAGGGTCTGCCCGCCGAGGCCGACTACATGGGGTTGCGCCGGCAGGAGGACCTCGACGCCGCCGCCATCATCGGCTTCGGCGCCGTCCATTGGATGGACCTGCCCGAAGCGCCCCACCGCGGCTATGCCTCCGCGCCGGCGTTGTTCGGCGACGTGCTGCCGGATGACGCGATCGCGCCCGAAATCGTGCGAGCCTTGCAGGAGATGCAAACCACTTGGGAGCCAAGCCTCGTGCTGGGACCTCAGGGTTTGGGCAACCACGTGGACCACCAACTCACCTTGCGCGCGGCTTTGCAGGTCTTCCCGCCGGACCATTTGGCGTTCTATCGCGACACTCCCTACGCGATGCGCCAGCCGCTCGCTCGGTCGCTTGTCACAGCGCCGGACTGCGTCGTGGGCATCGGCGCCGGCCTGGACCGCAAGGTGGCCGCTGCCAGCGCGTATGTCAGCCAAGTCGGCTTCCAGTTCGGCGGTGTCTTGCAACTTGGTGAGGCGCTACGTGGTTTTGCTGTGGCCGAGGGCGGCGGGGTGGCAGCAGAGCGGTTCTGCACGGAGAGTAAGCAAGGCCTTCTTTTCTAAAGAAAGAAGCAGAAGACTTTTGACTCCGCTGTCGCGCCTTCACCCTGAACCATCCGACAGGGCGCAAAAGTTTTTTGGTTCTTTTTTCAAAAAAGAACCGCTTGCTTTTCTTCCTTCCGTTGCGCTTAAACCCCCACCCGGGAGGCCCCAAAATGCCCGACATATCTACGATCGTCCGCGGCCAGACCGAGATCAAGGTCGAGCGCCCCAAGCTGCACAAAGTCATCCTGCTGAACGACGACTTCACCCCGCGCGGCTTCGTCGTGCGCGTGCTGCGGGCCGAGTTCGGCTTGCGGGACTCCCAGGCGGCCAAGGTGATGAGCACCGCCCACCAGCGCGGCGCCTGCGTGGTGGCCGTGTTTACCAAGGATTTGGCCGAGACTCACGCGACCAACGCTGTCGACCTGGCCCGCAAGGAAGGCCACCCGCTGATGTTCACCACAGAGCCGGAAGAGTAGGCGTGCCGGTAAGGAAGGCCAGGGGCTCTGTCCCTGAACCCCGCTAAGGACAAGTCCTTAGAACCTTTAATTAGTGGGGGTCTGGGGCCTCGAGGCCCCAGCGGGGTTTGGGGCAGAGCCCCATGCCTGCTGCAGCCGCAGGCCTAAACCCGCATCGGCATCAGCACGTACAGCGCGCTCTCATCGCTCGCATCGCAAACGATAGTCGGCGCAGACCCATCGGCGAAGCGGAACTCCACCTGATCGGTAATCTGGTCGGTAATGTCGTTCAGGTAACGCGCCTGGAACCCGATCTCCAGCGGCCCGGCCGCGTATTGCACCCGATCGCCGTCCAGCTCTTCCGTGGCCGTGCCCTGCTCGGGGCTGGCGGCCGACAGCGTGAGGACGTCCTTCTGCAGCGCCAGCTTTACCGGGCGGGAGCGTTCGCTGCTGATGGCGGCCACGCGCGCTACCGCCTCGGCGAAATCCTTCTTGCCCACCCGCATGATCTTGTCGTTGTCGCGCGGGATCACCCGGTCGTACTCGGGGAACGTGCCGTCGATCAGCTTGCTGGTCAGCGTGATGGCGCCCACGGTGAACTGGATGCGGGTGTCCGACAGGCCCACCTCCACGCTGCCGCTCTCCTCGTCGAGCAGCTTGCGCAGCTCCGCCACCGTCTTGCGCGGGATGATCACGCCGGGCATCGAGCCGGCCCCTTCCGGCATCTCCTCCTCCACGCGCGCCAGGCGGTGCCCGTCGGTGGCCACCGCGCGCAGGCGCTTGTGGCCGTCGCTCTCCACCGCGTGCAGGTAGATGCCGTTCAGGTAGTAGCGCGTCTCCTCGGTGCTGATGGCGAACCGTGTGCGGTCGATCAGGCCGCGCAGCATCAGCGCCGGCAGGTGGAAGCGATGCGGCAACTGGCCGGCTGTCATCGCCGGGAAGTCCTCCACCGGCAGCACCACCAGCGAGGTGGCGAAGCGACCCGCCCGCAGCGCCAGTTGCGCGTCGCCACCAGGGTGGTCCAGCTCCACCTCGGCGCCGTCCGGCAGCTTGCGCACGATGTCGTACAGGGTGGCAGCCGGCGCGGTGGTGGCGCCGTTGCGGGTGGCGGTGGCGGCCACGTCCTCCACCACGGCGATTTCCATGTCGGTGGCCGTGAAGCTCAGCCTTCCATCACGCACGGCGATCAGCACGTTGGCCAGGATGGGGATGGTGTTGCGCTTCTCGGCGACGCTCTGGATGTGCGCCAGCGCCTTGAGCAGCGTGGCGCGGTCGGCCTTGAGCTTCATTGGTGGGGTCCCCGGGATGGGCCGCCCGACTCGGGCGGGTTTGCTGGGGCCAATCTAACCTTGGCGCAGAATCACGCAAACAGGAAGCACGCAATCCCTGCTTTCTTCAAGGCAGGGAGCGCGTCCTCAATGCGTCGGGTAGAGCTTTGGATAGGTGATCTGGTCCGCCGGCCCGGGCTGGCTCGGCGCCCCCACCTTGCCGCAGGCGGACAGTGCGAGCACCAGCAGCACGGCCACCAGCCTCACGCCAGCCGCTCCAGCCAGGCGGCCGCCTGAGCGGCCACGTTGGCCGGCGCGGTGCCGCCATGGCTGGTTCGGCTGGCCACCGAGGCGTCCACGCCCAGCACCCCGAACACCTCGGGCGTGATCGCCGGCGCCTCGGCTTGCATCTCCTTCAGGCTCAGCTCCACCAGATCCACTCCCCTGCTTTCCGCCCGTGCCACCAGGCGACCCGTCACGTGGTGCGCCGTGCGGAACGGCAGGCCGGCCGCTCGCACCAGCCAGTCGGCAAGGTCGGTTGCCGTGGCGTAACCCGCACCGGCCACCGCCCGCATTCGCGCCGCGTCCGGCTGCATGTCATCCACCATGCCGCCCACCGCGGCCAGCGACAAGGCAAGCGCCGCCGTCGCCTCGAACACCGGCTCCTTGTCCTCCTGCATGTCCTTCGCGTAGGCGAGCGGCAGGCCCTTCATCACCGTCAGCAGCGCCACCAGCGCGCCGGTGACGCGCCCCGTCTTGGCCCGTACCAGCTCGGCGGCGTCCGGGTTGCGCTTCTGCGGCATGATGGAGCTGCCGGTGGTGAACGCGTCCGACAGCCGGATGAAGCCGTACGGCGCGCTGCACCACAGCACCACCTCCTCGGCGAAGCGGGAGAGGTGCATGGCGCAGATCGCAGCGGCGGCGAGGTATTCCAGCGCGAAGTCGCGGTCGCTGACCGAGTCGAGCGAGTTGTCGGTGGGCGCGTCGAACCCCAGCGCCGCGGCGGTCCTGTGGCGGTCGATCGGGAAGCTGGTGCCGGCGAGTGCTGCGGCACCCAGCGGGCAGCGGTTCAGACGCGCGCGCGCGTCGGCGAGGCGCCCGCGGTCGCGCGACAGCATCTCCACGTAGGCCAGCAAATGGTGGCCCAGCGTCACCGGTTGGGCGGTCTGCAGGTGGGTGAAGCCCGGCATCACCGTGGCGGCATGCTCGGCCGCGCGCCGGGCAAAGGCGCGCATCACGCCGGCGAGCTGGGCATCCAGCCCGTCCATCGCGTCGCGCACCCACAGGCGGAAATCCGTGGCCACCTGGTCGTTGCGGCTGCGCGCGGTGTGCAGGCGGCGGCCGGCATCGCCGATGCGCTCGGCCAGCCGCGCCTCGATATTCATGTGGATGTCTTCCAGCGCCTCGTCGAAGGCGAAGCGGCCGGCCTCGATCTCGGCGGCGATGCCGGCCAGCCCGGCGTCGATGCTGGCCTGGTCGGCCGCCGAGATCAGCCCTACATGCGCCAGCATCGCGGCGTGGGCACGCGACCCGGCGATGTCCTGCCGCCACAGCTTGCGGTCGAAGGCGATGGAGGCGTTGATGCGCTGCATGACGTCCGCCGGGGCTGCGGCGAAACGGCCGCCCCACTGGGTGTTGGCGGCCGGGGCGCTGGCAGCGGCCGCATCGGCCTTGGACGGATCGGGGGACATGGAATGACTTTGCTGACACGCCGCACGCTGCTGGCGGCAGGGACGGTACTCGCGGCCGGCCCCGGCGGCAAACCCGCGCGCGCCCAGCCGGGTGGCGACCCGCAGGTGGAGATGCGCCCGCTGAGCGAGATCGTTGCGGCCGCCCCGCCCAAGGCGCTGCCTCCGGCCAGCTTCACCACGCTGGACGGGGCCGACGTCACCCTCGCCCAATACGCCGGCAAGCCGGTGTTGCTGAACTTCTGGGCAACCTGGTGCGTGCCCTGCGTGGCCGAGCTGCCGGAGCTGGACCGGTTGGCCGCCGGCGGTGCCGTGCACGTGCTGGCCGTCTCGGCGGACCGCAGCGGGGCGGCTGCCGTGCGCCCCTTTGCCGCCGCCCACCACCTTGCCCACCTCACCTTGCTGCTGGACCAGGGCAGCGACGCGGTGCACGCCATGGGCGTGGCCGGTTTTCCCACCACGCTGGTAATCGCGCCCGACGGCAAGCTGCGCGGTACGCTGGAGGGGCCCGCCGCCTGGGGCAGCGCGGCCGCGACGATTGCGAAGCTGACGGGGTGACGGCAAGCAAGGAAGGCCTTCTTTTTCGAGAAAAAGAAGCAAAAAGCTTTTGTCCGGCTGTCGCGGTTTTCTCTGGCGAACACCCGACGGTCGTGTCGGGCCTTGCTGCGGTTCAGACGGACACTCAGGCCGACCCGGACACGTAGGCCCGCAAGCTGTCCACCTCCTGCGCCTGGTCGTCGAGTTGCGCCTTCACCACGTCGCCTATGCTCACCAGCCCCACCAGCCGGTCCTCGTCGACCACCGGCAGGTGCCGGATGCGGTTGGCCGTCATCAGCGCCAGCACCTCGCCCGTGCTGGTGGTGGACGGCACGGTGTGAAGCTGGCTGGTCATCAGCTGGGCAGCGGTCATCTGCAGGCAGGCCGTGCTGTCGTGCGCCAGGCAGCGCACGATGTCGCGCTCGCTGAGTATGCCCATCAGCTGGCCTGCGCTGTCGCGCACCAGCACGGCACCGATGCGCCGTTCGGCCAGCACGGTGGTCACCTCGGCGATGCGGGCCGTGGGCGCCACGGAGGCGATCTCGGTGCCTTTGTGGCGCAGGATGGTGGCGACTGTCATGGCTTGGGCTCCCTCGCTGTTCGGTTGCGAGCGGCCGCCCAACTGGGCACCCGCCCGATCCGCCACGTTGGAACCTTTCAGGCCAGCATTGCAAATTCAAGGTGTGCAATGCAGCACAACACTGCCGGAAAGCGATGGCGCGACAGCGGAGTCAAAAGTCTTTTGCTTCTTTTCTTCAGAAAAGAAGGCCTTGTCTTACTTCGCCTCCAGCCGGGCCTCGATAGCCGCCAGCCGAGCCTCCGCCGCCTCCTGCCCCGCCCGGGCGCGCGCCGCCAGCTCGGCCACCGCGTCCAGCTCCTCGCGCCGCACCAGCTCCAGCCGGCGGATCGTCTCGTCCACCCTGGCGCGCACCATCGCCTCCATCTCGTCGCGCAGCCCGGCCAGGGCGGACAGGGCGCCGCCGGCCACGCCGGCGAGGTCTTCGAAGAAGCGAGGGCGTTCGGCCATGATGCATCCTTGGTGACGGCAGGCTGTTTGTATCACCGGCCCACCTGCCTATAAAGCCGCCCATGATCCTGGTCACCGGCGGCGCCGGCTTCATCGGCAGCTTCCTGCAAGCAGAACTCGCCGCCCGCGGCCTGCAGACCGTGGTGGGGGACCGCCTAGGCACCAACGGCAAGTGGCGCAACATCGCCCGCCACCCGCCCGCCCGGATCGTCCACCCCGCCGAGCTGGACGCCTACCTGGCCACCGACCCGGCGCTGGACGCCGTCTTCCACATGGGCGCGATCAGCGGCACCCTGGCCACCGACGGCGACCAGGTGTGGCGCACCAACGTCGAGCTCAGCCTGAAGCTCTGGGCCTGGTGCGCGCAGCGCGGCGTGCGCTTCGTGTACGCCTCCTCGGCCGCCACCTACGGCGACGGTACCGCCGGGTTTGACGACGACCCGGCCAGGCTCGCGGCGCTGGAGCCGCTCAACCTGTACGGCTGGTCCAAGCACGCGTTCGACCTGCGGGTGATGGACATGCTGCGCCGCGGCCAGCCCGCCCCGCCGCAATGGGCCGGGCTGAAGTTCTTCAACGTCTACGGCCCCAACGAGTACCACAAGGGCGGCATGGTCTCGGTGGTGAAGGTGAAGCACGACGAGCTCGCCGCCGGCCGTCCCGCCACCCTGTTCCGCAGCAACGACGCCAGCCTGCCGGACGGCGCCCAGGCACGCGACTTCATCTGGGTCGGCGACTGCGTGGACGTGATGCTGTGGCTGCTGGACAACCCGGCCGTGTGCGGCCTGTTCAACGTGGGCACCGGCACCGCCCGCACCTACCTCGACATGGCGCACGCCGTGGCGCGGGCCAGCCACCGGGATTGCCGCGTGGACTTCGTGGATTTGCCCGAAGCGCTTGCCAGCCAGTACCAGTCCTACACCTGCGCGCGGACCGAGCGGCTGCGCGCGGCCGGCTACGTGGCACCCTTCACCCCGCTGGAGGATGGCATCGCGCGCTACGTGCGGGACTACATCAGCCAGGCGAACCCCTACCGATGAGCGCGCCGCTGCAGTTTCCGCAGTTCAACCCGGTGCTGTTCCAGTGGGGCTGGATCGCCATACGCTGGTATGCGCTGGCCTACATCACCGGCCTGGTCACCGGCTGGCAGGTGATGCGCCGCCTGGTGCGCCTGCCGCCCGCCGTGGCCACCCTGGCGCAGACCGACGACTTCCTCACCTGGGCCACGCTCGGCGTGGTGCTCGGCGGCCGGCTCGGCTACTGCCTGTTCTACCAGCCCGGCCATTTCCTCACCCACCCGCTGGAGATCCTCGCCGTGTGGACCGGGGGGATGAGCTTCCACGGCGGCATGCTCGGCGTGGTGACCGCCATCATCCTGTTCTGCCACCGCAACGCCATCCCCATCCTGGGCTTCGCCGACCGCATGGCCATCGTCACCCCCATCGGTCTCGGGCTGGGCCGCGTCGCCAACTTCATCAACGGCGAGCTGTGGGGACGTCCGGCACCCGACTGGCTGCCCTGGCGCATGGTCTTCCCCCGCACAGAGGACGGCGTCCCGCGCCACCCCAGCCAGCTCTACCAGGCGCTGATGGAAGGCCTGCTGCTGTTCCTGGTGGTGTACGCCTTCTCCCGCAACGCCGGCCGGCGCGCGCGCTTCGGCACGCTGACCGGCATCTTCCTGATCGGCTACGGCGTGGCGCGGATCATCGGCGAGTTCTTCCGCGAGCCGGACTCATTCCTCGGCTATTTGTGGAGCGGGGCTACCATGGGACAGGTGCTGTCGTTTCCGATGATCCTGGCTGGCATCGGGCTGATCCTGTTTGCGCGTGGCCGGCCGGCGGAGGCGATATGAGGGAAGGAAGCAAGGCCTTCTTTTTTGAAAAAAAGAAGCAAAAAACTTTTATCTCGTTGGGTGCGCGTTGCGGCAAACGTCGCGCCTCAACGAACAAAAGTTTTTTGGTTCTTTTTTTCAAAAAAGAACTGCTTGCCTTGCCTTGCTAGAACGCCTCGACGCCTTCATGGCCCGCGCCAACACAACCTACTACGCCAGCCACGACCCGTTCGCCGACTTCACCACCGCCCCCGAGATCTCCCAGATGTTCGGCGAACTCGTCGGCGCCTGGGCTGCCACCGTCTGGCAGCAGGTCGGCGCGCCCTCGCCCTTCCACCTGGTCGAAGCCGGGCCCGGCCGCGGCACGCTGCTGGCCGACGCCCTGCGTGCGCTCTCCCGCGTGGCGCCCGAATTCACGCAGGCGGCGGCCGTCCACCTGATCGAGACCTCGCCGCGCCTGCGCGCCGAACAGGGCGCGCGCATCCCCCTCGCCGCCTGGCACGACACGCTGGACACAGTGCCGCCCGGCCCCGTCATCCTGGTCGCCAACGAGTTCCTGGACGCGCTGCCCATCCGCCAGTTCGTGCGCACCGCCACCGGCTGGTCCGAACGCCACGTACAAGACGGCCGGGTGGTGGACCTGCCTGCCACGCCGCCGCCCCGGCAGGCCGCCCCCGGCGAAGTGGTGGAGGTCGGCGAGGCCGGCCTGGCGTGGACCGCCACGCTCGCCGCCCGCCTGGCCAGCCAGGGTGGCGCCGCCCTGCTGCTGGATTACGGCACCGCGCGCACCTTGCCGGGCGACAGCCTGCAGGCGCTCCGCGACGGCTGCCCCGCCGACCCGCTCTCCGGCCCGGGCAGCGCGGACCTTACCGCCCATGTCGATTTCGCCGCCCACGCGCTGGCCGCCCGGGCTGCCGGCGCCGCGGCCCACGGCCCGGTGCCGCAGGGCATCTTCCTCGGCCGCCTGGGCCTGGCCGCCCGCACGGCCCGCCTGGCCGCAGCCAATCCCGGCCGCGCCGCTGAGCTGCGGGAGGCGGCCGACCGCCTGGCCGCCCCCGCCCGCATGGGCGCGCTGTTCAAGGCGATGTGCCTCACCCATCCTGACGCGCCTGCCCCGCCGGGATTCTACGCATGACCGTCCCTTTCCTGACCCATCCCTCGCTGGCCGTCCGCCACGGCTTCTTTACCCGGCGCGGCGGCGTCTCCGCCGGCCCCTACGCCAGCCTGAACTGCGCGTTATCCGGCGGGGACGCGCCGGCGCTGGTGGCGCAGAACCGCGCCCGGGTGGCCGAGGCGGTGGGCGTGCCCGCCGCGCACCTGCTCGGCACCACGCAGGTGCACGGCACGGAGGTGGTCACCGTCACCGCCCCGTGGCCCGCGGGCAGCGGCACGCGGGCGGACGCCATGGTGACGGCCACGGCGGGCCTGGCGCTGGGCGTGATCACCGCGGACTGCGCCCCGGTGCTGTTCGTGGACGCGGCCGCCGGAGTCGTCGGCGCCGCCCATGCCGGCTGGCGCGGTGCGGCGGCCGGCGTGCTGGAAGCCACGCTGGCCGCCATGCAGCGCCTGGGCGCGCGGCCCGAACGGGTTGCCGCCGCCGTGGGCCCCTGCATTGCCCAGGCCAGCTACGAGATCGGGCCGGACATGCAGGCGCAGCTCGGCGCGGACGCGGCCGCCTTCCTGGCGCCCGGCCGGCGCCCCGGCCACTGGCAGTTCGACCTGCCGGGCTACTGCGTGGCCCGCCTGCTCGCGGCCGGTATTGCCGCGGCAGCGCTGGGCGTGGACACCTGTGCGGAAGAAGCGGATTTCTTCAGCCACCGCCGGCGCACGCTGCGCAACGAAGGTGCCATCGGGCACCAGATCTCGGTGATCGTTCTATGAGTAGACAAGCCATGCAGTCCCGTGCCCCAGCCGGACAGGCACGCGACAGCGGAGTCAAAAGTTTTTTGGTTCTTTTTTTCAAAAAAGAACTCTTGCTATGCTTGCTTCTCGCAGCCTGCGGAGACCTCCCCAGGCCTTTCGCCGGCAACCCCGGCCGCCGCGCCCTGCTCCTCGCCACGCCCCCGCCCGCCCGCCTGGTGATCCCCGCCCCCCAGCAAGGCCTGCTACCCGCGCCGGACGCCGCAATCTGGGCGCACCAGGTGGCCGACGCGCTGGTGGCCGAGGAGATCCCCGCGTTCGCCAGCACCAGCAACCCCGGCGACTGGGTGCTGCGCCTGTCCGCTGCCCTGCAGGGCAGCCAGGTGGTGCCCACCTACACGCTGCTGGACCCGAAGGGCGGCAACCGCGGCGACGTGGCCGGCCAGCCGGTGCCGGCAGCGCTCTGGGCGCAGGCCACGCCGGCCGCCTTTCAGCAGGCCGCCACCCAGGCCGCGCCCCAGGTGTTGGGCCTGTTGCGCGCGGTGGACGCCACCATCAAGCAGAGCGACCCCAACAGCCTCTACAACCGCCCTGCCCGCATCTTCTTCACCGGCGTCACCGGCGCCCCCGGCGACGGCAACGTGGCATTAGCCCGCTTCATGCGCCACAAGATACCGGAGACCGGCGACCTGCTGGTGGACCACGCCGCCTCGGCCGACTTCCGGCTGCGCGGCACGGTGAAGGTGACCGAGGAGCCGAACGCGCAGCAGCAGGTGGAAATCCACTGGGTGGTCAGCGACCCTGCCGGCAAGATCGCCGGCGACGTGGCCCAGGGCCACGACATTCCGAAGGGCACCCTGGACCGCTACTGGGGCGACGTGGCGTCCGTGGTGGCCGACGAGGCGGCCGGCGGCGTGCACGAGGTGATCACCAATTTTTCCGGAAGGAAGAAGGCGGTCGCGGGAGGGGGCGGAGCCAAAGGCGGATAATCTGCCCGTGCCTTGCGTAGCCCCGGAATTTTGCACAGATGGGGATCTGAGTCTCAAGGCCCCGTCACGCAAATACGTGCTGCGCACGACGATGTTTGGGGCAGAGCCCCATGCTTGCTTAAGCCCCATTGCAAGCACGCCATCCTGCGTCACTCAAAAAGTGTCGCCCTTCTTTCCGAACCGGCCTGATGCTTTGCTGTTTGCCTGCAAGGCAAAGCAGGAATTCCCATGCAGCTCGCAGGCAAGATCACCTACATCACCGGCGCGGACTCAGGCATTGGCCAGGCCATGGCTCAGCTTTTCGCGACGGAGGGTGCCGACGTGGCTGTCGGCTACCACACGGACCGCGAGGGCGCGGAGGCCACCGCCAAGCTGGTGCAGGAGGCCGGGCGCCGCGCCCTGGTGCAGCAGCTCGACGTAGGTGACGAGGCCTCGGTCGACGCCTTCTTCGCCGCTGGCGCCGAGCTGGGCACGCCAGACGTGTTCGTGGCCAATGCCGGTCTGGGCATGGGCGAGCCCAAGTCTGTTGCCGAGATGGACACCAAGGCGCTCGACAGCATCCTGCAGACCGATCTCAAGGGCCCGTTGTTCTGCGCCCAGGCCTTCGTGAGGGCGCGGCGGCGCGCTGGCGGCGGCGGCCGGCTGATCATTACCGGCTCGGTAGCCGGTCACCTGCCCACACCGAACAGCGCGCCATACGGCATGGCGAAAGCCGGCGTGAACTCGCTGGTGCGCTCGCTGAGCGTGGAGGCTGCGCCGGACCGCATCAACGTCAACGCCATCGCCCCCGGCCTGATCGCCACGCCGATGACCCAGGAGCGGCTGGACGACCCGGAAAAGCGCGAGAAGAGCATGCAGGCGATTCCGTGGCGCCGGCCTGGACGGCCGGAGGAGATTGCCGCGCTGGCGCTGTTCCTGGCCGCCGAGACGGGCGACTACGTGACGGGCCAGACCTGGACGATGGACGGCGGCCTGACCATGCATTGGGGCGGGGCCTGAGCATGGCACATCAGATAGCCGTCACGCCGGACGCGGTCACCGGCACCGACCAGGGCGGCGGCGTGATGGAGCTGGCGCCGGACCTGGCTTACCGGCGGGTGGGCTTCGTCAACATCGTGCTGGCCGGGCCGCCCTCCGGGCCGTTCGTGCTGGTGGATGCCGGCCTGCCCGGCACGCGCCCGGTGATCGACCACGCCATCGCCCATCGCTTCGGCGCCGGCGCGCGACCCGCCGCCATCGTGCTGACGCACGGGCATGTCGACCACGTGGGCACGCTGGAGTCTCTGGCGGCCGACTGGGACGTGCCGATCTACGCGCACCCGCACGAGATGCCCTACCTGAACGGCACGTCCGCCTACCCGCCGCCGGATGCGCATGTGGGCGGCGGGCTGATGGCGGTGTTCTCCACACTGTTCCCGCGCAAGCCGATCGACGTGAAGCGCTGGCTGCACGCGTTGCCCGAGGACGGCAGCGTGCCGGGCATGCCGGGCTGGCGATGGCTGCACACGCCCGGGCACGCGCCTGGCCACGTCTCGTTCTGGCGGTCGGCGGACCGTGCGATGATCGCCGGCGACGCGTTCATCACCACCGCGCAGGAATCGCTCTACGCCGCCGCCGTAAGCCAGGAGCCCGAACTGCACGGGCCGCCGATGTATTTCACGCCGGACTGGCAGGCCGCACGGGACTCCGTGCAGAAGCTGGCGGCGCTGCGGCCGGACCTGGCGGTGACCGGGCATGGGCGGGCGATGCGCGGGCCGGCTTTGGGCGCGGCACTGTCGGAGCTGGCATCCAGGTTCGACCAGGTGGCCGTGCCGCTGCACGGAACCTACGTTGGGCATCCGGCCCGCGCGGAGGACGGTTCGGCCTACCGTTGACCTGTAGGAACCTTTTAAGCAGGCTCTAATACCAATCGCCTGGAAGGCTGACCCTTGAGGAAGGCCAGGGGCTCTGCCCCTGGACCCCGCTAAGGACAAGTCCTTAGAGTCC
>CAXTBC010000064.1:0-22011 GCA_964242595.1 uncultured Acetobacteraceae bacterium | reverse complement strand
CAGAGCCCTTGGCCTTCCTTCACAGGTCAACATTAAAGGCCGTTGGTATTACTTAGCAAGTCCATGCAGGCCAAATGCAGCAGTGCGAAAGTGAGGCCGTGCAGCGGTTCCACCAGCGCCATCGCCGGAAACCAGGCGGTGCGCGCCGCGGTGGACCGCCGTACGATCCCCGCCACGGCCGACAACGCCATGGCCCGGCCTGCCTCGAGCCGGGCCAGGATCCTGGGTCCGGCCCAGAAGCGACCTCCGTTGTCTTGCATCACCGGATTGTTCAATTGCGGAAAGTAAAAGTTTTTGATCTGTTTTCAAAAAAGGACTGCTTGCTTCGGATGTGCCAGTCTTGACATGGGTCAGTGTGAGACATTGACGTTAACGCGGTTGAACGTTGCGATGTCTGGCCGTGCCTTGCGGAAGCATGTCGCCTCGTCCACCGTCTTGCCGCGCTGGCTGAGGGCCGCGCCTTCCAGGCGGAGTTGGACATGAGAGCGCGGCTGTTGATCGGCATTGCGATGGCGGTGGGAGTGGCGGGGCAGGGTGCGTCCGCAGCCGCACCGGATCAGGTGACGGTCGCCTCGGGTGCCCTGAAAGGCGTGATCGCCGGCGACGTCGTCTCCTTCAAAGGCATACCTTACGCCGCGCCGCCGGTAGGCGACCTGCGCTGGCGTCCACCGGCCCCGCCGGCGTCCTGGCACGGGGTGCGTCCGGCCGCTTCGTTCGGCCACGCGTGTTGGCAGACGGAGCCTAGCTTCGCTTCCACCGCCGACCAGAGCGAGGACTGCCTCACGCTGAACGTCTGGACGCCGGCCAGGCACGACGGCGCCAAGCTTCCCGTCATGGTCTGGATTCACGGTGGCGGCTTCATCGGGGGCACCAGCGCTTATCGCGTGTATGACGGCGCGTCATTCGCCGAGGATGGCGTGGTCCTGGTCAGCCTGAACTACCGGCTCGGACGGCTCGGCTGGTACGCCCACCCGGCGCTCCTCAAGGAGCCCGGACCGGTGGCCAATTACGGCTTGATGGACGAGCTGGCCGCGTTGAAATGGGTGCGCGCGAACATCGCCGCGTTCGGAGGAGACCCCGGTAACGTCACCATCTTCGGCGAGTCCGCCGGCGGCATCATGGTGAACTTCTCGCTCATATCGCCGGAGGCCCACGGCCTGTTCGACAAGGCGATCTCGGAATCCGGCTTCGGCCGGTTCGACCCCCCGCCGGTGGCCCAGATGGCCAAGACGGACCAGGCCTACGCCGCCACGAGAGGCGTCACTGGCGACGGACCCGCCGCTGCAGCTTCCCTGCGCGCGCTGCCGGCCCAGGCGATGCTGGAACCGGTCAAGGGCCTCGACGCCTCGGACGCACCGCGGCCGATGAAGGATGGCGTGCTGATCAGCGAACGCGTCGATGACGGCTTCGCCCGCGGCCACCAGGCCCGCCTTCCTTACCTGCTCGGCGGTAACAGCTTCGAGGCCAGTCTTTATGCGGCAGGCATCGCGTCCAATCCCGGCTACGTCATCGCCATGGCTGGACCCGACCACGCCCGCACCGTCGCTTTTTTCGGCGACGGGTCGCAGGACTCGGTGCGGGCGGCGTATAACATGACCACCGAAGGCTTGGTCATCGAACCGGACCGCAAGCTTGCCCAGCTCGACACTAAGACAGGCGTGCCTGTCTACCTCTATTATTTCTCCTACCTGCCCCCTGCTCAACGTACGACCCTGCCAGGTGCAGAACACGGTGCGGAACTCGGCTACGTTTTTGAATCGCTGCCGCCCAACCAAATCAAGCTCGGAACCCACGTCATCGCCGCGGCCACGCCGCCTGACCTGGCGATCTCGGCCGCTATGCACGCCTACTGGGTAGCATTTGCCAAGACAGGAGACCCCGGCACCGCCGGTGGCCCCAGGTGGCCCGCCTACTCTATTCCTTCCGATCCCGTCCTCGAGTTCGGCGTTGGCGGCGTGAGTGTTCGCCAGGGCCTTCTAGGCAGACAGCTGGACGCGATCGCCGCGCATGAGGCGGCTCAGAGACATTAAGGCTGAAATGCGTGATCGGTACTGACAACGGCCAGTCGGCCCGCCATTGCCCGTGCGCAAGCTTGTTGCCGCGTTGAGTGACCCGGTTGGCCGACGTTTGATCGGTAAGCAAGGATGGAGCTCTGCCCAGGGTTTTGGAAGCAACGGAACGGAAAACTTACGTAACGGATCGGGGCAGCATCGAGCCGAGGCGGACCTGCGTGGATGTCAGCATGCCCTAGTTCTACCGTCGAAAGCTCGGCGTGCCTGCTCCACCCCATTGAGGTTTTCCACCGCCCACACCCACACGCCACAAAAGGCAGCGCCGAGGTAAGGCCGAGCGTCGTAAGCTTGTACTCGACCTTGGGCGGCACGACGGCATGCACCGTTCGCACCAGGAGGCCGTCACGCTCCCTTGGCGCAGGGTTTGGGTGAGTGCGGATGGTTCAGCAATTCCTAGCGCACCTGAGAGCCGAGCCTGGTGCGCTGATCGTCAACATCTTGTCAGGACTGGCCTTCATCCCGTCTCCCGCGGCGCCGATCTATTGCGCGGTTAAGGCGGGGCTTGATTCACTTACGCAGTCTCTGCGCAGTCAGCTAAAAGGCGCGGGCGTGACCGTGGTCGAATTGGCTCCGCCTGGGGTTGAGACGCCGCTGTTCCGCGTTGAATTGCCGAAGAAATGCGGGGCAGAAGGCCATGAGCGTCCAGGTCCTTGCCAAGCGGGGAATCGCCGGCATTGAGGCAGGCAAGCTCAAAATTTACCCTGGCCTCGCCGACATGCTGAAGGTGATGAGCCGGATCGCACCAGGGTTCATGCTTAAGCGGATGGCGAACATGGCAAAGGTGAAATGATGCTCGCCGATATAACCGCGACAAAGCCGATTGCCTGCTTTGCGAGACGATGACCCAGGGTGCGAATGGCGGCAAACAGGTGTTTAACGATATTATGGGCGGAAGCTTGAAACGCCCTCAACCGTGTCAAATTGCCATGCGGCAGACCGGGTCGGATTGGGGAGTGTGCGGAACCTCGTCTTGAAGGTTTTCCGTCAGCTTATCCGATACCCGTCACATAGGTTTTCCGTTCCGTTGCTCCCCAGACTCCCGCCCCACCCCCGTCGCGCGCAGCACGCATCCGCCTGACGGGCCTCGGGGCCCCAGACTTCCATCTGTTTAGATCTTTCTAACAAGAGGTTCTAAGAGGCTGTTTGAAAACTTCCTTCGAGAGCCGCGAAGCGGTCAATCTGAGGCCGATGTTTGGTAAATCCCGCCAAAATGCGGTATCCAGATACCGCTTTTGGTAAGTTTGTACGCTCAATCAACAGCTCGAGCGAGTTTTCAAACGGACTCTAAGGACTTGTCCTTAGCGGGGTCCAGGGGCAGAGCCCCTGGCCTTACTGACAGATACTCTAGGCGATTGATTTACTGATAGCCCGGATAGGCCGGCACGTAAGGGCCACCGGCATAAGGGTTCATGCCGCCGTACGGGTTCACATTGTAAGCCCAATACGGTGGCCGATACTGCACAGGCGGACGATACGGGAACGGCGCCGGCGGCCGGTAGCTTGGCGCAGAATTGTACGCCTGCTCGCGCCCCTCGTAGTCGGGCCGCGGCGTCTCTGCCGGCTCGCTGGACGGCAACAGCAGGTCGTGCGGCTGTTCGGAGCGCGCGATGCCGAGGTGGCGCTGCGGCGTGGCCAACGCGAACGAAACTTTCGGCCGAGGCGGCAGGGTGGACGCGTAGCTTGGACGCGGCATCATAAGCTCATGCACCAGCTCGGGCCGCAGCATGGTCGGCGGCCGCACGACGTGCGGATGCGGTTCGGCACGTGCGAGCAGCTTGGATGCGGGCTGCGGCAACGGCGCTGGAGCCAGGCGCGTGGGCACGTGCGCGGTCTGCATGGGCGTCCAGGGGCTGCGGACCGGGCGGGCTACGGTCGGCAACTTGGCTGGCGCGCTCTCCATCAACCCGGATTGCGCCTCGTCAGGATTGCTCGGCACCGCAGACGGTTCGGCGTAGACCAGCTTTGGCATTATTCCCGCATGCGCCAGCACGCGGTAGGCACTGGACGGTGCTGCAACAACCGGCGGCGCTGCCTCGGGTGGCGGTGCTTCGGCAACGGCCGCATCCACCGTGTCAGTGGCCATCGCGCGCGCTGGCTTTGCAAGTTCGGGCGCGGACGGCGCGGTATCGGCGGACGCCGGCGCAGTGGCGAGCACCGGGCTCGCCGAGGGGGCTGCCTGATCCGGCTCAGCGGCCGTATCCGGTCCGGCCGGCACGGTGGCCATCGCCGCCATCGCCAGCAGGCGCTTGCCGGCGACCGGCGGGGTGGCGGCATCGTCCTCCACGCTGTCCGGTGGCGGCGGCCCGTCCATGATCTTCGGAAGGTGATTGTGCAACTCGGCGATCTGCACGAATTGAGCAGCCGCCATCGGTGTCAGCGAGAGGTAACGTTCTGCCAGTGGGTGCAGACGGTCCGGGTTGTTCAGCAGGGCCCATTCCGCGCGCAGCAGGCTGGTCTGCTGGTGGGCCGTACCGGTGGCCAGGAACGCGCGGGTGATCTGCCTGTCCAGCGTCGCGGCGGCGTGCTTGGCGGAATAGACGTAGAGGCCGGAACCCACGGCGGCGATCAGGCCGAACATCGTGGCTTGGGCAGCGAACCTGATCGGCGGCCGCGGAGCCGGTTGGGCAGCGTGAAACGCCTCGGCCTGCGCGTCGGCTTCGGCGGCGCGCTCGGTCAGCCTGCGTGGGATCACCACTGTCCAGCGGCGGTGCCCGGCGGGCGTGGAAATAAGGGCGGCCACGTGCGGCCTGCCAGGTTGGGACGGCCGGGGCGGCTCGACCGTACGGCCGGTGCGGGCCGGGGCGGCTTTAGGAATGGCTGCCAGAGACTGGAAAGTCGCCAAGTTGAACATTGTCACGCCCCTACACGCAAACGTATCCTCCGATGAATTTGCGGGCGGGGGCAAGGGGAAAGATTACAAGATCAGCTAGGTTTCATGACGTTTTCGCGCGCAGTCCGTTGCCGCTACGTCCGGCCGCGCAGAAGGCCGATCGCATGCGCCACGGTAGCGGCACGAACGCTGCCCCTGTCGCCAGGGAACACGCGGTTTTCGGCCAGCGTGGCGCCACCAGCAAGAGCAGTGGCGAACCACACCAAGCCCACCGGCTTCTCCCTGCTGCCGCCGCCGGGGCCGGCAATCCCGGTCACACTGACGGTCAGGGTGGCGCGGGTGCGGGCCAGCGCACCGTCGGCCATCGCGCGCGCCACCGCCTCGCTGACGGCGCCCTGTTGCGCGATCAGCGCCGGTGCCACGCCCAGAAGTGTGGTTTTGGCTTCGTTGGAATAGGTGACGAACCCACCCTCGACCACATCAGAAGCGCCGGCGGAGTGGGTGAGCGCTGCAGCGATCAGGCCGCCCGTGCAGCTTTCCGCGGTGGCCAGCCTCCAGCCGCGCGCACGCAAGGCCGCTACCAGGCTGGCGGCTTGGTCCAGCGTCTCCTGCAGCAGCATCAGGTGGGCACCGTTGTGGGTGCCGAGAGCGCGCCCGACTCCAGGGCGGCGCAAAAGGCGGCGTGGTCCAGCTCCGTCTGGTCGGCATAGGCGGTGGCGAACTCGGCGATGGCCGTGTCGAAGCCCTCTCCTGCACGATCCGCGTCGATGGCGGCCAGCAGGCGTGCGGCGTCACCGGCGCGGCCATGCGCGCGGGCCAGGGTGCGGCCGCACAGCGCGGCGGCGAACTCCAGCTGGTCGGCTTCCAGCGCCGCGCCGATGCGGGCCAGTCGGGCGTCCTTAAGCCGGCGCACGTAGAACTGCCTCCCGTCCACCGGCGCGGGCGTCCAGCCCAGGAAGATGTCGCTCTGCGCCTGCAGTCTGCGCTGGCCGGTCACCACGCGCTCGCCCTGGCTGGCCGGCTGCGTGGCCCCGGGCAAGCCGGGCAGCGAAGAGGGCTGAGCCTCCTTCAGCTGCAGCAGCAGCGGCGCGCCGTCCGCCGAAACGAACAGGCCGATAGCGCAGAACGTGCCGACCGAGCCGATGCCCACCACCTTGAACGCACGGTCCACCAAGCGATAACGGGCGGCCAGGTCGGCGTATTGCGGCTGCAGCGTGGCCGGCCATGCGTTGAAGGCAGCAGCGATGGTGGAGTCGTAGATGGCGGCGTGCCTGGTGTTCTCCTGGTCGGCGATTCGTGCGCGGTCGCCCTCGCCTTCCACCAGGTCGTAGTGGTCCAGGTTGGCCTCGGTGGCAGCCTGCAGGCGCTTCTCCAGGCGACGGCGCAGCTTGTGGTGCGGCACCGCGTGCAGGGCGGCACGCAGGTCGATCGTGCTGTGCCAGGCCACCAGCGGTGGCAGGCCGGCAAGGCGCCTCAGGTGGCGATGGTAGTGGCGCGCCGCGCGGGCGGCCAAGGCGCGGCACTCCTTCAAGGCCAGCCCGTGCGCACGCCCACTGAGGACGAGGCTGGTGGCCAGCCGCCTCAAATCCCACTCGAACGGGCCCGGCGCCGTCTCGTCGAAGTCGTTGACATCGAACACCGGGTTGCCTTCGGGCGAGGCGTAGGTGCCGAAATTGGCCAAATGGGCGTCGCCGCACAGCTGCACCTCGGGGCCGTGCCTGGGCAGGGTGGCGAGATCTGCCGCCATCACCGCGGCGCTGCCGCGCAGGTAGGCGAACGGGCTGGCGCGCATGCGGGCGTAGCGCAGACCCAGGAACTCCGGCAGGCGGGTGGCGGCCTGCGCACCCAGGATAGCCACCGGCCCGGCCCGGCCCGGCATCGGCTGCCAGCCTGGAGGCGGGGATGGCTTTACGGGTGGGCGTTTCACAGCGGCGTCGCCAGCACGGCCTGAAGCGCCAGCAACACCAGGGCTGCGGCCAGCCCTGCCAGCAGGTCGTCCGCCATGACGCCGGCGGCACCCCCCTGGCGGTCCGCCCAGCCGATCGGGCCGGGCTTCCAAATGTCGAACAGCCGGAACAGGGCGAACGCACAGGCCAGGCCGGCCAGGCTTGGCCGATGCAGCACGATCATCGCCAGCATCTGCCCGGCCACCTCGTCGATCACGATCCATCCCGGGTCGGCGTGGCTGGCCGCATCCGTGGCGCGGACGGGCAGGCCGGTGGCGGCGTGAATGGCCCACAGCCCGCCATAGGCGGCCAGCACAACGCCGATCAGCAGCAGGGCCGGTGAGGCAGCCAGCAGCAGCGCGCCCAATGCCAGGCCCACGAGCGAGCCGGCCGTCCCCGGTGCCACCGGGGCGGCCCCGGCACCCAGGCCGATACTCACGAGCTGTCCGACGCGACGCTGCCAGGGTTTGATCGTGGTGGAGGACATGTAGCGAGCGTTCTCCTGGCGCGAAAGCAAGGCAAGGCGTTCTTTTTCGAGAAAAAGAACCAAAAAGCTTTTGCTCCCTGTCGGGTGCTGGCGGAGAGAGCCGCGCTCAGTAGTAAAAGCTTTTTGCTTCTTTTTCTCGAAAAAGAAGGCCATCCTTGCTTCACTTGGCTTCGTAAACTTCCCTGTTCTCCAGCACACGCTGCACGTAGTTCCGCGTCTCGTTGAACGGGATCATCTCGACCCAGTCGACCGCCTGGTCCGAGGACGTGGCGCTGCCCGGGTTGCCGTTGGCAGCGATCCAGTCCGCCACCCGGTTGGGACCGGCGTTGTAGGCGGCCACGGCGCAGGGCAGGCAGCCTCCGAACCGGTCCAGCAGCCCGGCCAGGTAGGCGGTGCCGAGGCGCATGTTCACCGCCGGGTCTGCCAGCGGGCCAGCGGCGACGTGCTGCGCGCGGGCGAGGGACTGGGCGGTGGCCGGCATCAGCTGCATCAGGCCGTGCGCGCCGGCGGGGCTGACGATGGCGGGGTCGAAGCTGCTTTCCTGGCGCATGATGGCCAGCGCCAGCGGCGCGGGCAGCGGGCCGGCGGGCGGCTGCACCGGGGTGGGCCAGCCGGCCTGCGGCAGCACCGTGCCGTCGCGTCCGGCCAGCCTGGCGGCCTGCACGGCCACGTCCGGCAGGCCGAGCCGCAGCGCCAGCGCGGCCACCATCGCGCGGGTGGCCAGGCTCGCCGGCGGCTGGATGTCAGCGGCCAGGAAGTCCGCCCCGCGGCGCGGATCCTGCCAGCCGGCCAGGATGGTGGCCGCGCGTGCCGGCTCGGACGCGGCGAACGCCGCCTGCTCGGCCGGGGAGGGCGCGAGATCATGCGCGGCGGCGATGGCCTGGTGCAGCGCCGCGGCGCCGACGCCGGCAGCCTGGGCAGCGAGCTGGCCGTAGTAAGTAAGTGGCCAGGCGGCCGCCTTGGCAAAGCTCGCGCGCGCCCCGGCGGGATCGGGCGTGGCCCGAGCCAGCCAGTACCCCGCCCGCGCCTGTGTGATGGCGGCGTGCGAGATGCTCGCCAGCGCCTGGAATTTTGCGCGCGCCCTGGCGGGGTCATGCAGGCGTTGCAGGGCGATCCAACCGGCGAGGAAGTCCGCTTCCACCGCTTGGTCCGGACCCAGCGTGGCGTCGTCGGCCAGCACGTAGGCCGCGGCAGGATCGGTGGCGACCAGGCGCCGGGCCAGCGACTCCCGCTCGGTCCAGAACGCGGCGCGGCGGGCCGGCGCGGCGGCAGCTTCGGCCTCGGGCAGCACGGTGTTCCACAAGGCCAGCGCGGCCTGATCCGCCTGGCCGCGGCGCAGGTAGCGCGCCTCGGCCAGCAGCAGGGCCGGATCCGCGTGCAGGCCAGGGGGGACGGCGGCCAGGGTGGCCATGGCCGCCGGCGCGTTCTGCCGGAAGGCAAGCAGTGCCGCTCCCAGCGCACGGGCGGGCGTGGGCAGCCGGGCAAGTTGGCGCTGGGCCGCCACGGAGTCGGTGCCCAGAAGGCGGGTGAAGCGGGCCTGTTGGTCGGCCAGCGTGAGCGCCCCGGCCCAGCGCGCCAGGAACGCGGCCTCGTCGGGAGGGTCGGGCAGGCCCGTGACCCACGCAGCGCGCGCGGCGGTCGAGGCGGAGGCCAGGTCCGCGACCTGGCCGTAGGCGTCTGCACAGCGCAGCAGGCCGGGTGCCGATTGCGGCCGATGCGCGCGGCATAGCGTGGCGGCTTGCCTGGCATCCGGCTCCAGGGCCACCGCCTCGGCGTAGCGGTGCTCCAAAGCAGGCTGGTCCGGCCAGGTGGGGTTGGCGGCGATGAAGGCGGCCAGCTCGCCCGCACTGGCCTGGCCCGGGTTGAGCAGCCGGATGAACGTCACCAGCTTCGGCGCGAGC
Source organism: uncultured Acetobacteraceae bacterium (assembly GCA_964242595.1). Taxonomy (GTDB): domain Bacteria; phylum Pseudomonadota; class Alphaproteobacteria; order Acetobacterales; family Acetobacteraceae; genus BOG-908. The sequence continues at coordinate 12,775 of CAXTBC010000064.1, read as the reverse complement.
GGATCGGGGCTGGACGCGGCCAGCGTGGCGGCGAGCGGCCAGTTGTTGGCGCGCAACGCGAGCAGGACGGGCGTTTGCGCCGCGGCCGGCATGGCCAGGAGCAGGAGCAGGCAGATACGGAGCATGCGGGTAAGGTAAGGCCTTCTTTTCCCCGCAAAAGTCGAGTGCCACGCGAAGGCGCCGTCACGCCCGCTAAGCAAGCAGTCCTTTTTTGGAAAAAAGGACCAAAAAACTTTTACTCCTGGCGACGACATCAGCGTACGTGGGCCTAAGGATAGATCAAGGCGGCGGGAACAGCGCCGGGGACAAAAGTTTTTGGTTCTTTTTTTTCAAAAAAGAACCGCTTACTTCCCTATTCTCCAGCCTTCCCCCGCCAAGCCAGACTGCCTAGGTTGCGCGGTTCCAAGGTTTGGGGAGCGAGGGATGTTTAAGGGGTCGATCGTCGCCCTGATCACGCCGATGCGGGAAGACGGCAGTTTCGACGAGGCGGCCTACGGGGCGCTGGTGGAATGGCAAGTCGCACAGGGGACACAGGGCGTGGTGCCGGTGGGCACCACGGGCGAGAGCCCGACGCTGACGCATGAGGAGCACCAGCGCGCCATAGAGATCGCCGTCGAAGCCGCCGCAGGCCGGGTGCCGGTGATCGCCGGAGCCGGCTCCAACAGCACGGCCGAGGCGGTCTCGCTGGCGGTGCACGCGCGCAAGCGCGGCGCCGACGGGGTGATGGTGGTGACGCCGTACTACAACAAGCCGTCGCAGGAGGGGCTGTTCCTGCACTACACCGCGGTGGCGGACGCGGCCGGGTTGCCGCTGATCATCTACAACATCCCCTCGCGCAGCGTGATCGACATGAGCGTGGAGACGATGGCGCGGCTGGCCAGGCACCCCAACATTATTGGCGTGAAGGATGCCACCGCCAACTTGGCCAGGCCGCTGCATACGCGCCGGGCGTGTGGGCCGGACTTCGTGCAGCTTTCGGGCGAGGACCACACGGTGCTGCCGTTCCTGGCGGCCGGCGGGCATGGCTGCATCTCGGTCACCGCCAACGTGGCGCCGCGCCAGTGTGCCGAGATGCACCGCGCGTGGACGGAGGGCCGCACGGCCGACGCTATTGCGATCCAGGACGCGCTGTTGCCGCTGCACGACGCCATGTTCTGCGAGAGCAATCCCGGGCCGGTGAAATACGCGGCCAGCCTGCTGGGGCTGACGCACCCGCAATGCCGGCTGCCGTTGGCGCCCGTGTCCGAGGCCGCCCGTGCGCGGGTCCGCGAGGCGATGGTGCAGGCGCGGGTGTTGAATTGAGAAGAAGCCGAATGCGTCCTGAAAGGGCGAACCAGAGATTTTTGCTGACGGTCGGGTGCCCGGCGACCAGCACGCAACAGCGGAGTGAAAAGTTTTTTGGTTCTTTTTTTCAAAAAAGAACCGCTTGCTTTCTTCGACACGAGAAAACCAGTGGCTGAAACCAGGAAGAAATCCGGCCTGATCAGCCACGGCATCGCCGCACAGAACCGCAAGGCTCGTTTCGACTACACGATCAAGGAGACCGTCGAGGCCGGGATCGTGCTGCGCGGGCCGGAGGTGAAGTCGCTGCGCCACGGCCGCGCCACCATCACCGAAGCCTGGGCCGGCGAGCGCGATGGCGAGCTGTTCCTGTTCGGCTGCCACATTCCCGAGTACCAGGCTGGCGTGCTTTCGCGCTTCGAGCCCACCGCGCCGCGCAAGCTGCTGTTGCACAAGAAGCAGATTGGCAAGTTGCTGGCGGAAATCACGCGCAACGGCTTCACGCTGGTGCCGCTGGACATCCACTTCAACGACAAGGGGATGGCCAAGGTGGTGTTGGGCGTAGGCCAGGGCCGCAACAAGGCGGACAAACGGCACGCGATTGCTGACCGCGACTGGAAACGCGACAAGGCGCGGATCATGCGGGAGAAGAGCAAGGAGTGAACCGACTTGCCAACGGTCGGGCGTCTCGGACTGTAGGCAAGCATTGGGCTCTGCCCCAAACTCCGTCGTGGGCAGCACGCAGTCGCGTGACGGGGCCTCGAGGTCCCAGACCCCCATCTGTTTGGGTACCTGGGAGTTAGTTTTCGGGTGTCCTTAGTGAGCCGGCGCCGGTGACGCTATTCCTCCGAGTCTGGCGCTTGAAGGCAAAACTCTAACCACTCAGCCAATTTGCATTTCCGTGTCGAGTTGCTCTGACACATACGCCATATGATTTGCCGATCCGAATCAAAAGTCATTCTTAATCGAAAACTATAGCAGTGATGGATGCGTCGACACCGCTGCGTTCACCGATAAAAGCTTTTCATGTCTGTTTTTCGAAGAGAAGGTGTCGCTTATCGTCTTTCAGCCCAGCGACCCACGCGCAATGCCCTCCAGCGTGTGCGCCAGCACCAGGATCAGCAGCAACGCCATCAAGGTGCGCAGGCGGCCACGCAGCAGTCGCAGCACGGCGACCAGGAACACGGCGAGCAGGAAGATCATCAGAACGGTTTGAGCATCTGCGTTCAGCCCCGCGCCCTTCATCAGGCCGCGCAGCCCGCCTTCGACCAGCCCGAGCGTGCCCAGCATAAGTTGGGCGAAGGTGCGCAGCACACTGATCAAACCGTGGGAAAAACTATCCAGGACGTTCACTGCGCACCCTTACCGGCCAGGCATGATACTCTCATGCCATGTCCGACCGGCGGCTCGTCAAGCCGCGCTCGTAATAAGATAGGCTGAAAAGCAAGGAAGGCCTTCTTTTTCGAGAAAAGAAGCAAAAAGCTTTTACTACCGGGCGCGGCTCGATCCGCCAGCACCCGACAGGGAGCTTTTTGGTTCTTTTGCTTGAAGAAGAACTGCTTACTTCCTTGAGCCGCGAGACTACGGGAACAGCCCGCGTGTCAGCTTGGCCTTCTGCACCCGTTCCACGCCGATAGCCAACGCGGCAGTGCGGTGCGGCACGCCATCGCGTTCGCTGCGCGCCATCACGGCCTGGAAGGCGCGTTCCAGCACGCGGTTGAGGCGGTCGCGCACCTCCGGCTCGGTCCAGAACAACTGCTGCAGGTCCTGCACCCATTCGAAATAGCTCACCACCACGCCGCCGGCGTTGCACAGGATGTCCGGGATCACGAAGATTTCGGGGCGTTCGTTGAGCACGCGGTCGGCGTCCGGCGTGGTGGGGCCGTTGGCGCCTTCGGCCAGGATGCGGCACTGCAGGCGCCGTGCCACGTCGGCGGTGATCACCTGCTCCATGGCGGCAGGCACCAGGATGTCGCATTTCTGGGTCAGGAGCTGGGCCGGGTCGAAAGCTGCCTCGTTGCTGTAGCCGGCCAGCGTGCCGTGGGTCTCGGTCCAGCGGACCATCGTCGGCACGTCCAAGCCGCGCGTGTCGAAGTAGCAGGACGTGTGGTCAGAGACGCCGAGCACCTTGGTGCCCTGCTGGGCCAAGCTGGCCGCAGTGACGCTGCCGACGTTGCCGAAGCCCTGGATGATCGCCGTGCTCTCGACCGGGTTCATCTGCAGGCGCTCCATGGCGCGGCCCACCAGGTGCACCACGCCACGTCCCGTCGCTTCGCGCCGGCCTACCGTGCCGCCGGCGTCCACCGGCTTGCCGGTCACGATCTCGGTCACCGTCTGGCCCTGGTACATGGAGTAGGTGTCCATGTACCAGGCCATCACCTGCTCGTTGGTGCCCATGTCCGGCGCCATCACGTCCGTCTTCGGTCCCACGAAGGGGATCATCTCCTGCATGTAGCGGCGGCTGACGGCTTCGAGCTCGCGCCGGCTCAGGCCGTAGGGGTCCACCGCCACGCCGCCCTTGGCACCGCCGTAAGGCAGGCCGGCCAGCGCGCATTTCCAGCTCATGGCGATGGCCAGCGCGGCCACTTCGCCCAGATGAAGGTTGCTGGCGTAGCGGGTGCCGCCCTTGGTGGGACCCATCGTCAGGTGGTGCTGCACGCGGTAGCCGTGGAAGACCGCCTCGCTGCCGTCGTCGCGGTGGATGGGGCAGCTCACGATGACAGCGCGCTTGGGCAGCAGCAGGCGGTCGCGCTGGTGGGTGGGGATTTCGAGGTAGTCGGCGATGACCGCGAAGTTCTCGCGCGCCTGTTCGAAGAACGGGCCGGTGTAGATGTCCATGCTGTGCACTCGTCCTGGATGGGGTTTGGTACTGCCCGGTATGTCCGGTGCGTGTTGCTTCTGAGTTGCCGGCCATTCTGGCGGAAAGTGGCGGCACCATCATCGAGGCGCTGCGTTTTGTCCATGCAATGAGGGTTGCGGGTTTCGAATGGCAGTGATGGCTCACGGAGATCAGGCCGGTGGCGCGGCGGGGCAGGAGGGGCCCAGGCGCTTTGTGCTGGTGGCCAATGCCAGCGCGGGCGCGCTGCTGGGCCAGGAGGCCGGCGCCCGGTCGCTTGAGGCGATGCTGCGCGCCGAAGCAGGGTCCCTGGAGGTGATACCGCCGGAGGCAGGCAGCCTGCCCGAACGCATGGCCCAGGCCCTGGCCACCGGCGCCGATTGCGTTGTGGTGGCCGGCGGCGACGGCAGCATCGCCTGTGCCGGCAGCGTGCTGACCGGTACACAGGCGGCCTTGGGCGTGATCCCGTGCGGCACGATGAACCTGCTGGCACGCGACCTGGGGCTGGACCCTCAAGACCAAGCGGCGGCTGTGCATGCCCTGGCTACGGGCGAGACACGGCAGATCGACGCGGGCGTGCTCGTCGGGACGGACGGGCGTGAGCACCTGTTCTTCTGCGCCTCCATGCTGGGCACGCCGGCGCGGCTGAGCCGCCATCGCGAGGCGGGGCGCGCCCGCGGCGGCGGGCTGCTGGCCTGGGCCGGGTTCGGCCGGGCGGCGGCGCGCGCGCTGTGGACCAACCGTTCCATGCGGCTGGAGCTGCGCTGCAACGGCCAAGTGCTGCGGCGCCGAACGCCCTCGCTGACGATCACCGTCAACAGGCTCGACGACGACTCCGGCCACCTGTTCGGGCGCGCGCGGCTGGATGGCGGCGTGCTGGCGGTGTACGTGGTGCACCGCGCCAGCGCGCTGCGGCAGGCCTGGCTGCTGTTGCGCACCACGCTAACAGGCACACTCAGCGCGCCGGAGATAGAGGTGATTGAGACCACCGCGCTGGAGATCACCAGCCAACACTCCGGCGTGCACGTGCTGGTGGACGGCGAGCTGCAGCTCCTGTCGCCACCGTTGCGCTACGGCATACGGCCGGGCGCGTTGCGCGTCATGGCGCCGCCACGCCGATGAGCGGCTTTGGCGCCGCCGCACCTCTGGACGGCGTAAAGGCGGCCGCCGGCATGCCGAGCACCAGGATCGTCCACCTGACGGACGTGCATTTCGGCGCCACCGACCCGGCCGTGGTCGACGGGCTGGTGGCCGACATCCGCGCCGACCCGCCCGACTTGGTTGTGGTGAGCGGAGATCTGACCATGGGCGCGCGCCGCTGGGAGTTCCGCGCCGCGCGCACTTTCATGGAAAGCCTGGGCGTGCCGACGCTGGCTGTGCCCGGTAACCACGACATCACGCCTTACCGCCTGGTGGAGCGCTTCCTGGCTCCCTACGCGCGCTGGCACCAGGAGATCTCGCCGCAGACCGAGCCGATGTGGTGTGACGAGCGGGTTGCCGTGCTGGGACTGAACACGGCGCGCCGCGCGGGGCCGCATCTCGACTGGTCGCGCGGGCGGGTGAGCCGGCTGCGGCTGAAGCACCTGCTGGCGCGCATCGACGCGCTGCCGGTTAAGCTGATGCGTATCGTGGTTGCGCACCATCCGTTGCTGGCGCCGGAGGGCGAAGTGTCGCGCCAGGTGGCTGGCAACGCACGCCACGCGCTGGCCGCCTTCGCCGCGCACGGCGTGCGGCTGGTGCTGGCCGGCCACCTGCACCGCAGTTACGCGCGGCTGAGCGCGCCGGACGGCCCGGCGCCGCTGATCCTGCAGGGCGGCTCGGCGACGTCGGTGCGGCTGCGCGGCGAGCCGAACGCCTACAACAGGATCACGGTGGCTGCCGACGGCAGCGCCGTGATTGAGGGGCGGATCTGGGACAAGCGGGGCTGGGTGGTAGCTGCGGAGCACCGGGTGACGCTGGCCAAACTCTGAAAGGAAGCCGTGCCGCTAGGTTTGCGCCGACGTCCGCTCCACCAACGCCTCCCCTAGGTGTCCCAAGCTGCCGGCAAGCCGATCCCGTGCCTCGTCGAGGCTGAAACCCGCCACCACCATAACGGCCAGCTTAACGCTGCCATCCGCGCGCGTCAGCGCCTCCCGCGCCTCCGCCTCGTCGCACCCCGCGAGCCCGCACACCATCCGCACCGCGCGGCGGCGCAGCTTCTCGTTGCGCGCCACCATGTCCACCATCTGGCCGCGCCACACGCGGCCCAGGCGGAGCATGATGGTGGTCGACAGCAGGTTGAGCACCACCTTCTGCGACGTGCCGGCCTTCAGCCTTGTGGAGCCGGCAATCGGCTCGGCGCCTGTCTGCACCAGGATGGCGTACTCGGCGGCATCCAGCAGCGGTGCGCCGGGGCTGTTGGCGATGCCGATGGCGAGTGCGCCGGCCGCGCGCGCGTGCGTCAGGCAGGCGAGCGCGTAGGGGGTGGCGCCGCTGGCGGCGAGCGCCACCACCACGTCAACCTGCGTCACGGCCTGCGCCAGCATGTCGGCCCGGGCCAGGTCCGCGCGGTCCTCGGCGTTCTCCACCGCACGGGTCAGCGCGGGAGGACCGCCAGCGATGAGCAGGCCGAGCCGGTGTTCCGGCCAGTTGAACGTGGGCGGCAGTTCGGCGCCGTCCTGCACGCCGATGCGGCCGGAGGTGCCGGCGCCGCAGTAGATCAGCCGGCCGCCTGCGCGCAGTCGGGCGGCAGCGGCGTCCGCAGCCGCGGCGATGGCTGGCAGGGCGGGCCGTATGGCGGCCACGGCGGACATCTGGGCTTCCAGCAACGCGGTGACGGCAATCTCGGACGGCCAGGTGTCGAGCTCGCGGTAGCGCGGGTCGGCCGCTTCCGTGGCCGGCAGGTCAGGATGCATGTGAAGCAAAGGCAAGGAAGAAAGCAGTTCTTTTTTGAAAAAAAGAACCAAAAAACTTATGTTCATTCAGGCGCGGGTTGGAGCCACGGCGCGACAGCACGAGTAAAAGTTTTTTGGTTCCTTTTTTCAAAAAAGAACTGCTTTCTTTCTTGCTCTCAGACATCCACAGCCTCCACGCTGCGAGCGTTCTCCTGGATAAACGCGAAGCGCAGTTCCGGCCGCCGGCCCATCAACGACTCCACCAGGTCCGTCGTGGCGGCACGGTCGTCAGGTGCGATCACCACCTTCAGCAGCGTGCGCCGCGCAGGGTCCATCGTAGTCTCCTTCAGCGCGGCCGGCGGCATCTCGCCCAGGCCCTTGAAGCGACTGACCTCCACCTTGCTGCCGGCCTTGAAGGCGGACCGCACCTTGCGGTCGCGGTCCTTGTCTGTCATCGCGTAAACCGACTTTGCACCCTGGGTAAGGCGATACAGCGGCGGCTGGGCGAGAAAGACGCGCCCCTGGCGGATCAGCTCGGGCGTCTCGCGGTAGAAGAACGTCATCAGCAGCGAGGCGATGTGGGCGCCGTCCACGTCGGCGTCCGTCATGATGATGATCTTGCCGTAGCGCAGCTTGGCCACGTCGAACCGGTCTCCCGCGCCGCAGCCCAGGGCTTCCATCAGGTCGCGCAGCTCCTGGTTCTGCCGCAGCTTTTCCGTGCTGGCGCTCGCCACGTTGAGGATCTTGCCTTTCAGCGGCAGGATCGCCTGCGTCTCGCGGTTGCGCCCCTGCTTGGCCGAGCCTCCGGCGCTGTCGCCCTCCACCAGGAACAGCTCGGTCTCCGCCACGCCCTCTTTCGTGCAGTCGGTGAGCTTGCCGGGCAGTCGCAGGCGGCGGGTGGCTGATTTGCGCGGCGTGTCGCGGGCCTCCTTGCGACGCAGGCGCTCCTCGGCACGCTCCACGACGAAGGCCAGCAGGTTGTCGGCCTGGCCCGGGTCGGCGGCTAGCCAGTGGTCGAAACGGTCGCGCAGCGCCGTCTCCACCAGGCGTGTGGCTTCAGGGCTGGTCAGCTTCTCCTTGGTCTGTCCCTGGAATTGCGGTTCGCGCAGGAACACCGAAAGCTTGGCCGCGAGCTGGCCCGTCACGTCCTCGGCCGTCACTTGTGCCGCGCGCTTGTTGCTGCGCTGCTCGCCCCAGCCGCGGAGCGACTTCAGCAGCGCGTTGCGCAAGCCGGTCTCGTGCGTGCCGCCCGCCGGCGTGGGCACCGTGTTGGTGTAGGAGTTGAGAAAACCCTCGCCCTGCTCCAGCCAGATGGCCGCCCACTCCACGCGTCCGCTGGGGCGGCCGTCCGGCGCGTCCGGCAGGCTGGCCTCGCCGGCCCAGATTTCCGGCATGGCGCGCGCGTCCCCGGCGATGTCGGCCTCGAGCGAGTCGCGCAGGCCGCCGGGAAAGTGCAGCACCGCCTCGGCCGGCGTACCGTCCCGTGCCGGGATCAGCGCCGCCTCGCACGACCAGCGTATCTCCACGCCACGAAACAGGTAGGCCTTCGACCGGCAGAGCTTGTAGAGCCTGGCAGGGCTGAACTGCAGCGGCCCGAAGATTTTCGGATCCGGCTTAAAGCGTATCGTGGTGCCGCGCCGGTTCTGCGTGGCGCCGGCGTGGACGAGCTTGCTGGTCGGCACGCCGCGCGCGTAGCTCTGCCGGTAGAGCACGCGGTCGCGCGCCACCTCCACCTCCAGCGTCTCGGACAGCGCGTTGACGACGGAGCTGCCGACGCCGTGCAGGCCGCCGCTGGTCTCGTAGGCCTTGCCGCCGAACTTGCCGCCGGAGTGCAGCGTGGTCAGGATCACCTCGAGGGCGCTTTTCTTGGGGAATTTGGGGTGCGGATCGGTGGGGATGCCGCGGCCGTTGTCGCGCACCAGCAGCGTGTTGCCGGCCGAGAGCGCCACCTCGATGAAGCTGGCGTGGCCCGCGACCGCCTCGTCCATGGCGTTGTCGATGATCTCGGAGGCCAGGTGGTGCAGCGCCGTCTCGTCGGTGCCGCCGATATACATCCCGGGACGGCGGCGGACGGGCTCCAGGCCCTCCAGCACCTCGATGTCCTTGGCCGAGTAGTCCTGGCTGGCCCGAGCGGCTTGCGGGCCGCCGAAGAGGTCGTCGTTCATGCTGTGTTCCCGTGCCGTTGCGCAGGCTAGGGCGGGAGCGGGGGTGCTCGCAAGGGTAGCCAGCAGATTGATGGGCAGAAGGAGGAAGGAAGATCTTCTTTTTCGAGAAAAAGAAGCAAAAAGCTTTTACCTGTTTGGTGCGCGTCTGTCCGGGCACACCCGACAGGGATCAAAAACTTTTTGATTCCTTTTTTCGAAAAACAACTGCTTGCTTCTTTGGGTGAGGACCGTGGACGGGCTATGCGCCTGGAACGTTAGCTCGATGTCGAACTTTGTATTGCTTCGCCCAGGCAAGTACGGTTGCCTGGGCGAATCAATGTACAAAGATCATCGTTGTAAACAGAAGTAAAGGCTCTTGCCGATTACTGGATAATTTTACGATGAGCCAGGTCGAGAGGCAGAAATCCTTGCCTCTTTTCAAGAGAGAAGGCTTTTGCCTACTTTCTCACCGGAACGTCTTGTCTATCGGGCTACGCCCCGTCGCCATCGCGCATCGTTCCGGTGGGCTCCTGCACGTGCGCTTCCAGGAACCACAGCTGCTTGTCGATCCCTCGTGACACCTCGGTGAAGATGTCCGCCGCATCCGCGTCGCCGGCTTCGTCGGCGGCATCGATGCTCTCGTGCAGCGCGTTGGCGTAGGTGCCGAACCGGTCGATCAATGCCGCCAGGTGGTCGGCAACCGCATAGGTGTCGGTGGGGTATGGCGTCAGCTTGGTCATCGAAGACACGGTCTGCGTGGTGCCCAGCGCGGTGCCGCCGAGCTGGACGGCGCGTTCGGCCATGGTGTCGTTCCACTCGTCCTGTTCGGTGCGGAAACCGTCCAGCATCAGGTGGATGCCGATAAATTGTGGCCCTTTCAGGTTCCAATGCGCCTGCTTGGTAGCCAGCGCTAGGTCGATGCCGTCGGCCAGGCGGGCGTTCAGCAGGTCGACCGAGACCGTCTTGGCGTTGGAGGGCAGGTTGTTGCGCGTGCGGTGCATGCGATGCGCCTGGGCGGGGGCTTTGTCTTGGGCCATGGATGGGCGCTCCTGATTGGTATGGCCTGGGCAACGCCGCCGGGCGGCTGTCGTTTCCGCGTCAGGGGGCCACCAGCATAGCCAGGTCGTTCGGCAGCTGGACGACGAAGCTGAGCTTGATGGTGCGGCCGATCATGCCGGGCAGGCCGTCGATTCCGAAATCGCCCCGCCGGAGGCTGCCAATGGCGGTAATCACCTGCCCGTTGCGCCTTGTGGTGAGCTGCAGCGGCAGCGTGACGCCGTGCATGGTCAGCAGCCCGGCCGCACGGCCGCCGGCGCAGGTGCCGCGATAGGCCAGCAGCGGGAAATCAGGCTGGTCCAGCAGCTTGGGGCCGATAGCCAAGCGGGCGCGCACGGGGTCGGCCATCTGCAGGCTGGCCACATCGATGTCGATCGAAACGGCGCAGCTCTCCGCGTGAGCAGGATCGACGGCGATGTCACCGGTGAAGCGGTCGAAGTGCCCCTCCATCGGCCACAGCCCCATCGCATAGGTGGTGAAGCTCGCTTGCGTGCCGGGCGGCGCCAGCACCACGTGACGGACCTGGGCGCGGCAGGCCTTGGCCGGCAGCAGGGCCAAAAGCACCAGCGCAAGCGCGGTCTGCCGGCCCGTCAGCTGGTCTGTCCTGCGCGCCACGGCCACCCCCTTTGTTACGCCGCCAGCGCGGGTAGTGCTGGACCAGCAGACACGGTATGGGAAATCCGCCCAACGCGCAGCAAGGCAAGCTGGTCCGTCGCAGTTTGTCACCGTCGGGCGGGGAGGGGAGAGAGCGATGAGCCTACACGGCAAAGTGGCGATCGTCACAGGGTCCACCGGCGGCATCGGCCTCGGCATCGCGCGCGCGCTGGCCGCCGAAGGCGCGGCTGTCCTGCTAAACGGCTTCGGTGAAGCCGGGGCGATCGCGGCGTTGCAGCAGGAGATCGCGGCCGCTCATGGCGTGCATGTGCGCCACAGCCCGGCCGACATGAGCAAGCCCGGCGAGGTAGCCGGGATGGTGGCCTTTGCCCGGGCCGAGCTCGGCGGCGCCGACATCCTGGTCAACAACGCCGGCATCCAGCACACCGCCAGCATCGCCGACTTTCCCGCCGACAAGTGGGACGCGGTGCTGGCGATCAACCTGTCGGCCGCGTTCCACGCGATGCAGGCGGCGATCCCGTTGATGAAGGGTGCCGGCTGGGGCCGCATCATCAACATCGCCTCGGCGCACGGGCTGGTGGCCAGCGCGCAGAAATCCGCCTACGTGGCGGCCAAGCACGGGCTGGTGGGGCTGACGAAGGTGGCGGCCCTCGAGCTTGCCAACGACGGCATCACGGCCAACGCCATCTGTCCCGGCTGGGTGCTCACCCCGCTGGTGCAGGCGCAGATCGAGGCGCGGGCCAAGGCCGGCGGCCAGAGCCCGGCCGAGGCCGAGCGGACGCTGCTGGCCGAGAAACAGCCGATGCTGGCCTTTACCACGCCGGAGAAGATCGGCGCGCTGTGCGTGTTCCTGTGTTCGGAGGCCGCCAGCACGATCACCGGCGTGCCGCTCTCCATCGATGGCGGCTGGACGGCACAGTGAGCGTCCTCGTCACCGGGGCGGCTGGGTTCATCGGCTACCACGCGGCGGCCGCCCTGCTCGCCCGCGGCGAGCAGGTGATCGGCGTCGACAGCCTCAACGATTACTACGACGTGCAACTCAAGCACGCCCGCCTGGCGCGTCTGGCGCAGCCTGGGTTCACCTTCGTGCAGGCCGACGTGGCCGACCGCGACGCGATGTTCGCGCTGGCCTCGGGCGAGATCACCCACGTGCTGCACCTCGCCGCGCAAGCCGGCGTGCGGTTCTCCATGGTTGATCCTTACGCCTACGTGCAGGCCAACGTGATGGGGCAGGTGGTGATGCTGGAATTCTGCCGGCAACTGCCGGCGCTGGCCCATTTCACCTACGCCAGCTCCTCCTCGGTTTACGGCCTCAACCGGGAACTGCCGTTTGCTGAGGGTGCGCGGGTAGACACGCCTTCTTCACTCTACGCCGCCACCAAACGCTCCGGCGAGCTGATCAGCCACGCCTACGGCCACCTTTACGGCCTGCCGCAGACGGGGCTGCGGTTCTTCACGGTGTACGGCCCGTGGGGGCGGCCGGACATGGCCTATTACGGGTTCGCCGAGGCGATCATGACCGGGCGCCCCGTCACTCTCTACGAGGGCGGCCGGCTGAAGCGCGATTTCACTTACATCGACGACATCATCGCCGGCGTGCTGGGGGCGCTGGACCGGCCGCCGGCCCTCGGCGACCCGCCACGCCTGCTCAATATCGGCAATCATCGCAGCGAGACGGTCAACCGGCTGGTGACGTTGCTTGAAGCCGCACTCGGCCGCTGCGCGGTGGTGCGAGAGGTGCCCCGCCCTGCCGCCGACGTGGAGGAGACCTGGGCCGCGGTGGACGCCATCGGCGCGCTGACGGGCTACGCGCCCACCACGCCCCTGGAGGTCGGCATCCCGCGCTTTGCCGAGTGGTTCCTGCAATTCCGTGCGGATGCGGAAAAGCCGTCGGTATCGTGTTGACAGCCCAGAAGGCGACGCCTAGAACGCGCTCACCGCTGCGGCGCCGCAAAAACTTCTTGCATGTC
>CAXTBC010000063.1:0-22759 GCA_964242595.1 uncultured Acetobacteraceae bacterium | reverse complement strand
CCTGGCCGGTGATCATGCGGAACAGCGTGGTCTTGCCGGCGCCGTTCGGGCCGATCACGCCCACGATGCCGCCGGGTGGCAGCTTGAAGTCCAGATCGTCGATCAGCAGGCGGTTGCCGTAGGCCTTGCGCACCTTGTCGGCGGTGATCACCGTGCCGCCCAGGCGTGGCGGCGGGGCGATCATGATCTCGGCCGTGCTGCCGGCCAACTCGGCCGACTTGGCCTGCATCTCCTCGTATTTGGCGATGCGAGACTTGCTCTTGGTCTGCCGTGCCTTGGGGCTGGCGCGTATCCACTCCAGCTCGCCGGCGAGCGCGCGCTGGCGGGCGCTCTCTTCCTTTTCTTCCTGCTGCAGGCGCTTGCGCTTCTGTTCCAGCCAGCTCGAGTAGTTGCCCTCGAACGGGTAGCCGCGGCCGCGCTCGATCTCCAGGATCCAGTTCGTCACGTTGTCGAGGAAGTAGCGGTCGTGGGTGACCACCATGACGGTGCCTTCGTAGTCGCGCAGCGTCTTCTCCAGCCAGCTCACGCTCTCGGCGTCCAGGTGGTTGGTCGGCTCGTCGAGCAGCAGCAGGTCGGGCTTCTCCAGCAGCAGGCGGCACAGCGCGACCCGGCGGCGCTCGCCGCCGGACAGCCGGGCCACATTGGCGTCGGGCGGCGGGCAGCGCAGGGCGTCTAATGCGATCTCGATGCGGCGGTCGAGGTCCCAGCCGTCCTCGGCGTCGATCTTCTCCTGCAGCGTGGCCTGCTCGGCCAGCAGCGCCTCCATCTCGGTATCCTCCATCGGCTCGGCGAAGCGGTCGGAGATGGCGTTGAAGCGGGTGAGTGCGGCCTGCAGCGGCCCGAACGCCTCGGCCACGTTCCCGGCGACCGTCTTGGTGGGGTCGAGGTAGGGCTCCTGGCTCAGGTAGCCGACGCGCGCGCCCTCGGCCGCCCAGGCCTCGCCGCCGTACTCCGTCTCGATCCCGGCGATGATCTTCATCAGCGTGGACTTGCCGGCGCCGTTGACGCCCAGCACGCCGATCTTCACGCCGGGCAGGAAAGAGAGGGTGATGCCTTTGAACACATCGCGGCCGCCGGGGTAGGACTTGGTGAGGTCCTTCATGACGTAGACGTACTGGTAGCTGGCCATGGCGATAGGCTCCGGGATCTGCGGCTAGGGCTGATGTAAAGCCGGGCGCGGAGTGCGGCAAGGAACAGCCCAGGCTGGCGCTTGCGCGCGACGTGCCGATATCGCGCTCATGCAGACCGTCTCGTCACTGAACCCGGCCGCCTTCGGCAAGATCGACCATGCGCCGGACCGCGAGTTCTATATCCAGCCACGTTTCGTGGCCCACATAGACGCGGGCGCTATTGCGGCGGTCACGGCAATCTACGCAGACGTGCTGCCGGCCGGCGGTGACGTGCTGGACCTGCAAAGCAGCTGGATCAGCCACCTGCCCGAGCACGTGGCCTACGGCTCCGTCGTCGGCCACGGCATGAACGCCGCAGAACTGGCCGCCAACCCCCGGCTGTCGCGCTGGTTCGTGCAGGACCTGAACGCGGACCCGTCGCTCCCTTTGGCGGACGCCTTGTTCGACGCGGCGTGCGACTGCGTCTCCGTGCAATACCTGCAGCAGCCGGTGCGCGTGTTCACCGAGGTGGCCCGCGTGCTGCGGCCGGGCGCGCCGTTGGTGGTGAGCTTCTCCAACCGGTGCTTCCCCACCAAGGCCGTGGCGATCTGGCGGACGTTGGACGGCGCGGACCAGCAGCGCCTGGTGGGTGCCTACCTGGCCGAAGCAGGGTTCGTGCGCCTGGCCGCACGCCGGTCCGAACCGCGCGGCGGCGACCCGCTTTATGCGGTAGTGGGCTACGCGCCGGACCGGCCAGCCGCCTAGCCCAGGGCGCGCCGCTCCGCCTCGATCAGGGTGGCCAGGGAGGCGAACACGTTGTCGAGCGGTGCCAGGCTCTGTTCCACCCTGGCCTGGATCAGGCCGCCCTCGATGGCGGCGATGGGTGCGCGCCGCAATCAACCAAAGACCGGGAGTCTTTTGCTCGCTCTAGCAGGACCGGGTCACGACCTTTTGCCCGCGACGTGCCGTCGCCGCCCCGCCATTACCTGTAATGTGTCCGGAGTGGCGTAGTCGGGTAGACAAACACTTAAGACTATTTCTGGGTCTTGCACGCCCTTGTTCGCGGTTTCTGAGACGGCAAGAACGTTGCGCTTCGGCTTCCTAGCAGTTGCAGTCTGTGGCAGCCTGCGCCAGTGAAGGTGTTCATCAAGCGTTTCTGGGGCTTCGACCCGGTATACTGGCCGGTGGTCTCCTTCAGCCTGCGCGGTAGCCTGGAAACTTTGCTGGAGGCGTCCTCGCCAGGTGACCTGATGGCGTTCGTCGGCACAAAGACAGAGCCAACGCACGAGCAGGAGCGCGGAAAGCTGCTCGGCTTGGCCGAGTTCGGACGCGGGCCCGTTCACAGCCGGGAAGCGCTTCCGCCGGAAACGTTCGCCGAGGCAGACAAGGGGCCGAACGGTGACATCAAGTGGCCTCATTCCGTCCTGATAACTCGGGCGTGGCGATTCACGGACGAGCCGCGCCCCGAGATGACAGAAGTCCTTGGCCGCCAGCTGCCGATGTCCGCGATCAGCAATGCCGTCCTGCTGTCCGCGGAGGAGCAGCGCCGAGTACTGGCTCTTTCGCGGGAGGAGGTCGACGCTGGCGTCACGGAGTCTATTCGCGAAGAGCGCGCCCGCATTGCGGAAGCTTTCGGCGCGGGCGGTACGATGGGCCGGTCCCATCATCGTTCATGACCACGATGATCAGGGACGCCGATCGTCGCGCGTTCACCTACGCCTTCCGGTTCGGCAGCCGCGATGTTTGGAAGGTCGGTTGGGCGCATGAGCCTGCCGCACGGCTCCGGGAGCTGAACGCCCACGTGCCGCACGAGGTGATAGGCCAGAGATGGGGCGGAGGCTGGACTCAGGCATGGGCGTCGGCCCAACAGGCCTATGACATGGAACAACGGATTTTGAGCTTGTTCGACACGGGGCGACGTTTCGGCGAACGGGTCCAGTGCACCGTGGCCGAAATCGAGGCTGCTTGGGCAAAGGCTTGGCGGGGTTGAAGGAATGCGGCGAACTCGGGCGACGGCGCACTGGCTGTGCGGCGGCAAGCCCACGGCAAGGACTTAAGATGACAAGAGAGCTATCTGCGGCCCGAAGCTGATGCGCCCGGCAGGACTTGAACCCGCAACCAAGCCGTTATGAGCGGCCCGCTCTAACCAGTTGAGCTACAGGCGCTTCGGGACGCGGCCTTGCGGCCCGGATGGCGGCAGAAACACCAAGACAGGGCGCGATGCAACCGGCCTGCCTGGTTGCGACGCCCTGCACCTTGTTGGACAACCGCACCGGCCTGGACTATCTCGCGAGGCATCCAAGGCGACCGCGAGGACCCATGAACGTTTCCGACACCGAAACCGGCCGCGACGCGCCGCACGATATCAACGTGGTCATCGAGATCCCGCAGGGGTCCAGCGTGAAGTACGAGGTGGACAAGACCACCGGCGCCCTGGTGGTGGACCGCTTCCTGTTCACGCCGATGTCTTACCCCGCCGCCTACGGCTTCATCCCCGGCACCCTGGCCGACGACGGCGACCCGGCCGACGCTCTGGTTCTGGTGCCCTCGGCCGTGGTGCCCGGTGCCGTCATACGTTGCCGGCCAATCGGCGTGCTGCACATGACCGACGAGGCGGGCATCGACGAGAAGATCATCTGCGTGCCGCACGACAAAGTGCACCCGCTCTACAAGGACGTGCGCACCACGTCCGACCTGCCGGAGATCGTGCGCCAGCAGATCACCCATTTCTTCGAGACGTACAAGGACCTGGAGCCCGGCAAGTGGGTGAAGGTGACCGGGTTCGGCACGCTGGACGAGGCGAACGCGATCATCCTCAAGGCGGTCGCAGCGAAGAAGTAACCCGTGGCGTAAAGGGCAGGCTTCGCAACCTGCTCCTAAACAGATGGGGGTCTGGGGCCTCAAGGCCCCAGCGAGGCTTGGGGCAGAGCCCCAGGCTTACTGCGAGCTGGTTTTCTAATCGGTCAGGGCTGCCTCCATGCAGCTTGACGTTTCTTTTCTCCCATGTTGACCGAACCGTTCAGTCAGCTAGTCTGCCTTTATCGATCGAGGCAGAGCCCATGGACAATAACGCCCATCCCCAGCTGATCGGCATCGAACCCGAAGCGAAGAAGAAGCCGCGCAACCTGCTCAAGCCGCTGATCGGCCTTATGGTCGTGGGCGGACTGGTCACTGCCGCCGTGTTCTACTGGCTGGATGCGCGGCACTACGAGACCACCGACGACGCCTTCATCGACGCCCACGTCTCCCAGGTGTCCGCTCAGATCAGCGGGCGCGTGATCAAGCTGAGCGTGGACGACAACCAGGCGGTGCAGGCCGGTCAGGTGCTCGCCGAAATCGACCCGCGCGACCCCGCCGTTCGGCTGGACCAGCTGGTTGCCCAACGCGACCAGGCTGCCGCGCAGCTGCTGCAGGCGCAGGCCACCCTGCCGGCGCGGCAGGCCGACGTGGCGCAGGATGCCGCCCAGGTGCGCGTGGAGCAGGCCAACCTCGAGCAGAGCCAGCGTGACCTGGGCCGCTACACGCGCATCAACCCGCGCGCCATCACCGCCCAGACTCTGGACCAGGCCCGCTCCACCAGCGACAGCGCGCGCGCCAGGCTGGATGCCGCCCGTAGCGTGGAATCCAGCGCCCGCGCCCAGGTGGCCATCGCCCGCGCGCAAGTGACCGCGGCGGAGGCCGCCCTGCGCACCGCGGACGCCAACATCGCGCAGGCCAAGCTGCAGCTCAGCTACACCCACGTCGTGGCGCCTGCGACCGGGCGGGTAGCGCGCCGCACGTTGGAGCTGGGCAACTACGTCAACACCGGGCAGTCCTTGCTGGCCATCGTGCAGCCGGCCTGTTGGGTGACCGCCAACCTCAAGGAGAGCCAGCTCACCAACCTGCAGCCCGGCCAGCCGGCCAAGGTCACGGTGGACGCGTATTCCACCCAGGCGCTCGACGCCCATGTGGACAGCGTGCAGAGCGGCACCGGCGCCCAGTTCAGCAGCCTGCCGGCCGAGAACGCCACCGGCAACTACGTGAAGATCGTGCAGCGCCTGCCGGTCAAGCTGGTGTTCGACCAGCCCGACACGTGCAGCCGGCTGCATTTGGCGCCCGGCATGTCGGTCGAGCCGCGCATCAGGGTTCGTTGAGTGCGGAGGCAAGGCAAGCGGTTCTTTTTTGAAAAAAAGAACCAAAAAACTTTTGTCTCCGTCGGGTACGCGTTGTCGAGACAAGGTGTTTCAGCCGTCCGCGACAGCGCCAGCAAAAGCTTTTTGCTTCTTTTTCTCGAAAAAGAAGGCCTTCCTTCCTCCCTTACTAAGCACCGCTAACCATGGCCGAAGACGACCTCCCCTACTCGGCCGCCGGCGGCCGCAGCCCGTGGCTGATCGCCGTCGTGGTCTCCATCGCCACCTTCATGGAGGTGCTCGACACCACCATCGCCAACGTCAGCCTGCGCCACATCGCCGGCAGCCTGGCCGCCAGCCAGGACGAGAGCACCTACATCATCACCAGCTACCTGGTGAGCAACGCCATCATCGTGCCGATCAGCGGCTGGCTGGCCAACGTGATCGGCCGCAAGCGCTTCTACATGATCTGCGTGGCGCTGTTCACCGTCAGTTCGCTGCTGTGCGCCACCGCCAGCAGCCTGCCGGAAATCCTGCTGTGGCGGGTGATGCAGGGCCTGGGCGGCGGCGGGCTGGCCCCGGTGGAGCAGTCGATCTTCGCAGACAGCTTCCCCGTCCGCCTGCGTGCCGCCTCGTTCGCGCTGTACGGCCTGACGGTGGTGATGGCGCCGGCGATCGGCCCGGTTATCGGCGGCTACCTGACGGACGCCTTTTCCTGGCACTGGGTGTTCCTGATCAACCTGCCGTTCGGCTGCCTCAGCCTGTTGCTGGTGGGGCTGTTCGTGGTGGATTCACCGGCCACCCAGGAACGCCGCCGCAAGCTGCTGGCCGACGGCCTGCGCGTGGACTACGTGGGCTTCGGGCTGGTGGTGCTGGGATTCGGCACGCTGCAGATCGTGCTGGACCGCTTCGAGCGCGAGGGCGGCTGGGGCTCGCCGTTCGTGAACACCTACGGCACGCTGTGTGTGGTGGCGCTGGCCGTGCTGATGCTGTGGGAGTGGAACCACCGCCAGCCGGTGATGAACATCCGCCTGCTGCGCATCCCGTCCTTCGCCATCAGCAACGTGCTGATGTTCGCGCTGGGCTTCGTGCTGATCTCCACCACCCAGCTGCTGCCGCAGATGACGCAGGAGCTGATGGGCTACGACGCCACCACCGCCGGGCTCACGCTGGGTGCGGCGGGCATCGTGACCATCGTGCTGATGCCGCTGAGCGGCGTGCTGACCGGCCGCGTGGTGCAGGCCAAGTACCTCGCCTGCATCGCGTTCGCCGGCACCGCCTTTTCCATGTGGTTCGCCAGCGGGCTGACGCAGACCGTGGGGTTCTGGCACATCTCGGAGATCCGCGCCCTGCAGGCGATGTGGCTGCCGTTCCTGTTCATCCCGATCAACTCGGTTGCCCTAGTGGGCGTGCCGCCGGACCGCAACAACGAGGCCTCGGCGCTGATCAACCTGATGCGCAACCTGGGCGGCAGCGCGGGCATCAGCTACACCACCACGCTGCTGGCCTACCGCGAGCAGTTTCACCACGCCCGGCTGGCCGAGCACGTGACGCCGTACAACGGCTACGGTGCCGGCACGGACCTAGGCGCCATCTCGCGCCTGGTGCAGGCGCAGGCGACCACTCTGAGCTACCTGGATTTGTTTTATGCGCTGGCTATCGTGGCAGTGGTGGGTGGCGTGCTGGCCGCCTTCCTGCCGCGCATGGGCAAGGGCGAGGCTGCGGCGGCGCATTGAGGAGTAAAAAGTAAGCAAGGCCTTTTTTTTCGAGAAAAAGAAGCAAAAAGCTTTTGTTCGTGCTGTCGCGGACGGCTTAACCGCCGCGCGTTGCGAGACAAAGGTTTTGGTCCTTTTTCGAAATTGTTTGGGGTTCGTCAGAACCCGAAAGCCAGGCGCCGCAGGCCAGTTTGCCTATCAGGCACAGCAAGCTTTTTTCCTGAAAGACGAAGCAAAACTTCTATCGGGCTGTCGCGGTTCTTTCCACCAACACGCGCTGCAAGAACAGAAGTCTTTTGGTCCTTTTCAAAAAGGACTGCTTGCCTTCCCAGGTCAGGCCGCCAGCCGTGCCTCCGCCGCCATGCTCGACAGGCGCACCATGATCGGCCGGTGGTCGCTGCCGGCCCGATCCAGCGCACGCGCCATGAAGCAGGCCAGCCCGCGCACGTAGCAGCGGTCCAGCCGCAGCGGCACCACGTCGGCGCACACGTGGGTGGGCTCGCGCGGCCCGACGTCGCGGAAGCCGGGCAGCAGGGCCGGGCCCACCAGGTTGTAGTCGCCCAGCACGGCGGCGCGGGCCGGCAGGTGGGCGGCGATGTGGCGCAACTGCCGGCGGTTGAGCAGCTGGCCATGCGAGAGGTGGACGTTGGCCACCGAAAAAGCGCCTAAATCGACGATCTGGGCCACGCGGTCGACCAGCGCGCCGGCGGGCAAGTGCAGCACGCGGGGGGCGTGGAACGGACGCGGGCTCCATACCGCCAAGCCATGGATGCGGCCGGGCAGCGGCACGCGGGCGTAGTGCCCGCCCAGCAGGATGGGCAGCGCGTTCATCGCCAGAGTGGCCTCCTGCAGCAGCAGCACGTCCGGCTGGTGGCAGCGCACCAGGGCAGCCACTTCGTCGGACGTCGCACCTGTCAGCCGCAACAGGTTCCAGCTAATGATCTTGGTCACGTGGGCGTCTGTCCGCGGTGTTGCTGCGCTGCATCTAGCAGGGTTGGTGTTGGGAAAGGGTGTAAAAATACGCAACTTTTCACGGCGTTGCCTGATAGCCGCCGGCGCGGGCCTGCTGGCCACACGCGCCGCCCGGGCCGCAGCGGCGGTGGTTGTGGCCTCCAAGATCGACACCGAGGGCGCGCTGCTGGGCAACCTGATCGCGCTTACGCTGCGGGCGCACGGGCTGGCGGTGACCACGCGCCTGCAGCTCGGCCCCACCCGCATCCTGCGGCAGGCGCTGCTGTCCGGCGCCATCGACATCTACCCCGAATACACCGGCAACGGCGCACAGTTCTTCCGCCGCGCCGGTGATCCGGTGTGGCATAACGCGAAGGCCGCCTACGACACCGTGCGGGAGCTGGACCACGCGCAGAACAACCTGGTGTGGCTGACGCCAGCGCCGGCCGACAACGGCTGGGGCATCGCCGTGCCGCGCGCCTTCGCCGCCGCCGCGCATTTGGCCAGCCTGGCGGACTTTGCCCGGACCGTGAACGGCGGGGCGCGCGTCCGCCTGGCGGCCAGCGTGGAGTTCGTGGAGTCGGCCGACGCGCTGCCGGCCTTCGAGCACGCCTACGGCTTCCGCCTGCGGCAGGGGCAGTTGCTGATGCTGGCCGGCGGCGACACCTCGGCCACGCTGCGCGCCGCCGCCGAGGGCCTGTCCGGCATCGACGCTGCGATGTCCTACGGCACCGACGGCGCACTGGGCGCGCTGGGCCTGACGCTGCTGGAAGACCCGCTGCACGCGCAGATCGCCTTCCAGCCGGCGCCGGTGGTGCGCGCGCCCGTGCTGGCCGCGCACCCGCAGATCGCCGCCTGGCTGGCGCCGGTGTTCGCTGGGCTCACGCGCAAGGTGCTGCAGGGCCTGAACGCCCAGGTGGCGGGTGCCGGCGCGGAGCCGCGCACGGTGGCCGCCGCCTACCTGCGCAAGGCGGGCCTGGCGTGAAGCTGCAGGTCCACAACGCCCCGCGCCTGCTGCTGGCCGGGCTCGCTCTGGCCTGCCTGGCGGCACCGTTCGTGGGCCACGCGCCCAACCGGCTGCTCTCCGGCGTGGGCCAGGCCGCGCCCAGCCGGCTGGCACTGGCGGCGCCCGCGCTGCTGCTGGCGGCGAGCACGCTGGAGCGGCCTACGCGCGGCGTGCACTGGCGCGCTTTGGCGGTGGCCTGCCTGGGCCTGCTGGTGGTGTGGGTGGAGGCGGGCGGCGCGGCGCTCGGCCTGGCCGCGCACAGCCCGCCGGCGGCGCGCACACTGCTGGCGGCCGGCTTCTGGGGGCTCGTCTTCGCTTTCGCGATGGCCGTGGTGGACGCGCTGCAGCGCCTGCGCGCCGGGCCGCGCCTGATCGTGGCGGTAACCGGCGGCATGCTCGCCGCCTTCTGCGCCCTGGCTGCCGAGGGCGCCTTCCGCGCCCTGTCCCTGGCGCAGGAGGCGGCGAGCCACGCCGGCGTGTTCGGCGTCGCCTTGCAGCGTCACCTGCTGCTGACCGGCATCACCATCGCGCTGGCCGTGCTGCTGGGCGGCCCGCTCGGCATCGCGATCCAGCGCCGGCGTGGTCTGCGACGGCCGGTGTTCGCGGTGTTGAACATCGTGCAGACACTGCCCTCCGTGGCGCTGTTCGGCCTGCTGATCGCACCGCTGGCCGCCATCGGGCTCAGCGGCATAGGAGTGGTGCCGGCACTGGTGGCGCTGGTGCTGTATGCGCTGCTGCCGGTGGTGCGGCAGACCGTGGCCGGGCTGGACGGGGTGGATGCCGCCACGCTGGAGGCGGCCGCCGGGATGGGGCTGAGCCGCGCGCAGGTGCTAACCCGGGTGGAGCTGCCGCTGGCCGCCCCCGCGTTGATCGCCGGCCTGCGGATCGTCACCGTGCAGACGATCGGGCTGGCGGTGGTGGCCGCCCTGATCGGCGCGGGCGGCCTGGGCGATTTCGTATTCCAGGGGCTGGGGCAGTATGCGGTGGACTTGGTGCTGCTAGGCGCGCTGCCGGCCATCGCACTGGCGCTGGCGGCGGATTTGCTGTTGCGGTTGGCTGCCGGGGCGTTCAACCACCCGCATTAGGCTGGCCTACCAAAGGCAGCAGTCCTTTTTTGAAAAAAAGGACCAAAAAACTTTTGCTTCCCGCATTTGAAACAGCGGGTACCGCAGGGTAGGTCAAGGCCGTTGATACAGCGCAGGGACAAAAGCTTTTTGCTTCTTTTTCTCGAAAAAGAAGGACTTGCTTCCTTCACAACGGTTAGTCTTGACGCGAGCTGGCATAACGAAGCGTTGCTTCCCGCATGATCAGTTTCGAAAACGTCAGCAAGTCCTACGCCGGCCGGGCGGTGGTGGACCGGCTGGACCTCACCATCGAGGCCGGCCAGTTGACGGTGATGATCGGCCCGTCCGGCTGTGGCAAATCCACCACGTTACGGATGATCAACCGGCTGATCGCGCCCGACACGGGCACCGTGCGCGTGGACGGTCGGGACGTGGCGGGCGAGGACCCGCAGGCGCTGCGGCGCGGCATCGGCTACGCCATCCAGGCCGGCGGGCTGTTCCCGCACTGGGACGTGGCGCGCAACATCGCAACCGTGCCCACCCTGCTCGGCTGGCCGGCGGCCAGGATAGAAGCGCGGGTGGAGGAGCTGATGGCGCTGCTGGGCCTGCCGCCCGAGGGGTACGCGCACAAGCGGGTGGCGCAGTTGTCCGGCGGTCAGCAACAGCGCGTGGGCGTGGCACGCGCGCTGGCGGCCGACCCGCCGCTTCTGCTGCTCGACGAGCCGTTCGGCGCGTTGGACCCGGTCACCCGCGGCGGCTTGCAGACGGCGCTGCGCCGGATCCAGCGCGAGACGGAAAAGACGATGGTGTTCGTCACCCACGACATGGACGAGGCGCTGCTGCTGGCCGACCGCATCGTGATCCTGGACCGCGGCCGCCTGGCGCAGGCCGGGACGCCGGCGGAAATACTGGAGCACCCATCCTCGGACTTCGTGCGCGGTTTCGTGGCCGGCGAGGCGTCTTCGCTGCGCGCGCTGGCGGTGCGCAGCGTGGCCGACCATTGCCGCCCCGGTGCGGCGGCCGGTGCACCGGAGATCGCGGCGGAGGCCACGCTGCGCGAAGCGCTCGGGATGATGGTGGCAGCTGGGGTGCGGCGCCTGCGGGTGGCCGGGCAGGACAGCCACGTGGCGCTGGACGACATCGTGGGCGGCGGCGCGTGAGGCGCAACCTGCCGCTGCTGCTGGTGGGCGGCGCGTTCCTGGCGGTGACCTTGCTGATGCGGCGGGCCGCGCCCGCTTTTGCCTGGGCGTTCCCCGGCATCCAGCCGCCGGTCTACGACCGTGGGAGCTTCGCCGCCCTGGCGGCCTCGCAACTGGGTCTCGTGGCGGCGGCCCTCGCCATTGCCGGTGCGTGCGGCATCGGTGCCGCCATCTTCGTCACCCGCCCGGCCGGGCACGGCTTCCGTCCGCTGGCCGACACGGTGGCCACCATCGGGCAGACGTTCCCGCCGGCCGCCGTGCTGGCCGTGCTGGTGCCGGTGCTGGGGTTCGGCGCGCGGCCCACGCTGGTGGCGCTGGTGCTGTACGGCCTGCTGCCAATCACCGAGAACGCGCTGGCCGGCATCGCCGGGGTGTCCGAAGCGGTGCGCGAGGCGGCGGTGGGCATGGGCCTCTCGCCGTTGCAGGTGCTGTGGCGGGTGGAGCTGCCGCTGGCCACACCGCTGATCCTGGCGGGGCTGCGTACCGCGGCGGTGGTTGGCCTGGGCACGGCGACGATCGGCTCGACGGTGGGGGCGCTGACGCTGGGCACGCCGATAATCGACGGGCTGGTGAGCAGCAAGCCGAACTTCATCGTGGAAGGGGCAGTGCCGCTGGCGCTGCTGGCGGTGTTGCTGGAGCTGGTGTTCGACCGGTTGGGAGAAAGTGCGGCCTGAACTCGGGCAGTGGGCACGCTCTTCGTCAGAAAAAAGGGCTTTCGTCAAAGCGTGGGCGGCAAACTCGGTTGCAGAAACGTCCTGATCAGGTTCTTGCGGGATTGGGTATCCTGTCCCGGGCGTGCGGGCGTAAACCGCTGGTCTGCCAACGCGTCACGGGCCTCGCGCATTTGGCGCGGGCTGACCGTTCCGTCCACGACCTGGCAGTTGCTGACGGCGCCGCTCGGCAGCAAGTCAAAGCGCAGGCGCACCCAGTGGCCCGGCGCGAAGGTAATCGCGCCCGTCTGCCCGTGCGGCCCGAGCCTGAAGTTGACGTTCACGATGTGCACCCGCATGACCTTGGCGAAATGCTCGTCCACGGGCGGCTTGAACACGAAACCGAAACCGGCGCTGCGGCACGACGCATCGAAGATGTTCGTTGGCGTCGAAGCAAGAATGTTGACACCTGTTGGATGTCCGTCATCGCCGATGGCAATGCGCATCGAGCACGATCCCTCGATGCCGAGCTCCTGAGCCAGCGGCGGGTAGGCCAATTTCGGGATGCCAATCCGGGTGGGAGCGATCTGCGCATGTGCCAGATCGAACGCTATCGTCTCGACGATCTTGTCTACCCGCACCGGGCGACCATCCCGAACCAGCGGCACGTAGTGGCGGCCCTTCACAGCGTCCAGAGCCGCTTCATCGAATACGCCAGATGGTGAGCTGGACGTAACCTTGGCTGCATCGACCAGGCCGAGTTCGTTCACGGTGAACGCAACCGTCGCCCAGCCTTGCACCGAAGCAGCGTAGGCAGCCCGGGGATACTCGGCTGGCAGGTCGAACATCGGCGTCAGCCCGGCCGTGGCTGGGTCCTTGTCAGCCGCCTCGAAATGCAGGGCGACGGAGTTGCCGTATTGGGCGACCGCCATGCCCCCCGCGTGCGCAGGTGCGTAACGCCAGTTCTTGACCGCCTCGAGTGCTGGTTCATCGTACTGGCCTGGTGGCGAGCTGGTAACCACCGTGGCGCGCGTGACCCGGCCATTCGGTCCGATGTCAAACCCCACCGTTACCAAACCATCGACCGGCGTGTTCTGCGGTTGCGGGATCGGCCGGCTGATGGGAACGGCCCTGTACGCGTCGTTGGCCGACGCAGCCTGCCCGCCCGATACGATGCACGCGGCAAGCATCAAACGCATGTGCATATCTCACCACCATATCGGGTAGTGGTCAGAGTAGCAACGAACCGTAGTCTGCGACACCCCTTCCAGAAGGACTACCCTTCGGCGAGA
The DNA here is from genome assembly GCA_964242595.1 of uncultured Acetobacteraceae bacterium. Classification (GTDB taxonomy): domain Bacteria; phylum Pseudomonadota; class Alphaproteobacteria; order Acetobacterales; family Acetobacteraceae; genus BOG-908. The sequence goes on along the minus strand of CAXTBC010000063.1, from coordinate 9,664 downwards.
CGCAGACCGTTGCACTCGGCTTCGGCTCCGTGTCCGCCAGCACGCCGGCGCCCGAGGCCGGCGCTGCACTGGTCACCCAATCTAACCTCCCACAACCTAGACGGGCGGGAACCGTCAATTTGCGTAAAGCCAGACCACCCAGATCGCCGCCGCCAGGAACGGCCCGAACGGCTGCCGCGCGGAGAAATCCGGCCGCCCGCGCCGCAGCGCCCAGGCCAGCCCGGCCAGCGCCGCGCCCAGCACCACCATAGGCAGGGCCGCGGCGCCTACCCAGGCGCCGCCCGCGGCCAGCAGCTTGGCGTCGCCCAGGCCCAGGCCGTGGCGGCCGCGCAGGCGGCGGTATGCCTGGGCTAGCGCCCACAGGGCGGTGTAGCCCACGGCGGCGCCGAAGCTGCGGCCGGTCAGCGCGTCCGGCTCCAGCCAGGCGGCTTCGGCCAGGCCGGCCAGGATCAGTGGCAGGGTCAGCACGTCGGGCAGGCGCAGGCACGCGGCGTCGATCCAGGCGAGCGTCAGCAGCGTCCAGCCCAGAGCGCAACTGGCCCAGAGCAGCGCGCCGTCGGCGCCGGTGCTGGCGGCCCAGACTGCGACGGCCAGGCAGGCGAGCTCGATAGCCAGGTGGAAGCGCGCGATGGGCGCGCGGCAGTGGCGGCAACGGCCGCGCAGGGCGGTGAAGCTCAAGATCGGCACCAGGTCGACCATCCCCAGCGTGTGGCCGCAGGCCGGGCAGGCGGAGCGGCCGGCCACCACGCCTTGGCCGGCCGGCAGGCGGGCGGCCAGCACGCCGCAGAAGCTGCCGATGAAGGGCGCGGCCAGCACGGGCGCCAGCCAACCATTGATTAACTCGACCGTGGCGCGGCTCCCTGGCAGTATGAAAGGCTAGCAAGGCCTTCTTTTTTGAAAAAAAGAAGCAAAAAACTTTTGACTCCGCTGTCGCGCGCTGGCCCTGCACCACCCGACAGGGAACAAAAGTTTTTTGGTTCTTTTTTTCAAAAAAGAACCGCTTCCTTGCTTTGAGGAGAGCGCACGCATGACGGCACAAGGCGCACGCAGCAGGCTGACCCAGGGCGCCAGCCAAGTCAGCACGGACGCCCCGCAAGACCGCCAGGTGGACCTGCTGGCCACCATCCTGCTGCGGCAGAACCAGTGCGACGCGCAGACCATCGACCGTGGCCGCCGGGTTGCCGCCGAGAGCGGCCAGCGGCTGGACCTGGTGCTGCTCCAGCTCGGCCTGGTGACCGAGCGCGGCCTGGCCGAGGCCTACGCCACGCTGCTGGGCGCGAAGCTGGCCGGCCCCGCCCGCTTCCCCGAGGCGCCGCTGGTCCCTGAGCGGCTGTCCCCCCGCTTCCTGCGCACCGCGCGCGCCTGCCCGCTGGCGGTGGAGGACGCCACCCTGGTGCTGGGCGTGGCCGACGCGCTGGACACCTTCACCCCCGCCGCGGTGGCCGCGGCCACCGGCCTGCCTGTGCGCCTGGAGATCGTGGTGCCCATCGAGCTGGAGGCCGCGTTCAGCAGGCTGTACCCCGAGGGCGACGCGGCCGAGACGGAGCAGCACGGGCAGGGCGGCGCCGGGCTGGAGGAGGATGCCGAGAGGCTGAAAGACCTGGCCAGCGAGGCACCGGTGATACGGCTGGTCAACCAGATCATCGGCCGGGCGGTGGAGACGCACGCCAGCGACATCCACGTGGAGCCGTTCGAGGATCGCCTGCGCGTACGCTACCGCTACGACGGCGTGCTGCACGAGGCCGACAGCCCCGGCGCGCGCCTGGCACCGGCCATCATCAGCCGCATCAAGATCATGGCCAAGCTGGACATCGCCGAGCGCCGGCTGCCGCAGGACGGCCGCATCAAGCTGGCGGTGCGCGGCACGGAGATCGACTTCCGCGTCTCCACCATCCCGTCGCTGTATGGCGAGAAGGTGGTGTTGCGCGTGCTGGACCGCAGCAGCGTGAGCTTCGACTACGTGAAGCTGGGTCTGCCGGCAGGCGTGGTTGCGCAATGGTCCAAGGCGCTGGAACTGCCCAACGGCATCCTGCTGGTGACCGGCCCCACCGGCTCGGGCAAGACCACCACGCTGTACACGGGGCTGACGGCGATCAACGCAGTCAGCCGCAACATCGTCACCGTTGAAGACCCGATCGAGTACCAGCTGGGCGGCATCAACCAGATCCAGATCAAGCCGGCCATCGGGCTGACGTTCGCCGCCCTGCTGCGCTCCATCCTGCGGCAGGACCCGGACGTGATCATGGTGGGCGAGGTGCGCGACCTGGAGACGGCGCAGATCGCCGTGCAGGCGGCGCTGACGGGCCACCTGGTGCTGAGCACGCTGCATACCAACTCGGCCGCCGCCAGCATCACCCGGCTGCGCGACATGGGGCTGGAGGACTACCTGCTGACCGCCGTGCTGCGCGGTGTGCTGGCGCAGCGCCTGGTGCGGCGGCTGTGCGACGCCTGCAAGCGCGAGGCGGACGCACCGCCCGAGCTGGTGGCGCGGTTCGACCTGGAGCGCCGCGCCAATGGCCGGCCGATGCATCTGTGGCATCCGGTGGGTTGCGCGCAGTGCCGCAGCACCGGCTACCGCGGCCGCCAGGCGATCGCCGAGTTCCTGCAGCCGAACCCCGAGATCGAGCACCTGATCTTCTCCAAGGCGGACCAGAGCGAGATCGAGCGCGCGGCTGTGGGCGCCGGGATGGTGACGATGTTCAGCGCGGGGCTGGATGCCGCGCTGGCGGGGACGACGACGATCGAGGAAGTGGTGCGCAGCATTCGGGCGGAAGCGTGATGAACGAAGGCAAGGCCTTCTTTTCTGAAGAAAAGAAGCAAAAGACTTTTGCGCCGCTGTCGCGGTTCTTTCCGGTGAGCCGCCGACAGGGAGCAAAAGTTTTTTGGTTCTTTTTTTCAAAAAAGAACGGCTTGCTTTCTTCCTGATGCCCAGCTTCCGCTACACCGCCATCACCCCCGCCGGCGAGACCGCCACCGGCCTGATGGAAGCGCCCACCGAACAGGCGGTGATCGAGATCCTGCGCCGGCAGGGCAGCCTGCCGATGCGTGCGGAGCCCGCCGGCAGCCGGCAGGGTCTCCTGTCCGGCCTGCTGGGCGCCGAGTTCGGCGCCGGCAGGCGGCTCTCCGGCCAGGACGTAGCCGAGATGACGCGCGAGCTGGCGGTGATGCTGGGCGCCGGGCAGGACCTGGACCGCGCGCTGCGCTTCCTCGTCGACACCGCGCCGAAGAAGCACGTGCGCGCCATCCTGACCCAGATCCGCGACGCGGTGCGCGACGGCAGTCCGTTCGCCGCCGCGCTGACGCGGCACCCGGCCAGCTTCCCGAACCTGTACGTGGGCCTGATCCGCGCCGGCGAGGCGGGCGGCAACCTGGCCAACACGCTGGACCGCATGGCGGACCTGCTGGAGAAACAGCGCGCGTTGCGCTCGAGCGTGATCTCCTCGCTGATCTACCCGGTCATCCTGCTGGTGGCCGGTATCGGCTCCATCGTGCTGCTGCTGACTCAGGTGCTGCCGCAATTCGTGCCGATGTTCGAGCAGGCGGGCGCGGCCCTGCCGCGGCCGACGCAGATCGTGATCGCGCTAGGCGCGTTCGTCTCCGGCTACGGAATCTATGTGGCGCTGGCTGGCGTGATCGCGTTCCTGGCCGCGCGCCAGGCGCTCTCCCGCCCGGGGCCGCGGCTGTGGTGGGACCGTTCGGTCCTGCGCGTGCCGGTGGTGGGCACCCTGTCACGCGAGCTGCTTGCGGCGCGCTTCTCGCGCACCCTGGGCACGCTTCTGCAGAACGGCGTGCCGCTGGTGGCTGCCCTCGGCATCGTGGCCGACGTGATCGGCAACACCGCCGCCACCGCCGCGGTGCGTAACGCCACGGAAAGCGCCAAGGGCGGCGCCGGCTTGTCCCGCCCCATGCAGGAGTCAGGTATCTTCCCGCTGCGCACGGTGTACCTGCTGCGGCTGGGCGAGGAGACGGCGCAACTCGGCGGCATGTCCTTGCGCGCAGCCGAGATCCACGAGGAGCAGTCCCGCATCGGCATCGAACGGGTGACGGCGCTGCTGGTGCCGGTGCTGATTCTGACGATGGGCGTGGCTGTGGCAGGGATCGTGAGTTCGCTGCTGCTGGCGATGCTGAGTTTGAACGACCTGGCGCAGTAGTGATGCTGATGGCGGAGATGACCGACAGTGTAAGCATGGGGCTCTGCCCCAAACCCCGCTGGGGCCTCGAGGCCCCAGACCCCCATCTGTTTGGGATTCTCGGTAGAGTTCTTGGCCTGGATCAAAACAGAACGTTATGACTTACCAACGATACATTCGACACAGCACGCCTGATTAGAATTCCGGGGAACCGTCAAGGGATGTCGCGACAGCGACGACAAAAGTCTTCAGAAAAGAAGACCTTCCTTCCTTATTGATCCAACTTGATCACCCGCACCACCGCCCCAGCTTCCAGCGCCGGCGCGTGCGGCGCGCGCAGCACCAGCGCACCTGCCTCGGCCAGCACCCGCAGCATCGCCGAATCCTGCCGCTCGAAAGGTGTCGCCACCAACGTGCCATCGGCACCGCGCGACAACGTGGCACGCAGGTGGTCGGCGCGGTGGTCGTTGGCGCGGACGGGTGCGCCGAGCACGGCACGTTCCTCGGGCGGGTCCGTGTCGGCCAGCCCTGCCAGCCGCGCCAGCGCGGGCAGCAGGAACAGCACGGCGCAGACGAACGCGCTGACAGGATTGCCGGGCAGGCCCAGCACAGGCAGGCCGGCGAGGTCGCCGAAGATCATCGGCTTGCCGGGGCGCATGGCGATCTTCCAGAAATCGAGCCGGAAGCCGTGCGCTGCCAGGCCGGCCTGCACCAGGTCGTGGTCGCCCACGCTGGCGCCGCCCGTGGTCACCAGCAGGTCCACGCCGCGCGATGCCATCGCGGCCGCGCCGATGGCGGCGGCGGTGTCGCCGGCCACCGGCAGCACCACGGCCTGCCCGCCGGCGGCATCCACCATGGCGGCCAGCACATGGGCGTTGCTGCTGACGATCCCGCCGGGAGCGATCGGGTCACCGGGCAGGCTGAGCTCGTCGCCGGTGGCCAGGACGGCCACGCGAGGGCGGCGATGGACGGTCAGCCAGGGATGGTTGGCGGCGGCTGCCAGGCCAACGTCTCGCGCGCCCAGGCGGCGGCCGGGGTGCAGCAGCACGTCGCCCGAAGCGAAATCCTGGCCGCGCCGGCGGATGTGCTGGCCCGCGCGCGGGGCCGCGCCCACCACCACGGTCTCGGCCTCGGCTTGCGCGTCCTCCTGCAGCAGCACCGAGTCAGCGCCGGGCGGGATGACGCTGCCGGTGAACAGACGCACCGCCTCGCCCCATTTCAGCGTACCGTCGAACGGCCGGCCGGCCGGCGCCGCACCCACCACGCGCAGCTTTGCACCCATCGCGGCGTCGGCGGCGCGCAGCGCGTAGCCGTCCATAGCGGAGACGTCCGATGGCGGCTGGGTGAGCCTGGCCGCCACGGGAGCGGCCAGCACCCGGCCGTGGGCGGCGGCTAGCGGCACGGTCTCGGCCCCGAGCGGGGCCAGGCCGGCCAGCACCCGGGCGCGCGCCTCGGCCACCGAAATCAGGCCGTAGGATGCCGGCACCTCCATCAGGGCGCCGCGTAGGGCCCGGAGGCGCCGCCGTCCTTGTGCACCACGCGCAGCGCCTCGACCGTCATCCCGCGGTCGATCGCCTTGCACATGTCGTAGACGGTGAGCGCGGCCACGCTGGCGGCGGTCAGCGCCTCCATCTCCACGCCGGTGCGCGCCGTGGTGCGCACGGTCGCGGCAACCTCCACGGCGTCGCCGGACGCGTCCAGCTCCACCGTCACGGCGGTGATCGGCAGCGGGTGGCACAGCGGGATCAGCTCGGCGGTGCGCTTGGCGGCCATGATGCCGGCCAGGCGCGCGGTGCCCAGCACGTCGCCCTTCTTCGCGGTGCCGCCGCGGATCACCGCCAGGGTCGCCGGCTGCATGGTGACGCGCGCGCGCGCGGTGGCGGTGCGCGCGGTCTCGGGTTTGGCCGAGACGTCCACCATCGCCGCGCGGCCCTCCGCGTCGAAATGGGTCAGGCCGGTCACGCAGGTTCGCCCAGCAGGGCGCGGGTAGCGGCCACCAGGTCGGGCTGGCGGAGCAGGCTCTCGCCTACCAGCATGCAGTGGGCGCCCACGGCGGCCAGGCGCCTGAGGTCGGCGTTGTCGCGGATGCCGCTCTCGGTGACGATGATGCGGCCGGGCGGGACGTGGGGGGCCAGCGCGATGGTGGTCTCGATGTCGGTCTGCAGGGTTTTCAGGTTGCGGTTGTTGACGCCGATCAGCGGCGTCTGCAGGCCCAGCGCGCGGTCCAGCTCGGCGCGGTCGTGCACTTCGGCCAGCACGTCCAGGTCGAGGGAGCGCGCCAGGCCTTCCAGCTCGATGGCCTGGGCGTCGGTCAGCGCGGCCATGATGAGCAGGATGCAGTCGGCCCCCGCGGCACGGCTTTCGTAGACCTGCCACGGGTCGATGATGAAGTCCTTGCGCAGCACCGGCAGGTGCACGGCGGCGCGGGCGGCCTGCATGTCGGCCAGGGTGCCGTGGAAGTGCGGGCCGTCCGTCAGCACGGACAGGCAGGCGGCACCGGCGGACTCGTAATGGCGGGCGAGGTCGGCCGGGTCGGCGCCTGGGCGGATCAGCCCGCCGGAGGGCGAGGCGCGCTTGATCTCGGCGATCAGGCCGCATCGGCGGACCATCAGCCTGGCTTTCAGCGCCTCGCCGAAGCCGCGCGGCTTCTGGCGGCTATGGACTATCTGCTTCTTCAGCGCGGCCAGCGGGGTTGCCAGCCGCCGGCGGTCCACCTCGGCCGCGGTGTCCGCGCAGATCCGGGCCAATGCGTCGGGTGAGTCGGGAGGCAGGGAATCGGGCATCTATGTCGCCTCAGCTCGCCAGCAGCGTTTCCAGAATGGTCATCGCCGCGCCGCGGTCGATGCAGGCGGCGGCTTGCGCGGCGCCGTCCTTGAGGGTGGTGGCGCGGCCGGCGATCACCAGGCAGGCGGCGGCGTTCAGCAGCACGGTGTCGCGGTAGGCGCCTGCCTCTCCGCGCAGCAACGCCAGCAGGGCGCGCGCGTTGCCGGTCGCGTCGCCGCCGATGATGGCCTCCACCGGGGCGCGGCGCAGGCCGGCATCCTCCGGCACCACGGTGAAGCGGTGCAGGCCGCCATCGCGCCACTCGGCAACCTGCGTCTCGCCGGCCAGGGTCAGCTCGTCCAGCCCGTGGCCGTGCACCACCCAGGCGCGCTCGCTGCCCAGCGCGCCCAACGTCGTGGCCATCGGTGCCGCCCAGGCCGGATCATAGACGCCCACAAGCTGCCGGGTGACGCCGGCCGGGCTGCACAGCGGGCCGAGCAGGTTGAAGATGGTGCGGAAGCCGAGTTCGGCGCGCACGGCGGCGGCGTGGCGCAAGGCAGGGTGGTAGTGGGGCGCGAACAGGAAGGCCAGGCCGGCGCGCGCGAGCTGCGCTTCCGGCGGCGTGCCGCCATGCAGGCCCAGCGCCTTCAGCACGTCCGCCCCGCCGGCGCGCGAGGAGAGGGCGCGGTTGCCGTGCTTGGCGACCGGCACGCCGCAGGCGGCCACCACGAAGGCGGTGGCGGTGGACACGTTCAGCGTGCCCAGGCCGTCGCCGCCGGTGCCGCACATGTCCATGGTGTCTGGCGGGGCCGCCACGCGGGTCATCCGCGCGCGCATGGCACGCACGGCGCCGGCGAGCTCGGCCAGGGTCTCGCCGCGCACGTGCAGCGCTGTCAGCAGGGCGGCGATCTGGGCCGGGGTGGCTTGGCCGTCCATGACCAGGCTGAACGCGGATTCGGATTCGGCTTCGGACAGGGTGTTGCGGGCGGCCAGGCGGCGCAGCGTGTTTGTGATGTCAGTGAGCAAGGCAAGCAGTTCTTTTTCGCGAAAAAGAACCAAAAAGCTTTTGCTCCCTGTCGGGTGTGCCCGGAGAGAGCCGCGCCAAACGGATAAAAGCTTTTTGCTTCTTTTTCTCGAAAAAGAAGGCCTTGCTTTCTTCCTGTCTCACTCTTCGTCTCGCCGGCCGTTGGCAGTGCGAGCGAGGGCTAAAAAGTTGGCCAGGATGTCGTGCCCGTGCTCGCTGGCGATGCTCTCCGGGTGGAACTGCACGCCGTAGACCGGATGGCTCTCGTGGCGCAGGCCCATGATCACACCATCCTCGGTGTGCGCGGTAGCCACCAGGCAGGCGGGCAGGGTGTCCGGCTGCACCGTCAGGCTGTGGTAGCGGGTGGCGCCGAACGGGCTCGGCAGGCCGGCGAACAAATCCGTGCCACCGTGGCTCACCGGGCTCACCTTGCCGTGCATCGGCTTCGGCGCGCGCACAACGTGGCCACCGAACACCTGGCCGATCGCCTGATGGCCGAGGCAGACGCCCAGCAACGGCACCCGGCCGGCGGCCGCCTGGATCAGCTCGCAGCAGATGCCGGCCTCGTTGGGCGAGCAGGGGCCAGGCGAGAGCACGATGGCCTCCGGGTCGAGCGCGATCGCCTCGTCGACGGTGAGGGCGTCGTTGCGGCGGACGTCGCACGCAACGCCGAGCTCGCCCAGGTAGTGGACAAGGTTGAAGGTGAAGCTGTCGTAGTTGTCGATGAGGAGGATCATTCAGGAGCCTGTCGGATGCTTGCCGCATAAGGGCGCGACAGCGGAGTCAAAAGTCTTTTGCTTCTTTTCTTCAGAAAAGAAGGCCTTGCTTACTCCTCCCCCGCCGCAAACCGAACCGCCTCCTCCGCCGCCCGGAACAGCGCCCGGCTCTTCTGCCGCGTCTCCTCCCACTCGGCCTCGGGCACGCTGTCGGCCACCACGCCGCAGCCGGCCTGGACGTGCATCTCGCCGTCCTTCACCACCGCGGTGCGCAGGCCGATGCAGGTGTCCATGGTGCCGTCCGGCGCGAAGTAGCCGATGCAGCCGGCGTAGATGCCGCGGCGGCTGGGCTCCAGCGAGTCGATGATCTCCATGGCGCGTATCTTGGGCGCGCCCGTCAGAGTTCCGGCCGGAAAGCCGGCCACCAGCGCGTCCAGCGCGGTCAGGCCCGGCCTGGCGCGGCCCTCCACGGTGGAGCTGATGTGCATGACGTGGCTGAAACGCTCGATGGCGAAGCTCTCGGTCACCCGCACGCTGCCCGGCTCGGCCACCCGGCCGACGTCGTTGCGGCCGAGGTCGAGCAGCATCAGGTGCTCGGCGCGCTCCTTCGGGTCGGCCAGCAGCTCGGCTTCCAGGGCGGCGTCCTCGGCCGGGGTGGCGCCGCGCGGGCGGGTGCCGGCGAGCGGGCGCAGGGTGACACGGCCGTCACGCAGCCGCACCAGGATCTCCGGGCTGCTGCCGACGATGGAGAAGCCGCCGAAATCGAGGAAGAACAGGAACGGCGCGGGGTTGATCCTGCGCAGCGCGCGGTAGAGCGCCAGCGGCGGCAGCGCGAACGGCGCGGTGAAGCGCTGGCTCGGCACGATCTGGAAGGCGTCGCCAGCCGCGATGTACTCCTTCATGCGCTCGACCATGCCGATGAAGGCGGGCTTGGTGATGTTGGAGCGCGGCTCGGGCTGCGGCGGCAGGGCCACCGGCGGGGCGGCGTGCGGCAGCGGGCCGGCCAGCGCGGCGCGCGCCTGGGCCAGGCG
>CAXTBC010000062.1:0-23185 GCA_964242595.1 uncultured Acetobacteraceae bacterium | reverse complement strand
CGATGCGCAGCAGCGCGCGCTCGTCGTCGAACAGGAACTCGGCCAGCGCCTTGGTCAGCTCGGTCTTGCCCACGCCGGTGGGGCCCAGGAACAGGAAGCTGCCGATCGGCCGGTTGGGGTCGCCCAGCCCGGCGCGCGCGCGGCGCACCGCGTTGCTGACGTGGCGCAGCGCGTCCTCCTGCCCCACCACGCGGCGGCGCAGCTCGTCCTCCATGCGCAGCAGCTTGGCGCGCTCGCCCTCCAGCATCCGGTCCACAGGCACGCCGGTCCAGCGGCTGACCACGCCGGCGATCTGCTCGGCGGTGACGGCCTCGTTGACCAGCTTGCCGCCCGCCTGGCTGCCCTCGATCTGCCGCTGCAGGTCCGGGATGACGCCGTACAGCAGCTCGGAGGCACGAGCGAGCTGGCCGTTGCGCTGGGCGATCTCCACCTCGCTGCGCGCCTGGTCCAGCCGCTCCTTCAGCTTCTGCGCGCCAGCCACCTTCTCGGTCTCCGAGCGCCACGCCGCCGTCATCGCGTTGCTGCGCTCCTCGATCTCCGCCAGCTCGCGCTGCAGGCGCTCCAGCCGGTCGCGCGAGGCAGGGTCCTCCTCGCGCTTGAGCGCCTCGCGCTCGATCTTCAGCTGGATCAGCCGCCGGTCCAGCTCGTCGAGCTCCTCCGGCTTGGAATCCACCTCCATGCGCAGCCGGCTCGCCGCCTCGTCCATCAGGTCGATCGCCTTGTCGGGCAGGAAGCGGTCGGTGATGTAGCGGTTGCTCAGCGTGGCGGCGGCCACCAGGGCACCGTCAGTGATGCGCACGCCGTGGTGCAGCTCGTACTTCTCCTTGATGCCGCGCAGGATGCTGACCGTGTCCTCCACGCTGGGCTCGCCCACAAACACCGGCTGGAAGCGCCGGGCCAGCGCCGCGTCCTTCTCCACGTGCTTGCGATACTCGGACAGCGTGGTCGCCCCGATGCAGTGCAGCGCGCCGCGCGCCAGTTCCGGCTTGAGCAGGTTGGAGGCGTCCATCGCACCGTCGGCCCGGCCAGCGCCCACCAGCGTGTGCATCTCGTCGATAAACAGGATCACCTGGCCCTCGGCGGATTCGATCTCCTTGAGCACGGACTTCAAGCGTTCCTCGAACTCGCCGCGGTACTTGGCACCCGCCACCAGCCCGCCCATGTCCAGCGAGAGGACGCGCTTGTTCTTCAGCGCCTCCGGCACGTCGCCGCGCACGATGCGCAGGGCCAGGCCCTCCACGATGGCGGTCTTGCCCACGCCCGGCTCGCCGATCAGCACCGGGTTGTTCTTGGTGCGGCGGGCCAGCACCTGGATGGTGCGTCGTATCTCCTCGTCGCGGCCGATCACCGGGTCCAGCTTCTGGGCGCGGGCCTGCTCGGTGACGTCCTTGGTGTATTTCTTCAGCGCGTCGAAGCCGCTCTCGGCGTTCTGGCTGGTCACTTTCCGACCCTTGCGGATGTCGGCCAGCGCACGCTCGATGGTCTGCGGGTTCGCACCCGCCCCGCGCAGCGCGCGGCCGCCCGGCGTGTCGCTGCTGGCGAGGGCCGCCAGCACGCGGTCCTGTGCCACGTACTCGTCGCCGGCCTGCGTCGCCTGCTGCTGCGCCGCGTCGAGCACGCGCACCAGCTCGGGCGTGGCCTGCGGCTGCGGCTGGCCGTCGCCCTGTACCTTGGGAATGCGGCCGAGATCGGCGTCGTTGGCGGTGCGCACGCGCACGGCGTCGCCGCCGGCGGCACGGATCAGGCCGGACGCGGCCCCTTCCTCATCGTCGAGCAGCGCCTTGAGCAGGTGTTCGGGCGTCAGCCGCTGGTGGTAGTCGCGTATCGCGATGGTCTGCGCAGCCTGCAGGAAGCCGCGCGTCCGCTCAGTAAGTTTTTCCAAATCCATCTCGTGTGTCCCTATTTAGGCGACAGAAGCTTCAACGTCCCTGGAAGGCGGCGTTGCGACAGGATTTGGGAGCGCGCGAAGAGGTGCTCAAGGCAAGAGTTCTTTTTTGAAAAAAAGAACCAAAAAACTTTTGCTCCCTGTCGGGTGGTCCAGGGCGAAGGCGCGACAGCGGAGTCAAAAGTCTTTTGCTTCTTTTCTTCAGAAAAGAAGGCCTTCCTTGCCTTGCCTAAGCGTGCCCCGCCACGCCGGACAGCAGCACGGGATCCACCTTCAATATCCCCATCGCACGCCGCCACTTCGTCTCGTGCTCGCCGTCGAACACGATGTCCACGCTCGCCGGCGCCGACAGCCAGGCGTTCTCCGACAGCTCGCGGTCCAACTGGCCCGGGCCCCAGCCGGCATAGCCCAGCGCCAGGAAGCCGCGCTGCGGGCCGCCGCCGTCGGCGATCGACTTCAGCACGTCCAGGCTGGCGGTCAGCGCGATTTGCGGGTCCACCATCAGGCTGCCGTCGCCGGTCCAGTCGGCGGTGTGCAGCACGAAGCCGCGGGCGGCGTCCAGCGGTCCGCCGCGGCACAGCTCGATGTTGCGCACCGGCGGCTTGGGCGTCACGTCGAGCTGTTCGAGCAGGTCGCCGAAACTGGGGCTGGCCAGCGGGCGGTTCAGCACGATGCCCATCGCCCCCTCCGGCGTGTGGGCGCACATGTAGATCACCGTCTGCGCGAAGTGCGGCGTGGTCATCGCCGGCATGGCGATCAGCAGCTGTCCCGTCAGCAGGCCCTCGGGCTCGCTCCCGCCGGCGGCCGCCTCGCCCTGCGCCTGAGTGCCGCCTCCCTGCCTGGTGTTCGCCGCGGCCTTGCGCCTGCCCATGGCCTGTCGTCGTCCCGCATCATGGTTGAGGGCCTCAGATAAGAGGTCGCGCCGTTGCAACCACCCACCCCGGGTGACAGAGCGTAACCGAGTGGCTAGAGCAGTCATGCCACATCCGGAGCCAGACGACGATGATCAAGCAGGGTGACATGCTTCCCGCCATGAAGCTGATGGCGGCCACGCCGGACGGCCCGCGCGAGGTCTCCACCGAGGACGTGTTCCGCGGCAAGCGCGTGGTCATGTTCGCCGTGCCGGGCGCCTTCACGCCCACCTGCTCGGCCAAGCACCTGCCGGGCTTCAACGAGCATTTGGCCGAGTTCCAGGCCAAGGGGATCGACACGGTGGCCTGCCTGGCCGTCAACGACGTGTTCGTCATGGACGCCTGGGCCAAGAGCCAGGACATCCGCCCGGAGATCCTGATGCTGGCCGACGGCTCGGCGCAGTTCACCCACGCGCTGGGCCTGGAGCTGGACCTGGTGGCCCGCGGCCTGGGCGTGCGCAGCCAACGCTTTGCCCTGGTCGCCGACAACATGCGGGTCACCCACCTGGCGGTCGAGCAGCCCGGCGATTTCGACGTGAGCCGCGCGGAAGCCGTGCTCGCCGGGCTTTGATGCCCGAGCGTCTTCGAACGGAACCGCGACAGCGTAGACAAAAGCTTTTTGCTTTTTTGTCTTGAAAGAAGGCCTTCTCGCTACCCGCTGCCAGCCGATAAGCGCAAATCGTGACAGATCAGCCAACCAACTCGTACGCAACCGGCAATTGAACAATTATCGGATCGTTCTATCTCCGTTCACTTCACATACAGGCCACCTTTCTACATTGTAACCCCAGGTTGTTGTAGCGTGCAGTGACGCACGCGAGACGCAACCGACACAGGGCTGCGGAGGGATGCGTGGAAGAAGGCTGGGTGTACGTGCTAGTCAATTCGTGCATGCAAGGCGTGGCCAAGGTGGGCCGCACCACGCGCCTGCCGCGGGACCGCGCGGCCGAGCTGTCCGCCGTCACCGGCGTGGCCACCCCGTACGTGGTGGCTTACGAACAATCCTTTGCCGATTGCCACGCCGCCGAGCGGGCCATCCACGCCTTGCTGGACCGGACCGGCTTGCGGGTGAATCCCGCCCGGGAGTTCTTCTGGGGCACTGCGCCCGACATCATCGCCCTGTTCCGGCAGGCAGGCGCGGCGCTGGAGGCCGGCGCACCCGCGCCGGACGCACAGGAAGCGGCTGCCCGCACCGCCGATGACCTGCTCGCGGCCGGTGACGACGCCCTGTACGGGCACGGCGACGTGTTGCAGGATACCGGCGAGGCGGTAAGGCTCTACCGGCAGGCCGCCGCCAAGGGCGCGCTGGACGCTCACGCGCGCCTGGGCAGCATCTACGTCCAGCTCTACGCCGTGCGGCAGAACCGCGCCGGCCGTCGCCGCGCCCTGGCGCCGCTGAAGGAGGGCGCGCGCCGCGGCGACCCTTACTGCTACTGCGAGATGGCCGAGCTTTTCGCGCTGGAAGGCCACATGGCGAACATGGCCAAGGCGTGGTCGCTGTTCTTCGCCGCCTCGCCCGACCGGACGGCCCCCCGCTTCGTGCAGGCGTGCTGCCGCTACGTTGCGATGTGCCTGCACACGCGCCAGGCACCGGCCTGCCTGGAGGCGCTGCAGCCGGTAGCGGCTTCGGTACTATCCGCGTTGCTGGCCGAACTAGACCGCGTGCGCGCGGACCCGGCCGCTCGCCGGCTGGTGGCCGCCTCGCTTCGCTGGGTCTATGCCAACCTGCTGGCCGAGCCGGCTGCGCTGCCAAAGCCGGCACGGCGTGCCTGGAGGCTGCCCGCTGCAGCGCAGTTTGGGCGTCCGATGACGTTGGCTTAAGTCAGGTAAAAGGCTTTCTTTTTCGAGAAAAAAGCAAAAAGCTTTTGCTCGCGCTGTCGCTGGTGTTCTGGACCCTCCCGACATACGCCAGGTGCGTCCGGACAAAACGGCGACAGCGCAGACAAAAGCTTTTTGCTTCTTTTTCTCGAAAAGAAGGCCGTTCTTGCCTTCACCCTACCAAGAACTCTCTTGCTTTATTAATGGCCTCGGCTTTGCAGTTATGACCGCAGTAACCTTCCCGGCCACCGGATAGCGACTAATTTGCCAAGCCGCGTTGTGCAATGTCAGCCTCGCCTCTAGCTCATGGCTGAGCCGGGCCTCGCGCCCGTCAGGTAAGGACGGCGCCCATGGATGTTGAACCCGCAACGATGGACGTGCTGCAGGAAAAGGCACCGCAGCGCGCGCCCACCGCTATCACCCTGGAAGACCGCTACGCGCGGTTCGAAGGCCGCGTCTTCCTCACCGGCATCCAGGCCCTGGTCCGCCTGCCGTTGCTGCAGCGCCGGCGGGACCGTGCGGCCGGCCTACGCACGGCGGGTTTCATCAGCGGCTACCGCGGCAGCCCGCTTGGCGGCTACGACCTGGCGCTGTGGAGCGCCAAGAAGCACCTCGACGCGCACGACATCGTCTTCCAGCCTGGCATCAACGAGGATCTGGCCGCTACCGCCGTGTGGGGCAGCCAGCAGGTGGGCCTGCTGCCCGGCGCCAAGCAGGACGGCGTGTTCGGCCTATGGTACGGCAAAGGCCCGGGCGTGGACCGCTCGGCCGACGTGCTGAAGCACGCTAGCTACGCCGGCACCCCCGCGCTGGGCGGCGCCATAGCGCTGTGCGGCGACGACCACGGCGCGCGCTCCTCCACCCTGGCCCACCAGAGCGACCTGGCGCTGATCCATTTCGGCATGCCGGTGCTCAACCCCAGCACGGTGGAGGAGCTGGTCGGCTTCGGCCTGTCCGCCTGGGCGATGAGCCGCTACAGCGGCTGCTGGATCGGCATGAAGGCGCTGACCGACACGGTGGAGGGCGGCGCCTCCATCCCCGCCGACATGGACACGCTGCCCTTCCTGCTGCCCGGCGATTTCGAGCTGCCGCCCGGCGGGTTGAACCTGCGCGCCCAGAACGGCAGCGCGCTGGAGATCGAGGCCCGCCACTTCGAGCAGCGCCACCCCGCGGCCCAGGCCTGGGTGCGCTCCAACAACCTCGACAGGCTGGCCTGGGGTAACGCGCGCCACAACCGCCTCGGCATCGTCAGCACGGGCAAGGCCTACCTGGACGTGATCGAGGCGCTGCGCGGCTTGGGGCTCGACGAGCAACGCTGCACGGCACTGGGCATCGCCGTCTACAAGGTGGGCATGGTGTGGCCGCTGGAGCCGCAGCGCCTGCGCGCCTTTGCCGAGACCTGCGAGGAAGTGTTCGTGGTGGAGGAGAAGCACCCGATCATCGAGGACCAGATCTCCACCATCCTGTACAACCAGCCAGCGCATCTGCGCCCACGCCTGACAGGCAAGCTGGACGAGCACGCACGCCCGCTGCTACGCGAGGTGGGCGAGCTGGACCCGGACCTGCTGCTGCACGTGATCGCCAACCGCCTGCGCGGCCGCATCGAGGACGACGCGCTGCGCGCGCGGTTCGAGACGATCAAGCCGCTGCAGACCGGCATCCCCACCATCTCCTACGGCGTGAAGGACCTGCTGCGGCCGCCCAGCTTCTGCGCCGGCTGCCCGCACAACACCTCCACCGTGGTGCCCGAAGGCTCCATCGCCGGTGCCGGCATCGGCTGCCACATCATGGCGGCCGCCATGCCGGAGCGGAACACCACCACCGCCACCCACATGGGCGGCGAGGGCGCGCAGTGGATCGGCCAGGCGCCGTTTACCACCACGCCGCACATCTTCCAGAACCTGGGCGACGGCACCTACTTCCACTCCGGCCTGCTGGCCGTGCGCGCCGCCATCGCCGCCCATGCCCGCATCACCTACAAGATCCTGCTCAACGGCGCGGTGGCGATGACCGGCGGGCAGACGGTGGAAGGCGAGCAGTTCGCCGGCGACATCACCGCGCCCCACGTGGCCCACCAGCTCACGGCCGAGGGCTGCGCCCGCGTGGCCCTGGTCAGCGACGACCTCGGCCGCCACACGCCTTCCGACTACCCGCCCGGCGTGACGTTCCACCCCCGCGCCGAGCTGGACGCGGTGCAGCGCGAACTGCGCGAGTACGACGGCGTCAGCGCCCTCATCTACGAGCAGGCCTGCGCCACGGAGAGCCGCCGCATGCGCAAGCGCGGCACGCTGCCCGACCCGCAGGAGCGCCTGTTCATCCACCCCGAGATCTGCGAGGGCTGCGGCGATTGCGGCGTGCAGTCCAACTGCATCGCCATCGAGCCGCTCGAGACCGCGCTGGGCCGCAAGCGCCGCATCAACCAGACCGTCTGCAACAAGGATTTCTCCTGCGCCAAGGGCCTGTGCCCCAGCTTCATCAGCGTGCTGGGTGGCAAGGTGCGGGCGCGCGCCGAAGGCGACGACGCCGCCGACCCGCTGGCAGGCGAACAGGCGCTGATCGCTGCCCTGCCGGAGCCCACTTTGCCGCGGATCGGCGAGGTGTACAACATGCTGCTCGCCGGCATCGGCGGCCAGGGCGTGGTCACCGTCGCCGCCCTGCTGGGCATGGCCGCCCACCTGCAGGGCCTGCTGCTGACCGTGCTGGACAATTCCGGCCTGGCGCAGCGCAATGGCTCCGTCACCAGCCACTTGCGCCTGGGCGACGGCGCCGAGCGCCATTCTCCGCGCATCCCCAACGGCGACGTGGACCTGGTGATCGGCGCGGACCCGATGGTGGTGGCGGTGCCGGAGACGCTGGCCAAGCTCGGCCACGGCCGCAGCGCGGTGCTGCTGAACCGCTTCGTCTCGCCCAACGCGAGCTTCGCGCGCGACGCGGACCTCGACCTCAGCTTCGCCCCCTTGCTGGCCCGCGTGACGCCGTGCGCGGACGGGGAGCGGGTGATGAGCATCGATGCCACCCGCATCGCCCAGGTGATGCTTGGCAACGCTGTCGGGGCCAACCTCTTCCTGGTGGGCTACGCCTGGCAGCGCGGGCTGATCCCGCTGCGCGCCGAACACATCATGCGCGCCATCGAGCTGAACCGCACCGAGATCGAGATGAACAAGCGCGCCTGGGGCCTGGGCCGCATCGCCGCCGCCCGCCCGGACCTGGCCGCCGCCTGGCTGCGCGGCCACGAGGAAGCGCACATCCCGGACACGCTGGGCGACCTGCTGGCCGACCGCATGCCGCGCCTGCGCGCCTGGGGCGGCGACGCCCACGCCAACCGCTACCGCGCCTTGGTGGCCCGGGTGGAGGCGGCAGAAGCCAGGCTGCCCGGCAACGACGGCCGCCTGTCGCGCGCGGTGGCCCAGGTGGCCGCCAAGCTGATGACCTACAAGGACGAGTACGAGGTCGGCCGCCTGATGACCGACCCCGCCACCATGGCGCGCCTGCGCGAGAACTTCGAAGGCGACTTCACCATCGCCTACAACCTGGCGCCGCCGCTGTTCAGCCGGCGCGACGTCCGTACCGGCCGGCCCGCCAAACGCCGGTTCGGCGCCGCCATGACGCGCGGCTTCGGCCTGCTGACCCGCCTGCGCGCCCTGCGCGGCACCCCGCTGGACGTGTTCGGCTACGGCGCCCACCGCCGCATGGAGCGCCGCCTGATGGCGGACTACACGGCGCTGGTGGACACGGTGCTGCGCGACCTGAACGAGCGGCGCGTGGCCCCGGCCCAGGCGCTGCTGCGGGCGCACGACCAGGTTCGGGGATACGACGTGGTGAAAGAGGCTTCCGTGGCTCGGGTGGCTGCGGCCATGCCGGCGTTGCTGGAGGCGTTTCGGAAGGCTTGAGAGGGCGAAAGCTTCTAGACGAACGGCGGAAGTCTTGACCGGGAAGCACGCGTGCGGCTCTGCCCAACCCGGTTTGGAGCCTTAAGGCTCCAAACCGCCATCTGTTTAGGGGCACTCACAGGCAGGTTTTGAGGACTTGCTCTTACATCAATGGCCTGAGACCGCTCAGCACCGTAGGTGCCACGATCCGGTCATGCCGCAGGCCTGCGATGGATGTCGTCGTGTTCCAGGGCCCGAACGGTGCGGCGCCGATCAGGCGCTTGCAGGTGTCGCGGCCAGTCGCCTAGTTCGGCGATCGTTGTGTCCGGACGGGCCGTCATCTCGGCTGCGATTGCGTCGTAGAGGAACCAGCAGCCGATGGACGGGTGGCCTCTGCGACCGCGGCGTGACAGCGCCGGTGCGGGCCTGGTGCTGTCGGGCTTTGACGACGTCGGACACGCTGACACCGCAACCTGCCGGGCGCTGCCCTGCGCGACCGGCACGTGATCGCTTAAATCCTGCGCGTTGGCCTGTCCGCCGCGCCAGCTTACGGTCTCCGGAGGTTGAAGGCCCAGCGAGGTAGGGGCAGAGCCCCATGCTTGCTACACAGGTGAAGACTTCCGGCTTTTATCACAGCAGAGGCCAGCTTGACCCCAGCAGGGCCAACTGCAATGGACGGTGACCGGCGGCGGGCCACGCCCGGCCTGCGCCAGCGAGGTGTATATGACACTGTACGGCGATTACCTGCGTGACGACCACCGGCGCATCCACAAATGGTACCAATACTTCCCCGCCTACGAGGCGCATTTCGAGCGATTCCGCAACCGGCACGTCACCATCTTCGAGATCGGCGTAGGCGAAGGCGGATCGTTGGACCAGTGGCGTGCGTATCTCGGGCCGTTCGCGGTCATCGTCGGCGTCGACATCTATCCGCGCTGCCGGCAGCTCGAAGGCGACCAGGTGCACATCCGCATCGGCAGCCAGGACGACACCGGCTTCCTCGCCGGGATCGTCGAGGAATTCGGCGCACCGGACATCGTCATTGACGACGGCAGCCATCTTCAGCACCACATTAACGCGACGTTCGATTTCCTCTATCCCCAGGTGGCCAAGAATGGCGTGTACCTGGTGGAAGACCTGCATGCGGCGTACTGGGCCAACCATGGCGGCGGGCTGCTGCGTCCCGGATCCTTCATCGAGACCGCAAAATCCTTCGTCGACAAGATGCACGCCGACTACATCGGCGGCGCGTCCATCCGCACGCCGGCGGGGGACCGTACCACGTCGGTGCATTTCTACGACAGCGTCGTCGTCCTCGAGGTCGGCGAGGCGCGCAAGATGGGCAACAGGATGACGGGCCAGGCCGAGCGTTTCGACAACGCGTGGGCGCCGGAGGGCGTGACGCAGGAGACGTACACCCAGTTCGTCCACGACACGCTCAAGGACATGGAGAAGCAGGGTCCGCAATGGGAGACCGGGCAGCGGGACGACCGTGAAGCCTATGTCAGGCAGCTCGAGGCCGAGGTGGCGCTGCTGCGCGGATCGACGTCGTGGAAGATGACGGGCCCTGTCAGGGCCGTGGGACGGATAATGGGACGGGGAAAAGAGGAGTAGCCGCAAGTCGGCTGCCGGCATCGAAAGCCGAGCCACGACATAAAGGCTTTTGCTTCTTCTTCTCGAAAAAGAAGGCCTTGCTTACGTCACTTCATCCGGTCCGTCCGGACGAACAGCTTCTGCGCGCCGTGTGCCTGATCCCCCGGTTCCGGCACGTAGGTGTAACGCCTCGACAGCACCTCGAACAGGCACGGCATGTAGTCGATCGGCTTATAGATGCCCCACACTGCCCAGTCGTCGAACAGGATGACCGGCGGTGGGGAGGACCGCAGGATCGTGCACAGGTCGCGGGTCTGCCCGAGCCAGGGGTGGCGGGCGTAGATCGCGTCGGTAGGCAGGTACTCGTAGAGGCCCTTGATCGGCAGGCGGCGGGCGGCGAAGTAGCTGCCGGGGCCGTAGACGAGGGAGAGGATGCGCTCGTCCGGGCGTGTCAGGCGGTCGATGGTGTCGAACGGCGCGCCCGGCATGGGCCCGGCGACGTGCGAGGGCGGCTGGCGGAGGAACACGGCGCGCGTCAGGCCGGACGGGGAGTAGACGGCGTGACGCATGACCGCCTCGGTCAGGACGATGGTGGCCAGGCACGCGGCGCCGGCCCAGGCGGATGCCGAGCGTGACGACGGCCATAGGCGCTCGAGGCCGGCGGGGACGCAGAGCGTAAACCAGCCGATGCTGCCGACCAGCAACGCGCCATTTTGGAAGATGGTCAGGGCACGCAGGTCTAGCAGGACGAGTCCAGCCAGGGTTGCCGCCACGCAGGCGATCCGGGCGGCCCGGCCGGGCCCGGCGCGCAGGCAGAGCGGCGTCATCGCCAAGGCCCCCAGCACGGCAAAGATCACCGCGGCGCTCTGCACCAGCCGGTTCGCTTGCCACGAGGGCGTTAGGCTGGCGAGGAGGCCCCGCCACGAGAGCGGGCCAACCTGGGGGTAGACGGTGATGCCGAACAGGATGTGAAAGGCCAGGTAGCCGGCGACGTCGCTCCAGACGGCCAGCCAGGCGAGCAACAGCAGCCCGGCCGCCAGCGCACCGGCCAAATGCGCCCGGGCGCCTGCCGCCTGTCCGCCGCGCCACGCGGCCAGGGCGCCGCCGGCGGAGAACAGCAGCGCGGTCGGCGCCTCGGAGTAGGAGGTGAAGGCCAGCAGCGCGCTGGCCACGCCGGCGGCGAAGGCCAGGCCGGGGGGCAACTCGGCCCGTGTGCAGGCGGGCACCACGAACCAGGCGAGCGTGATGACGGCGAAGGCGCCGGAGATCGGGTAGTAGCTGAACAGATAGAGGCTCTGGACCAGCCAGACGGTGGCGAGCAGGCCGAAGAACAGCATCGCGGCACAGGCGCGCGCGGTGCCGCGCAGCGCCGGCGAGGTGGCGACCGCGCCACCGGCCAGGACGGCGAGGGCGGCGATCACCACGCGTGCGCCGTTGGCGTGCGCCCAGCCGAACAGCGCGCCGTAGGCCTGGGCCAGCATGAAGATAGCCGGGCCGTGCAGGTCCACGAAGTCCCGGTAGAGGCGGTCCCCGGAATCAAGCGCCCAGCCTCCCAGCAGGTGCATGGTCTCGTCGTTGAAGCCCAGTGCCGTCAACCCGAAGACGGCGCGCGCGCCGAAGGCCAGCACCGCGGCCGCGGCGAGCACCCATGGCACGGCGCGTGCCACGGCCGGCAGCACCGCGAGGCGCGCCGTTCTTCCTCGGCCGGCCCTCACCCGCTCAATCCGGCAGGTTGAGCAGGAAGTCCACGGGGTCGGCGATATCGCGTATGTTGAGCGTGCGGATCGGCTTTTGCCCCGGCCCTTGCTCGTAGGGATGCGCCCAGAACGGTGTGATCTCGAACGTGCCGTCCCACGACAGGCGAGTCAGGTAGCGGCCGGGCAGGAAATGGCGGACGTTCGGCTCCACGCGCACGCCGTTGTTCGAGTTGGTGCGGTTGACCATCTCGATCTCCAGCGCCGG
The DNA here is from genome assembly GCA_964242595.1 of uncultured Acetobacteraceae bacterium. Classification (GTDB taxonomy): domain Bacteria; phylum Pseudomonadota; class Alphaproteobacteria; order Acetobacterales; family Acetobacteraceae; genus BOG-908. The sequence goes on along the minus strand of CAXTBC010000062.1, from coordinate 11,147 downwards.
CGTCTGCGTGGTGATCCCCGGCGGCATGATCAGCGTTACACGGTCGGACGGGAAGGCAGCGAGCTGGTCGCGCAGCCACAGCCAGCCTTCCGCGTCAAGGAACTCCGAATCGCGGAACTCCGCCGGCAGCCAGGGGGAATCGAACGTGTAGCGCAGCTCAATCAGGGAGCCGCGACGCTCCTCGATCAGGTAGCGCGCCAGCTCGGGCAACTCGCGGTAGTTGGAGCGATACACCATGGCGATGTAGCGGATCGGCGTGGGGTTGGGGTGCGCCGATGCCGCGTCGATCAGCATGTCCCAGTTTTCCTGGAAGATGCGGAAGCGGGCGCCCTTGCGCATCTTCTCGTAGACTTCGGGCGTGCGCGATTCAATGGAGACGTTGATGTGGTGCAGGGCGGCGTCGGCGAGCCAGGCAAAGTAGTCCGGCGGCATGCGCTTGGCGAGGTTGGTGGTGTAGAACAGCTTGTGGCGCCAGGCGCGCGGCACCTTGTCGATGAACCGCATCAGCTCCGGATGCAGAGTCGGTTCATGCAGGCAGGAGAACCAGAAGTTCGAATCCGTCACGTAGGGCAGGAAGCGCAACGCCGCGTCGATGGTGGACTCTTCCATCACGTTGGTGGTCCGCACGTCGGTGTAGTCGAACAGGCAGAACGGGCAGCGCAGGTTGCAGTTGTTCACGATGTCGCCGGCGATCAGCATGATCGGCTGGTAGTCGGCGCTGACATGCGGTGCGCGCTCCAGCGCCGCGCCGCCTTGCGCGTGCGCCACCTCCACATGCGCCAGCGCCGGCTCCGGCAAAGGCTGGCGCAGGCGGATGAAAAAGCCGTGGCCGTCGTCGCTGGCGCCGCAGGACGCCAGGCCGTAGCGGAAGTGGTCGGCGCAGCCTTCGGCCAGCCTCTCCCCGGTGTCGGTGCGGCGAACGATCAGGTTCGTGCGTTCGGAGGGGTCCGCCGGGTTTTCTGCCCAGCCGGCGACGTGGTACGGACTGACGTGCTCGACGTAGCCCTTCAGCTGCGGGACGGCCACGGGCGGGGACGATTTGGTGCGGGCCGCGACGTTGAAGAGCAGCCTGCGCAAGTAGGTCATGAGTTCGGGTATACCGAACGAGGTTGGGGGCGACTAGGGAGTGCGTAAGGAAGGCCAGGGGCTCTGCCCCCCGGCGCCGCAGGCCCGAACCAGCTGCGCCGGCCCGCTAAGAGGCTGTTTGGAGACTCGTATCCAAAGCCCCGAATCGCTCAATCCTTGTCGGTAGAAGGCGAATTCAGCCTGAATTGTGGTATGTAGTTACCGCTTTAGGCGGATTTCGGTGTTCCCCTGGCAGCTTGTGTAAGTTTTCAAACGGATTCTAAGGACAAATCGTTAGAACCTGTTCGTAAGAGATCCTAAACGGATGGAGGTCTGGGGCGTCGAGGCCCCAGAGGGGTTTAGGGCAGAGCCCCACGCTTCCTTATCTACGTGAGGTCCTTCAAACTCTTGATCACTTTGTTCAGCATGCCGTAGGCGATCGCCTCTTCGGCACTCATCCAGTAATTGCGGTCGGTGTCCTTGGCCACCTTCTCGTAGGTCTGGCCCGTCTCGTGGGCGATCAGGCGGTTCAGCCGCTCGCGCATCTTGATGATCTCGCGCGCTTCGATGTCGATGTCGACAGCCGGGCCGCGCACGCCGCCCATCGGCTGGTGCAACAGGAAGCGGGTCTGCGGCAGGCAGTAGCGGCGGTGCTTGTGGCCGGCCAGGAAGATCAGCGCGCCGGCGCTGGCCACCCAGCCGGTGCCGATCATGCGCACCGGAGCCTCGGCGTCCACGAAGCGGATCATGTCGTGGATGGTGTCGCCGCTCTCCACGTGGCCGCCGGGCGAGTTCACGTACACGTCGATCGGCTCGGAGGACGCGCTGGCCAAGGCGAGCAGGCGGCCGGTCACGTCGCGCGCCACCTTGTCGTCGATGGCGCCGAAGATCAGCACCTTGCGCTGCTTGAGCAGGCGGTGCTCCAGCTCGTTGATCGGCGAGCCCATAGTCTTGTTGTCGTCCGGCTCCTTCTGGTCCGGGCCGAGCGGGGCGGGGACGTCGGGGCTCTCGGGATCATGGTCCGGCTCGTCGTCGTCCATGCGGGCGCGGTCGGTCGGGGTCCAGGTGGTCTGTCTCATCGCATGGCTCCTGCGCGTCGCGTTTGGCGGCGGCCTTGCCCGGAACGTGGTGCAGTGGGGTGGAAAAGTCGAGATGAGCGGCTGAAGAACAGGCTAGGCGGCGTGCAGGTCGGCGATGAAGTTGTCCACGGAGTAGGAGAGCGCGCGCGCCTGCTCCGCCAACCCGTCGGCCGCGCGCAGCACGCCCTGCGCCGAGCCGTCCGCCTCACGCGAGGCTTCGCCCACGATGCCGATCGCCTGGGCGACGTCCTGCGTGCTGCAGGCGGCGTCCTGCACGGTGCGGGCGATCTCCGCCGTGGCTTGGCCCTGCTGCTCGACGGAGGTGGCGATGGCCGCGGCGATGCCGCTGACGGTGGCGACCTGCTGGGCGATGCCGGCGACCGACGCGACCGCGCCGGCAACCGCATGCTGCACGCGGGTCATCTGGCCGCCGATCTCCTTGGTCGCGTGCGCGGTCTGGCCGGCCAGGGCCTTCACCTCGGCGGCGACCACGGCGAAGCCGCGGCCAGCCGGGCCGGCCCGCGCGGCTTCGATGGTGGCGTTCAGCGCCAGCAGGTTGGTCTGCGCGGCGATGGTGCTGATCAGCTTCACCACCTGGTCGATCCGGCCGGTGCTTTCGGCTAGTTCGTGCATGGCGGATTCGGTCCGGCGGGCCGCCTCGGCGGTTTGCGCCGTGGTGTGGGCCTGCAGGTCCACGTCCCGGGTGATGGCTTCGACGCTGGCCCGCAGCTGCACCGTGGCCGCCGAGGCCGTCTGCACCGAGCTGCTCATGCCGTTGGCCGCGACAAGCACGTGGGCTGCCTGCGTGCCGGTGCCGCGGGAGGCGGCCGAAAGGGTCTGGGCGGTGCCGCCCAACGTGCCGGCGGCGGCCAGCAGGTCGGCTGCCAGCGCCTTGGCTGCGGCGTCGAATGTCGCCGAGAGACGGGCGATGCGGTCGCGCTTCTCCTCGGCGGCCAGGCGGCCAGCACGGGCCGCCGCGCCTGCCTGTTCGGCGGCGAGGGCGCGCGCTTGCAGCTGCGCCCGCATGTCCTCCAGCCCCGTCAACAGGCGGCCGAACTCGTCGGCCCGTCCGACGGCCACCGCGCTGTCCAGGTCCCCGCCGGCGATGCGCGCGCTGGCGCGCTGGGCCGCCATCAGGCCGCCTTGCAGCGCGGCGAACGCCCAGGCGAGGCTGCCCAGGATGACCAGTCCGGTGGCTGCGCCCAGCAGCAGGAACAGCCTGGCGCGGCCGTGTGCCTGCTCCACGCTGGCCGCCGCGCGCCTGTCCACCTCCTCGGCCAGCGCCAGCACCAGCGTGTCGATCGACCGTGAAATAGCGTCCTGCCTCGCCTGCAGCACGTCCGGCTGGGTGAGGCTGCCGGTCGGCGCGCCTCCGGCCAGATAGGGATCGATCGCCTGTCGCCAGCTTGCGACCTGGGCGGTGATGGCCTCGGCCCGTGCGCGGTCGTCCGCGCCGGGCAGGCGCGGCGCCAACCGCGTCCAGGCGGCCTGGAAGGCAGCGAACTGGGTGCGGAACAGGCCGGTGGCGGCGTCGGCCTCGGGCAGGGTGGCGGCGCTGCCCGTCTCGGTCAGCGCCATGCCTGCGTGCAGGAACGCGGCCTGTGCCATGCGTGCCGAATCGATGGCGTGCACGGCGCCGTCCGCCATGTCGGCGGTGGCGGCGGCCCCCTGTTGCAGCGCGCTCACCCCGAGCCACACCAGCACGGACAGGCCGGCCAACGCGCCGGCCAAGGCCGCCAGGAGCTTGTAACGGACTTGCATGGCGTGCGCCTTATTGCGGCAAGGTGGGGGTGGGAAAGCTGCGCGCCGGCTCGGACAGGCTGCGCAGGAACGCGATGATGTCGGCCGCCTGGTCGTCGGTGATGTCGAGCGGGCGCATCAGCGGCGACAGGCCCGGCCGCTGCTGGCCGCCGGAGCGGTAATGCGTGAGCACCGCCTCCAGGCTGGGCAGCGAGCCGTCATGCATGTAGGGCGCGCGCCGGCCGACGTTGCGGAGCGTGGGCGTCTTGAAGCCCGCCTCGCCCTCCCTGGGCGCGGCGGTGTCGGCGGGCCGGCCGCGGTCGGCCCCTGGCAGCCCGATATCGTGCAGCCGGCCGTCGGTGAACGCCCAGCCGGTGTGGCACGTGCTGCACGCTGCCTTGCCAGTGAACAGCAGGAAACCGTGCTTGGCGCTGTCCGGGATCGCCGCCTCGTCACCGGCCAGCCACGCGTCGAACGGGGTGGTGCCGCTGGCCAGGCTGCGCTCGAACACCGCCAGCGCCTTGGTGAGGGTGGCCAGCGTGATGCCCTGGCCGGGGAACGCGCGGTCGAACAGCGGCGCGTAGCCGCCGATGGCGGAGAGCTTGGCCGGCAACGAGGTCAGGTCCGCGCCCATCTCGCGTGGGTTGCCCATCGGGCCCAGCGCTTGCGCCTCCAGCGTGGGTGCCCGCCCGTCCCAGAAGAAACGCTGGCCCCAGGCGCCGTTCAGCAGGCTGGGGCTGTGGCGCGGCAGGTCCCGCAGGCCGGCGCCGTGGCCGAGTTGCAGCCCGTCCTCCCACCCGAAGGAGGGGTTGTGGCAGTTGGCACAGGCGAGCGAGCCGGAGCCGGACAGCCGCGCGTCGAAAAACAGGGTGCGGCCGAGCAGGGCGCCGGCCTGGGTGTAGGGATTGGCCTCGGGGTAGGGGATTGCGGCGGGACGGCGGTAGGGCGACTGCCGGGCGGCGAGGTCCGGCGGCGGCGTGAACGCACCCTCGACGGCCTGGGCCGCCACCGCCCAGCACAGCAGCAGCGCCGGCGCCGCCGCGGTCCGCAGGAGAAGGCGGGACAGGCTGGACGGCATGGCGTATCTGGCTCCCGGCTAGGTCACGGCCAGAACACCACAGGAAGGTTACCCTCGGGTGAACGCCTTACGGGCGGCCCGGGCCTGGCACGGGGGCGCCGGCGAACCGGCTCTGCGTGCCCCAGCCCCGCTGCCCGGTCAGGAACACCCACCAACCCAGGGCCGCGCCGGCATGGCGGAACACCTGGAAGGTGAACGGCTCGGCCAGTGCAGCCAGCAACGCGTGCAGCAGGCTGGTGCTGCGGTCGTCGCCCGTCCAGTGGCGGTAGAGCACGACGGACCATACATGGAAGGCGAGGTCGATGACGATCTTGGCCACCATGATGCCGGCGGCCGGCACCAGCACGGCAAACTGGCCGGTGGCCAGGAACCAGAACAGCAGCCCGATGGCGGTCAGGCCGTAGACCGGCTGCAGCGTGTCGGCGGCCTTCACCGGCAGCATGGCCAGGCCGAGCCAGCCGTAGCGCCGGTTGCCCACCATGTCGCGGTACCACAACTGGGTCTGCAGGAAGCCGCCGAACCAGCGGCGGCGCTGGCGCAAAAAGGCGCCGGCGGTGGCCGGCGCGTCGGTGGCCGCGCGGGCGCGGCCCAGCACGGCGGTGTGCCAGCCGCGCTCGCGTTGGGCCGAAAAGCGCAGCAGGCGGTGGATCAGCTCGTAATCCTCCACCAGGCAATCGGCATCGAAGCCGCCCACCTCGGTCAGCGCCGCGCGACGGAAGCCGGCGAAGGCGCCGGAGATCAGCAGCAGGCTGTCCAGCCGGCTCCAGGCGTAGCGGGAGAGGAAGTTGCGTATGTACTCGTAGGTCTGGAACCACTCGAAGAAGCGGCCGGCCGCACCTGGGCCGCATAGCGGGGTCAGCACGCCGGTGGCGGCCACCAGCGCCGGGTCGGCCATGAACGCCTGGCGCATGGCGGCGATGGCGCCGGGATGCAGCAGCGTGTCGGCGTCCACCGTCAGCAGCACGTCGGTCTGCACCAGGCCGATCGCCTGGTTCAGCGCACGGGCCTTGCCGCCATGCGGCAGGCGGAGCCAGCGCAGGCTGGGGTGGGCCGGCGCGGGCGCGCTGAGACTGCCCGGCGGCGGCGGGGCCAGGCCGAAGCCGGCCAGCAGTGCCGCGGTACCGTCCACCGAGCCGTCATCGGCCACCACGATCTGGTCCGGCGGGTCCTGCTGGGCGAACAGGGCGGCCAGGGTGCGCGGCAGGATGCCCGCCTCGTTGTGCGCGGCCACGATCACGCCCAGGCTGACCTGCGCCAGGCCTGCCGCGGGTGCGGCCGCAGGGCGCAGCAGGCGCCAGGTCTGCCAGGCCACGAAGCCGAGCAGCACCGTGTCGTAGCTGACATAGACCACCCCGGTGGACCAGGCGGCCACGCCGCCACCGCCGAAGGCGCGCGCCAGCAGGACCAGCCACAGCAGCAGCACCGCGCCGTGGATCAGCACGCTGACGGCTGGGGTGGGCGGCGGCGCGCGGCGGGGGGAGGCCGCGCGGAAGGCCTGGTCGAGGGTTTGGCTCACGGCGTGTGTCCGGGCTTGGGTGAACGTCGGCTCCATGCGAATGTGGCGCGGCACCCGTCCGGTGCATCGCCGGGCGGCCTAAACATTGTGCAACGCGGCGCACGCGCGCGCCATCAGGAGAGCACGCTTGTCGGCAACCACCTTCCCCGACGCGGCACATGCCGCCCCCGTGGCGCGCTACACGCGGCTGGCCATGGCGTTCCACTGGCTAGTGGCGCTGGGCATCGCGGCCAACTTCCTGATCATCTGGACGGTGGACAGCCTGCCTAAATCGGCCGAGCGGCCGATGATCAACCTGCACAAGTCGATCGGCCTGACCGTGCTGGGGCTGGCCATCATGCGTCTGCTGTGGCGCTACGCCAACCCGCCGCCGCCGATGCCGGCGCACTACCGCGCCTGGGAGCGCGCGCTGGCGCACGCCGCGCATTACAGCCTGTACGGGTTGATCTTCCTGATGCCGCTGACCGGCTGGATCCACGACAGCGCCTGGAAGCAGGCCGCGACCAACCCGCTGTATTTGTACGGGGTGATCCCGTGGTTCCGCATCGGCTTCATCAAGGACGCCGACCCGGCCACGAAGGAGCGGATCCACAGCGTGTTCTCCCAGGCGCACGGCGTGCTGGGCTGGGTGCTGCTGGCGCTGGTGGCCTTGCACGTGACAGGCGCGCTGAAGCACCAGTTGCTTGACCGGCAAAGGGAGCTGCAGCGGATGCTGCCGGGAAGTGAGTAAGCAAGCAGTTCTTTTTCGAGAAAAAGAACCAAAAAGCTTTTGCTCCCTGTCGGGTGTGCCCGGAGAGAGCCGCGCCAGAGGGATAAAGCTTTTTGCTTCTTTTTCTCGAAAAAGAAGGCCTTGCTTGCCTTCCTCCTACCATTCCGCTGAAACGCCGCCGATGGACGAGACCGACACGCAACTGCCCATCCTTGTGGCCCCGCACAAATCGCTCAAGACCAAGGCCCGCGCCGTCAGGCCCGAGGACATGGACCGGGTCCGCCTGTTGGTGCCCCGCATGTTCGAGGCGATGTACAAGGCCCCCGGAATCGGCTTGGCCGCGCCGCAAGTGGATGTCGGCCTGCGCCTTGCGGTGATCGACCTGATGACCGGCGAGACGCGCGCGCCGATGGTGCTGATCAACCCGGAGATCCTGCGCGTGAGCGAGGCATGGGCGGTGCGCGAGGAGGGCTGCCTGTCGATCCCCAACCAGTACGCCGACGTCTCGCGCCCCGCCGAGGTGCGGGTGGGCTACACCGAGCTGGACGGCAAGCGTCGCGAGGTGGATGCCGACGGGCTGCTGGCCGCCTGCCTGCAGCACGAGCTCGACCACCTGGACGGCGTGCTGTTCGTCGATCACCTGTCCGTGCTGAAGCGCAACATGCTGATGCGCAAGCTGGCCAAGGAACAGAAGCTGGCGCGCATGTCGTGAAGCGGGCGCCATGAGGCTGGCCTTCCTGGGCACTCCCGCCTTTGCGGTGCCGGCGCTGCACGCCTTGGCTGGGGGCGGACACGAGATCGTGGCCGCCTATTGCCAGCCGCCACGGCCGGCCAACCGCGGCCAGGCGCTCACCCGCTGCGCGGTGCACGTGGCGGCCGACGCGATGGGCATCCCGGTGCGCACGCCGGCGCGGGTAAGGCGGGATGCCGCCGAGCATGCCGCGTTCGCCGCTCTCGGCTTGGACGCCGCCGTGGTGGCCGCCTACGGGCTGATCCTGCCGCCGGAGATGCTGGCCGCCCCGCGCCTGGGCTGCCTGAACATCCACGCCAGCCTGCTGCCGCGCTGGCGCGGCGCCGCCCCGATCCACGCCGCCGTGCTGGCCGGCGACGCGGAAACCGGCATCACCATCATGCAGATGGATCAGGGGCTGGACACCGGCGCCATGCTGCTGCGTCAGGCTCTGCCGATCGGGCCGCGTGCCACCACGCCTGACCTGTTCGGCAGCCTGGCGGAGTTGGGGGCCGGCCTGGTTGTGCGGGCGTTGGCCGAGCAGCCCGCGCCGATCCCTCAGCCCGAAACCGGCGTGACTTACGCGCCCAAGCTGGGCCGCGCCGATGGTAGGCTGGAGTTCGCGCGCGACGCCGCCGCGCTGGACCGGCAAGTGCGCGCGCTCACTCCCTGGCCAGGCACCTTCGCGCTGCTCGGCGGCGGCGAGGTGTTGAAGGTGATCGACGCCGAACCGGTCGAGGGCGCGGGCGCGCCCGGCCGGGTGCTGGACGCGGCCTTCACGGTGGCCTGCGGCACCGGCGCGCTGCGGCTGTTGCGGGTGCAGCGCGCCGGCCGGCCTGCCTCCGACGGCGCTGCGTTCCTGCGCGGCGGGCCGGGGTGGCAGGACCTGACGCTCGCGTGACGCGCTGGGCGCTTAAGCTGGAATACGACGGCACGCGTTACCTCGGCTGGCAGCGCCAACCGACCGGTCCCTCCGTGCAAGCCGTGCTGGAAGCCGCCGTGGGCCGGCTTGCCGGCGGGCCGGTGGCCAGCGTGGCGGCCGGCCGCACCGATTCCGGCGTGCACGCCAGCGGTCAGGTGGCGCATGTGGACCTGGAGCGCCCCATGGCGCCCGCGCAGCTGCTGGCCGCGCTGAACTACCACCTCAAGCCGCACCCGGTCTGCGTGCTCCAGGCGGCCGTGGTGCCGGCCGAATGGAGCGCCCGCTTCTCCGCGTCCGGGCGCGCCTATCTCTACCGCATCCTCAACCGGCCGGCGCGCGCGGCCCTGCTGGCCCACCGCGCCTGGCACCTGCCGCGCCCGCTGGACGTGGCCGCCATGCAGGCAGGCGCGGACTTGCTGCTGGGCCGGCACGACTTCACCTCGTTCCGTGCGGCCGCCTGCCAGGCCAGCTCGCCGCTGCGTACTTTGGACGTGCTGCGCGTGGGCCGCATCGGCGAGCTGGTGGAGGTGGTGGCCGAGGCGCGCAGCTTCCTGCACCACCAGGTGCGCAACATGGTGGGCACGCTACGACTGGTGGGCGAGGGAAGGTGGCAGCCGCAGGATGTAGGCCGGGCCCTGCTGGCGCTTGACCGGGCTGCAGCAGGGGCTACGGCGCCGGCGGACGGGTTGTATTTGACGCAAGTGCGTTACGCGGCTGACCCGTTTTGTGCGGACGCCAAGTAAGCAAAGCCTTTCTTCTCTGAAGAAAAGAAGCAAAAGACCTTGACTCGCTGTCGCTCGCTTGGCGGTGGAACCCGACAGGTTCTTTTTTTCAGAATAGAACTGCCTACGTTTTCTTCCGTTGACTTGGCCGAACCGTCGCGCCTCGCGCGCCATCCATTTGGAGACTCTCTATCATGCGTACGACTCTTCTGGCTTCCGCCACGTTGTTCGGCCTGGCCTTCATGCCGGCCGCCTTCGCCCAGACAGCGGCGCCGGACACGGCACCTCCGGCCGACACCGCGACGCCGACGCCCCCTGCCGCCGCGCCGACCGACCAGGCAGCGCCGCCGAAGCACCACCACCACCACTTCGCGGCCGTTTCCGGCGGCACGTCCGCCCACGAGCCCGGCACCGGGGAAAGCGGCCCGGCCTCTGCCAAGGCAAGCAACATCGACGCGGCCGACAGCCACTCGGCGATCGCGCCGCACTTTCCGGCTCCCAAGGGCGGCTCGAACGCCGGCCCGTGGAACTACCTGCGCGATGCCGACCGCGCGCTGCGCACGCATCACACCGGCGAGGCGCAACAGGCGCTCGAGATGGCCGAGACGCGCCTGCTGGACCGCAGCACGCCGGCGGACAGCGCCAACCAGCCCGACCAGGGCCCGGTGGTGCAGCAGGTGAGCCAAGCCCGCCAGGCGCTAGGTCATGGCGACGTAAAGGGCGCCCGTGCGGCCGTCCGGGTGGCGCTGCAAAGCGCGCCCAATGGCGGCGGCTTCAGCGGTAGCGCGGCTCATAGCAGCGGCAGCCAGGACAGCGCGACGCCGCCGGGCGGCGTGACGACCTCCTCGTCGACGTCCAGCTCCAGCAGTTTCGTGCCGGCGAACCAGCCAGGCGGCGCTCCGAACGGCAACGGCACGCCGACAAGCGCCATCATGGCGCCGAGCGGCGCCGGCCCGGCCCCTGGCGGCAACACTGCCGGAGCGCGCGTGGGCGGCGGCCCGGCCGGCACCGGCACCGTGGACAGCGCCGGCGGCGCCAAGTAGCGCCTGGCGGACAGGGCTGCCGCGTGCAGCCCTGCCATTCGGCGGCCTCCCAGCGGCGGTTTTTTCTCGCATCTGCGAGACAACGCGCCTATCTCTCCGCCAACGTGGTTCCGCCAAGGGTCTGACAGGTCGTCAGGCCCTTTTCGTATGCGCCGCTCCCTGATCTCTCGCCCCGAACTCTGAACGTGAAGTGCCCCATGGACATCCGCAACATCGCCATCATCGCCCACGTGGACCACGGCAAGACGACGCTGGTGGACCAGTTGCTGAAGCAGTCCGGCGCCTACCGCGAGCACCAGGCCGTCGTCGAACGCGCGCTCGACCGCAACGACCTGGAAAAGGAGCGCGGCATCACCATCCTGGCCAAGTGCGCCAGTGTCGTGTGGCAGGAGACGCGCATCAACATCGTCGACACCCCTGGCCACGCCGATTTCGGCGGCGAGGTGGAGCGCATCCTCAACATGGTGGACGGCGCCATCGTGCTGGTGGATGCCGCCGAGGGCGTGCTGCCGCAGACCAAGTTCGTGGTCGGCAAGGCGCTGC